>CAJUSI010000030.1 GCA_910589035.1 uncultured Acetatifactor sp. | reverse complement strand
GGAAGACAGGGTATGCTTACGACGGGTACTGGGAGATGAAGTAAATGGAATACAATTCTTGAAGCTCCCCTTTTTATATTTTCCACAAATTTAAAAAAAGATATTGACATTTGAAGTTCTCTATAGTAATATATATTTTGTTCGCAGCAAGCGATAGTGGCTCAGTTGGTAGAGCGCCACCTTGCCAAGGTGGAACCCGCGGGTTCGAGTCCCGTCTATCGCTTTTTATGTAGCGGAATCCCATAAAATGTGGGGTTCCGCTGTTTTTATGTGTCTGAAAAGTTACAGACAGTTGTAGATAGTACGTATGTTCTGTTGATGAGTCCACGAACTGTCGGACCAACAGATAATCCTCTCACTAAAATGCCTCCGCTTACTCTTGACGCATTCCAAATCTTACCTTATAATAAAATAAGATATGCAGCATAGAGGGGGTCGCCCGGATAGGAGTGCTCATGATCAAAAGCATGACAGGTTTCGGCAGAGGGGAGTCTGCCGAGAACAACAGGAAATTTACGGTGGAGATAAAATCAGTCAACCACCGTTATTTGGATGTAAACATTAAAATGCCGAAGGCGCTTAATTTCTTTGAGTCGTCCATCCGCAGTGAACTGAAAAGTTATATTTCGCGGGGAAAGGTGGATGTATACATTTCCTATGAGGATTTCTCCGAGAAAACCTCCGCCGTCCGTTATAACAGGGAAGTGGCGCAGGAATACCTGACTTATCTGACACAGATGGCTGAGGAGTTCCACCTGGACAATGACATCCGCGCTTCTACGCTTTCCAGATTTCCCGAGATATTTACTATGGAAGAAGCGGATTTGGATGAGGAGGAGCTGTGGAAGGAACTGCGCAGCGCCGTTGCGGGTGCTGCGGGCAGATTTGTGGATGCACGCATATCGGAGGGCAGCCATTTAAGAGATGATTTAATTGAGAAGCTGGACGGCATACTGGCTCTGGTGGATTTTATAGCGGAGCGCTCTCCTCAGATTATTGCGGAATACCGGCGCAGGCTGGAGGAGAGGGTCAGGGAGCTTCTGGAAGATGTGAATGTGGATGAGGGGAGACTTATCACGGAGGTAACCATTTTCGCGGATAAGGTATGCGTGGACGAGGAGATTGTGCGGCTGCGCAGCCATGTGGAGACGGCGAAGGATACGCTCTTAAAGGGAGGTTCCGTGGGCCGGAAGCTGGATTTCATTGCCCAGGAGATGAACAGGGAGGCCAATACCATTCTCTCCAAGGCAAACGACCTGGAGCTTTCCAACTGCGCCATCGAGCTGAAGACGGAGATTGAGAAGGTTCGGGAACAGATCCAGAATATAGAATAGGGAGCGGGAAAGCCGGGGCAGACCCGGAACCGAAAGCAGGAACAGGGCATACCGGTGAACGGATCCGGATGAGAAAGATAGAAGAACAGAGGTTGGCAGTATGCTTATCCATATCGGCTTTGGCAATATAGTAAACACGGCAAAGATTATTGCGATCGTAAGTCCGGAAGCGGCGCCCATCAAGAGACTGGTGCAGAGCGCACGGGAGAGAGGGCTTGCCATCGACGCCACTCAGGGGCGTAAGACGAAATCGGTGCTTGTCATGGAGAACAGCCAGGTGGTTCTTTCGGCTCTTTTGCCGGAGACCATCGCAGGTCGGGTTCAGGTCGGAACACAGCCCCCGGAAGAAAACGGCATGGAGGAGTTGGAGGAGAAATAATATGGAAAAAAAGGGAATTCTGATTGTTATTTCCGGTTTTTCCGGCGCCGGAAAGGGTACACTTGTAAAGGAGCTTCTGCGCAGGCACAGGGAGCAGTATTCGCTGTCCGTCTCCATGACCACCCGTGCGCCCCGGGAAGGAGAGCGGGAGGGCGTGGAGTATTTCTTCACGGACAGGGAGCATTTTGAAAAGGAGATAGAACAGGACGGCCTTATCGAATATGCGCTCTACTGCGGCAATTATTATGGCACGCCCAGGACCTATGTGGAAGAACAGCTGGCTGCCGGGAAGAATGTAATACTGGAGATCGAGATTCAGGGAGCGCTGAAGATCAAAAAGAAATTTCCCGAATGCCTGCTGATCTTTGTGACGCCTCCCAATGTAAAGGAACTGAAGCGAAGGCTGGAGGGAAGGGGGACGGAGAGCGAGGAGGCCATTGCGAACCGTCTGGCCCGTGCCGCGGAGGAATCGGAAGGGGTGGAAGCCTATGATTACCTGGTGGTCAACGACAATCTGGAGCAAAGCGCGGAGGATGTCCACAGCTTGGTGGCTGCGGCCCGCTGGGCGCCGGTCCGGAGAGAGAAATTTGTAAAGAAAATCAGAGAAGAACTGCATAGTTATGCGAAAGGAGTGCAAGAGTAATGTTACATCCGTCTTATTCAGATTTAATGAAGGTAGTAAACAGTGATGTGGAGCAGGGGGAGACGCCGGTGGTGAGCAGCCGCTATTCCATCGTGATGGCCACATCCAAAAGGGCAAGGCAGATTATCAGCGGAGAGGACACGCTGGTGGAGGGCAGGGATAAGAAACCTCTTTCAGTGGCCGTGGAGGAGCTGAATCAGGGCAAGATTAAAATACTTGGCAGCGAGTAGGGCGGAGGAGTTTCGTCTGGCAGGGAGGTAGCTGGCGAAAAGCCGGCTATTTTCGGTTGTGAGGTCTGTATGAAAATAGTATTTGTTTCACTGGGCTGTGATAAGAATCTGGCGGATACGGAGCTGATGCTGGGAATCCTCAGAGAAAAAGGATATGAATTTGTGTTCGATGCGGAGGAAGCCGATGTGGCCGTGGTCAATACCTGCTGCTTTATCGGGGACGCCAAGGAGGAAAGCATCCAGACCCTGCTGGAACTGGGGGATCTGCGTACCTCGGGCAGACTGAAAGGCCTGATTGCCGCCGGCTGTCTGGCCCAGCGCTATGGGGAGGAAGTCCAAAAGGAAATTCCTGAGGTGGATGCATTGGTGGGAACCGCCGCCATAGAGGAGATCGGGGAAGCCGTGGAGGATGTTCTGGCGGGGGAGAGGAAGAACCGCTTCAGAGATCTGAATGCGCCTCCGGCTTTCCGGCAGGAAAGAGCGGTGACCACGGGCGGACATTATGCCTATCTGAAGATTGCAGAGGGCTGCGGCAAGCATTGTACCTATTGCGTGATTCCGGGGGTCCGGGGAAATTACAGAAGTATTCCCATGGAGGAGCTGACGGCGCAGGCGGAGAGACTGGCACAGAACGGGGTGAAGGAGCTGATCCTGGTGGCCCAGGAGACCACGCTCTACGGGGTGGATCTGTATGGGAAAAAGAGTCTTCCCCGGCTTCTGAAAAAGCTTGCGGAAATCAGGGATATCCGCTGGATCAGGGTTTTGTACTGTTATCCGGAGGAGATTACACAGGAGCTCATCGATGTGATGGCTCAGGAACCGAAGATATGCCATTACCTGGATATTCCCATTCAGCACGCTGCGGACGGGGTGCTGAGACGTATGGGCCGGCATACCTGCCAAAAGGAGCTGCGGGAACTGATCGGAAGGCTGCGGGAGCGGATTCCGGATATCTGCCTGAGAACCACGCTGATCAGCGGCTTTCCGGGGGAGACCCAGGAGGATTTTGAAGAACTGTACCGTTTTGTCAACGAGATGGAATTTGACAGACTGGGGGTTTTTGCCTATTCTCAGGAGGAAGGCACCCCGGCCGCGGGAATGCCGGACCAGGTGGAAGAAGCCGTAAAGGAGGCAAGAAGGGACGAGCTGATGGAATTGCAGCAGGCCATTGCCTTTGAGAAGGCTGAGGATATGATCGGACGGGAAGTAACCGTCATGATAGAGGGCAGGGTTGCGGAGGAAGATATCTACGCGGCCAGAACCTACAGGGACGCGCCCAATGTAGACGGCTTTCTTTTTTTAAGGACCGGGGCCAATCTGATGACCGGGGATTTTGTGAAGGCGGTCGTGACAGATTCCAATGAATATGACCTGATTGGCGAGATCGCAGACAGGGGGGAGGAGTTCTCGTGAAAAAGATGAATTTACCCAATAAACTTACAGTATTCCGCATTATCCTGATTGTGCCTTTTGTTCTTCTGCTTCTGGGACAGAGCAATGATTGGGGATGGTTCAGAGCGGTGTTCGGCGGAATAATGGAGTATGTGGATTATATTGCGCTGGCGGTGTTCATCATTGCCAGCCTCACCGATCTGATCGACGGGAAAATTGCTAGGAAGTACAATCTGGTGACCAATTTCGGAAAGTTTATGGATCCGCTGGCTGATAAGCTCCTGGTCTGTGCGGGGCTGATTGTGCTGGTGGAGCTTGGAAGGATCCCTTCCTGGGTCGTGGTCGTGATTATCAGCAGGGATTTTATCATCAGCGGATTCCGCCTGGTGGCGGCGGACAAGGGAGTGGTCATTGCCGCCAGCTATTGGGGGAAGTTTAAGACCACCTTTCAGATGGTGATGGTATGCCTTATGATTGCAAATATTCCGCAGCTGCAGCTTTTGACGGATATTGTCATGTGGATTGCCCTGGGGCTGACGGTGATATCGCTGATCGATTATCTGGTCAAGAACAGGGAAGTGATGAGGGAGCAGAAATAGTTTATGAATGCTGAATTGATTTGTGTGGGAACGGAGCTTTTACTGGGGAGTATTGTGAATACCAACGCCGCGTATCTCGCCGAAAAATGTGCGGGGCTTGGACTTTCCTGCTATTATCAGACGGTGGTGGGCGACAATGAGGAGAGGCTTGCCCAGGTGCTTAAGACTGCCATGGAGCGTTCGGATGTGGTGATCCTTTCCGGCGGGCTGGGGCCGACGGAGGATGATCTGACCAAGGAAACGGCAGCAAAGGTCTGCGGCAGGCAGATGTATCTGCATGAGCCCAGCAAAAAGGCCATAGAGGATTTCTTTGCCGGCAGGGGAATGGAGCCTACGAATAATAACTGGAAGCAGGCCATGGCGCCGGAAGGAGCTCTTATCCTGGAAAATCATAACGGAACCGCCCCGGGAATCATTATGGAGGAGGAAGCGGCGAAGCTGATTCTCCTTCCGGGGCCTCCCAATGAAATCTGCCCCATGTTCGAGGAGAGCGTGATTCCTTATCTGTCCGCGCTGACCTCCCAGGTGATCTGTTCCCAGACCGTGAAAATCTGCGGCGTGGGCGAGAGCAGTGCGGAAACCATGGTGAAGGATCTGATCGACGGACAGACCAACCCCACCATTGCCACCTATGCCAAAACGGGGGAGGTGCATATCCGTGTCACGGCCAATGCCGGGGACAGGAAAACGGCCGGAAAGCTGATTAAGCCCATGGTGAAGGAGCTGAAGGCAAGGTTTGGAAATCACATCTACAGCACGGAGGAGGATACCACCCTGGAGAAATCCGTGGTGGATCTGCTGCTGGCAAATAAGCTTACGGTGACCTGTGCCGAGTCCTGCACGGGAGGACTGCTCTCCGGAAGGCTGGTCAATGTCCCCGGGATTTCAGAGGTGTATAAGGCCGGGGTGATCACATATTCCAATAAGGCAAAGCGAAGGCTGCTTGGGGTGAAGAAAGGCACGCTGCATAAATATGGCGCCGTCAGCGAGAAAACGGCGGAGGAGATGGCAAAGGGCGCTGCCCTGCTGCACAAGGCGGATGTGGCGGCGGCCGTCACCGGAATAGCGGGTCCCGATGGGGGAACGGAGGAGAAGCCGGTGGGGCTGGTCTATATCGCCTGTTATGTGAAGGGAAAGGTGACCGTGAAGCAGTATCAGTTCTCCGGCAATCGGGGGAAGGTGAGGGAGTCTGCGGTGAGCGCGGCTCTGGCGCTTATGAGAAGCTGTATTCTGGAGTATTACAGCAAGGTGACATTCGGGAAGAAGGAATAGGATACAAAGGCAGGTAATATAGAGGGTAAATGGATACGAAAAGGAGGGATGGTATGAAACTGATTTTTGTTGGCGCCGCCCATGAGGTGACGGGAAGCTGTCATTACCTTGAGGCAGGAGGGAAGCATATCCTGGTGGACTGTGGTATGGAGCAGGGGGTGAATGTATTCGAGAATGTAGCTCTGCCGGTGGATGAGACACAGATCGATTATGTGCTGCTCACCCATGCCCATATCGATCATACGGGACTGCTGCCGCTTCTGTATGCAAAGGGCTTCAGGGGGCAGGTGTATGCAACGGATGCAACCGCAGATCTGTGCAGTATCATGCTTCGCGACTGTGCGCATATTCAGATGATGGAAGCGGAGTGGAAGAACAGGAAGGCAAAGAGAAGTGAAGCCGTCGCCGCTATGGAGCCGCTCTACACCATGGAAGATGCGGAGGGAATTATCAAGCGAATCGTTCCCTGTCATTATGACAGGGAGATAAAGGTGTGCGACGAGATGACCATCCGCTTTACGGATATCGGGCATCTGTTGGGTTCCTCCAGCATCGAAGTGTGGCTGACGGAGGGAGAAAATACCAGAAAGATCGTATTTTCCGGGGATGTGGGCAACAAGAACCAGCCGCTGCTGCACAGTCCCATTCCAACCAGGGAAGCGGATTATGTGGTGATGGAATCTACATACGGCGACAGGCTGCACTCGGTGGAGCGTCCGGATTATGTGCATGAGCTTGCCGCCATATTGAAGGAAACCTTTGACAGGGGCGGAAATGTGGTTATCCCCTCCTTTGCGGTGGGCCGTACCCAGGAACTGCTTTTCTTCCTGCGCAGGATCAAGGCGGACAGACTGGTGAAGGGACATGAGGATTTCCCGGTGTATGTGGACAGCCCTCTGGCAGTGGAGGCCACGGGGATCTTTCAGGACAACAGGATGGAATGCTTCTCTGGGGAGGCACTGGAGCTGGTGAAACAGGGAATCAACCCCATCTCCTTTGCGGGATTAAAGCTTGCCATTACCAGCGAAGAATCCAGGGAAATCAACTTTATAGAGACGCCCAAGGTAATTATTTCCGCTTCCGGCATGTGCGAGGCAGGGCGTATCAGGCATCACCTGAAGCATAATCTCTGGAGACCGGAGTGTACCATCCTCTTTGTGGGATATCAGGCGGTGGGAACGCTGGGCAGGCTGATTGTGGACGGAATCGACGAGGTGAAGCTGTTCGGAGAGTCCATTCAGGTGCGGGCAGAGATCAAGAAGCTGGTGGGCATGAGCGGGCACGCGGACAAGAACGGCCTGATCGAATGGATCAGCGGCTTCACGGAGAAGCCGGAAAGGGTGTTCATTGTGCACGGTGAAGACAGCGTGTGTACCGGATTCGCGGAATGTCTGAAGATAGAATACGGGCAGAAAACCTATGCGCCGTACAGCGGAACCGTGTTTGACCTTGTGTCCGGCAGGCTGGAATACGAGGCAGTACCTGTACCCGTGAAGAAGAAGGCCAAGACCGCAGCTTCCAATATCTATGCGAAGCTGCTGGCGGCTGCTCAGAGGCTGCTTAACCTTGTGAAGGGGATTGACGGAATGACCAATAAGGATATGAATAAATTTGCGGACCAGATCAATTCTCTCTGTGACAAATGGAAGTAGACAGGAAAGAATGTAAGATGCCGCCGGTTTTCCCGAATGCCGTATCTTTATTCCCGCGGGCAATGCCTGCACGGACAGTAAAGTCAATTGGACTGGCTTTGCGAATGCTGCGGGGTATTTGATTGCCGGGAGAACCGGCGGCTTGTATTTGGCGGAATTCCGGTTCCGGTATGACCGGGCTATGGAATTGTTTTTGGGGTGCCGGTAATTCTGATCCCGCCGGGCCTGCTATAGATTGAGAAGACCGGGGACGGGACTTCAGCGAGGAGAAAAAGTATGAATATGATAGCGGCAGTTGACAGAAACTGGGCCATCGGCAGGAAGGGCGGACTTCTGGTAAGCATTCCCAACGACCATAAGCATTTCCGGGAGGAGACGCTCGGCCGGGTGGTGGTTCTGGGAAGAAAGACCCTGCAGACCTTTCCCCAGGGCATGCCGCTGGAGGGCAGAACGAATATCATTCTCTCCGGCAATCCAGGCTATAAAGTCAGGGGAGCGATTGTGGTACATTCCCTGGAGGAGCTTGCAAAGGAGCTGCAGCCTTACCCTCCCCAGGATGTCTATGTCATCGGCGGGGAGAGCGTGTACCGCCAGCTGCTTCCCTGGTGCGGCACGGTGCATATCACCAGGATTGATCATGCCTATGAGGCGGACGCTTACTTTCCGAATCTGGACGAGAGCTCTGAGTGGGAGATCACGGCGGACAGCGAGGAACAGACTTATTTTGACATAGCATACACCTTTTTAAGGTATGAGAGGAGATCTGAACTGCTGCCGAAGCAGGCCTGCCGGCTTTTATAGAGCAGGAATCAGGGCAGGAATAGGTATTGACTTTTAGCCGGAAAAGTATAATAATGGTTACCAATAAAATATTGGAAAGAAGGTAATAACGATGGAAAAGAAGGATATTGACTGGGGCAGCCTGGGATTTGGCTATGTGAAGACGGATAAGAGATATGTATCCAACTATAAAGACGGCGCCTGGGATCAGGGAATTCTGACGGAGGACGCCAATGTGATTCTGAACGAGTGCGCAGGAGTTCTGCAGTATGCCCAGACCATCTTTGAGGGCCTGAAGGCATATACTACGGATGATGGCCACATCGTTGCTTTCCGCCCCGATCTGAATGCAGAGCGCATGGAATCCTCCGCAAAGCGTCTTGAGATGCCGGTGTTTCCCAAGGAGCGCTTTATGGATGCCGTCACGAAAGTGGTGGTTGCCAATGCGGCCTGGGTACCCCCCTACGGCAGCGGCGCTACCCTGTATCTCCGTCCTTATATGTTTGGCTCCAATTCCGTGATCGGAGTGAAGCCCGCGGACGAGTACCAGTTCCGTATCTTCTGTACCCCCGTTGGACCTTACTTTAAGGGCGGCGCAAAGCCCCTGACCATCCGGGTGAGTGATTTTGACCGTGCCGCTCCTCACGGAACCGGCAATATCAAGGCAGGTCTGAATTATGCCATGAGCCTTCATGCCATTGTGACGGCCCATGAGGAGGGCTATGACGAGAATCTGTATCTTGACCCCGGAACCCGCACCAGGGTGGAGGAGACCGGGGGCGCGAATTTCCTCTTCGTGACGAAGGACAATAAGGTGGTAACGCCCAAATCCGACAGCATCCTGCCTTCCATTACCCGCCGGTCCCTGGTATATGTGGCGAAGGAATATCTGGGCCTGGAGGCTGAAGAGCGGGAGGTATCGCTGGACGAGGTGAAGGATTTTGCGGAATGCGGACTCTGCGGTACGGCTGCGGTTATTTCCCCTGTGGGAAAGATTGTGGACCACGGCAGGGAAATCTGCTTGCCAAGCGGTATGGCCGAGATGGGACCCGTCACCAAAAAGCTCTATGATACCTTGACGGGAATCCAGATGGGAAGAATCGAGGCTCCGGAAGGATGGATTCATACCATTGTATAAGATATCTGCTGTATCGGAAATGATTAATGGAAATTGAATGCATATGTGACTGTAATTGCGATAATAAGAAAATTTTGAGATTGACGATGCGGGAAAATTGAGGGATGTATTTGAAAGGATATGGCTCAGGGTACAGAATAAAAATATTGTGCTGTCTGGGGTTGATATTGATGTCACTGACAGGCTGCGGCTCAAGGCTGGTGTTTACCTCCGGGCTGGGAAAGGACGAGGTGTTCCGAATCAGCGATGAGGTCTGCACTCTGCCGGAGCTGATGGTATATCTGACCAATACCCAGAACCAGTATGAGAGTGTTTACGGGGCTCAGGTGTGGAATGTCTCCCTGAACGGTGTCTCTTTGGAGGAAAATGTCAAGGAAAATGTACTGGCCAAGCTGGCCCAGATTAAAACCATGTACCTGCTGGCCCTGGACAGAAAAATTGAGCTGGATGAGTCGGAAAGCAGACGGGCCCAGTCGGCGGCAGGGGAATATTTTAATTCCCTGAGCGAGACGGAGAAGGAGCTGCTGGGGGTGGAATTTAGTACAATAGTGCAGCTTTACCGGGAATATGCCATGGCCGATAAGGTCTACCGGTATATTATCCAGGACGTGAATCCGGAGATCAGCGATGATGAGGCGCGCACGATCACGGTACAGCACATTCTGCTCTATACCTATACCACGGACGGAGCGGGCAAACGGGTCGACTATTCCGAGGACGTAAAGGCGCAGGTTCTGGAAAAAGCCCGCGAAATACGCAGGAGAGCGGTGGAAGAGGGGGAGGATTTCCTGGAACTGGCAGCCCGCTACAGCGAAGATTCCATGATCACATATTCCTTCGGCAAAGGGGAGACGGACATCGCCTTTGAATCGGCGGCTTTTATGCTGGAGACGGGGGAGGTAAGCGACGTGGTGGAGACGGATACGGGATACCATCTTATCAAGTGCATCAGCACCTTTGACAGAGAGCAGACAGATCTGAATAAGCTGCAGATTGTGGAAGAGCGGCGCAGGGAGGTATTCGGCCAGGAATACGATGTTTTTGTGGAGCAGCTGATACGTCAGCTGAACACGGAGCTTTGGGGAGAAATCACCCTGCTCCACAATGAGGAGGTGGACACGGCGGATTTTTTTGAGATTTATCAAAAGTACTTTCCTGAGTAGAGTTCCGTTTTTTTCATCGAAAAAGAAGCCGGACAGGCAGTTTAGAAAAATTTTAGAAAGACGGAAAATGCTGGAATTTCATATGTTTCCGGGATATTGTTAGCACTCAATTAAAATGAGTGCTAATTTTGTCTTGACTTTTTGCCGGGTCCGGATTAAACTTAATTTCAGACTTGGATTTTGGCAGGATTCCTGCCGCGCGGTAAAAGGGCGGGAAGCGCCGGGAACAGTATTTACAGATTTTTCAGAAAAAGAGAAGAAAGGGATGTTGCAAAATGGCAGTAAGGAGCGGTAATTTATCTATCAACAGTGAAAACATTTTTCCGATCATTAAGAAGTGGCTGTATTCCGACCATGACATTTTCTACAGGGAGCTGATTTCCAACGGCTGCGATGCCGTGACGAAGCTTAAGAAGCTGGATATGATGGGGGAGTATGCCCTGCCGGAGGGGTACAAGGCAAGGATTGACGTGATCGTGAATCCGGAGAAGAAGACTCTGACCTTTATCGACAATGGTCTTGGTATGACTGCGGAAGAGGTGGAGGAGTATATCAATCAGATCGCTTTCTCCGGGGCTGCTGATTTTATTGAGAAGTACAAGGACAAGAGCAATGCGGACCAGATCATAGGGCATTTCGGACTGGGCTTCTATTCTGCATTTATGGTGGCGGATGAGGTGCATATAGACACTCTCTCCTATAAGGAAGGCGCAAAGGCCGTGCACTGGGAATGCGACGGCGGAACGGAATACTCCATGGAGGATGGGGAGAGGAGCGAGGTAGGAACCGCGATCACGCTCTTCCTCAACGAGGACTGCCTGGAGTTCTGCAATGAGTACAAGGCGAGAGAGGTAATTAAGAAGTATTGTTCCTTCATGCCCACCGAGATCTACCTTTCCAAGGCGGATACCAAGGAGACCCAGATCATAAAGGAGGATGAGAAGCGGGAGGACGACGAGGTCCTGGAGGTAATCCAGCCGGAGGAGAAGAAGGCTGAAGAGAAGAAGGAGTCTGAAGAGGGGGAGGATACGGAGAAGGAAGAGAAGGAGCCGGAGCCTGTAAAGCTGAAGATCAGAAAGCGCCCCGAGCTGCTCAATGAGACTACGCCCCTCTGGACCAGGCATGCCAACGACTGCACGAAGGAGGAGTACCTGGAATTCTACCGCAAGGTATTCCATGATTACAAGGAGCCCCTGTTCTGGATCCATCTGAACATGGATTATCCCTTTAATCTAAAGGGCATCCTTTATTTCCCGAAGATCAATATGGAGTATGAATCCATTGAGGGAACCATCAAGCTGTACAATAACCAGGTGTTCATTGCGGACAATATCAAGGAGGTTATTCCCGAGTTCCTGATGCTCTTAAAGGGCGTCATCGACTGTCCCGATCTGCCCCTGAATGTGTCCAGAAGCGCGCTGCAGAACGACGGGTTCGTAAAGAAGATTTCCGACTATATTTCCAAGAAGGTGGCGGACAAGCTCTCCGGAATGTGCAAAACAGAGAAGGAGGAGTACGATAAATACTGGGATGATATCAGCCCCTTTATCAAATTCGGCTGCCTGAAGGATGACAAATTCTGCGAGAGAATGAACGATTATATCCTGTTTAAGAATCTGGACGGCAAATACCTGACCCTTCCCGAGTGCCTGGAGGTGAAGCCAACCGATACGGAGGAAGGCGGAGAGGAAGGGGCTGCCGGAACCGGGGAAGAGTCCGGAAAGGAAGAAACCGCCGGAGGCGCAGTGGACGAGAACGGCGATAAGGTGGAGGCCGAGGTGGTGACCGATGAGGATGCCGCCGACGAGGAAGAAAGCGCTGAAGAGAAGAAGGACAAGGTTATCTGGTATGTGACCGACGAACAGCAGCAGGGGCAGTATATCAGGATGTTCAAGGAGAACGGAACGGATGCCGTTATCCTGACGCACAATATTGACCAGCCCTTTATTCAGCAGCTGGAGTCCAAGAACGAAGGCGTGAAGTTCCGCAGAATCGATGCGGACGTGACGGATGTGCTGAAGTCCGAGACGGATGAGGAGGTACAGAAGGCCCTGGAGGAGCAGGAGAAGGAACTGGGAGAGATCCTGAAGAAGATTCTTGAGAACGAGAAGCTTGCCGTGAAGGTGGAAAAGCTCAGGGACGAGAAGATTTCCTCCGTACTCACTCTCTCCGAGGAGAGCAGGCGGATGCAGGACATGATGAAGATGTATTCCATGCCCGGCATGGATATGGGCGGCTTCGGCGGCGAGGGAGAGACTCTTATCCTGAATGCGGACCATCCTCTGGTGCAGTATGTGACGGAGCATAAGGAGGGCGAAAACGTGGAAATAATCTGCCGGCAGCTCTATGATCTGGCGAAGATTCAGCATGCGCCCCTCTCTGCTGAGGCCATGGCGAAGTTCATCGCGAGAAGCAACGATATCATGATGATCCTGGCAAAACAGGAATAGAGACCGGAACGCGGAATAAAGAATAAAACTAAATTCAGAACAGAACAAAGAACGGAAAAAGGCGCTGCGCGGGCAGCGCCTTTTTCCGCAGAAAATCAGAGCAACTCACCGGGACGGGAAAATCAGGTACCCGGCTCCGCGATTCTGGAGACTCCCACATAGATTTCAGAGATCTCGTACCAGGTGGGATAATCCGTGACTCCTGTCCTGGGAAGGTTGAAGATTCCCTGGAAGGTACGCACCGCATTGGCAGTGGCGGGACCGTAAATGCCGTCTGCAGTGATGGTGGGAATGGCGGGATAGTTCCGGGCAATGCGGTTTAACTGGGTCTGAAGCTGGCGCACCTTATCCCCGGAGGAACCGATGCCCAGATCATATCCGGGCCAGGAAGAGGGAACTCCGGAGATGAAGTCCGCCGAATTAATATACATATCGTTCCCGTAATAATACCTTATGATCTCGATGGCGGAATATCCCTCGTCCGCCAGATACATGGATCCCCACTGGCTTAAACCGGCGCAGGTGACTCTGCGCCCGTCACAGTAGGAGGTAAAGATGGGCTGACGCACGCCCGGCCTGGACAGATAATTGGCAAAGATGGTATCCACCAGATAGTCAATATTTTCAAAGATATTTCTTCCATAGACCCATTTCTGGTCATAGGCTGTGGAGGAGGTGATGGTGAAGTTATAGCCCTGGTTGCGGTACCCCGGGATCACAGCCGATTCGCGGCCGGGCACCGGAATCGGCGGGACTTGCTTTAAAACGTATGATTATCTCCGATTCTTTGATATCAATCCGCCGTACCACATGCCTGATCAACACGCGCTTTGCGGAAATGTCCGCATTCAGAAAGAGCTCCTTCCAGGAGAGAGGCACATCCCCATTCCCGCTGGGCCGGCCGGACAGAGTGCCAGGCTTCTCCAGCTCCAGTTCTTTCTGCCGGATGAGGGAGGCCTGGGCCCGGGCCTGCTCCTGGTACCGGGCATGCAGGGAAGCCAGCTCCCGTGGGGCAAAGGGAGAATTCCCGGACAGGGACTCGGGTATCTTATCTTCTATCATAAGGATTTTATCCTGAAGACTGGAATATTCCCGTTTTATTTTTGACAATTCCCGTTTCTTTTGTTTCAGAGCTTCTTTTCTGATGCGCTCCATTTCATGGGACAGGCTTTCCTTTTCCAGCAGCTTCCCGATAAAATCCGAGACAGCCTGGAAAAGAGGGGGCTCTATGCTGTCCGCTCTGTATTGGCATTTGGAGGCATGGGGGACTCCCTGCAGGGCATGGGGACAGCTATATACAGGTATTTTACGGGAGCGTCTTTCGCCGGTTGCGAGGGTCCAGTAGCTGTATCTGCTGGCATTTATGAGCCGGCTGCCGCAGTATCCGCAGTAAAGGATGCCGATGAACGCAAGCGGGCCACTATAGGGCTTTGGACTGTCTTGGAGGAGAGGCGATGCTTTCGGAGCGGATTTTGCGCGTCGCCGGCCTCGTTTCTCCTGGACCTTTTTCCAGGTTTCCATGTCGATCAGGGTGATGCCTGGATCCGCTTCGGAAGAGAGAATCCATTCATGGCTGTCCGTCCGGTGATATTTTCCGCTGATATGCTCCCGGCGTTTATAGGCCGTATGGCCCGTATAGACGGGATTGGTGAGTATGCCGGCGACAGTGCCGCTTTTCCAGAGAGAATGCGGAGCGAAAGCCCTGTACTCTTCCTTTTCATTCAGAATGCGGGCTATTTTCTGGGAACCGTATTCTCTGTACAGGGAAAGCTCATAAATATACCGTACTATCGCCGCCTGCTCCGGTATTACGGAAAGCCGATGCAGGGCGCGTCCGTGCTTGCTGATTTCTCCGGACAGAATCAGTTCATAGCCATAGGGGGCCGTGCCGCCCATAAATTTGCCCTGCTGTACCAGCTTGCGGGCAGTGTCCTTTACGCGGACGCCGGTATCGGCGCTGCTCTTCTGGGCGTTTCCATAGCGGAGGGCCAGCATGATCTGGCCCATAATGTCGTCCTGGGAGGGGGAGATGCAGCCATCCTTCACCGTATAGATATCCACGCCATAGCTTTTCAGCTCCATCACATAAGCGCCGATCTCCCACATAAGCCGTCCGATCCGGTCATCCTTGTATGCCACCAGGATGTCATACTCCTTATTTCTGGCGTCCTGCAGGGCGTCCTGCAGGACATTGCGGTTTGCCACCGGATTCTTGTATCCGCTGCTGCTGCCCTCAAAATATTCCTTTTCATCCAGTACCCAGTCCTCATGACTGAAGATATAATCCTGCACCAGCTGTCTCTGAACGGTGAGATCGCCGTCCGCCTCCAGCTGCTGGCTTGAACTTACTCTGAGCAGTATCCTTGCCCTTTTCATGGTGATACCTCCCTCATATACTCAATATAATGCCGATCATAGAATCCTGTCTCTGAATTCTGCAGCAGGAAAGACTTTTTGTACATTTCACTGCTTTTCCGCAGAGGAGTGGTCCGGCTGGTCCCGACTGTGAAGCGTATCAGGGAGAAGGGAGAGTAGGATCCCCTTGACTTCCCGTACCATTTCTTCATAGGCTTCGGAAGCTTCGGAGTTTTTCGGAATTTCCGAAAGGATTGTGATACTGTCCTTCATGGTTAAATATTGCTCAGGGGATTCGTTTTTTTCATAAGGTCTGTTCTGTTTATTTGGTGAGTGCGCCTTGCATTGTTCTTTTTGCCCCCATGGCGGGAACGGTTCGGATTGTGTGTGCTGCCTGCTCGGCGGGATCGGCTCGGCTGGGCCGTTTTGCTCATACTGCTGCATGTGACATCCTGAAATAATTGCCTTTATTATCATCCTATTGGCGGAGAGGCTGTCCTATTCTGTTCTTTTCCGAATATCTGCGGAATATGTACGCATACGGAATGTGCACTGAAGTATATGCCGGGGTGCTGCCGGCGCCCCGGCACAGCGCTGGAAGAGTAAGGCGCTGCCGGCGTCCGCAGTGTCCGTTGTTCATCGGAAAAAGTCTTGCAAGGATATGGCATATTTAGTATAATGATCCTGTGGCTGTGGCTGTGGCTGTGGCTGTGGCTGTGGCTGTGGCTGTGTTCCGCGGGTTTTGCCGTATTGGTTGTCTGCAGGATAATATCAGGTGCCTGACAACGTAATTTCACATATTTGGGTAAAAACCCGGTCTCTGCATGCCCAGGTTATAAGCCGGCGGTGAGGACTCGGGGCAAGCGGTAAAATCCTGGTTCCGGTTTATTTCGAGAGCAGACACTGCTCGTTGAGCAATGATTCCTCTGCAGAGAGCAAATGGGAGATTCCGGGAGTATATAAAAGATAAACAGGAAGGCGGACGAGAAAGATGAGGATTATGCCCAATCGTATGGACAGGGGTTTTTTCAGATATCAGGCAGAATTTGAGGCGAAGGCATTGGAAGTGCTCCGCTCCGGATGGTATGTGCTGGGCGGCGAGGTGGAAGCCTTTGAGAAGGAATTTGCCGCCTATACGGGAGCGGCCCACTGTGTGGGACTGGCCAGCGGACTGGATGCCCTGTGGCTGGCGTTCCGGATATTGGGGATCGGAGAGGGGGACGAGGTAATTGTCCAGGCGAATACTTATATTGCCAGTGTCATGGGGATTACCATCAACGGAGCCACCCCTGTGTTTGTGGAACCGGATGCCTTTTATAATATGGATGCGGAGCAGATAGAGGAGAGGATCACGGAGAGGACCAGGGCGATACTGTCGGTTCATCTCTACGGCCAGGCCTCGTACATGGAGCCGATCACTGCGCTTTGCAGGAAATATGGCCTGAAGCTAGTGGAGGACTGTGCCCAGTCCCACGGGGCGTGTTACAGGGGGAGAATGACGGGAACCTTCGGCGATATCGGCTGCTTTTCTTTCTATCCCTCCAAGAACCTGGGGGGATTTGGGGACGGGGGCGCCATAGTGACAGACGATGCTTCCATCGCCTCCGATATGCGGATGTATCGCAATTACGGAAGCGAAAAGCGCTATTATAACAAAGTCGTGGGGGCAAATTCCAGGCTGGATGAGCTCCAGGCAGGGCTTTTGCGGGTGAGGCTCGGCCATATGGAGGAGCTCACCCGGGAACGCCGGAGACTGGCGGAAAGGTATAACGGGCTGCTGCGCAACGATGCGGTCCGGCTTCCGCAGGTCAGAGAGGGTTCGGACAGCGTCTGGCATCAGTATGTGATTGCCTGTGAGGAAAGGGACAGGCTGAAAGCCTGGCTGGAGGAAAAGGGCGTGGGCAGTATCATCCATTATCCCATTCCGCCCCATTTATCCGAAGCATATGAATATCTGGGTTATGGCCGGGGAAGCTTCCCCAGGACGGAGCACTGTGCGGATACGGTGCTGTCCATTCCCATGTATAACGGAATGACCGCAGAAGAACAGGATTATGTGATTGAAACCATCAATGAGTTTAGATAGCATATGGAAGGATACAATATCGGTATGAAGCTGGAGGAGCAGTACAAAATCTTATATTTTAAGGATCTGGGCGATGAGCGGGGGAATCTGGTGGTCATCGAGGGCGAGGGTATGGATATTCCCTTTGATATAAAAAGGGTATTCTATATCTATGGCTCGGACGATACGGTGGTGAGGGGACAGCATGCCAATCTCAGATCGGAATTTCTGCTGGTAAATGTCAAGGGCAGCAGTAAGGTGCGCGTGAATAACGGAAGCGAGTCTGCGGTGATTCTACTGGACAGGCCGGGTATGGGGCTGCATCTGTCTCCGATGCTGTGGAAGGATATGTATGACTTCTCGGAGGATTCCGTTTTGCTGGTGCTGTCCAGTCTCCACTATGACGGTCAGGAATATATCCGGGATTATGAGGAATATCTGCGGATGGTCAAAGGAGAGAGAAAGTGAGCAAGATATCGATTGTGGTGCCCGTGTACTTTAACGAAGATACCCTGATGGATCTGTATCGGGATATGAGAGAAAAGATTCTGGACGAGATCGGGGAGTACGAGCTGGTCTTTGTGGACGATGGCTCCGGGGATGATTCCTGGAAGATTATGAATGAAATCAGGGAGCTGGACGCAAATGTACGACTGGTGAAGCTTTCGCGCAATTTCGGGGAGCATGCGGCATTGCTGGCGGGCCTGAGCGTCTGTACCGGGGACTGCGCGGTGACCAAGCAGGCGGATCTACAGGAGGATTCTTCTCTGATTCTGGAGATGTATGAAAAGTGGAAACAGGGAAGCAAGGTAGTGCTGGCGGTGAGAAGGAGCCGGGATGAGAGCCGGGTTAAGATTTTCTTTGCCAATCTGTATTATGCCATGGTGCGGAAATTCGTGAATAAAAACATGCCCCAGGGGGGATGCGACTGCTACCTCATCGACCGCAAGGTGATAGAAGTCCTGGAACGTCTGGACGAGAAGAATTCCAGCCTTACGCTTCAGGTTCTGTGGGTGGGATTCAAGACGGATATGGTCTATTTTGACAGACGGGACAGGGAGAAGGGAAAATCCCGCTGGACCTTTGCCAAGAAATTTAAGCTGGCAATGGACTCCATGCTGAGCTTTTCCTATATGCCGGTCCGATTTATGACCTATATCGGTGTGATTTTTGATATTTTTGCATTTATCCTGATGATCAGTGTACTGGTGGAATACTTTACCAGGGGGGTGCCCATTATCGGATGGGCGTCGATCATGTGCGTGATTCTTCTTTCTTCCGGTCTGATCCTGTCCATGCTGGGCATCCTGGGAGAGTATCTGTGGAGGACCCTGGATGCTTCCAGAGAGAGACCGACCTTTATCATAGATGAGGAGAAGAGGACACGGAAAGAGCAGGCGGAAGAGACATGAGCCGGGATAAGCAGGGGAAGAAGCAGATCCGGCAGTTTATGAAATTTGCCCTGGTGGGCGTGTCCAATACGCTGGTCAGCGAAGTCATTTATGCCGTATTGGTGTTCTTTAAAATGCACTATCTGCCTGCCAGCTTTTTCGGATTTTCCCTCAGTGTGCTGAATGCTTATTACTGGAGCAGCAGGTATGTCTTTCAGAAAGCGGAGAACCAGGAGAGAATCTGGTGGAAGGTGCTGGCGAAAACCTATCTGGCCTATCTGTGGGGATATCTGGTGAGCGCGGCACTCCTGATATTCTGGATGGAAATCATGGGGATAGAGAAGTGGATGGAGCCTTTGGGGAAATGGTTTCAGGGACACGGCCTGGAGAGGCTGGACGCGCAGTTCTGCGGCAATGTGGCAGCGGCCGGACTGAATCTGCTGATTACGGTTCCCATGAATTATCTGGTCAATAAATACTGGGCTTACGGACAGAAGAAAGATAAAAGCGCCCACCCTTAATCTCCTGCGGTTGCGGTACCACTCCGTATACACCCGGTTGAGCGTGAAGGACTGGATGGCCAGAATGTTCGCATAGATGGCACTTTCCGGCCAGGTGGAGTAGATTTCACAGGAGGCCACATTTTTGATGTAATCCTTATAGCGTACCCAGTAATTGCGGGCAGTGGAATCATCGGGGACCCCGTCGTGCACGATAATGTATTCGGGAATGACTACCCGGCTTAAGACGATTTCGCCGCTTTCCGCCAGGGGCTTGATCTCATCCTCCGGTATTTTGGGCGGGAAATCTCCAAACAGGGTATGGGCGGGAATGATGACTACCTTCTCCTCCTCTTCCGTGGCGGCAAGGGGATTCATCTGGATGGGCTGGAGGGAGAGCTCTCCTGCGAATATCTCGGAGCCGGACACCAGAACCGGTTCGTATCCCTCTGCCGTGACTTCGATATTATATTCGGAATAGGGCTGCTGTTCGTTTTCCGGCTGGAGGGACAGATCCAGGGGAGGTGCGGGGAGTTCGATTACCGGGGTCTGACCGGAGCTGTCGGTGTTGAGTACCTTCAGGGGAGAGCCGGGGTCTCCGGTGTAAGATATAGTAACAGTGGCATTTTCCACGGGAATCAATCCGATGGAGGAGACCACAGAGATTTTCAGGGTGCCTGCATAGGAGGGGGCAGAAGCTTCGGATTCCTGTGCGGCTGTCAGGTTTGTATCAGGCATAATCGTCCTCTGGCGCCCGGGGGCGCAAATAATTTGTTAGGATAGTATATGCGCCAGCACCCGGATGGTTCGTTGGGATTTGCTAAATTGCCCGATGCGGACATATATGACTGGCGGTCTTGTATAAAATATGGACATACTTTGCCTCCCGCAAGCATAGAATTGCAATGCAAACAAGCTTCGGGAGGTTTTTGGTGTGTTTGAACAATTGGATATTCAGGAGGCCATAGAAAGAGTAAGAAGCGACGGGGAACTGGGACTGAGTCTGCGGGAGGCGGGGGAGCGCCTTCGGCGGGACGGCAGGAACGAAATGCGTGCCCAACGGAAAAAGACGGTTATAGAGTCCTTTCTGGAACAGCTGAATGACCCGCTGATTTATGTGCTGATCGTGGCGGCGGCGGTATCCATGCTGCTGGGGGAAGGCAGCGATGCGGCCATTATTGCCGTGGTTGTGGTGCTGAATGCCGCGGTGGGCATGCTGCAGGAGGGAAAGGCGAAAAAGGCGCTGGATTCCCTGAAGAAACTCACCAGCCCTAAAGCGCTGGTGATCCGGGAAGGCAGGCGCATGGAGGTACCTGCCGCGGAGCTTGTAAAGGGGGATCTGGTCTGGCTGGAGGCCGGATGCCAGGTGCCTGCGGATATGCGCCTGATCCAATCCTCCAACCTGAAAATAGAAGAATCCGCTCTGACAGGGGAATCCCTGCCCATGGAGAAGGACGCGGGCTTCGTGGGGCCCCGGGGAAAGCAGCTTCCCCTGGGGGACAGGCAGAACATGGCCTATATGTCCACTATTGTCACCTACGGCAGGGGCCGGGGACTGGTTACGGCAACCGGTATGGATACGGAGCTGGGGCAGATTGCCGCCATGATCACGGAGGCGAAGGAGGAGACGACTCCGCTGCAAAAGCGCCTGGGGGAACTGGGGAAGGTACTGAGTCTCTTAAGCCTTCTGCTGTGCGCCGCCCTGTTCGTCATTGCGGTCATGCAGCACAGAAATGTGCCGGAAATGCTTATTACGGCAATTTCCCTGGCAGTGGCGGCGGTTCCGGAGGGGCTGCCGGCGGTGGTTACCATCTGCCTGGCACTGAGCGTTACCCGCATGGTGCGGGTCAATACCATTGTCCGCCGGCTGCCCTCCGTGGAAACGCTGGGGGCCGTCAGCGTGGTCTGCTCCGACAAGACGGGTACCCTGACCCAGAACCGTATGACCGTGGAAAAATGCTGGGTGGACGGCAGAATCAGGGAGACAGCGGATTGCAACCCCTCCCTGTGTCCGGATTTCTTCCTGGGCATGGTGCTCTGCAACGATGCGTCGGCCGGGCAGGACAGCAGGACGGGAGATCCCACAGAGCTTGCGCTGCTGGATGCGGCGGAAAAGTACGGAATGAAAAAGGAAGAGCTGGAGAGCCGTATGCCCAGGCTGGATGAGCTGTCCTTTGATTCCGACAGGAAGATGATGACCACCCTGCACAGATGGGAGGGAGCTTTGAGAGAGAGTTCTGCAAAAGCAGGGACGGCGCAGGAACGGCGGAAGGAATATGATCGCCGCTGGGGGGGAGCGGGAGAGCTGCGGGCAGCAGAGATATCCGGAGCCGTGAAATATGGCGGGATATTCCCTCCTTCCTGCGGCCGGGAAATGGTTTCCTACACAAAGGGAGCTCCCGACGAGGTCCTGAAGAGATGCACCCATATTTATACACAGGGAGGGCCTGTCCGGCTGACGGAATATCACATCAGGCAGTTAAAGACAGCGCTGGAGGTGTTGTCGGGGGAGGCGCTGCGCACCCTTGCGGTGGCTATGCGGACAGGGGCTTCCAGGGTGCAGGAGGAGGAGCTGACCTTCCTTGGCATGGTGGGGATGCGGGATCCGGCGAGACCGGAGGCGGCAAGGGCAGTGGCAGATTTTAAGGAGGCCGGGGTGAGAACGGTCATGATAACGGGAGACCATGTGGACACGGCGTTTGCCATCGGCAGACAGCTGGGAATTGCGGATTATCCGGGACAATGTATGACGGGAGAGGCTCTGGGACATTTGTCGGAGGATGAATTTGCGGAAGAAATCGGGGATATCCGTGTCTTTGCCCGTGTCTCCCCGGCGCAGAAGGTGCGCATTGTGGACGGATTCAGGCGCAGGGGGGAGATCGTCGCCATGACCGGCGATGGGGTAAACGATGCACCCTCCCTGAAAAAGGCGGACATTGGAATTGCCATGGGTAAGATGGGAACGGATGTGGCCAGGCAGGCTTCGGACATGATATTGACCGATGACAATTTCGCCACGATCCGGCGTGCCATAGAGGAGGGAAGAGGCGTCTATGAAAATATCCGGAAATCGGTGATTTTCCTGTTGTCCTCCAACCTGGGAGAGATCATCACCATGTTTCTGGCGGTGACCTTCGGCATGGCGTCCCCTTTGAAATCCAGCCATATTCTCTGGATCAATCTGATTACGGATTCCCTTCCGGCTTTGGCGCTGGGAGTGGATAAAAATGACGGCAGAAGTCTCATGAAGCAGCCGCCCAGAAAGGCGAAGGAAAGTCTCTTTGCCAGGGGCGGGCTTGCCTGCACCTGTTTCTACGGGGCACTGATCGCCGCGGTGAGCCTGACGGCGTTTCTGATGCTGCCCTGTGCGGTGCTGCGGCTGAACGGCCTGGCCATGAGCCTGGGGAATCTGTCGGGTATTCTGCAGAATCCCACGATACTGTCCAAGGCGCAGACCTATGCCTTTACGGTACTGGGAATGTCCCAGCTATTCCATGCGGTGGGAATGCGGGATACGCATAAATCTTTCTTCCGCATGCATCATCTGGAAAATAAGCTGATGATAGCCGCCTGCGCGGCGGGATTTGCATTACAGATGGCGGTGACGGAAATTCCTTTCCTGATTGGGGCCTTCGGTACTTCGCCCCTGTCCGGCAGCGAATGGATGAGACTGACCATTCTGGCAGCCGCGCCGCTGTTTGCCCATGAGATCATTGTCCTGTGCGGCTTTTTTCATCCGAGCAGGAAGTGAGGAACCGTAAAAGCCAAGGCTCAGAGGGCCGGGAAAAAGCGGCCCGAAGGTTTGAGGGATTATTCTCCCGGAATCTTCTGGCAGAAAACGGCGGTTTCCGATTCGGTTTTTCCGTATAATGCTGGGGAATTAGTCAAAATGATGTCTAGTATGCCCCACACCAATTAACCACATGTTTCACTTGTTTAAATTTCCGTCTGCGTCGTTGTCATCGGCAGGCGTGCCCACCGCATCGCCTCCCTCCTCCGCCTAGCAGGCCGAAAATTTATCCTTCGTGAAACATAGTGGTAATTGGTGAGGGTCATACTAGGAAGCCGCATAAAATAAGGTTTAGAGATTCCGGGAGGATATGGGAATAGTCTCTCGGAATCCTTCGGCAGAAAAAAGCGGTTCCTGATTTGGGTTTTCCGTAAAAGGTGGAGGAATCAGCGAAATTGGAATCTTAACAGGCTCGAAAAATGCGGCTTGGAGATTCCGGGAGGATATGGGATTATAACGGAGGATACAGGGGAGGGAAACCGGATAAGGAAAAACGAAAAAGAAGAAACAGAGAAGGAGAACCGAAAAAGGAAAACCAAAAAAGGAAAACCAAAAAAGGAAAACCGAAAAAAACGAAAAAGAAGAAACAGAGAAAGATGGAAAAAATAATTTGCGTGAAAGCCCAAATTGTAATACAATGATTCTGTGAGGTACAGTATGCGGTGACGGCGGTCAGGGGTAAGAGAATACGATGGAAGAAAATACATTTATCCATGTGGATAGCGAAACATTGAAAAATATAGACGAGAAAATGCCTCCCCAGGAGGAACTGCAGGATCTGGCGGAGTTTTTCAAGGTGTTCGGGGACGGAACACGTCTGAAGATTCTGTATGTATTGCTGAGCACCGAAATGTGCGTGTACGATATCGCCGCGGTGCTGGGGATGTCCCAGTCGGCGATCTCCCACCAGCTGCGGGTGCTGAAGCAGATGGATCTGGTGAAGAATCGCCGTGAGGGCAAAACTATCTTTTATTCCCTGGCGGATTCCCATATTGTGACTATTCTGAGCCAGGGACTGGATCATATCGAGGAATAGAAGACGGAAGCCTCTCCCGCCGCGGGGCTGCCCTGCCTGAACCGGTTTCACGGCAGGGCCGATATGGGGAACCGGGAGCAGAATTACTGCTCTGAGGCGGCCTGGGTTGCTGCATAGAAGGGCTCATAGGAGGCACTGCCCAGATAGGAATGATACATGACGCCTTCATAGCCCATTTCCTGGAAATAGACGTACTGCGAGGTCAGGTTGATCTTGGTGAAATTCCCTTCCGCAACGGTTTTGGCATCGGAGCCGTCCGTGCGCATGCAGATCAGCCGGGCGTCGGAGCCGTTTTTCTGGTAATAGATATATCCACCGCCCACGTTAAAACAGTCCACCCTGTCATGGGTCAGCACTTCGATTACCTTCTGCGACAGGGAATAGCGGCATAGCCTGTAATCATTTGCCACGTCCATATAGTACACATAATCCCCCTCCAGCACAGGATACCACAGGTTCCCTTTCCAGATTTCGGAAGGGATATCCGTAGCGGTATCCAGGGCGTAGAGATAGTGATCGCTCCGGGTTCCGTTATAGTAGATGACGCCGTTTTGCGCGCAGGCGGGATTGATGGCATAATCGGCGAGCATTACCTTGTCTGAATTGTCGATTTTCAGTTTGTAAAAGGAAGGGCCTGAACTGGCGGAGGTTAAAAGATAGAGATAATTATCCACCAGCTGTCCTGTCACTACGATATCCTTGGTAAGGGCCTCCGCGTTGCTTCCGTTCAGCCGGCAGCGCTGGAAGGTCCTCATGCCCAGGGCATCGTCAAAGCCGGAATCGGCCAGAGCGTTTCCGGTGTGAAAATAGTAGAGATAGCTGCCTCCTGCCAGAATATTTCTTATCTCCAGATGGTTCAGACAGCGCATATTGCTCTCGTCGGGATTCATGGCATACAGACCGCCCCCCGGGCAGGGGTTGAAGAAATACACTGTGCCGTCGTACTCGCAGAAGAGTCCGTCGTTGTTCAGATTGCCGGCGGTATTGCCCACGGTTCCGGCGGGATTCATGACAATGCGCCGGGAAAGCATGAAGAGAATCGACAGAGCCGCTACAAAGAGTGCGGCAATTGCAAAAGCTATGATTTTAAATTCTTTTTTCATGGAATCACCCTTGATCATTTATTTACAGGCCCGTGGTCTTATTTATAATAAATAAGCCTGTAATTCTATTTTACACCCCTTTTTGCTTGCTATCAACACTAATTTGGTATAAGATAGAAAAAGGTTATCAGTACAAAGGAGTTGGGCGGCATGGATTTAACGGAATTGAGAGAACAGATTGATGGGATTGACGAAGAGATTGTAAGGCTGTATGAGCAGCGAATGGAGATCAGCAGGCAGGTGGCGGAGTATAAAACAGCCAATGGGAAAAAGGTTCTGGATAAGCAGCGGGAAGCGGAGAAGCTGGCGAGGGTGAAAGCCCTGACCCATAACGAATTCAACGCCTGCGGCATAGAGGAGCTTTTCGAGCAGATTATGTCCATGAGCAGGAAGCTCCAGTATCAGCTTTTAACCCGGAGCGGAAGCATGGGGAGACTGCCCTTTATCGGGGTGGACAGGCTGGAGACGCAGGATGCCAGAGTCGTGTTTCAGGGGGCGGAGGGAGCTTATTCCCAGGAGGCCATGACACAGTATTTCGGAGACAGTGTCAGCAGCTTTCATGTGGACACCTTTCGGGACGCCATGAACGCCATCGACGAGGGCAGCGCGGATTTCGCGGTGCTTCCCATTGAGAATTCCACCGCAGGCATTGTAAACGAGATATATGATCTGCTGCAGGAGTATGAAAATTATATCGTGGGAGAGCAGATTATCAAAATAGAGCATTGCCTGCTCGGTGTGCCCGGGGCGCGGCTCGAGGAGATCAGGACGGTATTTTCCCATCCCCAGTCCCTGATGCAGAGCTCCAGATATCTGGCGCTGCATGGCTGGAAGCAGATCAGTATGCAGAACAATGCTTTTGCGGCAAGAAAGGTAGCGGAGGAACGGGATAAGACCCAGGCGGCCATCGCCGGCGGGCACGCCGCCGGAATCTACGGACTTACAGTGCTTCAGAGACAGGTGAATCAATCCGGCACCAATTCTACCAGATTCATCATTGTCACCAATCAGAAGATATTCAGAAAGGATGCCCGAAAGGTGAGCATATGCTTTGAAATCCCTCATGAGAGCGGTTCACTGTATCATATGCTGTCTCATTTTATATACAATGATCTGAATATGACAAAGATAGAAAGCCGTCCCATTGAGGACAGGAACTGGGAGTATCGGTTCTTTATTGACTTTGAGGGGAATCTGGCAGACAGCGCCGTGAAAAACGCTCTGAGAGGGCTGCGGGATGAGGCCCGGAATATGAAGATTCTGGGGAATTACTGATTTTGGGCGGCAGGGTGTATTACACCGGCATTGCAGAAGCGTTCACTCATTACACATTTAGAGTGGCTATTGTTTTCGTTCAGGAGTATAACAGGGAAAAAGAAAGAGGCAGGGAAAGGAAGCATGATGAACTGTGAATTTCTGATATACAGGTCATTTCCGGACGGCAGGGAAGGGCTGTTGCATGAGGCGGCCGGTCTGATCTGCGAATATGAGAGCGGCGCCATGGAGGAGGTTCTGGCCGGCGGTGTTCATGGGCGTCCGGGCGAGGGGCCGGCGGGCAGATTCTATGCCTGGATTCACGGCCTCCTGGAGTTGGCGGGGAATTACGGCTTTCACGGGAATCTGTGGCACTGCTATCTGACCCATCTGCTGGTGAGCCATGAGAACAGCTACAGCAGGGGCTGTGAAATGAGGGGGGAGATAACGGGCAGCATCAACCAGGCCGTGAGCCATGATCTGGCCCTGTTTCAGGCTTTTTTCAAGTATGATTTTCATCCTCTCTGCCGGAGGCTGGGTGTGACGGAATTTAACCTGATAGAGCATTACGAGGGGAATCCTCTGGAGAGCAGGGTTTACAACGCCAGAATCTGCGCCCGCATCTGTGAGCTGGCCGGAAAACTGGCAGAAAGCACCACGCTGGACGAAATAAAGGGTATTTTAACACGGTTTTACGGTGATTATGGAGTGGGGAAGCTGGGGCTCCACAAATCCTTCCGCATCGCCCATTCGGAGAAGGGCGTTGAGATTGAGCCCATCTTAAACATCACACATGTGAAGCTGGACGATCTGGTGGGCTATGAATTGCAGAAAAAGAAGCTCATTGACAATACGGAGGCCTTTGTGCAGGGAAGGAAGGCAAATAACTGTCTGCTCTTCGGCGATGCCGGCACGGGGAAATCCTCCAGCATCAAGGCCATCGCCAACGAGTATTATGAAAAGGGACTGCGTGTCATAGAGGTGTACAAGCATCAGTTCCAGGATCTGCACCAGGTGATCAGCCAGATCAAGGGGAGAAATTATAAGTTTATTATTTTCATGGACGATCTGAGCTTCGAGGATTTTGAGATTGAGTATAAATATTTAAAGGCCGTTATCGAGGGCGGGCTGGAAAAGAAGCCGGAAAACGTACTGATTTACGCAACCTCCAACAGAAGGCATCTGATCCGTGAAAATTACGGGGACAGAGAGGAGATCCGCCAGGACATGCACACCGGCGATACCGTCCAGGAAAAGCTTTCCCTGGTATACCGCTTCGGCGTCACGATCTATTTCGGTGCTCCCGACAAAAAGCAGTTTCAGAGTATTGTGGAGGCGCTGGCAAAGAGATACGGCCTGACCCTGCCGGGGGAGGAGCTTCTGGCGGAGGCAAATAGATGGGAGCTTGCCCATGGAGGGCTTTCCGGAAGAACCGCACAGCAGTTTATCGACTATCTGGCGGGGAGAGGCTAAAGGGACAAAAATGGCCTTATTTTCCGGCAGGCAGTTCTGCCCAGGCCTGTATCAAATGCCTTACCACATCCGCCGGAGGCTCACAGTAAACCCCTTTCATTCATAGTGGTGCCGACAAAGCGGCATGGGGGTTTACTGTGAAAGTCTTCAAATCTGACTCTGTGGCGCCGCGAGGCGTTTCGTGCTCTCTTGCACGAAATCCCGAGACTGCTGTGCGCCAAACCGCATGCTCTTGCGGTTTGTGTGCATCTTCAAAACTCCCAGACTTTCATGTATGGTGGCGAGGCTGGCTGCATGGGAGTTTTGAAAGAAAATTCAGGCTCCCTTTAGGCGCTTAAGAAAGAAATCCTGTGCATTTTGGCAAAATATTGGTTCCGGCTTGTCCGGGTTAGGCACTTAACAACAAAATTCTGCATAAAATGACAGAATAAGGGTTCCGGCTTGTCCGGGCTGGGATAAATAAAAAGAAAGCAAGAGGCAGATAAAAGAGAAAACAAATAAAATAGAAAAACAGGAGAAGAATGAGAGAAAGGAGGCGGAAAGGTGGGAGTCAGAACTTTTGCGGCCATCGACGTGGGAAGCTTTGAGCTGACCATTAAAATTTTTGAGTTTTCCGGTAAAAACGGGATGCGCGAGATCGACTGCGTGAGCAGGCGCCTTGACCTGGGGTCGGATACCTTCGCCATGGGCAAAATCAGCAATGAGAAAATGGATGAGCTCTGCCGGACGCTGAAGGATTTTGCCGATATCATGAGGGCGTACAGGGTGGAAAGCTACAAGGCATACGGCACCAGCGCCATACGCGAGACGGAGAATACCACCATCGTGCAGGATCAGATCGCCCAGCGCACAGGCATCAGAGTGGAGACGCTGGGCAATTCCGAGCAGCGTTTTCTGGACTACAAATCCGTTGCGTCAAAGGGAGAGATATTCCGGAAGATCATCGAGGAGAAGACGGCCATTCTGGATATCGGAGGAGGGAGTATCCAGGTATCGCTGTTTGACAAGGACACCCTGGTATCCACCCAGAATGTGCGTCTGGGGGTCCTGCGCATTCAGGATTATCTGAACCGTTTTGCGGTGAAAAGTGCCCAGAAGGAGATGATGATCAATGAGCTTGCCATGTCCAGGCTGGATACCTACAAGAAGCTCTATATGCAGGACAAGGAAATTCAGAATCTGATCATTGTGGACGATTATCTCTCGCCCTGGGTGGTGCGCCAAAGAGGAAAGAAAAGCGGCAGGATATTTATAGACAGGGAGGATTTCGACAGAATTTTCCAGACGATGCATGCCGGGAACCAGATTCAGATCTCCCATGCCCTGGATATTCCTCAGGAGAGAGTTCCTCTGGTATTTATCAGCGCAGTCCTCATAAAGTATATTGTGGAGCTCATGGGGATCAGACGCATCTGGGTGCCTGGGGTGACTCTCTGCGACGGCATTGCCTACGAATATGCGGAGAAGATTAAAATGTTTCAGGGGGAGCATGATTTCGAGGAGGACATCATTGCCTGCGCCGTCAATATCAGCAGGAGATATATGGGGAGCAAAAGGCGGTCGGACATTCTGGAAAATTTTACTACGGTTATCTTTGACAGTATGAAAAGGCTGCATGGTCTGGGAAAGAGGGAACGTCTCTACCTGAGGCTGGCGGCTATTCTGCATGACTGCGGGAAGTATATCAGCATGGTGAATATCGGGGAGACCTCTTTCCAGATTATCATGGCGACGGAAATCATCGGACTTTCCCATCAGGAGAGGGAGATCGTAGCCAATATTGTGCGGTTCAATCACAGCAAATTTGTGTACGAAGGACAGTGGACGGGAACGGGCGGGCAGAGCCGGGAGCTCCTCCTGACGGTGGCGAAGCTGACGGCGATCCTGCGGCTGGCCAACAGTCTGGACCGGAGCCACAAGCAGAAGCTGAACGGCCTGAAGGCGGTCATCAAGGAAAACAAGCTGATATTGACGGTGGATGCCAGGGAGGATATGGCTTTGGAAAAGGGATTTTTTCGGGCAAATGCAGATTTCTTCAAGGAAGTGTTCAGTGTGGAGCCCGTGCTGAAGCAGAGAAAAATTTACAGTTAGGGGGATATTATGGGAGAGATTGACTATTATAATCCGAAATATTATACGAACAGAGAATTCAGCTGGATTCTGTTTGACCACAGAGTACTGAACGAGGCCAGGGACAAGAATATCCCCCTGTATGAACGCCTGAAATTCTTAAGTATTACGGCTTCCAATCTGGATGAATTTTTCATGGTACGCATTGCGTCTCTGAGGGATATGGTCACTGCAAAATATCTCAAGCCGGACATCGCGGGAATGACGCCCAAAGAACAGCTGGAGCTCTTAAACCCCGCCGTACATGAATTGGTGGAGCTGCAGTATTCCACCTATAACCATTCCCTGGTGCCGAAGCTGAAGCAGAACGGACTGCAGATCATCGGCAGGCATGAGGATCTGACGAAAAAGGCGGCTGTCTTTGTGGATGAGTACTTCGAAGAAAATGTGTATCCGGTGCTGACTCCCATGGCGGTGGATTCCTCCAGGCCTTTTCCTCTGATTCGGAATAAGACCTTAAATATCGCCGCGCTTGTGCGCAAGAAGAACGGCGGAGGGGAATTGGAATTTGCCATGGTACAGGTGCCGGGCGTGCTGAGCCGTATCGTGGAGCTGCCCTCCGAGGGGGGAGTGAGAAGAATCATTCTGCTGGAAGAGATCATCGAACGCAATATGCACAAGCTGTTTCTGAATTATGATATTGTGTGCGCATATCCCTTCAGAGTTATGAGAAATGCGGATCTTGCCATCGATGAAGATGAGGCGGAGGACCTTCTGAAGGAGATCGAAAAGCAGCTGAAGAAGCGTCAGCGGGGCGAGGCCATCCGCCTGGATGTGGAAGGGAAATGCGATGAAAGGCTCTTAAAGATCCTCAGGGAGGAACTCCATATAGAGGAAGAGAATATCTATGCCGTGGACGGCCCCCTGGATCTGACCGTACTGATGAAGATCTACGGCCTGGAGGGCTTTGAGCATTTGAAATCCCCGGGGTATACGCCCCAGCAGGTGCCGCAGCTGCCTGCCGGATGCGTGATTTTTGACGAAATCCGCAAGGGAGATATCCTGCTTCATCATCCTTACCAGACCTTTGAACCGGTGGTGGACTTTATCCGCCAGGCGGCGAAGGATCCGGAGGTGCTGGCCATCAAGCAGACGCTCTACCGTGTCAGCGGGCATTCGCCCATTATCGCCGCTCTGGCGCTGGCTGCGGAGAACGGGAAGCAGGTAACGGTTCTGGTGGAGCTGAAGGCACGTTTCGACGAGGAGAACAATATCGTATGGGCAAGGATGCTGGAGAAGGCGGGCTGCCATGTAATCTATGGACTGCTGGGGCTGAAGACTCACAGCAAGATTACCCTGGTGGTGCGGAGAGAGGAGGACGGCATCCGGCGCTATGTGCATCTGGGAACGGGGAATTATAACGATGCCACGGCCAAGCTGTATACGGATATAGGGCTTCTGACCTGTTCGGAGACCATCGGGGAGGACGCCACGGCGGTATTTAACATGCTGTCCGGGTACTCCGAACCCCTTGTGTGGAACAAGCTGACCCTGGCGCCCCTGTGGCTGAAAAACCGTTTTCTCTATCTCATCGAAAGGGAGAAAAAGTATGCGCTGAGCGGGAGGTCCGCGCATATCATAGCCAAAATGAACTCCCTCTGCGACCGGGATATCATTGCGGCATTGTATGAAGCGGCGGCATCCGGTGTGAAGATCGATCTGATCGTGAGGGGAATCTGCTGCCTCAGGACGGGGATAAAGGGTGTCAGCGAGAATATCACGGTGCGTTCCATTGTGGGAAATTTCCTGGAGCACGGACGTATTTTCTACTTTGAGAATGATGAGCATTATGAGATATACTGCGGCAGCGCGGACTGGATGCCCCGCAATCTGGAGCGGCGGGTGGAAATTCTCTTCCCTGTGGATGAGCCCAGGCTGAAGGAAAAGCTGCTTTATATTCTCTACAGTCAGCTTCATGACAATGTAAAGGCATCCGTGCTGCAGGCAGACGGCAGCTACACCAGGGCCAATAAGAGGGGAAAGAAGCAATATTGTTCCCAGGAGATCTTCTGCCGGGAGGCGGTAGAGGAAGCCGGGAAGGCCTCGGGCGAGCGGGACCGCATGACCAGGGTGTTTATTCCGGAGACACATCATGAGTCGTGAGCGGGGGAGAGGAAGCCGGGGAGCTTTCTCATGAGCTGTGAGCGGGGGAGAGGAAGCCGGGAAGCTTTCCCGTGAGTCGTGAGCGGGGGAGAGGAGGCCGGGGAGCTTTCCCGTGAGTCGTGAGCGGGGAGGAGATAATATCCGGAAGGGGCATCGGCTCCGAAAAGAGACTGCGGGGCATTGGAAGAAGATAAGGAAGTGGATGAAATGAGAATTATACTTGCATCGGCGTCTCCCCGCAGGAGGGAGCTGCTGGGACAGATCGGGCTTGCATTCGAAGTAAGGCTGAGCGGTGTGGAGGAAAAGGCGGCTTCTGCGGAGCCGGGTGCCATGGTCTGCGGACTTTCCGCGCAGAAGGCGGAGGCAGTGCTTGCGGAATGCCGGGAACCGCAGGATGTGCTGGTAATCGGCGCGGATACCGTTGTAGTGCTGGACGGGCGGATCCTGGGGAAACCCTCCTGTGCGGAGGAAGCGGCCCGGATGCTGGAAGAGCTGTCCGGAAGAACCCATGAGGTTTATACAGGAGTGACTCTTTTATACCGGCCGGAAGCCGGGCGGTACACTCCGGGTGAGGACGGCAGTCAGAAGAACGGATTTAGGCGCAAGACCTTTTACGAGAAAACGAAGGTGAGCTTTTATCCGGTGAGCAAAGAGGAGATTGCGCTGTATGTAAACAGCGGCGAGTGTATGGACAAGGCGGGAGCCTATGGAATTCAGGGGCTTTTTGCCAGATATGTACAGGGAATAGAAGGGGATTATAATAATGTGGTGGGTCTGCCCGTCGGCAGGATCTACCAGGAAGTGAAGGAATGGCTTACATGATGAAGAAAGCGGTTATTTTTGATTTGGACGGAACGCTCTCCGATTCCATTTACAGTATAAAATACAGCGGGGATAAGATGCTGGAGAATTTCGGATACGGGCCTTTTCCCGTGGAACAGTATAAGTATTTCATTGGGGACGGGGCGGCCAATCTGGTAAAACGCGTGCTGACAGCGTCAGGGGACACGGAGCTTGTGCATTTTGAGGAAGCATATGCCTTGTACCGGGAGATTTTTAAGGAGAACTGCATGTACCGGGTACGCCCTTATGAGGGGATTCCGGAATTGCTGGCCACGCTGAAGGCTCAGGAGATCAGAATCGCCGTGCTCTCCAACAAACCCCATGAGGAGACGGTCAATGTGATAGAGACACTGTTTGGAAAGGGCTTTTTTGACGTGATTCAGGGGCAGAAGGAAAATGTGGCGATCAAACCCAGCCCGGAGGGAGTTTTCCGGATCCTGGAGCAGCTGAGCCTGAAGGCGGGGGACATTGTCTATCTGGGAGATACGGCCACAGATATGAAAACCGGCAGGAATGCGGGTGTCTTTACCGTAGGTGCGCTGTGGGGGTTTCGGGAGAAGCAGGAACTGGAGGAGGGTGGTGCGGATGTGATGATCGGATACCCTCTGGAGCTGCTCAGGTATACTTGAGAGAAGAGTGCATCTGCGTATTGACATGGATTCCTATTCGTATTATGATGTGGGCATACGAAGATACCGGAAATAATCTCTCGGAATCTGTATCATCGGATTTTAAGAGTCAGGAATATGCGGCCTGGATATTCCGAGAGATTATTGGAAGAGAAAGGAGGGGAAAAGGATGCCGCAGTATGATGAAGAGGTTTTGAAATGCTTTCTGGAAAACCAGCTTCAGCTCTTTCCTGAAAGAGTGGCGGAGACTTTGGAGGAGGCAGAGGATTTCCTGGAAGAATGCATGGCAGTCGTCGTGGACTCCGTGGAGGAAGTAATCGAGTATTTCGAGGATGAGGGTATCGATATGGAAGGTGCCGCAGGGGAAGAGATCCTGGAGGCGGACGAAGTATTTGATATCGGAGACGGCAGATATCTGATTGTGGAGGGGTAAGAAGAAGGACGAAGGAACCGGGGCTGTAGGGAAATAGTCCTGCTGCACAATATATTTCGGATGCATTGGAACTTGCAGCCCTGTATTGTGTGCAGATGCTGTTTCCCGGACAGCCCCGGTCCTTAATCTCTCCGGGTCTAATTCCCCGCAGCTCTGCTGCGGGGAGCTTCATCTTTACAGATTTCGGATGCATAACGGCGAAGTTCCGGCCATGCAGGGAGAATATTTCCCCGGCCTGCCGGGGCAGGCGCTTACCTGCGAAATCATACTCATTTTGGCAAAAGCTTGCTTCCGGCTTGTTCCGGGGCGGCAAATGTGCAGACAGGTCAGAAGCGGAAGAATCAGGAATCGGCCGACTGCCTTTTGGGGACAGCCTTCTCCAGATCCTCCAGCACGGAGCCTGGGACGAAGAGCCTGCCGTAGCCGGTGCCCAAGTCAAGTCCGGGCTTGGCGGCGCCGTGAAAATCGCTTCCACCGCTGATTAACAGCCCGTATTTGGATGCCAGAGCCCGCATTCTGCGTTCGTCCGCGGCGTTGTAGGTGCTGTAGACGGCTTCGATTCCCATGAGACCCGCTTCCTTCAGCTGTGCCGTCAGCTCCTCCAGCTTCTGATCGCTCATATGATACAGAATGGGGTGGGCGAGAATGGGAATGCCGCCCACGGAGAGAATCAGCCTCACCGCCTGGGCCGGTGTCACCTTTTCCCGGGGAACAAAGCAGGGGCAGTGATCTCCCAAATAGCGGTCAAAGGCCTCCGGAAGACTTTTGACATAACCATGCGCAAACAGATATTGTGCGTAATGCGCCCTTGTAATCACGGCATCCGGAAATTCCTCCAGAAGCTTTTCATAGGTGACAGAAATTCCCGCTTCCTGCAGCAGGGCACACATCTTACGGTTCCTTGTAATCCGGGAATCCACGAATGCCCGGAGCTGCTGCGCGAAAGCGGCGTCATGATAATCGATGTACAGCCCCAGAACGTGAATATCCCGGCCCTGGTATTCCGTGGAAAATTCAATGCCGGGTATGACCAAGGGAACCTTCTCACGGGCCGCAGTATCATCCTGGCATTTCTGCAGTCGTAATTCTTCCGCATATTGTATGGCTTCGTCCAACCCCTCCACCGTGTCATGGTCTGTGAGGGCAAAGGCATCCAGTCCCTTTTGGGCAGCATAATCTACCAGCTGCGCAGGCGTGAGCGTGCCGTCGGAACGGCAGGAATGCACATGTAAATCCACCATCCCCATCTTAGTTGTCATCCTCTTCTTTCTGGGCGGTAAAGACAGTACGCTTTCTCGCCATCTCGTCGCTTGCCAGGTACTCGTCGTAGGAGGTAATCTTGTCGATCATCTTTCCGTCCGGAAGAATCTCGATAATGCGGTTGGCAGTTGTCTGCACGAACTGATGGTCATGGCAGGAGAACAGCGCCACGCCGGGGAATTTGATCAGTCCGTTATTCAGGGAGGTGATGGCTTCCATATCCAGGTGGTTGGTGGGCTCGTCAAATACAAGGCAGTTGGCGCCGCTGATCATCATCTTGGACAGCAGACAGCGGACCTTTTCTCCCCCGGAGAGCACCTTTACCTTCTTCACCCCGTCCTCGCCTGCGAAGAGCATGCGGCCCAGGAAGCCGCGTACATAGGTCACATCCTTCACGGGCGAATATCCGGTCAGCCATTCCGCGATGGTCAGGTCATTGTCGAATTCCGCGGTGTAATCCTTGGGGAAATAGGCCTGGGAGGTGGTGACACCCCATTTATAGCTTCCCTCGTCCGGCTCCAGCTCGCCCGTCAGGATCTGGAAGAGAGTGGTCTTGGCCAGCTCCTGCCCGCCCACAAAGGCGATCTTGTCGTCATGCCCCACCACAAAAGAGATATCGTCCAGCACCTTTTCTCCGTTCACAGTTTTGGACAAATGTTCCACGGTGAGCACTTCATTGCCGATTTCCCGGTCGGGGCGGAAATCGATATAGGGATATTTGCGGCTGGAGGGCTTGATGGTGTCCAGCTCGATCTTCTCCAGGGCCCGCTTCCTGGATGTGGCCTGCTTGGATTTGGAGGCGTTGGCGGAGAAGCGGGAGATGAATTCCTGCAGCTCCTTGATCTTCTCCTCTTTTTTCTTGTTGGCCTCCTTCATCTGCCGGATGAGCAGCTGGCTGGACTCATACCAGAAATCGTAGTTGCCGGCATAGAGCTGGATTTTCCCGTAATCAATATCCGCGGTGTGGGTGCACACTTTATTTAAGAAATAACGGTCATGGGAGACGACGATGACGGTATTCTCAAAGTCAATGAGGAAGTCCTCCAGCCAGGAAATGGCATCCAGATCCAGGTGGTTGGTGGGCTCGTCCAGCAGCAGAATATCCGGGTTGCCGAACAGGGCCTTGGCCAGCAGTACCTTCACCTTGAGGCTGCCGTCCAGCTCATTCATGGCGGAGTAGTGGAATTCCGCGCCGATGCCCAGGCCGTTTAAGAGCATGGCGGCGTTGGACTCCGCCTCCCAGCCGTCCATCTCCGCGAACTCAGCCTCCAGCTCGCTGGCACGGATGCCGTCTTCATCCGAGAAATCCTCCTTGGCGTATATGGCGTCTTTCTCCTTCATAATCTGATACAGGCGCTCGTTTCCCATAATTACCGTATCCATGACAGGGTAATTATCATATTTAAAGTGATCCTGTTCCAGGACGGAGAGACGCTGGCCGGGGGTGATGATCACCTCTCCCCTGGTGGTCTCCAGATCGCCGGACAGAATCTTTAAAAAGGTGGATTTGCCCGCACCGTTGGCTCCGATGACACCATAGCAGTTGCCCTCGGTGAATTTGATGTTTACATCCTCAAATAAAGCTTTTTTTCCGATTCTCAATGTTACATTGCTTACAGCTATCATTTTTAAAACCTCATTTCCGTGCCTGTCCGGGAATGGCCTTTCCCTGCACTTTTCTTGATACCTCCCGGAACCGGCGCCTCCGCCCCGTTCAGGAAACGTTACCCTACCATTATACACAAAACAGTTGAATTATCAAGGGAAATCGGCAGATTCCCGGAGAATTCCGGAAGGCTCCGGGTTTCTGTTAACAGGGATTATGGATTTCTGCAGGGACATCGGCCGGCCGGATCTGCCGGAAAGAGATTGCAGGGGAAGATTCTGTTCAAATACCGGGAGGAAGCTCTTGAAAAGAGAGAGGAAAAGGGGTAGAGTAGAGAAGAAGCAAGTATTGAAATCAGTGTCCGCCAGCGGCGGGTGTGGAGGTATCAATATGAAAATACTGATTTTTCTGGCATGTGCGGCCATTATGCTGACGGTGCTCTATTTTCTGATGATCATGCCCAGAATCCTGGGCGGCCCGGATATGAAAGCTTTCCGGAACTGGCTCTATGCTCACAGGGGGCTTCACAATGCAGGGGCGGGCATTCCGGAGAATTCGCTGGAAGCGTTTCGCAGAGCCGTGGAAGCAGGCTACGGAATGGAGCTGGACGTGCAAGTGTCAAAGGACGGCATACCGGTGGTGTTCCATGATTTCACCCTGAAGCGGATGTGCGGGGGGGAAGGAAGGATATGCGATTACACTCTTGAGGAGCTGCGGCAGTTCCGGCTCCTGGATTCGGAGCAGCGGATTCCGAAGCTCGAGGATGTGCTGAAGCTGGTGGACGGGCGTACGCCGATGATTGTGGAGCTGAAAATAGAAAGAGCGGACCTGAGAGTCTGCAGGGAAGCGGACAGGCTGCTCTCGGAATACAAGGGATTGTATTGTATCGAATCCTTCAATCCCCTGGGACTGTTCTGGTATCGGAGAAACAGAAGGAAGGTGGTCAGAGGGCAGCTCTCGGAGGCGTTCCTCAGGGAAAAGGGCAACAGAGGAATTCTGTATTTCCTGCTCCAGAATCTGCTTTTCAACTGGCTGACGAAACCGGATTTTATCGCCTATAACTGTCTGCATCCCGATGCCGCATCCAGGAGACTCTGCCGCAGCCTTTACGGGAAAACGGCGGTGGCCTGGACCCTGCGCAGCCAGATGCAGCTGGAAGAGGCCGGGAAGAATTTCGATCTCTATATTTTCGAGAATTTTCGTCCGGAGACCAAAAGGCTGCCGTAATTCCCCACCCTGCTTTTCGGGCATTCTCCAGAGGGAAAACTCTTCGCAGGCTCATTTTGTTGTGCAAATTGTATTTTGAGGATACAATAGAATAGACAGGTTGCCGAAAATCAGGTATTTGGAAAAATTTTCCTGGGATATGCTTGATATTCCCTTGGTAAATTGTTACAATAATAGAATACTGAGGGGATGTCCGGCTGTCTGCGGTTTTGAGACCAGCAGGGCAGGGGCATATTGTGTCACGGAAAAGGACGGGCATTTCCCGCGGTGGCTTAAAACTTATTTGAAAGGGAGAAAAGAACATGAAGAAATGGGTGTACTTGTTTACGGAAGGCAACGCTGACATGCGTGAACTTCTCGGCGGTAAGGGTGCAAACCTGGCTGAAATGACCGGACTCGGACTGCCGGTGCCGCAGGGCTTTACGATTACAACGGAGGCCTGCACGCAGTATTATGAGGATGGAAGAGAGATTAACGATGAGATCCAGGCGCAGATTAATGAGTACATCGTTAAGATGGAAGAGATCACCGGAAAGAAATTCGGCGACCATGAGAACCCGCTGTTGGTATCCGTCCGTTCCGGCGCGAGAGCGTCCATGCCCGGCATGATGGATACGATTCTTAACCTGGGCCTGAACGAGGATGTGGTGAACGTGATCGCGGAGAAATCCGGTAACCCTCGCTGGGCATGGGATTGCTACAGAAGATTTATCCAGATGTATTCCGACGTGGTTATGGAAGTGGGCAAGAAGTACTTCGAGCAGCTCATCGACGCCATGAAGGAGAAGAAAGGCGTGAAGCAGGATGTGGAGCTGACAGCCGATGACTTGAAAGAGCTGGCAGGACAGTTTAAGGCAGAGTACAAGGCAAAGATCGGGAAAGATTTCCCGGATGATCCCAAGGAGCAGCTGATGGGCGCCATCAAGGCCGTGTTCCGCTCCTGGGACAACCCCCGCGCCAATGTGTACCGCCGCGACAATGATATCCCTTATTCCTGGGGTACCGCTGTAAACGTACAGTCCATGGCATTCGGCAATATGGGCGATGACTGCGGCACGGGCGTGGCATTTACCCGTGACCCCGCCACCGGCGCAAAGGGGCTCTTCGGAGAGTTCCTGACCAACGCACAGGGCGAGGACGTGGTTGCCGGCGTCCGCACACCTATGAAGATTTCCGAGATGGCGGACAAGTTCCCCGAGGCTTTCGAGCAGTTCAAGGGGGTATGCGACAAACTGGAGTCTCACTACAGAGACATGCAGGATATGGAATTCACCGTGGAGCACGGCAAGCTGTACATGCTGCAGACTAGAAACGGTAAGAGAACCGCTCAGGCGGCTCTGAAGATCGCCTGCGATCTGGTGGACGAGGGAATGCGCACGGAGCAAGAAGCCGTGTCCATGATTGATCCCCGGAACCTTGACACTCTGCTGCATCCTCAGTTCGACGCCGCTGCCCTGAAGGCTGCCACACCGGCAGGAAGGGGACTGGGCGCTTCTCCCGGAGCTGCCTGCGGCAAGATCGTATTCAGCGCGGAAGACGCGGAAAGCTGGGCTGCGAGAGGCGAGAAGGTGGTTCTGGTTCGTCTGGAGACCTCTCCCGAAGACATCACCGGCATGAAAGCCGCACAGGGCATTCTGACCGTTCGCGGCGGTATGACCTCCCATGCGGCAGTGGTTGCCCGCGGTATGGGAACTTGCTGTGTATCCGGCTGCGGCGATATCGCCATGGACGAGGAGAACAAGAAATTCACACTGGCTGGCAAGGAGTACCACGAGGGAGATTATATTTCCATCGACGGCACCACCGGCAATATTTATGACGGCAGGATTCCTACCGTTGACGCCACCATCGCAGGGGAGTTTGGCAGGGTTATGGCCTGGGCCGACAAATACAGGACTCTGAAGGTGAGAACCAATGCGGATACTCCTGCAGATGCCAGAAAGGCAAGAGAACTGGGTGCGGAAGGCATCGGTCTGTGCCGTACCGAGCATATGTTCTTCGAGGAGAGCAGGATCGCCGCTTTCCGTGAGATGATCTGCTCCGATACCGTGGAGGAGAGAGAGGCTGCCCTGGAGAAGATTCTTCCTTACCAGCAGAGCGATTTCGAACAGCTCTATGAAGCCCTGGAGGGATGCCCGGTAACCATCCGTTTTCTGGATCCGCCTCTTCACGAGTTCGTTCCCACAGAGGAAGCCGACATTGAGAAGCTGGCACAGGCTCAGGGCAAGGCCGTGGAGGAGATTAAGGCCTTTATCGCGAGCCTGCATGAATTCAATCCCATGATGGGCCACAGGGGATGCCGTCTGGCAGTCACCTATCCCGAGATCGCGAAGATGCAGACAAGGGCTGTCATCCGCGCAGCCATCAATGTGCAGAAAGCACATCCCGAATGGACCATGCAGCCGGAAATCATGATTCCTCTCATCTGTGATGTGAAGGAACTGAAATATGTGAAGAAGATTGTTGTGGAGACTGCCGATGCGGAAATTGCCGCTTCGGGTATCGAACTGAAGTATGAGGTGGGAACCATGATCGAGATCCCCAGAGCTGCACTTCTGGCGGATGAGATTGCCACAGAGGCGGATTTCTTCTGCTTCGGCACCAATGACTTAACCCAGATGACCTTTGGCTTCTCCCGTGACGACGCAGGCAAGTTCCTGACGGCATACTATGATACCAAGATTCTGGAGAACGATCCCTTTGCAAAGCTGGACCAGAACGGCGTGGGCAAGCTGATGGAAATGACCATCAAGCTGGGCAAGCCCGTGAATCCGAAGATGCATGTGGGTATCTGCGGCGAGCACGGCGGCGACCCTGCCTCTGTGGAGTTCTGCCATAAGATTGGGCTGGATTATGTTTCCTGCTCACCTTTCCGGGTGCCCATTGCCAGACTCGCGGCTGCGCAGGCGGCGATTACTCAGAAGTAGTTTGCTGGGTGACGAGACAATAGCGGTTTGATTTACAGGTATTGATAAAGAGGAAATCCCCTGTTACTTTATACAAAAAGCAGCAGGGGATTTTGTGGCGAAGGTCGGTGCATCTTGTTATTCTGGTAAAAAATGATACAGATATGGGAGAGTCAGCCGCAGGAGGACTCCATAATATTCAGGGAGGTTTTAGAGGATGATCAAAGATGAGAAATTCTATACCTGGGATGAACTTGTCGAGAAATTTCCCGGTAAGTGGGTGATCGTGGAAGACCCGGAATTGACGGAAGCTGGATTTATCAGATCAGGTAAACTGATTGGTGTATGCGATGATACGGAAGTAGATGAATTTGTCATCTCCTGTTATAAAGAAAATAAAAAGATCAGCTATGAGAGGACAACAGAGGAAAGCGGGGTTGGAATTGTAAATGTCGAAGACTTTAAGTTTGCAGTTAAGTAATAAAAGCGCAAAGCCTGTATTTACAACAAAAACCCCAACCGACAGGCAGATTAAGTGAATGCTGGATACAGGTGCTGATATACCTGTATGGTGTGGAAGTGAAGGGTTGTTGAAAATAGTCTTTCCGACAGTACAGTTAGTTGATAAAAAGTTTTTGTTAAGTGGTTTTGGAAGAAAGCCGGAAATGGTAGGGGTTTATAAAATACCTGAGTTTATGATAAAGACGGAGGATGAAAACCTTACTTTTCAGAACTTATATATAGCTTCTTCATTTGGGCGGAACTTTGGCTGTGATCTGATCCTGAGTGCAACAATGTTCAGCCATATGGACTACTCCATATTGAACAGGAAAAAAGAAACACCGGTTTTAGAGATAACGTATGATCGGGATGTTTATTATACGCAGTTGATTCCAAACCAGAGGCGGACAGATTTTGTTGAGAAGATTTTCAGCTTTTCTTCTGAAAATGCAGAAATTTCAGAGGAAGTGTGAATATGAGTGCGGAGAAGCCTGAGCGAGTCTGAGAGTGGTAAAAATATTAAGAGGGCAATAATGTGAGGCGGTGTTGGATTATGTGTTATCTCATAGCGAAAGAATTTGATAAAAAAGGCTGTATCGCAGTGAAGACCAGACATGGCAAAGCATTGGCGGATTTTACTGAAAAGCTACAAAAACAGATAGGAGCAAACGGTGTGCAGTTGGTGACGATCAGCCGCCCCAGTGCCTATGGAGAATATGAACCTTATGAGATTGTGGAAAACAAGGAAAAATTTCAGGAGCGTGTTTTGAGTCTGTAGAAAGGGGGAATGATGGAAAAACCTGTTTTAAGCCCTGATTTTACGATAGAAGATATTCACAAATTACGAGAATATAATTATGAAATGACAAAGCATATGACAACAGAGGAGAAACTGCTTTATTATAATACGCCAAGCACAGATGCGGAAGAACAGATAAAAATGTTTAGGAAAAAGCGCAATTAAGTTCGTCTGTATTGTTGGAAAGTGAGGGATGATTATGGGAAAACCAGTTTTGTGTCCCGATTTTACTATAGAAAATATTCATAGGCTCAGGGAATATAAGTATGAATTGACAAAGCATATGACAGACGAAGAACGAATGGATTACTACAATAAAGCAGGAAGAGCAGTTCAGCGTAAAGTTGAAGCGGCAAGGCCTCAGGACGCACGTAAAATGAGATAAAATAACGCAATGGGGAATGGTTCTCATATTGTAGAATAAATGAGCGGTATACAGTGTCTCACAGACCGCCATATACCGCTCAGGCGGCGATCGTTCAGAAGTAGTATAGTGGGTGAAGTGTTTTTGTAGAACAAGTTTTTCCTCCCCGCAGAAGATTATTCATGACAATAGAAAGTTTGCGGAGCAGGCTTTCTATTGTATATGCTGATGGGGTAACAAAAAGTCAATAGAAATGAACCAAATCGAGGATCTTGAGGGAGATTGTACCTTCAGGGTCCTCTTCTTTCCCTTTTGTCTCCTCTCCGGTTTGGAGTGGATAACTTTTTTCAAATTCAGCGTTTTGCACAACCATCTGTCATACTTTTCCCATACCGTAAAAAGTAATAATTGGTAAAACTTAATTTATACGACGATGTGGTTCCTGCACATCTTTTTAACGACACTTCATATCCCAAAAGTAGATAGCTGCTTTTTTCGTGGTGCCATCCGTTTTCTAATTATTTAGCAAAAGAAAACAATCAAGCAGCGTGTAGAGCAGATATAAAGCTGTAAGAACAATGAAAGAAACAGGCAACCAGACTAATCCGTTTCTGAAATGACAGGATATCTTTGAGGGGAAATGATATAATAGCATAAAACAAGGAAGGAGACACCGACAGAATGGAATGGACACAAAGCTTAAGAAGTGCAATCGAATATATTGAAATACACCTTCTGGAGCCTATCGACATAGAAGGAATGGCTAAAGCTGCTTATATTTCTGCACTATATTTAAAAAAGGCTTTTAAGGTAATGACAGGTTATTCCATTGAAGAATATGTCAGGTTCAGACGGCTATATCTGGCGGCACTTGATGTCATAGCGGGACGAGAGAAAGTTATCGATCTGTCATTAAAGTACGGATATGAGACACCGGAAAGTTTTTCCAAAGCATTTTGCCGTTTTCATGGGGTATCACCGACGCGGTTAAGGGAAAATCCGAAAATGATCAGGACATTCCTGCCATTCAGAATAACTGTCTCCATCAAAGGCGGAGATGATATAGATTATGTTGTGGATAAGGTGGGCGGATTTAAAGTAATTGGATTCGAGAGAGTCTGTAAAACAGAAAAATCCTTTTCGGAACTTCCGGGGTTTGGGGATGAGGTTCGGAACAAATATTTTCATATATCGCAAAGGTCGAATTGCGGACAGAGTGTGATTGAAAAAGTAATAAATGATTGCAATGTGGGAGAGTACGCGGTCTGTTTTGATGATGAGGAGCTAAAATATTGCTGTTATTTGATCGCGGGAAGATATAGCGGACAGGAAATACCCGAAGGAATGAAGGTATATAATGTGCCGGAACAGGAATGGGCGAAATTTCGTTGTGTCGGGCCAATGCCGGGTGCAATGCAGGTAATTTATCGAAAAATATTCAGGGAATGGCTTCCGGGAAATCCAGAGTATGAGATTGCAATGGGATGCAATATTGAATGGTATTCTAAAGGAAATAATTGGGGGTCGGACTATGAGAGTGAAATTTGGATTCCTGTTAAGAGAAGATGCCGTCAGAATTATTAGGAGAGGAAAAACATGGGAAGGGCCGTAAAAAATATTGGGTATGTTTTAAAAACTGTGAATGAAGCCACCGGGAGCAGGATTGCGTTGTCCCTGATTTATAATATTTGGGTGACGTTCGTGAACCTTGTTTTTGCATTATTACTTCCGAGATATCTCTTAAACGCATATGAGAGGCAGGCAGCTTACCTTGAAGTAATCAGCGTCTTACTTGTATTATGGCTTACACAGATTGGCTATTCCCTCTATTCCAATTATTATAATCAAGTTTACAAGCCTGTATCTGATGAAAAAATTTATTTGCATGTTCAGAAAAGAATATTTGTAAAAGCGCTTTCCATACCCATATGTAATCTGGACCATTCCGAATATTATAACGATTTTACAAAAGCCAACGAGGAGTCAAAAACTCGGATTATAACAACTATGGATGACTTATTCCGGCTTATTCTGGATACCGTTGCACTATCTGTGCTAGTGTATGTGATTGGAAATATCCATAAAGTCTTTATTCTAATTTCAGCTTTTCCGGTAATCGTTATGCTGCTATGTATCGGATGCAGTCAAATAACTACCGCTGACAAGGAGAATGATAAATGAGTAAAAAGATTGTTGGCAATATAGGTGAGATGCTGAAATTAATAGCATCACCTGTATATATCTGTTTGCACGTATTTTATACATGCCTTGGGCAGTTGAAATGGGCCGTTTTTCCCGTTTTCTTCATTGACCATTTTCTGGAATTGATTTTAGGGGGAGCACCTTTTGGGGAAACAGGGGTGACCTTAGGGAGCTATATCCTTATTTTATGCGGAATCGGGGCGTTTTCTACTTGGTTCGACGATTACTATAAACCTGTCAGGCTGCCGAGGATACAGGAAAGATTCTGGAAAAAACTGTTTGTATGCTCTGCAAACTGCGATCTGGAAAATTTTGATAATTCAGATTTCTATAATGAATATGTGTTTACAATGACGAAGGCTGATGAGACGGCAAGCAATGTGATTTCAGAGCTATCCGCTTTTGTGGGGAACGTGCTTATCACAGTCTGCATCGCCAGATTCTTCTTTCAAATCGACTTTTTCATCGCAGTGGCAGTTTTTGTTTCTGTAATGATTACAGCATGTCTCTTTTCGCGTATCATCAAGATAAACTATGACAAGGATGTTGCGCTGGCGCCACATACAAAACGGACTGAGTACTATAAAAGAGTGTTCTATCTAAAAGATTATAGTAAGGAACTGTGGATGACGGGTATCGGCAATCTGCTGATGAAGCAGTTCGATAAGAACGAAAAAGATATCTGCAGCATCCATAGGGAGTACGGAAAGAAACTTAGATTCTATCATACAATGAACGGATTGACCATCTCCACTTTACTTGATATTGGTTTACGGGTACTGCTCACTTATAAGCTCATGGTTACACATACAATTACAATCAGCGAGTATACGGCTTCGACGTTTGCGATATGGTCACTATTTCCCAGTTTGAATGGGCTAATGGCAAATTTTCATAACCTTTCTGAAAACAGTCTGCGTATTGATAAAATATTTCGTTTTTTAGACAAAAAAGCTACTATATATGTAAAGGGAAATAAAGCAGTAAAGCTTTCAGGCAAGCAGGATGTGATAGCCTGCCGGAATTTAAGCTTTCAATATCCAGGGAAAAATGAGCTTGCGATAGAGGGATTGAATCTTGAACTGCGTAAGGGTGAGACACTGGCTATCGTTGGGGAAAATGGTTCGGGAAAATCTACATTGATTAAACTCCTGCTTGGACTTTATATGCCGACTGGCGGAGAGATTCTCGTGAATGGGCAGAGCCTTGGTCAAACGGATATTGCCGCTTACCGAAAACTGTTTTCTGCGGTATTTCAGGATTTTGCATTTTTCCCCGCAAGTGTTGCCCAAAACATTATGCTTGATGATCAATGGGATGATGGCGAACTTCAAATGGTATTGACAAAAGGCTTATACGGACAAGACGGGTTTTTGAAAGGAATTTCGCCGGAGATGGTCATGACAAAGGAATTTGACGATGATGGGATTGTTCTTTCAGGTGGACAGGCACAGAAGCTGGCAATAGCAAGGGCATTTCGAAGACCGCCCTTTGTTATTATGGACGAGCCATCCAGTGAACTGGATGTAATAAGCGAGGCCAGATTGAATGAACTGCTTTTAAAGAATGAGGATGGCAGGGGAATTCTGATTATTTCTCATAGGTTAACTACGACAAAGAAGGCAGACAGGATTATTGTATTGTCAAAAGGACGGAAGATAGAGGAAGGGAGCCACGAGGAACTGATGCGCCGGAAAGGTCATTACTATAATATGTTTACAGTGCAGGCAAAACAATACTATTGTGCTGATTTATATGTAAAAGACGAGTCCCAGTTTCAGAGTTGCTAAATGAGTCAAATCATTTCGCAATCTCCGAATGCTTTCTTCGTGGAAATTTTCATTTACCCAATTCCAATCTTCTGAACTGTCATAGGGTTCTGTGGCGATATTGTCTCCGTATTTTTCCCAATATTCCTCAGCATTCGCTTCTAAAAAAGAATACCGCTTTCCTCATATTCCCGGTGGTTCGTATTTGAATCTGTGATTCATGTCGCCAGACGAACCGTTCATGACATAGGCGTTAAAAATCCGCCTCACTTTTCCGATAAGTTAGATGAAGACCGGAGGGAAGAACCTAAAGGAGAAAGAAAGTATGTCAATTTGTATTTCAGATTATCCTGTGTATTTGCAGGAAGGATTGCAGTCTGACAGAGAGCGTTTGAAATTTCAGGGATGTCAAAAGGAAGACCGGAAAGCGCTTCACAGAGATTCCCTGGAAGTTTCCCAATTATCAAAAAACAGGGAAATCGCAATGGATAAAATGGAGCATACGGTGATGCGGTCGGCGACATCGTTCCGTGATATGAGGGCTGGAATATTAAAAGAAATCAGGGAAGGAAAGGGGCAGTATGGTTATTCCGATGTGGTGAATGTCTGTGGCCTGTGTTATGCGAAGCTGTATTCCGAAATCGAAAAGCGCCATGGGAATGAACAGGAGCGGTACTATCATGCAGATGGCACTTTTCTGACAAAAAAGGATGAGATCGAATGGCTGGATATGCAGTATGAGCAGGAAATAGAATAGCAGAAGTCCTGCGCCAGAATAGCGGTACAGGGGCAGGTATTTTTGGGAAATATTTCTGAAATGCCGGCAAAAGAGATGGACGAATTGGAAGACGCTTTTTATCAGGCGCGGGATGCTTATGTGAAGCTTTACCATGAAGGAAAACAGGATGGGAGACCGCTTGTTTTACAGGATTTTGCTTTTGGGAACGGCCGGATGTATGAAGTGCTGGACAGTTTAAAAGTATATTTATATGGGGAGTCTCATGCCGGCGGCAGGATGGAGAGCGAAGCGAAGTCCGGCGCAAAGAGGGATACAATATCCATTTTTGTAGCAGGACAGCAGTTTTTCACTCTGCCCATCAGCTGGAAGGCAATGGTTGATCCGTACAACGCCTGAAATGGAGCAGTTCGTGCCATGGCTAGTATAACTCAATGTTAATAGCCCTACGTTCATTACGTTTGACAGTATTGACTTTCATTACTTTGTTCGCGGCATCAAACATATGGTTAATTAGCGTGGATTATACTAGGAAAAATATTTTACAGGCCGGCAATAAAGAAAGTGAGAATATTTTTTCACATGAAAGGAGAAAGTATGATGCAGGTGGGATTAAATAATTACCAGATTGGGAACAGCAATGGGGCAGAGAGAGCGGACAAATACGCCAGCGTATCCGCCTATCAGGCATACTTAAAGAAGACGTATTCCTGTCTATCCGCGTCTGATTATAAGGTGACGATATCGCCGGTATATTTGGAGAAATGTATCAAAGATCCCAAAGAAGCTGAATTGCTGGAAAAGAACCTGGCACATGTACCGATTACGAAACAGATGGCGAAGGCATTTTGGAGCGCGCAGGGTGCCAGAGTTGTGAACGATGAATTAATTTTTGACGAAAACGGGAATTGCTGCGGCAGCTTCAATACCTATGTTACGAACAGCAAAGCTTCATCAGACAACAGTGTGCAGAACGAGACGCCGGCGAAAAAAGGGCAGCAGAAAAAGGCTTCGCCGCAGGAGCATTACGAGAAGAGAAAGCTCCAAAGAGAGCAGTTCGATGAGAGACTGGCGGAGAAGGAGTACCTGAGAGAGTATCTGATAGAGCAGCTGATAGAGCAGCTGGAAGAAGACGGGAGAAAGGAGGAATTGCTGAACAAAAGCATTTTATCAAAGGAACAGAATGCAGGCAGATGCATTGAGCGATATGAAGCCAATATTTTGACATCCTAAATTGTTAAATCTGCTTTTTACACAGAGAGACAAACCATATGGAAATCCTGCAAAAGCGAACCGCCGCTATGATTTACCGCCATATGCGGCGGTGGACCGGACCACAGGATGCTCCGGACCACAGAAAGCATCGCATCGGCGGCCACAGCCCATGAGGAAAACAAAAACATACTCAGCAAAAACGGCACATGGCTGAAATCCGCGGAGCAGGAGAAGAGTGGGAAGCCGGCAGGTGGAAAAATCAGAGGAAAAATTAGTTTTAAAAAATTCATAAAAGAGTTGTTGCATGAAGCGACATAAGATAATAAAATGGAGATAGAAAGAGTGAGGCGCGGCAAAAATGCCATACTAAAATCTGCAAACAGACTAAAGTCATGTATTAGCAAAGCAAAGGAGGTGTTTCTTATGGCAACTTCAAGCATCACGAAAAATTTTGTCATTTCCGGCAAAGAACAGGTGGAGATGTTCATCAATGCGATTGAAGAATCTGCCAAAAACCGCCCTGTCCGTACTCCGGTAGCTGCAAGGCAGATTAAAGGGGAAGAGGAATTGAGAAAATTCATGAGAGAATGGGAGAAAGCGAATGCCGATCAAGGATAAATTTTTTTATATCAACATTCGTGATTATCTGGCATTAGGAAGTGACAATAAAGCCGGAGAGCCAATGCTCGCCAGAGTGCTTTCCGGCTTCTCATGCCCGAAGAACCCGGATGTGGAGCGCTTTTTAAAGAAAAGCGCAGTAGAATTTACAAAAAAGAGCCAGTCGGTTACATATCTTGTATTTTCTGTAGAAAGCAAGGAATTGCTGGGATATTTTACTCTAGCGCTAAAGCCCCTGTCAATCAGAGGTGAAACCGTAAGCAATACCATGAAGAGAAAACTTCTGCGTATCAGTGAACTGGATGAGGGTTCAGATACATATACCATGTCTGCCTATTTAATCGCCCAACTCGGGAAAAATTACGCGAATGGCCTAAACAACAAAATTACCGGAAGAGAGCTTGTCGAATTAGCATGGACTGTGATAGAGGATGCACAATATATGCTTGGCGGCATAGTGACATTCTTAGAAGCGGAAAATGAGGAAAAGCTGTTAACTTTTTACCGCGACAATCGTTTTTCGCAGTTTGATACCAGACAGACCGTATCGGATACGGACGAATCCCATGAGTTGATACAGCTTTTGACGCTGCTTTAATGCCCCTGCCCGCCTGGCGGGTTATTACCAGGGCATGCAGGGATTGACGCATCTCGGTCCGGAATACGGGTGGGCCTGTGAGAGGACTCCGGCTGAACGGGAAAAAGAAAGACCTTAAAAGTTTCTTTCAATCATGGCAGAAACATGATAAAATGTAAGGAAGAGCTGCCATAAATATCCGGTGAAACGGGATTCGTTGGCAAGATGAAACGGGACAGAAGGTGCACTGTGCTGTCGAAAGGGGGCAGAATGGACGGGGAAAAGATCATGGCTTTTTTGCAGGAGCATTGGTACATTGCCGCGGTAATCGCAGGCATAGTGATTTTAATGGGAGCCATCCGCAACTGGAACTGGCTCTGCGACTCTGTGGGAGCGCCGGAGTCGCATCGCTACGGACGCGGTTCCCGGCGGGTGATCTTCTTTGTGCTGGGAGTTCTGCTGATTGTGGTGGGGGTATGGGGATTTGCACTGGGGCTATAGGCGCTCGGAAGCCTGACAGGAAAAACCAGGATTCTGATAAACTGTGGAGTGGGAAAAAGAGGGGAACCAGTGAAAGGCTCCCGGAAAGCAGGCGCCTGCCCACTGTGACCTTAGCTCTGCCAATGACGCTCAGGAGGTATAATGATGAAATTAAGCAGCAAACGAGTGGATTTAGAATATCAGCCGGGTGAGGAGATATTCACCTTCCCTGACGAAACAGGGCTGCCTTTCATTTTCGATGTGGGGGACAGGCTGACCGGAGATCAGGCGGCTATGGATATTGTGGGGCGGACGCTTGACGAAGCGGAGGCCTTGGCTCAAAAGGCGAAAGATGCTTTGAAGAAGGTTCTGGCCGATGAAAAACATAAGGATTACGATACTGTGGCGTATTTTATGCAGTTCCATCGGGACGAGATGGGGCCGGATACAGCGGCTGCACTTTTTCCGGGAAGTGACCCGGCCAAACTGTCCTTTGGCGAGATGGTGGATTTCCTGAGACTCAAGCGATTCGGCGGCTGTGTGGACGGGGAGGAGGATCGGCAGTGCTTTATCATGGATCTGTCTTTTAATCCTGAAATTACAGATGAGCTGATGGTGATCTACTTTGACTTTAAGAAAGAGATTTTTTGCATTACCCATGAGAGCTGAGGGAGGAGGGCTGTCTGTGGAGAAGGCAACGGCTGTCAACACCTGTTTGGGTGTTTTATATGGGCGGGACTGTATCTTTCTGGATCAGATGAAAAGGGACGACCGGGATAATCTGACTTTGGCTTATTTTGCCTGCGAACTGGACACCTATGAAAATCTGGCAGGAACGGGGCATCTGGGGCATCTGGGCGGCAGTTCCTTCGATTTGATTGAGGACAGTTCCTGGCTAAAGTCCCTGCCGGTGCGGGAGGACTTTGACAAAAATAGTTATCGGCACTATCGCTTGTTTACATACGATGATGTCTTCAATATCATTGCGGTTTCTTATTCCTTTGAGGCGGAGTTGTAAAGGCTGTGGAATGGTATAAAGCTGTGAGGAGGGACTGCCATGGGCAGCAAAGAAAAGCCGGAGCAGCTAGGCAAAACAGCGTTGGACTGATAATCGTCCGAAAAGGAAAGTATAAGCTGGGCGCTGCCCGGTTTGACAGGGTGTGGCTGATCTGCCAGTGGTATTAGCATATGAAACAGGACTTTAATATTTGGCGCAATCAGATTTTACAAAATCCGCATGACATTTCACCGTTAAAATTTGGAATGTCACAGGCTGAGGTTATGGAGATTATGGGCAAGCACGACGCTGTTTCGACAATGAGAAGCAGGGGCAAGCCTTTGATTCTCAAATATCACGATATAGAACTGCATTTTGATGGAAAAGCCCATCAGGGACTCTATTTAATTTACAGTGACGATGAGATTGAGCTGAGCATCACATCCGATCAGGAAGAAGGGAGCAATCGAAATGAAAACATTTGATCCGAATTACAAACTGCTGGAAGAGATGTACCAGGACGAATATTATCCTGATTTTCTGGTGGACAGGGTAAGGGATGAGATTCAGAAGGTTATCAGCCTGCTGGAGAGCGGGGAGACCGACACCGAGGCGGTGCAGGAGAAGCTGGACGAGGCAGTCTGTGCCATCAATGACCTGCAGGAGGAATTCGATGAAAATGACAGTGAGATCGAAACTGTGGCACGGGAATGTATTGCGGCGGCGGTAGCCTATATTTTGGAGTGGTTCGGCATTCCCATTGATATCGAGGAGGCCGTCCGGGAGCGGGATTGGTAGTGCATGGGCCGGTGTGTGAACTGCCATTGGGATGGCTCAGAGAGCGGGTATATCAAATATCTGAAAAAAGAATGAGAGAGAAAAAATACGGGCTTTGAATACCGTTTTCTGGTGAAGTGGCAGTGGATATCAGGAAAACCGACACGGTATGGATGCGGCTGAACGTGTGGCAGCCGGTAGGATTGTGACATGGAAAGACGGACGGGAAGAGAGGAATGTGGGCCTATGAGCCGGATTGTCGATAAGCCTTATTTTACATACAGTGCATACACCGCTCTGACCTCCGGCATCCAGGTGAAATGCCCGAAGTGTCGCGGTCTGGGCATGGTGACGGCGGATCGGGACACTGCCTTTTTCCGCTGCCACAGCTGCGGCCATCAGGAGACCAGCGACCGCACGGTGTACCGCTATGATGTCCACAACCAGTGTAAGCGCTGCGGCAGATTCTACCGGGTGGATATTGAAGATGAGGCAAAGCAGCACTTTTCCGTTCTCCATGTAGCCTGTCCCTATTGCGGGGCAGCCATGCCGGGAGAGGTTCACAGGACGGCGCAGGCTTTCTCCTATGCCGCCGAGATCAGGGAGGGAAAGGAACCCTGGTTTGGACTGGAACTATGGTTCCTGACCTCTTTCCAGGGCAAGCCGGTCTGGGCCGTCAACCGGGAGCACCTGGCCTATCTGATCGACTACCTCAGCGCCGACCTGCGGGAAAAGCCCTTCGGCATCCCGGGGAAAACGCAGGCTGACCATCTCCCCACTTTCATGAAAACCGCGAAGAATCGGGAGCGGATTGTGAAGCTGTTAAAGAAAATGCAGGAGGGATGAGGATGGAGACCGAAACAGAACTGGCGCAGATCACAGCCCTGGACGGCACACTGCTGGATATCAGAGAAGAGTTGTGCCACATTTAACAGGAAAGGAAAATGAATTATGGCATTGCAAGACAGGAAAATCATGCCACCCCTCTGGCTGGCCTGCCGGGAGATCGAGCGATATTCCATTGGCTGGCGCATGGGTTACGGGGAGTATTACAAATATCAATTTGGAGAGTGGCTGGACGCTCTCTCAGCGGAGGAGCAGGCGGAATACCGTACCCTGTTTCCCGAGCCTGTGACCTGGAAGGGCTGGTGGGATGACGAGCACAGCGGCGAGGTGTTGGTACACGGAGAGTTCTGCATAGAGGCCTGGCAGCCGGAGGGCCGGCCCAAGTATACCCGGCAGTGGCTTCAGCAGGAGTTTGCCGCCGGGCGGAAGCGGGAGATGTGCCTGTTCTGGGGTCACCAGCCTGCCCGGGACGGCAGCATTACAAAAAGCTGCCTCAGCCAGTGGTGGATGGAGGACTTTTGGGCTGTCGCCAGCTCCTATCTCTGTATGGAGCAGTACATGATGGCGGGCAAAGCGGAGCTGTTCGGCGACCAGGAGATCCGGAAACAGATTCTGGCGTGCAGTAATCCAAAGGAAATTAAGGCTCTGGGCCGCAAGGTGCAGGGCTTTGACCAGGAGGTGTGGGACAGGTTCAAATACGCCATTGTGTTGAATGGAAACTGGTGCAAATTCAGCCAGAACCGGGATCTGCGGGAGTTTCTGCTCTCCACCGGGGACAGCATTCTGGCGGAGGCCAGCCCCTACGACAGCATTTGGGGCATACGCCTTTCAGCCGACTCCCCCGAGGCCCAGGACCCCATGAAGTGGCGGGGACAGAACCTGTTGGGCTTTGCGCTGATGGAGGTGCGGGACGAGCTGCGCCGGGTGACGCAGAATGAAATGCTGTGCGATTGGAGCATGGCAGGGGACAGTTAATTTGAAAGGAATATGAAAAATGTATTGTATATTAGTGACAGGCATTCCGGCAGCAGGAAAAAGCACTATGGCAGAGGTTATAGCAGAAGAGCTGAAACTGCCTGTTATTTCCAAGGATACCATAAAAGAATTACTGTTTGACAATGTGGGGTTTCAGTCGAGAGAAGAAAAAGTAAAACTTGGAATTGCCAGTATGGAAATCATGTATTATGCCGCAGGTCAGCTTATGAAAGCAGGACAACCTTTTATCCTGGAGAATAATTTTGAATATTCATCAGAATATGGGATTAAAAATCTATTAGAAAAATATCAATATTCCGCATTGACGATTACTTTGACAGGGGATTACGAAGCGATTTACCGGCGTTTTCTGAAACGGGAGAGCAGTCCCGACAGGCACAGGGGGCATGTAGTGAATGACTGTTATCCGGAAAAGAAAGAGAATAATCCGAACACTCTGAATGCAAAAACTATTTCTTATGAAAACTTTGTCTGCGGAATAGAACAAAGGGGATTTGATGCCTTTTGCGTTGATGACAGGCAGATTAAGGTGGATACAACAGATTTCTCTAAAATGAATATGGGAGAATTGTTTTCACAGATTGCGGCATGGAAGGAGGAAATCCTGTATGACTGACGCGCATGTTCATCTGGAATAAGGCGATTATTCAATAGATTGGATAGAGTAGTTTATTAGTATGCCGTAATGCGTGAAGCAGCAGGACGTCAGAGAAGGAGGATTTATGAGGAACGAAAAGCTGTACCGTTCACAATTTAACAAAATAGAAATTTCCGAGAAGCTGGCGCTGATGGAGAAACTGGCTGCCTGCTATGATATGGCCTTCCTTGGCCTGCAAACCTTTGAACGCTGGGGGCAGAGCTGCACCACGGGAGTTTTTGAGAAAGACGGCCGGGAATTCGTCTTTGTCCCCGGCGATACGGTCACGCTGGGCTGGGAACAATTCTCTGAGGGCATGGACGAAGATAATCTGGCGGAGTTGAATTATGTATTCGGGGAATACGAATATAAGGGGACTCCAGAGGAGTTTATCCGGGAGGACATGGCCCCGGTCCGTCAGGTTACAATCCCGCCTATGCTGGCAGGGCGGAAACTGGAGGAGATCGGCTGGGAACAGATTGATTTCCAGGACCCTCGATTGCTGGAACACCCGGACTGGCTGAAGGAATTTGAAGATCATAAGCGTTCCGGAATGCGAGGTCTTAATCTGGTGGGCCACGCCCGCTTTTGTTATATAGACGGCCAGTGGAGGGCGTATCTCTACCATGAGGTGACCTACCCCCAACTGAAGGAACTGCTGTGCAGACAGGGTTTATCACTCCCCGCAGCGGACGAATGGGCATACCTGTGCGGGGGCGGATGCCGCACCCTGTTTCCCTGGGGAGATGGGCTGGACTATTCCATGCACCTCCGCTGGTTCGAGGACACGGAGGACGAGGACAGGCCCTACGACATGGAGGAACCCAACTTCTTCGGACTGTCCATTGCCTATGACCCCTATATGCAGGAAGTAGTGCAGGCCGACAGCTTCACTACCTGCGGCGGGGACGGAGGCTGTAATATCTGCGGCGGACAGGGGCCGCTCCTCGGTTTCCTTCCCTGTTCGCCCCATTATAAACCGGAGGTACAGGAGGACGATGAGCTGAATGGCGACTATGACTTTTATCGTCCCATCATCCGGGTGGCGACAATAATTGAGAATGAAAGTCTGATGCGAAAACAGAGAAAGAGAGATACTGATACGGGCACCTGGGGCGTAAAAGCATTGGAGAGAGATGAACGGCTGGATTTGGAATAAGCTAAGGAGGAAGAGGATATGGACATTTTGCAGCAGTGCCAAAAGTGGAACGAGAAAGACGAATATCAGAAGATTGTTGACGCGCTGGAGGCTATCCCTGCCGGGGAGCGCACTCCGGAGATGGACAGTGAGCTGGCCCGCGCCTACAACAATCTGGCGGATCCATACGAGCCGGAGGGCAGGGATATGCTTAAGAAGGCCATCGCCCTGCTGGAGCCGCATAGGGAATACTTTGAGGGCGACCATCTCTGGAACTTCCGTATGGGGTATGCCTATTACTGCTTAAACCAGGACGGACGGGCATTGCCCTACTTTCGTAAGGCGCTGGATGCCCGCCCCGGCGACGAGGATACCATAGAGCTGATCGGTTACTGTGAGACGCATATCGCTCTTCCGCAGTTCGGAGAGTGCTTCCGGGAGCGGACGGAAGACTGGTGGGAAACCTTTGCCCAGATGGAAGCCAGGCTGCGCAGGATGATGGACGAGGATAAGGACCACACCCGCGGCGCAGAGATCGCGGCCCAAATGGAGGAAGTCCTGAACCTGGTCTTTGATAAGATTTCTTTCGAGATGGGCTTCAACGGGGATAAATATGAGCTGATCCTCACCCCCGAGGGGGACAAGGTCAGGCTGTTCGAACTGGTCTACTTCCAAAAGCACGCCCCTGAAGAGGTGTTGGAGCACTGGAATATCCTGGTGGGCCGGCAGCCCATCCGGAACATCGGTCTGCGCACCAACGATGGCTGGGAGGTTTCGGGGGAGGATGTACAGATCTGGCTGGAGGCTCAGGGAGAAAACAGCTTTGCCCTCTCCGCCTACTGCGAAAAACTGCTGCTCATGCTCAGGGAGGAGGAAGGCCGGGTATGGTGGATGCTGACCACTCTCACTGATCAGGTGCTGGGCGAGATCCCCCACATGAGATACATAGACAGCTTTGACGTGCTGGCGGAACCCAAGGCGGAGCCGCCCATCCTCCTGTCCTGCCTGCCTGACAGGCTGAAGGATAAGGGACTGGATCTCTCCACCGACCCGGAGGGCTATCTGGAAACCTACATCGCCTACCAAATGAAGCCGGATGAGGATCCGGACGCCGACTGGCGGTTGGACGTGATGGCGGGTTCCACCTGCTGCGTTCCTCTTGTAAACGGCTATCTGAACGCCGATAACGGCTCCATGGACAATCTGAACGCCGACGGCGTGGTGGCGGGCTTTTTCTGCTATCCCCTGGATACCCTGCGGGAGGAGGAAGGCAGCCGGAAAATATTCGACTTTCGGGACAGACTGGAGGAAGTGCTTACCTCCGGGGAGGGTCCGGAGACGGCTGCCCTTATTGGCGGAGCCACCGGCATTTACTGCGGCTATGTGGACTTCATTGCCTGGGACATCCGCGGGCTGCTCAAGAAGGCGAAAGAGTTCTTTGAGGCCAGCGACCTTCCCTGGGCCAGCTTCCACACTTTCCGCCGGGAGGCGGGCTCGGTGTCCTTGAAAAATGCACGGGATGATGAGCCGGATGCCGGGGAGCAGGAGGACGAACTGGAGGAAACACTGTCCGGAATGGACTACATCCCTTATACCCAACAGAACGCAGAGGCATTCTTCCAACAGCTGGAGCAGTGGAATGACGAGGATGAATATACCCGTTGCATTCAGGTATTGAACGCCATCCCCGAAGGCTGGCGGAATTACCGTACTGCATACGCCCTGGCCCGGGCGCTGGAAAATTACGCCATCATCGGGGACCATGACGAGGGCACCCCCAAATCAAAGGGGGACAAGGCTCTGCTGCGGGCTATTGAGGTGCTGGAAGCTGTCCGGGAGGAAGGACAGGACAGGGCGGAATGGAATATGCGCATGGCATACGGCTATCAGTATCTCTATGGGCAGGAGGAAAAGGCCATCCCCTACGCCCGGCGCTGGGCGGAGCTGGATCCGGAGGACGAGAGCGCGCCAATGGTGATTCAGGAGTGCCAGGAGGAGATACGGAAACGCAGGCGCAGCCGGAAAAAGAAAGCCGGGTTTGTGCCCGGTGATACCCCGTTCGAGGGGTTCGACTTCACTAACTTCTGGGACGATGACGATTACGCCCTGAAAGAATATGTCAGCGAGCCGCCCTCCGACGAGCTGATCGCCGGCGTGGAGGAGGAACTGGGCTACAAGCTGCCCGCCTCCTATATCTGGCTGATGAAGCGGCACAACGGCGGGATCCCGGTGAATACCTGCCATCCCAGCGACGAACCCACCAGCTGGGCGGAGGATCATGTGGCCATCACCGGCATCTTCGGCATCGGGCGGGGGAAGGCTTGCTCCCTCTGCGGAGAGCTGGGCAGCCGGTTTATGATTGACGAGTGGGAATATCCCCCCATCGGCGTGGCCATCTGTGACTGTCCCAGCGCAGGACACGACATGATCTTCCTGGACTACCGGGCCTGCGGCCCCCAGGGAGAACCAGCCGTGGTCCATGTGGATCAGGAGGACGATTACAAAATCACTCACCTGGCGGACAGCTTCGAGGAGTTTATCAGGGGATTGGAGCATGAATCTGTCTATGATCCTGAGGACGACGAGGACGATCTCGACGAGGAAGATACCGCCGATGAGGAAGAGGATCCGTACGAGGAAGATGCCGCCGATGATGAAGATGACCTGGACGATGAGGATGCCATCGACGAGGAAGAGGATCCGTACGATGAGGACGACCTTGGCGACGAGGAAGATCCCGGCGATCCCAGTGAGGAAGAAAGCGAGCATGACCAAAAGGGCGCTTTCTGCGGCTTTGTCCTCCTCTCGGAAGGAAAATGGGATAAAGCCCAGTTTATCCGGGACATGAAGGAAAAGTGGGATATCGCCGTAGAAGAGGATGAGGGCGAGAATAAAAGCGATGACACGGCAGTCTTTGAGGCAGGCGGCATGATCGCCGCCGTCAGCCTGATGACTTATCCCATCCCCGATGGAGAAGCCGAGCTCAACGCGGAAAACAATTATATGTGGCCGGATGCTGTCAAGGCGGCCAGAGAACACTGCGCCCACATTATGGTGGCGGTCATGGGCAAAGAGGAAGATGTCCTGGAGAAGGGCAGGCTCTACACCAAACTGGCGGCCGCCTGCTGCCGCCAGAAATACGCTTCCGGCGTTTACACCAGCGGTGTGGTGTTCGAACCCCGGTTCTATGAGGACTTTGCCGATATGATGCAGGAGGATGAGCTGCCCATCTTCAACTGGATCTGGTTCGGCCTGTACCGGAGCGAGGGCGGCGTGAACGCCTATACCTACGGCATGGAGGTATTCGGCAGGGACGAGATGGAGGTGCTGAATACCGATGCCGAGCCGGGCGATCTGAGGGACTTCCTGGCAAGTATCGTGTCCTATGTGCTGGAGAACGATGTGGAACTTCGGGACGGGGAAACCATCGGCTTTACGGCGGAGGATAAGCATACCATTACCCGCGGCCCCGGCGTATCCCTGCCGGAGGAGCAGATGACTCTGAAGATTTCTTATGCGCCTGGGGAGGGGGATGCGGAAGAGGACGATGACGATTGCATAGACATGGACGATGCCTCCCTGCACATTGAGAGCATCGAGGAAAAAGGATTGGACATCGACCCTGTCAATTCTTACAATCATATGGCTATCTATCTGCGCTGGTGTATGGAGCATGATTTGATGGATGAAAGCTTCCTGGCAGAGTATGGCGAAGTGGCAAAACAGGTCAAAGACGACCCCGAGGGCACAGACCTGCGGATATTCATCCGGGAGGAACTGTACGGCTGCCTGTTTTCAGCCCTCTTCAACCGGGAAGGCAGGGCCTTTGCCCAATACTACTATGGGGAAAATGATTCCCCGTATTATCCCGGCGACATTGATAACTATGCTTTGGAATATTTCGGTTCGGATCGGTATCATTCCGATGAGTTCCAACAGGAGGCATACCTGTTCCTTCCCTTTGATGAGGCATACTACCAGGCCATGGCAAGGATAATTGAAAAGCGCTTCACCAACTGGCAGAGGCAGGACTTTGACGGGAACACTTCGGAGTCCTCGGAGCTTGCCCGGGTCATGATGGAGTATCTGGACTGCGAATGTACCTATTTCCCCTCCATGAAGGATGACGATCCCATCATGTCGGCGTATCGCTATGCCCGGTGCCTTGGAGTGCGGGAGGGCTTTATCCCCATGCTGGTGAAGGTGGACGAAACCCTGTGGGAGTGCCTTGTGATGAACTCCGACCCGGACAGCGACAGCGCGGAGGGATATGCCTTTGATCCGGAGAGGGTGGCAGAGTACCGGAAGAAGATGCTGGCCGCCACCATAAAGGAGGGGGAGGCCGTCCTGGAGGAGCTGACCGGACAGCGCAGGGAAGAAGCCGAAGATGACGATATGGACTGGGAGGAAGACATCCTGGGCGGGATGGAGGGCGGCTATGAAAACTGCCGCTTCTCCAGCTATTGGGATTCGGATACCGACATGACCTGCCCCCTTATCCTGGCGAAGATCCCGGTGAAAAATCCCTGGGAGATCTTTGCCTATCTGCCCTTTGGCAACTGGAACGAATGTCCTGATACGCAGGAGCTGATGGCAGTTGCAAAGTACTGGTTCGGACGTCATGGTGCGGTTCCCGCCGCCATGACCCATGACGAACTGGAATTTGACCTTCCGGCTCCCGTGGCAAAAGAGACGGCTATGGAAGCGGCTGTGCAGCAGTACGGCTTCTGCCCGGATATGGATCAGAATTTTGAGAATCTTGGAGCTCTGGCCGATACTTTGCGGCAGTCCGCTGTCTGGTACTTCTGGTGGGATTGACGTTTTAATAGAACTATGCTGACCGAAGACTATTATAAAGTTTATGGAGTCTGGACAGCAGAAAGATAGTTCCTGCCGTAAAAAGGTTGTTGATAATGCTCTGAATGCCAGAAAATTGACCGCTTTTTGACTTTTAGCCCCTATAATATTCCGGGATAGGAGGTTATATCATGGCATATAAAATACTGATTGTTGATGATGAAAAAATGTTGACAGAGTTATTATCACGTCACCTGCAGAAGTGTGGATACGAGACTCTTGCAGCGGAAAATGCAGATCGGGCAATAGCGATGCTGAAGATCTATCCGGACTTGATCTTGCTTGACATCAATATGCCGGAAATGGACGGACTGGAGCTGTGCAAAATTATCCGTAAAAATGTCGCCTGCCCGATTCTGTTTTTGACAGCCCGGATTACCGAGCAGGATAAGGTGAACGGTCTGCAGGCTGGCGGTGATGACTACATAACCAAGCCGTTTGGTTTGCAGGAGCTGACAGCGAGGGTGGAAGCTCATCTGAGGAGGGACGCAAGAAGCAAGTGCACGCCTGAAATCGTATCTTCCCAGGGTCTGATCGTAAATCTTGCGGAACGGACGGTTTTTTATGGGGAAGAGCCGCTGAACCTGTCAAACCGTGAGTTCGATATCGTGGAGTTTCTGATGCGTAACGCCAATCAGACATTCGACAGGGAGCGGATTTATGAAGCTGTCTGGGGGCTGAATGCGGAAGGTGACAGCAGCGTCATAAAAGAGCATATCCGAAAGATCAGGAATAAGCTGAAGGAAGCTACGGGCAGGGAATACATCGAAACAGTCTGGGGGATGGGCTATAAATGGAAAAAATGAGCAGTCCCAAATCAATGAAAGGAGCTTTTACCTGGGCGGTAGCTGCCACCATGTTTCTTGTTTTTGCGGCATCTGCCCTGACGATTTATGGATGCTGCCGCATACAGAAGGCGCTGCTTCCCGATTCCCGGGAAGTATGGCTGAATACCCGGACGGTCATAGAGGACGGGAGCGTATTAGAGGGAGCGCAGAGGGTCATACTTGACGAACCTGTAGAAGTGAATATGCTGGTTCTTGACGGGGTGGATTTGACTCTGGAGAATACGGAATTCATAATAGAGAGAATCGAGGCCGGATTCTCCACGCTCCGCCCAAAGCAGCAGCTGCTATACAGAGTGGCAGGCATTTCCATGGTGGCGCTTCCTCTTGTCTATTCCATTGCAGGCATCATGCTGTGCGCATGGTGGTTCTACAGGAGAGAGCTGTCTCCGCCCATTCAGATCCTTGCCGATGCGACAAAACATATCAGGGAGCAGGATCTTGATTTTACGGTGGAATATAACAGGAATGACGAATTAGGCAGGCTCTGCACGGCCTTTGAAGAAATGCGGCAGGCGCTCTATGATAACAATCGTCAGCTATGGAACATGACCAGGCAGCGCAGGCTCCTGCAGGCGTCTGTGGCACATGACCTCAGGAATCCCATTGCAATCGTGGAGGGATATGTGGAATATATGCAGCAGTGCCTGGCAGACGGAAGCTTAAGCGGCGAAGAACTGCGGCATACGCTGTCAAACCTTGCGATAACGGCAAAACGGCTGGAACAGTATACGGATTATATCCGTGACCTGAATGCCATGGAAGAAACGGAAACAAGGTATTCCGTAGTTCGATTACCGGACTTTTTAAGAAGGGCTACGGAAAGTCTTTCATTTCTCGCCAGGCAGCATAGCCTGGAGGCCTCTTACCATTCCGACATATCTGAATGTCAGGTGAAATTAGACCAGCAGATATTTTACCGTATCGTTGAGAATATCTTCTCCAATGCCATCCGATTTGCCAAAAGCAAAGTGGATTTTGGCTATTCCCTTGCCGATGGCATGCTTGTGATAACCATATCGGACGACGGAGAAGGCTTCTCCAAGGCAATGCTCCGTAAAAAGAATACCTTTTTTTACTCTGAGGATAAGACGGGGGAGCATATGGGCCTGGGATTGGCTACAAGCCGTGTCCTTAGCCAGAAACATGGTGGAAGCTTAGAGCTGTCAAATATCGTTCCCGGCGGGGCATGCGTCACGATTAAGCTTGCAGTCAATAAAGTGGGTTGATATTTTAGAGTAGACGCAAAGGCCGCAGAACCAGCAGGCTTGTGAGAAATCACGGTTTGCTGGTTTTTCTTATGAAATTTTCTGTTCCTTGACCGCATTTTGACCTTTGCCTTTTATAATAGCATTTAGATCGTAGAATTCTGTTTGGAATTCTATGACAGGAATCGAATCTATAACAAGTAGGAGGATCAACAATGCGAAAGCGATTATTTTCAGTGGCTCTGATTTTTGTATTGCCGTTTGCTGCCGCAGCCTGCGGAAATTACAACATTTCGGAAGAGAACCCTCCCCCGCAGAACGCGGAAGAAGATCCGTTTGCCGGCTCGGAGGAAGACGGCGGTTTAGGGTTCCTCAGCCATGGGGAGGCGAATCCCGCCAGAGCGGATGACCAGAGCGTTCTGCCCTATGAATACAATGGCGGGGAATTTGTCCTGGACTATCATTTTTTATCAGAGGGAAAGCTGGACAGCATCGGCTTCCTGCTTTTTCTGGACGGAAAGCCTCAGGCCTACAAGGTAAACGATGCAGGGGCGGAATATGAGTATCTCCATTGCTTCCGGATATCAGAAAAGCAAGAAGAGAATTTCTCCTTTGTGTTCACGCCGGACACAGGGAAAAAGGGCGATACCCTGAATATGACAGTCATGAGCATCACCAGGCCCGATTTCCGGCCTGATATGAAAGGAACCTCAAGCTATGGCTGGTATCATCAAAGTCTGGAAAGAGTGCTGAAACTGCATTTCAATGAGGATGCTCCTGACAGCGGCATCGTATATGGAGAAACAGAAAACATATTTCGTAATGTGGGCATTTCAGAGGAAAAGGTCACTTTCTCCTTCATCGAAAATGAGCTTGCGGAGGCCGGATGGAGCAGCGTTACCATGGATACCCTGGATGACGGCATCTATCCGACGATCTTCTATGACGGCGAACTGGTGTATGACAACATCGACCTTACCGGAAAAGATACGCTTGCCATGCGCTATACCCTTTGCGGAACGGCAGGCGCAAGGTACAGAATCTCATTTTTCCTGGATCACAGGCCCATAGCCTTGGATGAGGAGTATTCCTATGACGTCACATTAAGCAAAGGAAATATGTGGGTGATTGAAGCGGCCATAGATACCGCTCGGTTAGATGGCTATCATACTTTTTATGCGGTAGCCGTCGCAGCAGACGATAATTCTATTACAAATAAATCGGCTTCGATTTTGCTTTACAGGCCCGGCTGAGAAATTCCAAAAGTAAATCAAAACAGCGTCTGCCCCGCCTGTCACCGGGTGCTGGGAGGGGCAGACGCGAACTATAACAGGAGGACTGAAAATGAAGACAAAACGGATGTATATGACACTTATGCTGGCATTGGTGCTCAACCTGTCGGCCTGTGGGGACAGTCAGGAGGGCAGGGACAGCTCTGAAAATGGAACCGGCATAGCTGTGAGGCTGTCCGAAGAAGGGGATCCATCGGAAAATACCATAAATGGAAGTACCATAAATGAAAGTACCGTGAACGAAAGCGGCGAGATCAACGCGGGCGGCCAGCAGGATAAGGGTACAGACCAAAATAATGCGGAGGTTGGCACGGTGAAGGATTCCGCTTTTTCCGGAAAGGTCAGAGGCTGCTATTATGCCGATGGCAGCCGGATTATCGTTGGGGCGGATAAACTCTACCTTTACGATACAGGGAAGGGCGAAGCTGTCGCAAGTGCGGATATTTCCATGGAAGAGCTATGTGCGCAGACTTACGCGGACGGCTACTTTGTCATCGGCCAGGGAAATGGCGGTGGCAGCGGCGCGTCCTCCATGGTATCGCAAAGCGGCAGGGGCGTCTATGGATATATACTGAACCAGGACTTTGCCGTTACGGATACGATTTCCTTTCAGGATTTATTAAATGACGATTTCATTCTCCATACGGCAGGAGCGGCCATTTCACAGGACGGAAAGCAGATTGCCTTTGGCGGATTGCAGGGACTTTATCTCTATGATACTTCTTCCCGGCAGGTTCATGAGATCCTGGACTATGCCGAAGAAGGCATGGCCAATAATATGGAAATCGTAACCATGGACAGCCTTGCCTTTACGGGAAACAATACTTTGGCCTACGTGGGCTCCGCTACAGACATGTCCAATGGCGGAGAAGGATTTTCTGTCTATGGGACGATATCCGCAGACGGCACGAATCTCACTGTCACAAAAAAAGCAGATTACCAGGTGGATTCGGAAGATATACAAAAGGGCGGAAACCTGCTGGTCATGCCTCAGAGCTTTGACAAAAATAACGGTACGCTGCTGCTGGTGGATACCGCGTCCATGACGGAAAAAATGATGACATTCTCAGGCGCCAGCGAGGGAAAAGACGGTGTCTACTGCTCCGGACAGGGGAAATACGTGGCTACTGCCATCCTGGGAGGAGACAGCGTCACAATCAATATTTATGATACGGCATCGGGCAAAAATATCCATACGGAAACCGTCCGGGACAGCAATGGTACCTATTTCATGCGTGTCCCTCAGATCTTGATTCTGGATGAGTCCCGCACCTGTATCGTCTTGCTTGGACGGAGCATTGGCGAGGTGGATACCCTGATCACGACTTTTGGCTTTGAGGGGTAATTGCTGTGGAAGCGAAAGCTTCCATTGTAAGGATGGCCATGACGGGAGTTTTTTATGAAGATAACATTACAAAATGTTTCAAAGCGATATAAGGGCAGGTATGCCCTGAAAGATTTCACCACGGAGCTCACGGAGGGCGTCTACGGGCTCCTGGGCGCCAACGGCGCGGGGAAAACGACGCTGATCAACATATTTGTGGGCATTCTGGGCAGCGATGGCGGAACGGTTCTGATTGACGGACAGGATGCGAAAGCGCTGGGCAGGGACTTTCTGTCAAAAATCGGATATATGCCGCAGTATCCTGTCTTCTACCGGGATTTCACGGTGATGGATTTCCTGCTGTATATGTGCGCGCTGAAAGGAATCCCTGCCCAACAGGGGAAGGAACGGGCTTTGGAGCTTCTGGGCATTGTCAATCTTTCAGAGGCGAAAGAGAAAAAAATCGGCGCTCTTTCCGGGGGCATGCGGCAGAGGGTGGGGATTGTCCAGGCCATGCTGGGCGATCCTGAAATCCTTATCCTGGATGAGCCCACAGCAGGGCTGGATCCCAGCGAACGCATCCGTTTCCGCAACCTGATCTCAAAATTTGCCCAGGGGCGGACGATCCTGCTGGCCACCCATATCGTTTCCGATGTGGAGTGCATCGCGAAGGAGATCATCATCTTAAAGGAAGGCTCCCTGATCACCCAGGGAACCACCGACACATTAGAACAGAGTATCTACGGTAAAGTGTGGGAGGTGACAGCAAACGCGGAAGACGCCGCCGAACTTGGCAGCCGGTATTACGTCAGCAATATGAAGCAGCAGGGCGAAAACTTTTCCGTAAGGATCGTCTGCGATACGCTGCCTGCGGCAGACGCGGTAAAGGCTTCCCCCAACCTGGAGGATGTATTTCTGTATTATTTCCGCGGGCAATGAGTCAAGGGAGATAGACATGACACGCTTAATCAAATATGAATTTTACAAATTATTCTGCAGGCGTTCCATACTTGTTGTGCTCATATTGTTCACTGTAATGAACCTGTTCAAAATAAACAGCGAATTCCATTCGTATTCCTACCTGGCGGATGGAAATGACAGCCGCAGCTGGAACAGCGTGTATTGGCAGCTCTATGAGGATTACAGAGGGGAGATCACTGCTGAAAAAATCAATCGCCTTCTTTCCCTATATCAGCCGTTAGCGGACGCTACGGCTGATATGACAGCGAGCACAGCCACGGACAATCCGGATATGATGACGGGAAATATCTACAGCGACCAGAATATCCTGGAAAAATACTATGTGCAGCCCATGGAATATTTCTATCACTATCGGACTTACGCCCGTAACGTGGCAGAGCGGGCAAAGGAAAATGCCGCTGTATACAAAGAACGGGGGCAGACTTATGAACTGCGCAAAAACAGTGTGATCTATAACCTTTATTCCGGGCGGAACATAGGCGACTTTGCCTATGAGGAGATGTACAACTATTATCTGAATTACGATTTTTCCGGCATATTGGTCTTATTTCTTTGCCTGTACGGAATCGTGGGAACCTTTGTCTGTGAGAAGGAAACGCAGATGGATATGCTGCTGCTGACGAACCCGGGCGGCGGCAAAAAGACCACATTTGCCAAAATTACCGCGGCTACTTTGTTTGCAATCAGTGTAAGTATATGGTTTTCCGTTATAGACTATATGGGTTTTACGTGCTCTTTTGGATCGGCGGAGGGAGGGAGCCTTCCGCTGTATGCCGTCAGCAATTTCAGCACGGCCGCGATAAACTGCGATTTATGGCAGTATTCCATTCTTTCCGCAGCGGTCAGGGCAGTGGGCGTGTGGACGATGGGCATGGTGTTCCTGGTGATTTCCATGTTTTGGCGCAGTGCCCTCATCCCGTTCGTGGCTGACTTTGGGGCAGCCCTGTGTCTCATCATCACAGGCGCGTCACAGAGCCATTTCAGCAATATCTGGCTCAAGGTCATAAACCCGTATTCGCTGCTTGCCAACCGCATCTTGTTCAGCAAGACCGAGTTCGTAGGCTTTGCAGGATATCCGATACAGAGCTTCCTGGCGGCGATTGTCTTTGCCATGATCCTGGGGGCGGCTTCCATTTCGGCCATGATGCTGCTCTCCAGAAGGAACTCTTATATTTTCTGCTGGACGGTAAAGTCGCGAAGGCGCACGAGAGGAACTTTCATGAGTGCCCTTTCGAATGAAAGTTTCTCTCATTAAATGTGCGCCGAAGTGACTTTACCCTTTAGTGCTGTCGCGCAGCGACTTTATACTGCATAACGCCAGAATTTACCGTATTGCATTGACTGAACGTATATGGCTGGCGTTATGCAGTCGGGTTACTCGGAAATTTAAAGCGTTAAGCAGTATGAATGGAGAATAAAATGTCCGGATTCATGTATGAAGCAAAGAAAATCATGCTCCACCAAAGGGGGCTGCTCTATATCGCCCTTGTGCTGCTGCTTGGCACGGCCTGGCTCGCCCTGTCGGACGCCCCCTATGACAGCGCGATGGAGCAGTATAGAAATGAATATGAATGGTATCTGGAAAAGGTCGACGGATACTGTACCGATGAATCCTCTCTTTATCTGGAGCAGGAGGCGTGGAGGATCGCGGAGGCCAGGGGAAGGCAGGATGTCCTGTTGGAAGACTACTATGACGGGAAAATCAGTGAAAGCGAATATGAAAAGGAGAGCCGGGAAGCGGAAAAGGTTCTGGAGCATCAGAACGGATTCGAGGTCATCTATCAGCAGTATCTCTATATCAGCGAAAACGCGGAGAACCGCTGTTTTCTCCAGACAAACGGATGGACGGGGCTCCTCGGCAGGGGCACGCTTGATTTCATCCTTTTCCTGGGCATTCTGCTGCTTGCCACGCCTGCTTTCTGCTCGGAGTATGGCTGCCAGATGGACACCCTGCTCCTGACCTCAAGGGAGGGGCAAAGAAGCGCCCTGTATAAGCTGCTCATTACGATCGCGGCAGTCCTGTTCCTGTGCGCAGGCACCTCGCTGATTGAATACGGCTTTTACAGGTTCAAATACGGACTGCCCCATGGGGAGTATCCGATTCAGAGCATTCGTTATTTTGCGGACAGCGGCAAGGGGATATCGCTGTTGGAGGGATATGTATCCATAGGGCTGCTCCGGATGTTTGGCAGTGTGTTCCTTACGATATTCCTGATGTGGGTTTCCGTCCTGGCAAAAAGGTATGCGCTGACCCTGCTTACAGGTGCGGCGTCGGTGATGATCCCCTATATAGGGCTGCCGAAGACCGGCATTTACCGCCTGCCGTTGCCGCTGCCGTTTCTGCTGGGAACAGACTTTTTTGCAGGGGATGTGGCCGCCCGCGACGTCCTGACGGGTGATGAGAAGATTATCTTTGCGGAGGTGGATATGGTTGCCTTATTGACTTTGCTCCTTGTATCCGTGCTTTTGTGCGCTTTGGCTGCTGTCTGGATCTTACGGCGCAATACCAACAGATGGCTGATGAAAGCAGGACGGAAGAAACATGGGTTGGCCCTGGCGGTCATGTTTGGCCTGGCATTGACAGCGACGGGATGCTCAGGCCGTGGAAAAACCGAAAATATCGTCTATAATTCATCGGCAGCCTATGACTGTATGGGATATGAAATCATAGGGGACACAGGGACGTTTGCGTATTCTCTGAAAAAGAGTTCCACGGGAGAAACCTATCCTTTGGTTCGCTCCCCCATGTTCGGCGTATTCTCCGATGAAGAGAGGGTATGCGCGGTCATGTCATGTCCGCCATATCTGTATTACAGCACATTAGTCATGGAGGGCCATGTGAACCGTGTGGGAAGCTATAACAGCGATATAACGAAAGTGACGGTGACAGAGCTGAACTTAGATACCTTTGAGGAAAAAACAGTCTTTGAGCAGATTACAAATTCCGGGCGCTCTCTTTTGGGCATCGACTATGAAACCGGGGATAAATGGAAGTTCCTGGAATTCCATTACGCTTTTTTCCTAAATGACGACAGCATATTTTTCATTGGCAATGACGGCATATCGAAGGTAGACCGGTTCACCGGAAGCATTGTGAAGCCGGACATTCCCGTAAAGGGAAATCTCTCATTTGACGGAGAGAATATTTTTTACAAAAATGACCGGGGACTTTTGGCAAGGTACTATATTCCGGACGATGAAACGTACACTTATGAAGATATAGCCGTCTATGATTTCTGCATGGATGAGCAGTGGATCTATTACATTTCCAGGACTGACGGCGGGCGCCTGTATTCCTGCGGCAAGGACGGGAGCGACAAAGAATTGATCAGTGATATGCCTGCACTGTCCGTTACCTGCGACGCAGGCAATATTTATGTATTGGCAAAGGCGAGCGGTGAGCAAATGGTTTTGCCAAAAAGACGCTGAGCATTTGGCTTTCCCATGTGAGGTTATCGTCTGGAAAGGATTGAAGGACAAATGCGGCAATGGATAGCATGGAAACGGAAATTGTTCTGAAGGAGACGCGGGAGAACTACGGCTTTATCCCTGTAAGCAACAGTGGTATGGGTTCCCGTTCCGGCTGCAGGTACGCTGAGAATTTGCACAGGAGGGCGAATAGAAAAGGCAGTATACTGACTTCCTGAGGGAGGAACCGGCTGATGGAAGATATTTTTTCAAGCAAGTATTGACATGGACGGCAGATTGGCTGAAGATATAGTAAAAGAGTCCGGGAGCGGAATTTTGCCGAAGCGCACAGGGTTTTGCGTTTACCACATTGTTCGTGGACGGGAATCATGAGAATTTTGACAGGCTCTATGCCTCTCCGGAGGAGGTATGGCATGCGCACGGGAAAACGTGCAAAACAGAACGGCAAGGGGGATGCGCGGAGATGAAACACAGGGAGATTTTACAGCAGGGGGAATATGAGTTTATTAAGACCAATGAGCACCTGGGGAAGCATGTGATTCTCCTGGGGCTTGCCGGCAGCTATTCTTACGGCACCAATGTGGAGACCAGCGATATCGATGTTCGGGGAATCGCCCTGAACCGGAAATCGGATCTGATCGGACTTACGCAGTTCGAGCAGTATGTGGATGAGAATACCGACACAGTGATTTATGCTTTTAATAAGATGGTGGCGCTGCTGCTGAGCTGCAATCCGAATACCATTGAGCTTTTGGGGCTGAACCCGGAGCATTATCTGTATCTCAATGATATGGGGCGGCTGCTTCTGGATCACAGGAAGCTGTTTCTCTCGCGGAGAGCCGTTCAATCCTTTGGCGGGTACGCGGACGCACAGCTCCGCAGGCTGCAGAATGCCCTTGCCAGGGACACATTCCCCCAGGCGGAAAAGGAGCGGCATATCTTCAATTCCGTGAGGAATGCCATGCATGATTTCAACCGCCGTTATAAGCTTTTTGAGAATGGGAGTGTGGAGCTGTTTATCGACAGGGCCGTGAATCCGGAGCTTGAGACGGAAATCTTCGTAAATGCCAGTATGACCCATTATCCCCTCAGAGATTATGCCGGCATGTGGAATACCATGGCCAATGTGGTCCGCGATTATGAGAAAATCGGGAAGCGGAATAAGAAAAAGGATGACCTGCACCTGAATAAGCATGCCATGCATCTGATTCGGCTGTTCCTGATGGCGCTGGACATTCTGGAGAAGGGCGAGATCCATACCTACAGGGAAAAGGAGCATGACCTTCTGATGGATATCCGGTCTGGAAAATACCGGAAGGAGGACGGAACCTTCCATGAGAGCTTTTATGAGATGATCTCGGAGTTTGAGAAGAGGCTGCACTACGCGGCGGAAAATACGGATCTGCCGGAGGAGCCGGATCTGGAAAAGGTGCAGGAGCTGGTGATGACCCTAAATGAGAGGGTGGTCCGGGATGAGATACGAGGAGTCTGAGGGACCGTGGGCGGAGCAGGTATTTCACAGGAAAGAAAGGATGATTCGATATGAAATATGAGAATTTCGAGGGGCCGGTGGAGGAGCTGGTGCTTCTCAAGATAAAGGAGATGGAGGAGAAAGAGAACATCCGGGTACTGCATGCGGTGGAGTCCGGCAGCAGGGCCTGGGGGTTCGCCTCTCCCGACAGCGATTATGATGTGAGATTTATCTATGTGAGGGACAGGGATTTCTATCTGTCCCTGCGGGATACGAAAGATTTCATCGACTGGGAGTTAAATGAGGTGCTCGATATCAACGGCTGGGATGTAAGGAAGGCGCTGCAGCATTTTCATAAGTCGAACGCCACTTTGTTTGAATGGAGCAATTCTCCGGCGGTGTATTATACCACGGAAGAGTGGGGGAAGCTGTACAGCGGGGCGGCAGAGAATTATTTTGCGTGTAAGCCGTCGCTCTATCATTATTACGGGACTGCCAATAAGAATTATCATGAATACCTGATGGATGACCTGGTGAAGTATAAGAAGTATTTTTATGTGCTGCGGCCGATTCTGGCCTGCAAGTGGATTGAGGAGAGGAAATGTCCGCCTCCGGTATTGTTTGAAGAATTGTGCGGTGCGGTGTTGGAGGATGGAATGAAGGAGGCGGTCCGGGAGCTTCTGGCGAGGAAAGTTCAGATGTCCGAGTCAGATAAAGCGCCTAAGCTGGAAAAAATCAATCGCTATATAGAAGAAAAGCTGGCCCATTATAAAGGGCTTGTGGAATCCATGGAAGACGACAGGAATCCGGACTGGGAGCCCCTGGAGGAGGCTTTCAGAGGATTAGTGTGCGGCATATGACTGCGGGGCATTGGCGTGGGGAGTATGGCTGATTTGATCGGGAGGAAGCTGTGTTCCAGGGCGAACCGACTTTTATCTGCGGGATACCGGCCAGGATCTGGGAGCGGAATCGCTGCGGTCGATTTCGAGGCATTCAGGAGCCGGGAGGAGGCACCGGCACTCATGGTACCTTTGGGAAATCCCACCTGGATGCGGGGGAGGGGAGGGCGCATGCTCCGAATGAGGAAGTGAGGGCAGAAACCTGCTTCCGGATTCTCCGGCTCAGGGCGTAAGATAGGAGAATACGGAAATATTTTCCGTGGGGATTCCAAGGGCCTGCAGCTTTTCCGAGGAATCTGCGGCTTCCGCCCGGCCCGAGTACCCCGGTATCAGAGGCAGCTTTACCGCGTAATGATCCGGGGGAAGCTGTCTGCACAGGAGGGACAGATTCTCAATCGCCCTGCGGTTGTCCTGGCCCGTATAATGCAGGTAGATTTCCGGCTGCATCGCCTTTATGTCCACAAGGAAGAAAAATCGCTCTGTCAAGAGGGGCAGAAGCAGATCGGCGGGAACATTGAGAGAGGTTTCCAGGGTAATATTCCATTCCTCAGGGCAGAGTCCCGCAAAGGCGCTGATCTGCCTGCTGTGCAGAAGCGGTTCCCCGCCTCCGAAGGTCACGCCCCCGTCTGTGTAGACAAAATAGCAATGATCGATGGAAAGCCTTTCCGCCAGTGCCCGGGGGGACAGGGAGATGGGCTTTTTCTCCTGCAGCAGCTCTTTATTGATGCAATACCGGCAGGAAAGGGGGCATTCTGCCAGGGCCACCAGGGTGGTAATGCCCTTCCCGTCCGTGTGCATTCGGTGTCTGTTAATTCCCAGGATACGAAAATCTTCCAAAGCTGTCTCCTTCCTTTTCCGGTCGTCCCATTTTGGTATTATTCGTTTTGCGTCGATTCCTCCGTGCCCGGCATGGAGGGAGTCTCTGCCGTTTCGGAGGAATCCGGCATGGAGGGAGTCTCTGCCGTTTCGGAGGAATCCGGTATGGAGGGAGCCTCTGCCGTTTCGGAGGTTTCCGGCAGATACGCCACATCCCCCTCCAGTTCCATATCTTCTCCCGGTGTCCCGTATTCGGACTGCCCGGGATCTTCCGGGAACCCGGCAGGAATCTCCCCTTCCAGCTGCTCTATGGACCAGGCTCCCTCATCCGACTGTCCCGCCGACTGGCCGTCCTCTCCCATATCGTCCTCCGGCAGATATTCCCCATTTACCTGCCAGTCCGCCGGCAGGCTGCCATCCTCGGGAAGAGCGTAGGCGGGTGACGCCATACCTTCCGTTTCATTCTGCTCCGGCGGAGTGCAGCCAGTAAGGCACAAGGCCGCGGCAGCTGCCAGTCCGGCTGTTGCAGCCCGTCCTTTCAGATTCGCACCCTGCCGCTGCCTTTTTAACAATGCTGCGTTTAACTGCATTTCTTCTCTCCGGCAGGCCGGACAGGTTCCGCTGCAATAGCCTTCGTAGGTGCATTCCCTCTGGCGGAGCTCTATTCCCAGATCTTCGGCTATTCTGCCTCTGATTCTTTTCAATTCCCTGCATTTTTCCTTGTGAATGCGGTTCAGATCTTCTTTGCTCTTTTTCATGCGATGCCCTCCCTGTAATGTCTTCTTCCATGCCCCGGTACTTCACCAATGTATTTCCCTTTATATAAAAGACGGGAAAAAAGCGGATTTGTTCTTGGATTCTATTATATAATTTTGATAATAGAATCCTCCCTTGGATTCTATTATACTACACCGGCGGCAAGAAAATTTTAGCTTCTGAGGGATTTTTGTTACGGACAGGGCAAAGATTGGAATGAAGACTTTAGATAAGGCGCTCCTCCTGCAGGCAGAGGCCGGTCTTTGGCAAAATTCGGGCGTACGCGTAAACGAGTATAATTGCGCGGCAAACTGTTTGTTTGGCCAAACACGTTGCAAAAACGCCTTAATATGGATATAATGAATGCAGATGAAAGCTGCAATTTGAGATCAACTACCTGCGGAGTGTAAAATGAACGGAAGAGGATGAGCAAGCGAAAGGCCTGGAACCAGAGAGTTCTTTTTTGTTTGAAGGAGGTTATTATGGTTAGGGCGGATAATGTATTAAATATGCAGATAACAATTATCAACTGCATAAGGCAGGAATGGAATATTGATTTCTGTAAAATCAGTGAACTGCTGAATAAATATGATTTGTTATCTTATATTAATATCTGCTATGAGGAATATAATTCTATGGGGATAAAGGGTATTTAGAGTGAAAGACTTATACCATGGGACAGTATATGATATTACAGAGATCGATGTGATGCGGGGAAAAGGATTTTATGCCACCCCGATAAGGAAGCATGGATAAAAGGGTGAGGAAGACACTAATCAAACCAAAACAACTGGAAAAAGGTGATAAAATTGCCGCCATCAGCCCCTGTAACGGTTGGGTGGGAGACATCTTGTGGGCGTTTGAAAACGTAAACTTTTAAACCGGAGGAAACAGATTTATGGAAAAAGAGATACGGATTATTGAGGTAAAGAGGAGTATTTTTGAGAATAACGACCGGGATGCGGACAGGCTCCGGGCGGAATTGAAGGAGAAAAGGGTATTCCTGCTGAATCTCATGTCCTCCCCGGGTTCCGGCAAGACCGCCACCCTGCTGGCGCTGGCAAAGGCGCTGGAGGGGAGAATCCGGATGGGGGTCATGGAGGCGGATATCGACTCTGCGGTGGACGCGGAGGCCATGGCAGCGGCGGGGGTCAAAACCATCCAGATCCATACCGGCGGCATGTGCCATCTGGACGCGGATATGACAAGGCAGGGCCTGTATGAGTTCGGCCTGGAGGAGGCGGAGCTGATTGTGCTGGAGAATGTGGGGAATCTGGTGTGTCCGGCGGAATTCGACACCGGGGCGGTGAAGAATATGACGATTCTGTCGGTTCCCGAGGGGGACGACAAGCCCCTGAAATACCCGCTGATGTATGAGAAATGCGATCTGCTGGTGGTCAACAAGATCGACGTGCTGCCCTATTTTGATTTCGACCGGGAGAAGGTGGAGCGATACGCAAGGCAGCGCAATCCGGGGATAGAGATTCTCTATATTTCCGCGAAGACGGGGGAGGGCGTGGAGGCCCTGGCGGACTGGATTGTGCAGCAGGCGCAGGCCTGGAGGGAGTGAGGCGGTATGGGGGACGGCAATGGGAAGGATTCTGCGCAGACCTCCATCCACTGGTTTGAAAAGGAATTGTTGCGGCAATGCGGTATTTCGAAGCAGCGCTTTCATAAAGTCCGGGGAGACCAGCGAGAAGTGGGACTGGGATTATTATTTTGAGTGCGTGAAGCGTGTGAACGAATCCACCCGGCACCGGATGGAGTGGCTGGAGAGGAACATTCCGGACTTTACGGCGGGGAGGTATTGGGGAAAAGCTGTATTTACAGATTTGTGGGATACAGACACGGCAGGGCCGCGCCGCAGACTGCAGGAAAGCAAAGGAGTGATGCTGCAAATGAACTATAAGATTGAGGCTATTGAAACTCTTCTGAATTATGATTGTATTTTGCAAAGATACGTTCCTTTAATACCATACAAAAGTATTCTGATCAGGAATCTTCGTGAAAGAAGTTGCTTTTCAAAGGAGGAATGTGCCGATTTATCGGATGAAGTCTTATTAAAAATGGGATTGCCTGATCTGGAAAAGGTATGTTTATTTAGAAGTTTTCTGGTTATGTATGATGCGAAACCGCAGAAATTAAAAGAGATTGATAAAGTGTGCGGCAGCGACGAGGAAAGGAATTCTTTCAGAGAACTGTATTTGCTGCCGGGAGTGAAAGCTGTACGGGCAAAATTGTATTACGAAGCAGGTTACAAATATTTAAAAGATATAGCTTTGGCTTCTGCGGAACAAATAATAAATGATACGGCGGCAGCGATTCAGCAGAAAAAAGCAGACTTGAAGGTTCCGCTATTGAAGGAAGTAAAAACGCATATCGCCGTAGCGAAAACATATACACATTTTAAAGTGTAGCGGCACTGCCGGAGCTTGATGAAAACAGGATTCTATTGTCAAATCGGGAAGATGGCGGCTGTGCCAAGAACGATGGATTGAAGGCCGCCATAGAGAAAGTGCTGAAACGGAAAGTGGTCGAACGGCCCATCGATCCCCAGCTGATGGGGGCGCTTGGGCGGCAGAGTACGCAAAATGACATTGTTTTTACAGATCGCAGGCAGGGGCATAGGACGGCTTCCTTTTTGCCAAACCGCCGTATCGAATTCCGACTATATTGCATTGTCCATTGAATTGGAGGAGAGCCATCAAATGATTATTCTGATAACGGGAGCGTCTCACACGGGGAAGACGGCACTTGCCCAAAAATTACTGGAAAAATACAAATACCCGTACCTGTCCATAGACCACCTGAAGATGGGCCTGATCCGCAGCGGAAACACAGCGCTCACCCCCGAGAGCGACGACAGGGCCCTAACGGATTATCTGTGGCCCATTGTGCGGGAAATGATAAAGACAGCCATTGAGAATGAACAAAATCTCATTGTGGAGGGATGCTATATCCCCTTTGAGTGGTCCGGAGACTTTGAACCGGAGTACCTGAAAAACATAAAATACTGCTGCCTGGTCATGAGCCGCCGCTATATTACCAACCATTTCAGCGATATCAAAAAGTATGCAGGCATCATAGAAGACAGAATGGATGACGAGTACTGCACCATGGAAACCGTGCTTAAGGACAACGCCGGAATATTGGAACAGTGCGAGCGGTACAAAGTCGATTATCTCCTGATTGACGGGGAATATCAGGTTGATATTGAGCTGTAAGCTGCGGGATGGAAATCAGGAAGCATCCATCATGAGATCGGCATGCTCGGAAGGAAATCAGAATGTGCCTATAGAGACAGAGTGAGTATGGGAAGAAAATAATATGAAAACCTTAATATTAAACGGCTCTCCGAGACAGAATGGAGATACCGCCAGTCTCATTGAAAAAATCACCGAAAAACTGCCAGGCGAGTATAAAATCCTAAATGCCTACCGGTGCAATATTTCGCCCTGTGTGGATTGCAGGCATTGCTGGGAAAACAGAGGATGTGCGATAAGAGATGAAATGCAGGAAGTATATAAATACATAGAGGAATGCGATAACATTTTGATTGCATCGCCGCTTTATTTTTCGGAATTAACCGGGAAGCTGCTGGATCTTGGAAGCAGACTTCAAACATATTTCTGCGCCAGATTTTTCAGGAAAGAAGAACCGGTAATAAAGGCGAAAAAGGGCGCGGTGGTGTTGGTTGGAGGAGGCGATGGGGCTGTTGGCAAAGCTTATGACACGGCCTGTACGCTTTTGCACCATATGAATTGTTATGAAATTCATGAAGCAGTATATAGTCACAATACCAATGAAAGGCCTGCAGTGGAGGATGCGAAAGCGCTTTTGGAGGTAAGCGGAGTTTTGAAATTTTTTGCCAATGGGAGCAGGAGGAGCCACAACAGCAAAGAGGGTTCAGAGGAATGGCTTCCTCTGAACAGCACGGTTTTATGAAAAAGAAAATCAGGAGGAAATATGGACAGAAAAGCAATGGCAAGACAGACCCTGGAGATTATGCGGCAGGGATATTATGAGCCGGAAGTAAAAGATGATACAAAACAAAAACAGGCAGAACAGGCGCACACGGGATCACTACAGACAGGACAAAATCAGACAGAACAAGGCCAGGAGAAAACCCGGATTATCATAAAAGACGCCATGGAGGAATCCATCCGGCGCAGCACATTGATCACCCCCGCGGAGGGCGGCAAAATCCTGGAAAAATACAGCCGGCGCGCCGCCAGCCGCCAGCCGGCCACAAGAGCGGAAAACATTTCCACAGTGGAGGCCATCCGCATCCTCTCGCAGGAAGGAAAAAACGACATCGGCGTCCTGAACTTTGCCAGCGCAAAGAATCCCGGGGGCGGTTTCCTGAACGGTGCAAAAGCCCAGGAGGAGAGCCTGGCAGTCTCCGGCACCCTTTACCCCACCTTGACAGCCCACGAAGAATACTACACGGAAAACCGCAAACACAAATCCATGATGTACCTGGACTACGGAATCTACTCCCCGGAAGTCCTGTTCTTCCGTGACGAATCATTCCGCTTGACCCAGACCCCCGTGAAAGCTTCCGTGTTGACCCTGCCCGCCGTCAACATGGGCCAGGTGCTCCTGAAAGGAGAGGACCCCGAGGAGGCAGGGAGAGTCATGCGCCGCAGAATGAAACTGGCCCTGGGAATCTTCGCGGAACAGAGGGCAAAGCACTTGGTGCTGGGCGCATACGGATGCGGCGTCTTCCGAAACGACCCCAGACAGGTGGCCGCCTGGTGGAGAGAGCTCATGGAGGAGGGGATGGGACAATATTTCGACTCCATATTCCACGCCGTCCTGGACCGCTCCAGAGACCAGAGCTGCATCAGAGCCTTTCGGGAGTGAGGAATTGCTGATATGGTGATAGAGATAGAATGCTTCAAAGGCGACACATTGTTATACGGAAAAAAGATTTCTTTTGGAGAATTTCGACACCAGATGAAAACCGTAGAAAATCTTTACGACCCAACAGAGGATAATTTTCTGGTGCTGCTGTGCCGCCGCTATCGCTGGAATGTGCTCGAAGAGCAGGCAGAACCGCAGTACGTCTACGACAGGGACATCAAAAAGTGCATATTGAAAAAATATTAGGAGGGAAATACTATGGCATTTGACATGGAACAGTACGAAAAATGGCCCGCGAACCACAAAAATGACCCCAACCCTAGCAAAAAAATCCTGGCCCTTGGCAAGAAAATTACGGACGTGGCGGCTCATATGATCGGCGGCGTAAAAGTGGAGGACCCTGAATACTGGGGCCTGGCCGAGATCATCACCGAAGAGATGGCGGAAGTGGGCCTCGCCATGAAGAAACGCACCCCCTACACCTTTGCCGAAATGTGCAAATTATGCAAAATCGACAAAGACAGCGAAGAGAAATTCCAGAAACTTCTGGACGAGATGAGCTATATCGGCCTGCTGGAATACGACTACGGCTACCACTACGACCACAACGGCCGCACCGCGCCCCAGTCCGAGCGCCGCTACGTCCTGCCCATGTTCGTGCCCGGCTCCGCCGAACTCTTCAACATGGAAGAACTCCCCGACGGCAGCAACCCCAGACTCCGGGACCACCCCGACGTGGCCTCCTTCTTCGAACGCATGACCTACATCCCCCTGGCCGGCATCACCCAGATGGTGCCTCCCGGCGGCGCAGGCATCGGTATGCATGTCATCCCCGTGGAAAAAGCCATCTCCATGGAGAACCAGTCCGTGGACCTGGAACACCTCTCCTACTGGCTGAAAAAATACGAGGGCCATATCGGCGTGGGCCGCTGCTCCTGCCGGGCCTCCCGCAAAGTCCTGGGCGAGGGCGTCGGGGACGACGATTACGGCTGGTGCATCGGCGTGGGAGACTTCGCCGACTACTGCCGCGAGACAGGCAAAGGCCACGACATCACCTACGACGAAGCCATGGCCATCCTGAAAAGAGCCGAAGAAAACGGCTTCGTCCACCAGATCACCAATATCGACGGAGAAAACAAAATCTTCGGCATCTGCAACTGCAACGTGAACATCTGCAACGGCCTGCGCACCTCCCAGCTGTTCAACACCCCCAACATGTCCCGCTCCGCCTACGTGGCCCATGTGGACAAAGAAAAATGTGTCGCCTGCGGACGCTGCGTGGAATACTGCCCCGCCGGAGCCGTGAAACTGGGCCAGAAGCTCTGTACCAAGGACGGCAAAGAGGTACAGTACCCCAAACAGGAACTCCCCGACGCCGTCAAATGGACCAAAGACAAATGGGATCCCGACTACCGGGACAACAACCGCATCAACAGCCACAAGACCGGCACCTCCCCCTGCAAGACCGCCTGCCCGGCACACATCGCCGTCCAGGGCTACCTGAAGAAGGCCTCCCAGGGAAAATACAGAGAAGCCCTTGCCCTGATCAAGAAACAGAATCCCTTCCCGGCAGTCTGCGGACGCATCTGCAACCGCCGCTGCGAGGACGCCTGCACCAGGGGCACCATCGACCAGGCAGTGGCCATTGACGCCGTGAAGAAATTCATCGCGGAACAGGACCTGAAAGCCGAGACCAGGTACATACCGCCGGTGGTGATCCCCGCCAGCATCCATATGGACCATTTTTCAGAGAAAATCGCCATCGTGGGCGGCGGCCCCGCGGGTCTGAGCGCTGCATTCTATCTGGCGGAGAGAGGCTATCGGCCCACCGTATTTGAGAAAAATGAAAAGCCCGGCGGCATGCTGTGCTACGGCATCCCCTCCTACAAACTGGAAAAAGATGTGATCGAGGCGGAAATCGACATCATGCGGGAGATGGGAGTGGAGATCCGGACCGGCGTGGAAGTGGGAAAGGATATCACCCTGAAAGAGCTGCGAGGGCAGGGCTACAAAGCTTTCTACATCGCCATAGGCTGCAGCGCGGGACGCAGACCCGGCGTGCCGGGGGACGAAGCGGAGGGCACCATGACCGCCATCGAATACCTCCACGAGGCCAACACCGGCAGCACCTCCTACACAGACAAAGTCGTGGTGGTGGGCGGCGGCAACGTGGCCATCGACGCTTCCAGAGTGAGCGCCAGAAGCGGAGCCGCCGAAGTGACCATGTTCAGCCTGGAGACGGAAAAGGAAATGCCCGCCTCCGCAGAGGAAGTCCGGGAGGCCCTGGAGGACGGCGTCGCTGTCAGGAACGGCTGGGGACCGAAGGAAGTGTTGACCCGGGACGGAAAAGTCACCGGAATCGTGTTCAAAAAATGCCTTTCCGTATTTAATAAAGAAGGAAAATTTGCCCCCGCCTACGACGAGAACGAGACCGTCACCATAGAGTGCGGCCGCGTGATCTTCGCCATCGGACAAAGAACCGTATGGGGCGATCTGCTGAAAGACGAGAAAGTGGAATTCAAGGGCCCCGCCATCGTGGCCGACCAGCTCACCTTCCAGACCGGCCAGCCGGATATTTTCGTGGGCGGCGACGTCTACACCGGCCCCAAATTCGCCATCGACGCCATCGCGGCGGGACATTACGCGGCGGAATCCCTTCACCGCTATGTCCAGGGCGGCCATATGACCATCGGACGCAACAGATGGGAATTCAACGAACTGGACAAGGACAATATCCGGGTGGAGAGCTACGACAACTCCTCCCGCCAGACAGAAGGCCTGGACGACTCCGTGCCTGAGAAATCCTTCCGGGACGCCCACTTGACATTGACCGAAGAACAGGTGAAGAAGGAGACCGCAAGATGCCTGGGCTGCGGCGCCACCATCGTGGACGAGAACAAATGCATCGGCTGCGGCGTCTGCACCACCAAATGCGAGTTCGACGCCATCACCCTCCACCGGGACCGCCCGGAATGCACCAACATGATAACAGCCGAGGACAAATTCAAGGCCATCATACCCTACCAGCTCAAACGCGCCGTAAAAATCATGACCCACAAAAAGAGCTGAGCAGACGAGCAATCCTTAAACTAACGCGGAGTCCATATGGACGATATACCCAATATGGATTTCCGGGAAAATCCTCGCCCAACGGGCCAGGAAAAATACGCCGACATCCATTCGCCGCCCGCCTCCGGGAATAATTCCTGGCGGCCGACGCATATACATGCCAATACAAAATTTGCAAGGCGAAGATTCAAAAGAACATGGATTCCATTTTTTGACAGAGGTAAATATGATATCGCACAAAGGGAAACGCAGAATAGAATACGAGGGCAACCTGTATTACTGGTACGTGAGAGTGAACGACCGGGGACACAGAGTACATATCCTGTCCGATGACAGGAAAATCTATCTGGAATACCCCTTCCTGGACACGGAACTGCCCGTCACCCCGAGAGAGATCAGAGACCGTTTGGAAGAATACAAACGCCAAAAGATGAGACAATAAATGCGCATTGCGGCCGACAAATTTTGATGTTGGAAAAGGCGGTGTCGGACAATATTATGGATGAAGGGCCTTGAAACATGAAATTATTATTGAATAATATGGATGTCCTGTCAGCCAGGACAGGATATTCCCCCAAAAGAGAATATGAGAATACATTTCTGAATTCCATATATAATTATTGCCTGTTATTTTTCTGCAAAGAGGCCGAAATTATTGCATTGACAGGGGAGTCCCTGGAAGTTGTCCTATACAGCAAATACTTCTGGCTCACCCAGTATATGAAAAAGTACAATGAAATAAAAGGATATGACGCAGGCATTGAACAACAGAGATTCGAGTTAATCGAGGAAATAGACCAGCGGCTTGAAAATGTTGACTGGGATTTGCTTCAAAAAATAGAGAATGGCATAGAGAAATAATGGATTTGCAAAGATAAGGAACTGTTAAAAAACAGCAGTCAAAAGGCCGATAATAGAATGGAGACCGAAAAATGGATGCATTGGGAAAAGAAGCGTTTTATACCATAGATGACATCTATGCACTACCGGACGGGGAGAGAGCGGAGCTGATTGACGGAAAATCCTGAGTACAAAGCGGCGTTTTCAGCGGGCAAAGGAGTATGGACATGCACGAACTTGGAGTCGTATTCTATGTAGTCAAAGACGTAAAACAGGTGGCGGAGGAAAACGCCGTGGAGAAGGTCGCCTCCGTCACCCTCCAGATCGGCGAAGTGTCGGGAATCGTTCACGAATACCTCATCGACTGCTGGAACTGGGCCCGGAAGAAGGAGCCCGCCATGGAGGAGGCCGAGCTTTTCATCGAACCCATCGACGCGGTCTCCTTCTGCGAGGACTGCGAACAGGAATATCCCACAGTGCAGTACGCGAAAATCTGCCCCCACTGCGGCAGCAAACACACCTACCTGCTGCGGGGAAATGAATTCCTTATCAAGGAAATCGGAGTGTATGATTAAAAAGAATGCCGGAGGGAAACCCTGGAGTGCATAATCTTAACTGTAAGCAACACCTATATTGACGCAGGAGGATATGCACATGAATGATTACAGCAAAATCACAGCCTTTACTCCCGCCTATCCGTGGGGGACGAGGACAGGGACGGCGGCGAGAGCAACAGCATACAGAACCAGAAGAAATTTCTGGAAAGCTATGCCAGACAGTTAAAATTAACCAACAGTATCTTGCTGCAGG
>CAJUSI010000029.1 GCA_910589035.1 uncultured Acetatifactor sp. | reverse complement strand
ATTCATCTTGGATACCTCTCTGTTCAATAAGATTTTTACTAACCGTGCAAAGTCAGCAATCTTATTTTACTCTGAGGTATCTTTTTATCAACCACCTTTCTTGGAATTCCCTATGTTTGTATTATACAGGAAGCTCCTTTTGTGGATTTTTTATTATACTCAGATACAGCCTCTTAGTCATTCTTTTTTACCGTTTCCAATAATCCCCCGAAAAGCTGCTAATGCAGTTGATACAAAGCGCGCCGGCAGTTCCTCCGGGGTACAGATCAGACTTTCTGGCACATGGTCCCAAAGCTGAAAATGCTGGAACCGGTAAAAGATCACTTTGTCCATGGTGATGGTCTCCGGGAAATATTCCGATCCCCTCCAGATGCCGTCGAAGGTAAGCTGTGCACCATACCCATGCAGCAAATCCGCCATATGATACGACATATACTGATTCTTACTGCTCCCCTGGTACAGGCCCCATTTACCTGCCGCAGTAATCAGGAAAAGCTGTGTAACCTGGATACCCCTAAAGACAGAAAGGTCATACCGCCCCTGGCACACAGATATCTTAACCTGTGGAAACGGCTGTTTCCATTTTTCTTTTCTTGTGTATTTTTTCCAAAAATTTCGTTCCGATTCCATCAGTTCCTCCAGATGCGCCAGCCCTATCCTACCCTGTTCCTCAACAAAGGTTTCCAGGGAGACAGTCTCCCCTTTCCCATCCATCACACTTCCGTCTTCTTTCAGGGCAAATGCGGTCTGAAGCTCTCCATTCCGGTAATATCCCCAGAGAAGGTTTCGTGCCAATGCCTGGCCTGTCGGACGCTCCCTCATTTTCTTCCAGTCGGAACACCTCCACATGTAGTTGCAGACAAAAGCACGCAAAAGAGCCGCTTTCTGCCTTTTTATGAATTTATTATCGGAAACATCGTCCGGCTCCTCCTGTACGGGAAGCAGAGCGCAGGCCCGCAGCGTTTTTTCCAGTTCCAATTGCTCATAATCCGTATTCGCAAGCTTCTCACAGATGACCTGACACTGCTGCTTCAGTTTTTTTGTTTTATGCTCTGTATGTAGGAATGCCTGATTGTCAAACTCACAGAACAGGTAGAGAAATTCCATCCATATTCTCTGCCATTCCATCTGATAAGAGGAATGATGATGGGCAATCACCTCTCCGAGCACTTTTTTGTCAAGAAGACGGATTGCCGAATCCCAGTCCATTCGGACAGCGGCCCTGACTGCATCCGGAGACAGATTGTACATGCGGTTTGTGGTCATCCCCAGCAGATAAGCGCACATGGTATCCATCGGCTTCCATCCAACGCGGTAAAGAAGTTCCATGCTGCTTTCATGGGACGCCTGTAGGAACCGTTCCCGCATATCCGTCAATCCCAAAAGCGTCTGGTATTTCCCATTGGGATTGACATAATGGTTATATTTTTCCGCCCAGAATATCCTGACAGTGGGGCTTAATTCAAACAGCAGGCTCCTCCAGTCGTTCTGTTTCTCGCTCCCCTCGTCAAGGCTCTGTCTTTCTTCTGTCTCAAATTTGCGGGGGACACAATACTTTAGCATGACCTGCTCCATTTGTGAAAGGATATCTTCGGTATTCTCCCCCTGTTCCAATATTGTTAAAAGATCGTTCGGAATCCATCCCTGCAGGTTTGGATCACGGAATGCCCTGCGGACCTTTTCAAGCTGCTCCTTTTTCTCCTGCATTTTTGCAAATCCCCCTGTCATCCATTCCTTTCCGTCTTTTTCGTCAGGCCGTGGTAGTATCGCATAAATCGGCATACTTCCTCATAGGTCTCCCGGATTGCGTCCTGGCGTTTTTGTATATCCGAAATCTCCTTTGTCCCCAGAAAGAGTTGCGCATTGCGGTACATCACCGCCATGGCGTCTCTGGGGTCATTGCAGGCATTCGGAAATTCCTTCAGACGGTTTTCCATATAATCGGAATTGTGTCTCACGCATTCTTCAAGGTGCGCATATCCTTCCGTTTCCTTTCCAGTCAGCAGATCCCATACGCCAAACAGATAGCTGTCCGCTTTCCAGGGATCTGGCTTTCCCTCCGTATCCATATTCCACATAGGCCTGCCGGTTCTCGGATCGTTTGGGCCTTTCTCTGTGGCTCTCAGGTAATCCCGGCGCTCTTTCGCAAAGTAGGTTTCCAGACTGTCGATTTTCTGCCACTCCGGCAGCATGCCGTCGGCCAGGAAGGTCAGGATATCATCAAATTTTCCGTTGATGCTCTCCACCATGGCGGCATCCACGGCTACTGTGCCATACTGGATCACGCCCCATCCATTACGCATCTTTTGAAAATATTCCCCCTGGCTGACATGACCCGGCAATCCTAAGATTCCGTACTGTATGGCGTATATGGGACAGAGATAACAGATCATGGCCTCATATCCGCCGCCTCTGAAATAACCGATAAACTGAATCCGGGATACCAGGCCGTTCTTTTCCCGGACAAAGGTTTTGGGGCCTGCCTTTTTCATACCGTATGCCTTTGCAACAGGAGCGATCTTTGCCTGCAGGTTTTCCTTTAAGCGGAGTTTCAGTTCTTCCCCGCACTCTTTCCACTGTTCGGTTGTCCTTGCGTTTTTATAGCTGAAAGCCTTCGCCGGTTTCTGGCCGGGCGGCGTCCCTAGCAGGCTTTTCCAGTCAAAAGAAATGGATTCTGTTGGATGTTTCTCCAGATATTCCTCCCAGGGACGCCTGGCAGGCACCGTCTTCCTGTGATAGACTTCCATGGCTCTCTGTCTTTCACGGATCTCCTCTTCCCGTGCTTTTTCCTCATAATAACCAGATGTTTTCACCGGACGCCCCTGGGCATGGAAATAGTAGGCGACGCCGTCCTGCGTCTTTGTCATCCAGTAATAGTTTGCGCTCCATAAAGCGGGCATGATCCGCCCTCTGTCTCCCCGGTTCAGGGTTTCTTCCAACTTAAGCCTGTTGCTGTTCCACCACTTTTCCCACTCCACCGGTTCTATTTCCCCCGCCGCAACGCGCAGAAATATCTGTTTCATCTCGTCCTGAAATCCCATCTTTATTCTCCTGCCTTCCCTTTTCTTTCTGCTATTGCATATTGAAAGCCTGCGCTCATGCCACATGTCCCATTAGAATGTATCTTATAATCTCTGTCAAATTCATCCTCTGGCAATAAATCCAGTTCTTCCTGTGGCGAGATATCTTTCACGAGCTTTACTTCCCCTGTTTCCCGATTCCTGCTGAGTATGTACAGGGTTCCTTCATATTGGTCCATGAAATCTTCCGACACATGCATTACCGTTGCGTAATTGCTGTCAGGGCTTTTTTCTGTCACTTCATACACATCCGATACAAGTTTGTATGTCTGGCTTTTGCTGTTTCCACGGTCAACATTCCATTCCTCTGCGCCTTCACTGATGCACAGGATATCTTCTATTTCAAAAGGAAGCCTTGATATAACCATGATCCCCTCATTTTGCATGGAATGAAATCCCCAGGATTCTTCTGACAGTTCCTCCTCCTTTGTTCCCCTGTCCTTAAGGCAGGCCCGCCTCCACTCCCTGAAATATGGGAAGCCTGCAATATCCGGATATTCCACAGAACGGTCTACCCATTCCGCCTCCGGTGAAGCATACACCCGCAGGTTCCACTCAACACAGCCCCCTTCACAGACCGGCCAGTCTCCGGCCTCGAATGAAAGTGAGGTAAGCGGCTGCTCCATGGACAGCCAGGAATTATGGAATTCCACCCGGCTCATCATCGCAAGCAATTCTTCTGCCGCCTGGCCCTGGAAATAAAAATCCGCCATATTCCCATGATCAAATCCTCTTTCCCGCCATTCTGCGGGTGTAGCCGCACGATATCCCGGGGCATTTTCCAGTTGGAATTCGATATCTGTTTTATAAGGCTGCGGCAAATGATACAACTCTGCAAAATACTCCTGAAGGACAGTCTCTATTTCTTTCCTCTGGTAATTATCCCAAAGGATTGTCTCATCATCCACATCGATTCCTGCGCAGAACTTCCTGCCTTCATATTCCATGAATACCACCACATTGGAATTGACATAAGGCGCAAAAAAATCATGATACCCCTGAACCCAATATCCCTGTGGCGAAGCGTCTATCCCGTATTTTTCCGTGATATAAGCCGCTGCCCTGTCCTTTGCTGTCTGTTCCGCCGCCTTATAGATACGGTCAATTTCCCGTCGTGTCTCCATCCGTTCCCGGCTGCATCCGGTAAGCAGGAACATTGACAAAATCCCTGTTACTGCCATTCCTGTGATTCTGCCGAATGCTTTCCCTCCGCTGTCTGATCCCCTTTTTCCCTTCATACTCTGCTCAATTCCCGTTTTCTTTTATATCGCTTCTCCAAGTCCTTCCATAACTTCCATAAGCTTCTTATATCCTGCCTCACTGGCAGCTCCATAAAGCACTTCCAGATCGCCGCAGTCCATCACTACAGCCATATTGTCAGAGGCATTGCTGTAAAAACTCATATCCATTCCCAGCCATCCAGAAAGCCCAAAGGGTTGTTTTTCAAGGCCTGACCGGACGGTCTCCAGTTCTTCCTCCGTAAGCCAGTACATTAGCTCCTCTCCATGAAAAGGAAAAGCGAATACCGCTTCATAGGCAAGGACGGCCCTCAGAAATCCGCTGAGCGTTCCGGCACACAAAGTCCATCTTTGGTCATTGATTTGATCCGCAACCACATAAACCGGGGGATCAGCTTTTGTCAGGTCTTTTCTTCGGATTCCCGCCCGGCAGCATCCCTGATTTTCAATCAGGATCACCAGGTAATCGCCGTCCCTTAACCAGCCCCATCTGTCGAAATCTTCCGGCCTGATCCACTTATCCTGTACCCTGTGAATCGCCTCCGTGCGCACCGCCCTGCTCCAGAACTCTTCCAGCACGGGGGGAAGAGGGTTAAAATACTTTTTCACAACAGCCAGCTCTTCTTCTGTGTATCCCTGCAGTTCTTCCACCCCATACAACTGCCGAATCATTTCCATATAATCTCTCTGATTCTGTCCCTGAGCGCTCGCATCCTGCGGTTCTGCTTCCGGTTCTTCCGTAAACAGGTAAGGAACTCCCTGCCACATAAGCTCAGGCATTTCCTCCAGCCTGTTAAAATAAAGGCAGATGATCTGGTCGTCCCCCCAATATCCGGATTCCGGCCTTCTGGTGCAGGCTGTGATATGATAATAACCGTCCGGCAAAGACAGCACCTGGTCCTGTGGGAAACCCGGATTCCAGTCACTCAGCCAGAACAGGTCTCCAAACTGCAGGGAACCGCCCCTTACCTCCACCGCCAGCCGGATCATCACCGGAAACTCTTTCTCCGCATTGGAATCCGGATAGCCGGACCGGAGCCATAGGATAAAATCGCCTCCCGTACCCGTACAGAAAGCCGTGATATCCCCTTTCCGGATATGCTCCCCCACCTGTTTCGGATTCGTGAATTCTTCCGTCAAAAAGTCGCTCCCCGGAACAACATATCTCATAACCTCCGGGGAAAACAGGACAATCCCCATACCGTCAATACTCAAATGTGCCGTATCCCCCAGATGCAGCGGCTCCTCGGATGCCGGATTGCCTTCAGAAAGAGTTTCCTCCCCGCGGGGCTGCTCTGTCGCCTTTGGTTCTTCTGTTTTTTCTTCTTTTATCTCCAGGAGACAGGACAGCTGTTCCAGCACCTCCGTATGTTTCAGCTGGCTGTAAGGAGGCAGGAGGACTTTCTTCAGCGCCGGAAGCTCTGCCAGCAGGCGGCAGTCTGAAAAGCTGGTATCCTGCAAATCCAGGGTAGTTAAACTTTTGCATCCGGCCAGAAAAGAATAGTCGTCGATTGCCACATCATGGAGGAACAGCTGCTTTAGCTTTATCATTTCCCCAATCAGAGAAAAATCATTTTCCTTTATTGTCAGCCAGGAAGGGAGGCGGATATCCTCTATTTTTTTAACCGCCGCAAAATTTCTCCTTGTGCTGTCCAGGCATTTGATCTTAGCCAGATCGCTGAATGTCTGCAGGTCATGCCCTGTGTTTCTCTGAATCCAGATTGCAAGCCTTGGATCAATTCCATACTGTTTCATCATTTTAAAAGCTCCTCCTGAAAAAAATTGTATCACCAGCCCTCCCGCACCTCATCCATGACATTCCAAATTTCCGAAAGCGTCACAGGCGCCGCATTCTCATCCGCCTGCCCGTATTCTCCTTGCAGGATACACTCTTCGTAAAGCCTCTGCATGGCCATAAAGATATCCTCCCGTTCCTCTGTCTCGATGAACTCCTCATAGCGGTCATTGAGCTTATTAAAAGATTGTGTGTACCTGCGGACAATCTCTTCGATTTCTTTTCTGTCCGCCGCCCTGCCCATCGCCTCTCCCAGCAGCTTTTTGGTATCTTTGTAGCATTTTCTGGCGCTCCGGTATGCTGCTTCCGGAATGAACTCGTTTCCATCCCAATGGCGGAGCGGGTTCTCCAGGTTATCCCTAAGCCATCCTTCATCCCGTAAATGGGTGACACTTAACCTGTCCAGCTTCCCTTTCCAGTGTTTTTTCAGGTACAGGCCCGCTCCTTTGGGAACGCTGTCAAAATCCAGCTCCCGCAGTTCCTTAAGCCCCTCCAATGCTTCCATATCCCTCTCATCATATCCAAACAGATCCTTGCAGTAAAGATTCCGAAGCCCGGACAGCTTTCCTGCCTCCTGCATATGGGTTACGGTGCCGGGAGCTCCGCTTATGTTTAAATATTCCGCCTCTGGAAACTGTTCGGCCGCCTGCCTCATATCCAGCTCTTTTATGTCAGTCAGGCGGAGCCTTGGGACCCGGTTTTTTTGAAGTCCGTATCTCTGAAGCAATGCCTTTTTCAAGGATATTTCCAGAGTCAGTTTCCCACTGCAAAGGCTGTCGTCAATTTTAAGCTCCGGCCGGATCTTCCCATACAGCTTCAGAGAGTGGATATCTTTTGGAAGT
>CAJUSI010000028.1 GCA_910589035.1 uncultured Acetatifactor sp. | reverse complement strand
GGACTTTGCTCGAGCACCTACGGGGTGCCCTTAGCGGAGGCGAAATCCACTGGTTACGGAGACTTAGATGCGCCCTTTGCATCTTAGTCTCCGTTACCAGTTAGTTCGTCGCAGCGTTACCCCGGCCGAGCAAAGTCCCCCCGCCCCCTTCCGCCGTCACTCGCCGCAAACCCCTATAAATTCTGCCCTAAACTCCCCTTTGCCGCAAACCCTGCAACCCCCGTCCTAAACATAATACTTAGCCTGCGCATCCCATAGCCTCCGGTACAGCCCCTCCGCCGCAATCAGCGACTCATGGGTCCCCTGCTCCACAATCCGCCCCTGCTCAAACACCAGAATACGGTCACAGAAATGACAGCTGGAAAGCCGGTGGGATATATAGATAGCCCCTTTGTCCAGAGTAAACTGATTCATTCTCTGATAGATATCCGCCTCCGCCACCGGGTCCAGCGCCGCTGTGGGCTCATCCAGCACCACAAAGGCCGCATCCTTATACAGACAACGGGCAATAGCCACCTTCTGTGACTCCCCGCCGGACAGCTCCACCCCCTCCTCCGAGAAATTCTTGAAAAGCCAGGTATCCAGCCCCTGGGGCATCGCCGCCAGCCTCTCTCCGAAGCCCGCATCCTCCAGCGCCTTTACCGCCCTCTCCCTGTCATATTCGCTCTCCGCAGCCACATTTTCCCCCAGACGAAAAGCAAAAATCTGATAATCTTGAAATACCGTCGAAAACAATTCAAGATACTGTATATAATCATATCTCCGGATATCCACCCCATTCAGCAGAATCTCCCCCTCCTGTGGCTCGCAAAGCCTGCACAGAAGCTTAATAAAGGTAGTCTTGCCGGAACCGTTCCGCCCCACCGCGGCGATCTTCTCCCCCCTGCGGAAACGGCAGCTGATATCCCGCAGGCTGGGGGAAGCCGCCCCCGGATAGGTATAGCTCACATGCCGGAATTCAAATTCATAATTTTCCCTGATCTGCTCCGTCACCGGCAGCTCTCCCGCCGCCGTGAAATCAGGCATATCCAGGTAGTCGAAATAAACCTTCACATACTGGAAATTCTGCAGAAACTCCCGGATACTGTCGCAAAACTGCGTAATTCCGTCCCCCAGCTGCGTCACCACGCCGGTATATTTCAGGATGCTTCCCACCCCAAAAGCCCCGTATATGGCCTTCAGCCCCACAAAGAGATAGACCGCCAGATGAAACAGCCTGCCCACCAGCAGGGAAAGGGAAGTCATCCTGCGGTTGTACCGATAGATTTCCTGGCTCCCCCGCGTCCATGCTTCCTTATTGGCCCGCAGATTCCTAAGGATCATCTCCGCCCCCTGGAACAGACGGATGTCCTTCCCGTTCTGATAGTCCTCGAAACAGCTGTCCGTCAGATGGATCATCTGATTGGAATATTTCACCAGACGCTCGTCCGCCTCACAGAAAGCCTTCTGGGTTCTGGCCGAAGTGTAAAGGCCGTAGGCTATGGACAGCGCAAAGAGCCCCAGGAATAAGAGGACGCTGCCCGGATGATTCAATAACCGCGCCGCCCTTCCCTCCCCCGGGACCAAAGCCCCCAGGAATTCCGCCGCCAAAGCCACGGAAATCCCCATGGTGACGCAGGCCTGAAAAATTTCTCTGATCTGCCAGACGAGGGCCAGGACGCCCCTGTCATAGGCCCACCGGATAATTCTCTGCTTTGTCTCGTTGAGCTTCGGGTCCGCGCTCATGGCATAATCCATCCGCCAGGCCTTTGCCGCCACGTCCCTCTCAATATGCTTCATCACGGTGTACATCCGCACATCCAGAAACTGTCCGCAAAAGTCCAGAAGCCTTCTTCCCACAAAATTGATCACCACCAGCAAAGCAGCAAGAAACAGGATATGCTCCCTGTCCCTGGCGGGGGACGACAGCTGTGTCAGAATTTCCGCCGACAAAAGGATCCCCGCGTAAGGGTATACCGCGTTTAACAGCGCCGTGACCAGGGTCAGGGCGAAAATACCGTGGGCCTCCCCGGATAGATAGCCTGCCGCTCTCTTCAATGTTTTCCAGCAAAACGCCTTCTCCTTTTTCTCTTTCATCAAGCCAGTCCCGCCTCCTTCCGTTCCTCTTCCTCCCGGTAATACCTGCTCTGCAGCCGGAACATCCAGGCATATTTTCCGTCCTTCTCCATCAGCTCCTCATGGGTGCCCGACTCCGCCACACTCCCATCCTCCATCAGCAGAACACAGTCACAGAAACGTGTGCTGGCCAGACGATGTGAGATAAACAGACTGGTCTTCCCCTCCGAAAGCAGACGGTATCTTTCATACAGACGGCTCTCTGCCAGAGGGTCCAGAGCGGCTGTGGGCTCGTCCAGCACCAGAATGGGAGCCTGCCTGTACAGGGCCCTGGCCAGCATCAGCTTCTGCAGCTCCCCGCCGGAGAATTCCACCGCCCCCTCATGGCTCTGCCTGCCGAACAGCGTATCCAGCCCTTCCGGAAGCTTTCCCACTTTCTCCTCCAGATCCGCCATTTTCAGGCATTCCTCCATCCGTTCCCCGGACTGTTCTCCCCCCATGGTCAGGTTCTCCCGGATGGATAGGGGAAACAGCCCCGCATCCTGGAATACCCCCGTGAAACAGCGCAGCCAGCTCTCGCTGCTGTACCGGCTCCGATCCACCCCGTCTATCAGGATCCTCCCCCGGGTAGGCTGGTAAAAACCGCACAAAAGCTTGATAAACGTGGTCTTGCCCGCTCCGTTCAATCCCACCAGAGCGATATTTTCCCCCGGCCGGATGGTCAGATTCAGGTTCTTAAGGACGGGCGTCTCCGCTCCCCGGTACGTAAAGGTCACATTTTCAAACCGGATCTCCGGCACATGTCCTTCGGGAAGCACAAGCTCTTCCTTCCGCCCGCCCTCTCCCCTCTGGAGGCTTTCGAAAAATTTTCTGTGCTCCTCCACATAGGAAGCCTTCCTGTGCAGCTCCCGCATCCGGGCCACGATTGCCTCGCACCAGGCGCCAAACCCCGTGATAATGCCGAAATACAGCACAAAGCCGGCCGCGTCCATCCTGCCCTCACAGACCAGATACACCAGATAGAAATAGGCAATTCCCTCCCACATCATGTGCATGCACCCGCTTACGCTGCCGTCCAGGAAATAATTGGCCTGCTGGCGCACCGTAAACTTAAGCCTCTCCTTCAGCTCCCTGTTGTAAAACTTTGACAGCCACGGAGGCATCCAGTACAGATGCACATCCTTAGCGGCCTCATAGGAGCTGGTACTCCAGGCAAGATAACGCATCCTACTGTCCTGGGGAATCCATTTATGGCGGTTGGCGGCCTCCCACCGGTTGCAGCGAAGCTTCATCCAATAGCTTACGGCCGTGCCGGCGATTACCGGCAGCAGAATCCACGGGGAAACGCCCGAGAGCATTCCCACATAGAGCGTCATCCCCGTGGCTGCCGTTGCAAAGCCCTTCAACGCCCGCATGAAATCCAGGCTATATTCCCAGTTCCACCGATGCCTCATCTCCATTTCAAAAAAATTCTCCGGAAAATCCGGCCGCTCGATATTGGCGTAATCGGCCCGCAGGGATTCCTCCGTAATGCGCAGCCCCCATTCCTGTCCGATCTCCACCGTCATCACCTGCTCCGTCTTCTCCAGCCAGTGGTTCATCAGATACAGGCACACCAGCCCGCCTCCCAGTACCGCCAGATCCCATAGCAGCATTTCCAGACCCCGGCCCTTTGTAATATCCGCCACCAGCGCCGAGGGCATGTACACGCCCAGCAGCGAAATGCCTACGCTTAGAACCGCCTCCGCCGCAAACAGCCAGACGTAAAGGGGGAAATCCCGATACAGGGCCTTCAGCCAGTACAGGAGATTGTTCAGGGCGCCGTACCCGTCTCTGCTCTTTTTATCCCGACTTTTTTTCTTGTTTACACTATTTTCTCCGTAACTCATACCCGCTCCTATTATCCCCACTCAGCTGCAGCCATGGCTGTCATCCGGTGCAATGCGCCTGTTATTTTCAGATTTCTGTCGGCCGGCCCCTGTCTTCATCTATATAGTGACGAAGCAGGAAAAGGTGAGGCAGAATCCATTTTTTATTTTTACATACAGGAACCCGGAAGACAAGGGGCGAAAATTATTATAAAAAAAGATACCTGCTGTACGCGACAGCAGGTATCCGTCTATCGGTATGCAATTTTTTTGATAGTGCTCTGTGCCAGACCGTACCGGGCGGACAGGCTTTCCAGGGAACAGCCTTCTTTCACCAGTTTCCTGATTTCCCGGTTGCGCTCCTGATAGAAGCTGCGCGAGCCGTTTTCGGCTCCCCATTCCTTCCTTTCCGACGCCCTGGGAATGTACAGAACCTCCCCTTCCATATATGCCTGGATCTCCTTCAGCAATCTTTCGGGTAATACTTCCGCTGCGTTTCTGTATTTCATCTCCACCGCTCCTTATTTATAATCGCTTTCCTTATAAATAAAGTGCAGACACAGCAGCGCATATAGCTCTCACGACAAATCACCCCATACAGACCCTATATGCCTGCCATTCTGCATGGGTTCTGCTCTTCAAAAAACAAGCTGAAATATTGCATAATCTCCGCTCCTTTCTCTAACCCGGACATGCCGGAACCAAAATTTGCCTTCTGAAAGGCTATTCCACCCGGTTATAATTGATAAGGCAGCCCTTGAGAATGATCTGTCTCTCCTCGTCTGTGAGCTCGCCCAGGCGGAGTTCAAAGGCTGTAAGTCCGTCCGTGCCCACCGCATAGGCTGCTATGACATCCGCCTTCTCCTCCACCGCCCTGCGGATTCCGGGTATGAACAGGTAGTCCAGATTCCGGAAGGGCAGCTCTCCCTCCTCGATCAGGAAGGGCAGCATTCCCCAGTTGATCAGATTCGACCGGTAGCGCTTGGTGGCGTATTCGTTGGCAATATTTGCCCAGCCGCCCAGCACCTTCTGGCAGGAGGCTGCCTGTTCGCGGGCAGACCCGTCCCCGGGCTTCACCGCGAAAATGGTGGAGCCGAAGCCCGTGTTGGAATGGTTCGTCTCCGGGAAGCTCTTTTTGATGACTCCCATGACCTCCTTCAGTACGGGCAGCACCCTGCAGGGATGCCCTCCCGCCGTGCGCTCCTTCTCCGCCTTCTGGATTTCCTTTGCTCTGGCCACATAATCGGGATCCTTGCGGCTTAAGGTAAATTCCGCCAGCCCCAGAGGATTGGAGCGGTAGGAGGAGGTTTCCCCGGAGGGAATCAGCTCGTCCGTGGTGGTCACCGGGTCATGGATCTCGCTCACCACCTGGAGAAGTAGGTTTTCCGGCAGCGCCTCCATCCGGGGCCAGTCCTTAATATTGGGGCCCAGCTGAATCTCCGTCTCCGGGTCAGCGATTCCTTCGGAGTCGAACACCCTGTTTTTATATATCTTACTGTCAAAATGATATTGGTATTTCGTCATTTCTCCATCATACTCCGTGGCAGGAGTCAGCACGCCCCCGTTGGCCGCGGTGGCCGCGATGGAGCGGGCGTCCATCAGGGCCACGGAGGAAATCTGGCCGTTCTGCAGCTTGCTTCCCTCACGGTTGGGGAAGTTCCTGGTGGAATGCCGGATGCTGAAAGCATTGTTGGCGGGCGTATCCCCCGCGCCGAAGCAGGGGCCGCAGAATGCCGTCTTCATCACGGCGCCGGTCTCCATAATGGCGGCGGCACAGCCGTTTCTCACCAGCTCCATGTACACGGGCATGGAGGCCGGATACACGCTCAGGGTGAATCCGCCGCAGCCGATGGAGCTTCCCTTCAGGATATCCGCCGCGGCGCAGATATTTTCGAAGCCGCCGCCTGCGCAGCCGGCGATGATTCCCTGGTCCACCATAAATTTCCCGTTCTTTACCTTATCCCTCAGCCGAAGCTCCAGAGGGGAGCCGTCCGCGGCCCTGGCTCCGCCCAGGCTCACCTTTGCCCGCTTTTCCGTTTCCTCCAGAATGTCCGTGAGATTCGCGTTCAGCTCCTCGATGGTATAAGTGTTGCTGGGATGGAAGGGCATTGCGATCATGGGGCGGATCTTTGACAGGTCCACCGTAATCATGCCGTCATAATACGCTGCAGGGCCGGGAGAGAGCTTCCGGTACGCCTCCCCCCGTCCATGGATCTCATAAAATTCCCGGACTTCCTCATCCGTCTCCCAGATGGAGGAAAGGCAGGTGGTCTCTGTAGTCATCACATCGATGCCGATCCGGAAATCCGCGCTTAAGGCTGCCGCGCCGGGCCCCACAAACTCCATCACCTTATTCTTCACATAGCCGTTCCCGAATACGGCTCCTATGATGGCAAGCGCTACGTCCTGGGGCCCCACCCCCTTCACGGGAGCGCCGGTCAGATAGACTCCCACTACCTGGGGCCTGTTGATATCATAGGTCTGGTTCAGCAGCTGCTTCACCAGCTCCGGGCCGCCCTCGCCCACCGCCATGGTGCCCAGGGCCCCGTAGCGGGTATGGGAATCCGAACCCAGTATCATGCCGCCGCCCTCCGCCAGCATCTCCCGGGCGTATTGATGGATTACTGCCTGATGAGGAGGGACGTACACGCCCCCATACTTTTTCGCGCAGGACAGGCCGAACATATGGTCGTCCTCGTTAATGGTGCCGCCCACCGCACAGAGGGAATTGTGGCAGTTGGTCAGCACATAGGGCATGGGAAACTTCGTAAGCCCCGAAGCCCTGGCTGTCTGTATGATGCCCACGAAGGTGATGTCATGGCTGGTGAGCTTGTCAAACCTGATCTTCAGCCTGTCCATGCTGCCGGAGGTGTTGTGGCTCTCCAGAATACCGTAGCTGATGGTCTGCTTTGCCGCGTCTTCTTTGGTGATTTCCTTTCCGGTCTTACTGAAAATGGCTTTCTGTGCCTCCGGTGTGTCGGCTATGATTTCCCTGCCGCCTACCAGATATGCGCCGCCCTGTAATAATTCTACCATACTATTGGGATCCTTTCTTTTTTGCTATATGCTTCTCTCTATTTTATATTCCTTTTACTTTGAAGGTCCAGCAGCCATATTCTATCCGGGCATTCCACGCTTTCATGCACAAGAATGCCGCTGGGTTTTCCGCGGGGGTTATTTCCCCGATGATCTCAAGGGCTGATTCATATTTCCTCTGGTTCAGTCCCGGCCGGTAATGTGGATCAGAATCGCTTCCCCCTGGAATCCCGCGCCGCCCACCAGCTGCAGCACCTGCTTTTCCCCGTCTATGACATCTCTGTCATAAAAGTGCACATGCCCTGCCAGAACCAGCTCCACCGGGCTGTCCGCCGCCGTGGTCAAGGCCACAAAACGCTCCGAATTTCCGTCGGGATAAATGCCCCCGTAATTCCCCGCACCGATCACCACGGGGCTGCTCCACGCTTCCCTGGCCCGCCCCAGCACCGACTGGGTCATAAAAGGCACATGGGCCAGCACGATGACGGGCCGTCCCTGCCCGAGAATGCTCTCGTAGCCGGCCAGCGCTTCCCCGTCCACCTGGTTTGTGCTGTCGTCGATGCCAACCACCGTGAACTCCCCGAAGTCCAGGGAGTGAATCGCTGTGTTATCCTGCATGAAAGGCGCCAGCAGAGGCAGATACGTCTCTCTCCCCGTCTCCGTCATATACTCCCAGGGATAGGTCCAGTCATGATTGCCGTTCACATACAGATAAGGCATGTTCAGCCCGGAGAGCTGTTCCTCCAGCCATTTCAGATTGGCCTCCGACGGAGTATCGATGATATCCCCGCCCAGCAGAACCGCGTCCACCTGCATTTCGTTGGCATAGCGGATCCACTCCTGGAACTGTTCTTCCGAGGGCACGCCCTCCTCATTCTGAAACTCTGGATACCGGGAGGCTTCGTTTTCCGCCTCCTGCGGAGGCGCGTCTTCCTGCCGGACGATCACATGGGTATCCGTCAGAAAGAGCAGGGTGTATTCCTTTTCCAGCCCCTCCAGACAGAGGGTCTCCTCCCTGATATGCTTCTCCCAGTCCTTTGCCTTCCCGCAGCCGGTCAAGGCCCCCGGCAGCACGGCAGAAAACGCCAATACCGCCGCAAGGGCGTGCCATTTTACACGCCCCTGCGAAAAATTTCCACTATGAAATCTCATTATAAAGTCACCTTATCCAGATGCCAGATCTCATCCACATACTCCTGGATGGTTCTGTCGGAGGTGAACTTGCCGGAGCAGGCCACGTTTAAGATAGCGCTCTTTGCCCAGCCCTCCTTATCCCTGTAGGCCGCTTCCACCTTCTTCTGTGCTTCCGCATAGGCCTTGAAATCCTTCAGGATGAAATACATATCCGCCTTGGAGGTGGACTTGGTATTCAGCAGCGAATTGTACAGCGGCAGGAACAGCTCCTTGTCCTTGGAATAAGTGCCGTCGATCAGCTGCGTCACCACCTTGTGGATATCGGCGTCCGCCTCGAAGATCTGCATGGGATCATACCCGCCGCTGTTCTCGAAGTGGATGACCTCATTGGAGGACAGTCCGAAGATGAAGGCGTTCTCCCTGCCTACCTCCTCCACGATCTCCACGTTGGCGCCGTCCATGGTTCCCAGAGTCAATGCACCGTTTAACATGAACTTCATGTTGCCCGTACCGGAAGCCTCCTTGCTGGCCGTGGAAATCTGCTCGGACACATCCGATGCCGCAAAGATAATCTCCGCGTTGGACACATTGTAGTTCTCGATGAATACCACCTTGATCCTGCCCCCTATGGACGCATCGTTATTCACCACATCCGCCACGGAATTGATCAGCTTGATGGTCAGCTTGGCATTGCGGTAACCCGCCGCCGCCTTCGCGCCGAAGATAAAGGTCCTGGGGAAGAACTCCATCTCCGGGTGGGCCTTCAGCTCGTTATACAGGTGCATCACATGGAGGATGTTCATCAGCTGCCTCTTGTACTCGTGGAGACGCTTCACCTGCACGTCGAAGATGGAATCGGGATCCACCTCGATACCGTTATGCTCCTTGATATATTTTGCCAGACGAAGCTTGTTCCGGTACTTGATCTCCATGAACTCCTTCTGAGCCGTCCTGTCACCCGCCAGCTTCTTCAGACCCACAATCTGAGGCAGATCCGTGATCCAGCCGTCGCCCACATGCTTTGTCACCCACTCTGCCAGAAGGGGATTGCCGTGGAGCAGGAAGCGTCTCTGGGTGATGCCGTTGGTCTTGTTGTTGAAGCGTTCGGGGAACATCTCGTAGAAGTCCTTCAGCTCCTCGCTCTTCAAGATCTCCGTGTGCAGCCTGGCCACGCCGTTGACGGAATAGCCCGCCACGATGGCCATATGGGCCATTTTCACCTGTCCGTCGTAGAGGATTGCCATCTTGCGGATCTTCTCCCCTACATTGACATTATAAAGATTCGAATATTTCTGTTCGATCTGCTGTACAAACCTGCGGTTGATCTCCTCCACAATCTGGTAAATTCTGGGGAGCAGCCTGGAGAACAGGTCAATGGGCCATTTCTCAAGAGCTTCCGCCATGATGGTATGGTTGGTGTAGGCGCAGGTTCTGGTGGTGATATCCCATGCCTCGTCCCAGCCCAGGTTGTAATCGTCCAGGAGGATGCGCATCAGCTCGGGGATGGCCACCGTGGGATGGGTATCATTGAGCTGGAAGGTTACCTTCTCCGGGAAACCGTGAATATCATCATGCTTTCTCATATATTTCTCCACAGCCTCCTGCACGGATGCGGAGATGAAGAAGTACTGCTGCTTTAAGCGCAGCTCCTTGCCTGCATAGTGATTGTCGTTGGGGTAGAGCACGTCCACCAGGTTCCTGGCCAGGTTCTCCTGCTCTACTGCCTTGCTGTAGTCGCCCTTGTCAAATTCGTCCAGGCGGAAACCGGACATGGACTCCGCATCCCAGATACGCAGGGTGTTCACGATGCCGTTGCCGTATCCCACGATGGGCAGGTCGTAGGGAATGGCTCTCACCGCCTGATAGCCCTCCTGCACGAAATGGTTCCTGCCGTTCTCGTCGCACTGCACGGACACATAGCCGCCGAACTTCACCACCTTGGCGTATTCGGGCCTGCGCAGCTCAAAAGGATTGCCGTCCGCCAGCCAGTCGTCCGGAACCTCCCTCTGGAAGCCGTCCTCGATCTTCTGCTTAAACATGCCATAGCGATAGCGGATGCCGCAGCCGTACGCGGGATATCCCAAAGTAGCCAGGGAATCCATAAAGCAGGCCGCAAGCCGTCCCAGTCCGCCGTTGCCCAGAGCGGCATCCGGCTCCTGGTCCTCCAGCACGTTGATATCCACGCCAAGCTCCTCCAGAACTTCCTTTGCCCCCTGGTAAGCCTCCAGGTTAATCATATTGTTGCCCAGGGCACGTCCCATCAGAAACTCCATGGACATATAATAAACCATCTTGGGGTCTTCCTTATCATATGCCGCCTGGGTAGTCATCCAATTGCCGATCACCCTGTCCTTTATGGAATAAGATGCCGCCTGAAAAATCTGCTGGGGCGTAGCCTCCTCCAGATTTTTGCGGAACATATTCATTACATTGTAAAGGATACTTCTCTTGAATAACTCTTTATCAAATACAGGCTTCTTGTCCGTTTCCTTTCCGGCTGTCTCCGTATCCTGAGCGCTTACCGTTTCCTCCGCACAAGTATTTCTTTCTGTTTCGGTCGTATCCGCCACTTTAATGTTTTCCACGATTTTTCTCCTTTCGCTTCTTAATTATTAGAAATACATATCTCCCTCCCGGGAGCCCCGGGCTTTCCCGGTCTCTTCTGTTCATTTCTGTATTATACCAAAACTTCCCTGTCTTTCCAACTGCTTTTTTCAGAAATTTGTAATTCTATTTTTTGAATACTATAATAAGTATTATAATTATTCTTACTTTAGCTGGAAATAAACACAGTAAACCTCCATGCATCCCGCCGCTCCACCATGCATGAAAGCAAGGCAATAAAGAGATTTGCCTGAAAGTAACGATTTTTCATTTTCTTTCACATTTCATCGTTTTCAGCCGTTCTCCCCGCAGGCCCCTGCAATGCAGACTGCCGCCCGGAAAAAGCCAGGTTGAAGCTTCCCGCTCCCAGGCATCCTCCCGCAAAATTCAGAATCAGATCGTCCACATCCACATTTCTTCCGACAAAAAGCTGAGCGGTCTCTATGAAAAGAGGCAGCGCCAGAGAATACAACAGGATTCTCTTCGTCTTTCTGTTCTTCTCCCACAGCAGCGCCATACCGAATCCCCATGGGAAGAACATGACAATATTGCCGACAATGTTTACCATAAAAAGCTCCGGCTGAAAATCCCGGAAAAATCCTCTTATGGTCCGCAGGGGAACCAGGTTGATCCCCTCGCCTGTATCAATGCGGGAGAGGGCACGGCGGAGCATGAGGGCCGGATCTGCGTACTCCCCTTCCAGGGCCAGCGCCAAAAGTCCCAGGTTAAACAGAAAGAATGCCCCCAGGGCCCATTCTCCTGCCTGCTTTCTTCTCCAGGGCCTGCGAAGGAGCAGGTAGAACGGCAGCGCCAGCAATATGATAATACTGAGTTTTCTGATATAGTTTATCACCTGAATATATCACCTTTTATTTGTATTTGCCTTTATACTTTTATTTGCATTCCCTTGATCATGTTTCCCCCGAGCCGTCCGAGCACAATATATCAGGATGGCAAGCCACGCCAGTGCACTGCAGGCTTCGCTGATTCTCCAGTATACTGGACTCACAAATCGTACAGAAATCGTATCGTTGAACTTCGGAGGAATCAATACGCGTATTACATTATTATTACCGTATACACATGTCAGTCTTTCACCCGCTCCTGTTTCAGCCCGATATCCTTTGTAGAGAAACAACGGCACCTCCACATACCCGGTCTCCTCAAAGGAGCTGTTACTGCAGCGGAAATCCGCCGCCAGGTCGCCTTTATCGTATTGCACCAGCTGTACGGTTTCCGAGGTTAGGGGAATACTATAAGAAAGTTTTGACATATCCGTTCCATATATGATATATTCTCCGCCCGACACATACCCTATAAGCTGATTGTTGTCAAATATCCTCTCCCTGCCGATAGTTAGATTTATCTGATTGATGAGATACAGGGACGAAGTTCCCACCGCCAGAATGGCTGCTGTCGCCCCCACTGCATAGAGCGGCTTTTTCCATTTGCTCTCATATTTGGCATACCACAGGCAGTATCCAAATACGGGCACCATGAAAAGCGTCCCCCAATTTAAAAATCTCGTAGGAAACTGAAGGCTGGAGATAATATTACCGGCTATGGGCCACGCCTGCTGAATCCGATTCCAGGGAAATGTCCTCAACGAGAAAACAATGCATAGTAAGGACAGAACAGCACACATTGCTCCGGCAGCCAAAAGCCCGCTTTTCTTCTTTTTCACTAGAGCATAAATCGCCAGCCCTGTAAAGACAATCAATACCAGCATGGGAATCAGCCCAGGTCCCACTGCTCTGATGGTCATACCCTGTTCGTCCTCCAAAACTCCGTCAAAGAAATGTATAAATACTTCCCTCAGCGTAATTCCCTCATGCTGAATCAACCGTTGCCCGGTATGTTTGATCATCAGATTTTCGGTTAAATAATAGTCCAGGAACGGTACCGCATACCATGCATTACACAATAAAGTAAACGCCGCCCCCTTAACCAGCTGGATAAAGGTAGTCCTGCGGAATACTCTCCGCACATTTATAAGGCAGATAACGCCGGTCCATATCAATGCCAGCTCACAGGTCAGCGTATGGGACTGCAGCACTCCGGAATAGCCTATCACCAGAATCAGCCATATATTCTTATAGCTTTTTGCCTCCATATCTTCCGTAAACATGCGGTAATATCCGTACAAAAGCAGGGGCAGAAAAATCTGGGCACATCCCTCGCCCACGCATCCCCGCTCAAACAGGACAGTGATCCTGTATAATGAAAATGCATACAGGGCACTGCACAGCAGCCCGATATATTTATCCTGAAACATCCTTCCAAAGCAATAAAACGCCACCAGAATCGTAGCAAAGTTGATAAGTATTATGAAGATATTATAATAATACAGAACCGGGAAACCGATCAGCCATAAAACTGCCGGGATGTACAGCAGGGTCGATCCATACAGTATTCCGTCCGCATAGCCGTATCCAAGCGGAAAATTTGCCTCCAGGCGCATGGGGAACACCCCATTTGCAATACTGTTTGCCACACCGTCAATCCTTTCAATATGATACCCGCTATCTCCTGTGGATATAATCCAGTTCATCAGGTAGGGTCTGGACAGCAGCCAGGTCAGCAGGAGAATAAGTCCTGCCACCACAAATCCGGACGCCGGGATTTTATACGCATGATGCCAGGCGGCACAGACAATGCATCCCAGAATCAGAAGGATGAACACCAGGCTTACGAAAATTATGCTGTACCAAAGCTGCCCCGTCTCCGTTATGCACACCTGTTCAAAATAAATTTCCTGTTCAGACTCGCCGGAAACCGAAAGCGTGAGATTCTCCGACCTGCCAAAGAGCCAGAGATGAAATTCTTCGGAAGAATGGGCCGCAGCCAGTATCTGGTCATTCTGCATTACTCGCAAAGGCGGCATACTATCGTCCGTCAGCCTTACAACATATTCAAAATCCGCTGTTGTATGATAGTTTACCCGCACAGAGTAAATTCCAACCGGAAGCTCAATGGCCTCATATAAAACAGTCTCTCCATTTCCCGGTTCGACGGTTCGGTCAATGGAATAGCAATATTCCTTTTTTTCCTGCATTGCCGGTATCAACAGCAAAATAATGATGCCCAGTCCGATGACACATACCGCCAAAAATGCTTTTCTGTAGTTACCTGTCAAAATATTATTAACTCTCATCTGCCCGCAGCTCCGACTTCTCTTTATTTTTTTGATTTTAAACTATCTGCCCAAACTATAACTATAGTAAATGACATTTTTTGTATCTGCAGATCTGAGAAAATACCAATACATTATATCAAAATCCCCTTATTGTTCCAAGATTTTTTTGCGATACCCTCGAAAAAGCCACAACGCTTCTTCCTTTCTCATCTTCATTTTTCCATTTGTGTAAATAGCAATGCCTTCTCTTTCTCTACAGATCGGACATATTGCCGGAAAAGTCAACCAGAATTGTCCATATATATTTCCTCACACGAGTATTGAAACATTTCCCCTTCCTTCCCTATAAATTATCTGAACAAAGAAACTCCGCTTGCCTCTATAACATTCCAGTAATGTAAATATTTTGTCTAAAAGTTTCTCTTCTGAAAGCATAGCCTTCTCATCGCTTATAAAGACAGTACTTTTAATCAAAAAAGCATTATTACCTTCCTCATCATAAAATGTATATCCCAGCTTCAATAAGTCTATTATCTGCGATTCTATCATATCATTCAATGTGGTAACAATATCCACTTTCCTTTCCATTATGGCCTTTAATTTTAGCATCGCATCTGTCGAAAAGTCTTTCCCTTTTTTATACTCTACCAGCATTTCCTCTATCTCCGGAAAACTATCTCCTGTATATTCCTTAGGTATATGCATGGCAAAAGTAAAGGTGGTATTTTTGATGCCTTTCAACACTTCAAAGCAATGTTTCACTGTATCATCACAATAAAAATCATCGGCATCATCAATCCCCGATATTTCTGTAAGTATACCCCATATTTCTAAATTCTTTAAGATAAAAATATCTCCACGAAGCATCTTATGTATCATATCTGTCGCATATTTGCATAGTTCCTCTCTTTGTATTTCTCTTGATAAATACTGCGTCAGTTTATGTATAATCATACATTTATAGTCCATTTGTACCATAATTTCTTATATCCTTTTCTGCTCCAATATTTTCTTTGCGACCAGCATGCATTGCCCGGGATTTTCATCATAGACATCCTTGCCAAATGCTTTTATAAATATCGTATTAATTGTCTCTGCCAGAGCTTGAATCTGCCGGATTTGAAGCTGCTGGAATTGAAGCTGCTGATTTTTCTCAGAATAAATGTATTCATGTATTTTTGATATTTCATCTGTATACTCGTCTTCAGGGGCCATTGGAAAAAATCCTATGGGATCCCAGTCATTGATAATCTTCTCTATTTTATCCCTCAATTTTTCTCCTCTCCAAATCAATTTGACAGACTAACACTGAAATTCTTATGTTTTAGCATAACACCAATACGCTTCCTGTTCTTTCCCTCCTACGCCAATCCCATATGGAAAACCGGGATCGATAAAGATCGTTTGTCCATTTTCCAATACAATTTTTGCCGCGGCACAATTTTCTTCAGTGCCATCTATAAGTACTGTTTCTTTGACTAAATTGTTGGCAAGCAATGAACTGATCAGGACAAATTCTCTAACCGACGACTTGACTTTAATCATATCTTCATCCTGCTCAAAGCAATATCGCACATCTAAAACCCTTTGCATTCTCAACCGGCTATACTGCTCGAAAGATTCAAATTCTATCAGTATGTCTTCAAATTCGAAATATATCCATCTTAAATCAGGTGTAAATTCCGTTTTTTCCTCTTCCGGATATATAAATCCAACAGTATAAATATCTGTGAGCTTTTTACCAATTATTGCTGATAGCATTTCCTCTCCATTCTGTCCTCAAAACTTAATTTTCAAGCTATTTTTTTCGCAAGGAGTTTTACTATCTCAATGAATTCCTCTTTTTCTCCATCATATGACCACTCATATGCTTCACTTTTATCTAATGCATCTTTTACTACAAGTTTTAACTTTTCTGTATCAATTTCGAAAAATTCCGAATCAATTTCTGATATTTTATCAAGTAATTGTCCATCATATAGTTCTCCCGCAAATACATTCCTTTGTAATATCTCCACTGCTTTTTGCATTGCAAGTTTAATAAACATTTTCTGACGGATCATTCGCAAAACATCTGCTATGGTGATATCATCCATTGTTTTATCAATTAAAGTATTATACCATTCCTGCAACGGATATAATGCCTCATCTGAAGTAACATATTCACAGTCATATAATTCTTTTATTTTTTCACTCATTGTACAAAATTCCGCTCCCATTAATATTCTCATACTGAGCAATTAGCTGCTTCATATTCTTTATCCTGTCTACGGTATATCCGCACTTTATTAACCCTGTAATCACAACATGCAAAATGCTTTTCCATTCCTTTATAAAGTCCTCTTTTTTAAGGGATATGCGGGATTTTTCATTTAAAAGAATTTGCAAATTACCAACTGTATTTCCCCACTTTGACTGAATATCCAGTCTATCTGCCATCCATCTGACTATCCAATCACATCTGAAAGTATCAGGGAGCCAATGTATCGTCAATTCTCCTTTTTCCCTGCTTTGCAGCATGTTCAGCAGCATGAGAATATCATCCATCATATAGCTTATATCATATTTATAGGATAGCGGGATGCTGATATGGTTCCACATCAATATGGCATCCTCCGTTTTTAACGGGAAGGCGTTTTCAATCGCATCCGCCAATGTTTTATCATTGCTATCTGCTTTACACTGAGTTCTCGGATTGCACGCCTGGATATAGAAATTCACATTTATCACCTCTTCCTTTACCGAATAGAATGACGCTGTCGCGGAATCATTCCCATTATTCCCGCAGCTGCAATCCCCGTATAAATAGCTATTTGTATAAGTAAATTAAATTTTTCTCTTCGGCATAGATTTTCTACAAACTCCTTCAAATTAATATCTATAAATGAGCAAATATTGAAACTTGCACAAAACTACCCTACCAATTTCAAAACAGCTTTAAGTGATGCACCATTTTTTATAAACTGGTGCAGATTACCGATTCGCTCTGTTTTGACTTGATTCTGAAAATACCGGTATCCTTCCTCGAAGGTATTATATTTCCCGGAATGCATACAGCACATGTAATGAACCACTGACATAATCAGCCAGTACCGTTCGATTCCCTGCCGTGAGCGGATCTGATATTTGTCCAGCGCGAGTTTGTTTTTGCTCTGACGGAAAAATAATTCGATCGGCCACCGTTCTGTATATGTGTCAAGGATTTCCTGTGTGG
>CAJUSI010000027.1 GCA_910589035.1 uncultured Acetatifactor sp. | reverse complement strand
TCGTGCCATATCCCACAGGTTCCGGCGAAAACGGATGCTTCCCGGGATGTCCTGCAGGCTTCGGCAGAGACGAATGCTTTTGCTGATATCCACAAAGGCTCGTGGCCGGTCATACCAGCCAATCCGCAGAACCGTTCCGGATATCCGGCCGTCCGCACGGTGCTTCGGCTTACCCATCTTGATGAAACCCGGGGAATGGTAATTTTTGCCGATGGGGATATGAACCTTGAAGAATTCCGCGCATTTTGCGGAAGGCACGCCCCCGAACTGATTATAGAGGAATATTGGAGGAAAGAATGAGACTTCGAATCAAATTCAGAAAATACGGCGCCGTCTGTTATATCGGTCATTTGGATATCATGCGCTTTTTTCAGAAGGCTATCCGGAGAGCCGAACTTGATGTGGTATATTCCCAGGGCTACAGTCCTCATCAGATCATGGCCTTTGCGGCCCCGCTGGGGGTCGGCCTGGCCAGCAACGGCGAATACATGGATATTGAGGTGAATTCCATGGAATCCTGCAGGGATGTGCTGGAGCGTTTAAACAATGTCTGCGTTCCCGGTATTGAGATCACCTCCGTGAAGATCCTGCCTGACCATGCGGGCAATGCCATGGCCAGCGTAGCCGCCGCATCCTATACCGTGCGCTTCAGACAGAGCCGCGAACCGAAGGCGGACATTGCCTCTCTTTTGTCCGGCTTCCTGTCCATGGAACGGATCCCCATTACCAAAGAGACCAAAAAAGGCGTAAGGGAGGTCGATCTGAAGCAGGGGATTTACCGCCTGGAATACAGGGAAGGCGTATTTCACATGCTTCTGGACGCCTCCAGCGGGGGCAATATCAAGCCCATGCAGGTAATTCAGGCAATCCTGTCCCAATGCGGCGAACTTCTCCAGGAGAACGCCCTGGAAATCACCCGGGAGGATGTATATACCAATGAAGGGACGGCGGAGGCGCCGGAATATATTCCCCTGGATGCAGTAGGGTTCACGGACAAAGACAGCGAATCGCCTGCCTGGCAGCACAATTCACGATAAAATCCATATAAAAGGAGCCACCGAAAACACAGCATGAGCAGAAGAATATCGCCAAAGGCTTCCGTAAAGCTCACGGAAGAAGAGACATCTTTGAGAAATACAGACGGGGGAAAGCTCCTCTTTACCACCTATCAGGGACGGCAATGCGCCCTTTTGATCCAAAACGACCGGCTCATGGAGGCCTCCTTCTTTCCGGCACAGCCCGGCAAAATAGGAGCCGTCTATATTGGGAAGGTGAAAAATACAGTAAAAAACATTGAGGCCTGCTTTGTGGAAATCGGAGACGGCGAGCTTTGCTTTCTCTCCCTGAAAAACGCTTCCTCGCCCTATCTCTTAAACCGTTCCTATGACGGGCGCATCCTGGAAGGAGATGAGCTGCTTGTACAGGTAATCCGGGATGCGCAAAAGACAAAAAAGGCATCCGTCACGGCCGATATTTCCCTTGCAAATGAATATTTTGCACTGTCCATGGGTTCCGCAAAGGCCGCCTATTCCCTAAAGCTCAGCCCCGGAAAGAAGGAAGCCCTACGGAGAGAGCTTACGGAGATGGCCGTCATTCAAAACGGCTGCCTGATTCAGAGCTGCGATGCCATTTTATCCATCAAGGATGCACGGAGCATGGAGTCCGAAGGGATGAAACTGGAAAACCTCCGGCTGCCTCCCATGGGCTTAGTTGTCAGGACAAAGGCGGGAGAGCTGGAGAGGGCGGAAGAGTTGTGGAAGCATTTTTATTCCCTCACTTCAGAATTTGTCACCCTCCTGTACCAGGCAATGTACAGAAGCTGCTTCAGCTGTTTAAAGGTTGCGCCTGCCGGATTTGCCCCCATTCTGCGTGAATTCGTTTCCGGCAGCGGATTGGCAGACCCCATGGACAGCGCCCTCCCCAAAGCATCGGCATCGGAACCGCCGATGCGGGAACAAGAGCCAGCGCCCTCATCCGCCCCGGAGCCCCAAACGGGCGCAAAGGAGAGCGGTACGCAATCCGGTAAAAAAGAGTGCAGCTCCAATCAGGAATCCGGTAAAAAAGAGATTATCACGGATCAGGAATCTCTGTATGAGCAGATAAAGGATTATTGTCATAAAAACGGGATTGATATCCCGCTGCGTCTGTACCGGGATGATTTATTATCCCTTTCCAAGCTGTATTCTATTGAGAGCAGACTTTCCGCGGCTCTGGAAAGCCGTGTATGGCTGAAATCAGGCGGATATCTGGTCATTGAGCCTACGGAAGCCCTTACCGCGATCGACGTAAATTCCGGAAAATATGATGCGGACAGGGAGGCAAGGGAAACCTATCTTCGAATCAATCTGGAAGCGGCAAAGGAAGTGGCCCTGCAGCTTCGCCTCCGCAATCTGTCCGGAATCATCATTGTGGACTTCATCAATATGCAGTCCTGGGAGGACAGAAAGACGCTTTTAGACTATCTGAAGCGTTTGACGACCCAGGATCGGGTTCAGACGAAGGTTATCGACATGACCCCTTTGGGACTGGTTGAAATCACCCGCAAAAAGATTGACAAGCCTCTGAAGGAGCAATATTTTCTATCCGGATTAAATACCCGATAGCATGTTACGTGAAAAAACGAATAAATTATAGCGAATTAATGTTAGTAATTCAAATGGATATCGACATTTTCTCCAAAAATGTTATTCCCCGCAGCAAGCGGCGGGGAATTGAACCCTCTTTGGGATTAAATAAAAAACCTCAAAAAGAGTCTTAAAAAACAACCAAGAACCAAAAAGAACCATAAAAATGGTCTTAAAAACAACCTGAAGGCAGGAGCAAAAAAGGAATTATGGAATTTATAAAATTAGAAAAGGTAAAAGACGGAAAATATCTGAAAAATTATGAGCTCACCTACCGCAACAAGGCCGGCAGGGAGAAGAAATATGAAATCGTAAGCCGCCGAGAGCTTACCGACCCGGCAGATATCGGGGGAAAGCCCAGCGGCGTATCCATCGTTGCCACCTGTGAGGACCGGCTGCTGCTTCTTCACGAATTCAGAATGGGCGTCAACCGCACAGTCTATAATCTCTGCGCCGGAATGATTGAACCTGAGGAGAGAATTGAAGACTGTATCGTAAGAGAACTTTATGAAGAAACCGGTCTGCGGGTGAAGAAAATCAAAAAAATCCTTCCTCCTTCCTTCGCGGCAGTGGCGATTTCCGATACCACTACATACATTGCCTTCGTTGAAGTGGAAGGCAGTTTCGAGGACCATACCTCGGAAAACGAACAGATTGAAGCAAAATTTTATACCCGGGATGAAGTAAAAAAATTACTGGAAACAGAACCTTTCAGCTCCAGAGCCCAGATCGCAGCATATTTTTTCTCGGAGAACTATGACTGCTGATTCCTCAGTTATATTCCTGCAAATACCGTAGATATCTGCAGCTATTTATTTGTATTTAAGCACTTCTGAACCAGGAGGGTAATAAAGTGGCTAATAGGAATGATATTTTAAAATGTCTTGGGACTTTTCCCAAAAAGATAAATTTAAGCTTAAAAGAACTTACTTCAGAGGATATGGGAGATCATGAAAGAAAATTAATAGAATATACTGTAGAAAAATGTGATGAAAAAATTAGAGTACAAAATAATGACATTATTGAAAAAGTGCAGGCCTATGTACTTGTCGGACTGACGAATGATGAGATGTATTCTTATGGATTGGATTTAGTGAAACAAGGATATGAAATCACCTCCCTACAGTTTAACGAATAGTTGGGCGAAACGGTACGGCTCACAACCCCTGCGGAAACCGAGCCCAACTATTCGTTAAACTGTTCTTTTGCGAATAGTTATATCATTATCATGGAATACTCTCATACTGGAATCCGTATGTTCCTGGACTGTCCCGCAATCCTGCATAAAGTAAGGACATCATCACACATTTACCAGGCTGTAGCAATATGTCAAATTAGAAATTCAATTTGTCTCCTTTGAGGAATCCTTAGAAGCAACTCTGCCGGCCAGGAATCCGGATAACACGGCCTGGAGATCAACGCCGGTGGATTCCTTGAGGCCGTCAGTAATCTGAACCACAGTACCCATGACATCCTTCATCAGCTTTGCAGAATTGCCGTCCCCGTACATGGTAATCTTATCCACATTGGAAAGAGGTTCCGCAGCGTTCTTAACCACCTCAGGCAATGCCTTAAAGTACATTTCCAGCACGGCGGCTTCGCCCATCTTGGTCATGGCCTCCGCCTTTTTCTCGATACCTTCGGCTTCCGCCACGGCCTTCGCCCGAATGGCTTCCGCCTCTGCCAGTCCCTTGGTGCGGATACCGTCCGCTTCCTGCTCCATGGTATAGCGCTTTGCCTCGGCCTGTGCCTTCATGGCAAGGGCTTCCTTCTCCGTCTCAAACTGCCTGGCCTCCGCCTCCCGCTGGCGCTCATAAAGCACCGCATCCGCCTGCTGCTGCTTGGCAAATCTGTCGGCCTCCGCCTTTTTCTTTACCTGGGCATCCAGAGCCTGCTCCATAACCTCGGCTTCCCGCTGCTTTAACAGAATCTCCTTCTCCTGCTTTGCGATGTTGGCATTGGCTGTGGTAATCTCCACTGTTTTACGCTGTTCCTCCTCCTGGATACGGTAGGCTGCGTCTGCTTCCGCCTTCTTGATATCCGCTTCGCGCTTCAGCTCCGCCCTCTGGATATCCAGCTCGTTCTGCTTCTTGGCAATCTCGGAAGCCGCATTTACCTCAGCCTCGTTGGCCTCCCGTTTGGCGTTGGCCTGTGCCTTTGCAATCTCTTTCTCACTTTCTGCCCTGGAAATTGCCGCATTCTTTTGAATCTTTACGATATTGTCCACACCAAGGTTTTCAATCACCCCATTGCCGTCCACAAAATTCTGCACGTTGAAGCTGATGATATCAAGCCCCATGGCTGCCAGATCGGGTTCAGCATTTTCCTTTACCAGCATGGCAAATTTCTGACGGTCGGAAACCATCTCTTCCAGAGCCATCTTACCCACAATCTCACGGACATTGCCCTCCAGAACCTCCCTGGCCACCCGTCCGATATACTCGGCGTTCTTATTCAGGAAATTCTGGGCTGCCAGCTTCAGGCGCTCCTCATTGTCGCTGATCTTTACGTTTACCGTGGCATCCACATTGATGTTTATGTAATCCGCTGTGGGCACGGCGTTGGATGTCTTTACGTCGATGGGTATCAACTGCAGATTCAGCTCATCCTTCCTCTCCAGAAAAGGAATCTTTACCCCTGCCTTTCCTATCAGCACCTTGGGATTCTTTCTCAGACCCGAGATGATAATCGCGGTGTCCGGCGATGCCTTTACATATCCGGTCAAAAAAATCAGGAGCAATAGCAGCGCCACCAATACTCCGATAATCAGCAAGGGCGATCCCAGATTAAACTTGGATCCTCCGCTCAACAATACTGTAAAATTTCTCACCATACTCTCTCCTCCTTTATATTATCTGTCTGTTCTCCGGATCATGGATATTTTATCACACAATTTGTCGAAAAACAACTCAGCATTCTGAATGATATTCCCCCAAATACTTCCAAAAACTGCACGAAACGGTGCTGTCGGATCCCCCTTCGTGAGTTGGCTGTTCAGACTCATCCCATGATCTCATCCGAATCCAGAATAACCGTAAAGGGACCGTCGTTTGTCAGACTCACCTTCATATCTGCTCCAAAGCTTCCCTCTTCCACCGCTGCTATCTCGCCTCTGCATTTGTCAATAATATAACGATAAAGAGAATTTGCCATCTCAGGAGCTCCCGCGTTCACAAAGGAAGGCCTGTTCCCTTTTCTGCAGTCCGCATACAGGGTAAACTGGGAAATCAGCAGAAGACTTCCGTCCACAGCTTTCAGATCAAGATTTGTCTTCCCGTTTTCGTCTCTGAAGATTCTCAGCCCGATCAGCTTTTTTACCATCCTGTCGGCCGTTTCCGCAGTATCGGTTCCGCTGATTCCCACGAAAACCAGAAAGCCTCTGCCGATCCTGCCGACACAGTCTCCCTCCACGCTCACCTCCGCACTGCTCACTCTCTGCACCAGAAATCTCACTGGCTTTCTCCTTTCCGCCTGCAGCATCCGCTCCCGGCTTTCCAAAGGCGTTTTGCCTCGCCGCAGGCTTTCCTTCCCTTCATAAATTACACTCGTGAACGCATTTAACTGCAAATACTACAGCGGCATTGCAGAAGCGTTCACCCGTGATTCCTCTCTCCTGCTTTCGTTTCCCCGCCGGCCGCTTCTCCTGCCTCTTTCGGCAGCTCCGTCTCCAAATCCTTCTCTTCCTTATCCCCTTCTGCGCCACTTTTCCTGCGGCGTCTGCGGCGGCGCTTTGTCTCTTCCGTAATCGGGTGAATTCCCTCCTCGTCTATGTAGTCCAGTTTCTCGTATGCCATCGTCTCACAGGGCAGCTCTCTTTTCTCCAGCCGGATATTCACTGCCGCACGGATTCCCGCATATATAATGGCAAAAATAGGCACGCCCACGATCATTCCGGGCACGCCGAAGAGACCTCCGAACACGGTGATGGAGAAAATTACCCAAAAGCCTGTAAGTCCCGTGGAGCTGCCCAGGATTTTCGGCCCCAGGATATTTCCGTCAAACTGCTGCAGCGCCAGGGCAAAAATGGCAAAATACAGGCAGTTCAGCGGCTCCATGGGATTTACTACGAAAATTAAAAGGATACTGGGAATCGCCCCCAGAAACGGCCCGAAAAAAGGGATGATATTCGTAACCCCTATAATCAGGCTGATCAGGATGGCATAGGGCGTCCCCATCAGAGTGGTGCCGATAAAGCACAGAATTCCGATAATAATGGAGTCCACAATTTTTCCGCTCAAAAATCCGATGAAGGTTTTGTGGGTAAATCTGAAATTGCGGATAATGATATTTGCGGTATCCTTCTCGAAAAAGGCGTATATAATTTTTTTCGCCTGCGCCGCAAAGCGTTCCTTGCTGGCAAGCACATAGATGGAAATGATAAATCCGATAACAAAATCCCAAAGCACATCAAGCACATTGATGAGGCTTATGGACACTGTCTTGATTAATGAGGCGGTGCCCGGAATCAGCTGCTGCAGCCATTCTTCCAGCTGGCCGGAATACTTGTCAATGGTTCTGATCACATATTCTCCGATATCCTCATTATCCTCAAGCAGCTGATTGATCCAGTTCATCACATTATTGATGTAGGAATCGAAATTGACCACGATTCCCTGGATACTGGGGACGATCTGGGATACCAGCATGGCAATCAGCACATAGATCAGTGCCACGAACAGAAACGCCGTTATCAGGATGCCGATCCCTCTGATGAATTTCTTCCTTCTCGCCGATTCCCTTATTCTGCATTTATTGCAGAGCGGAATCAGTATCCTGCCCTCCACAAAATTCAAAACAGGGGTCAGCAGATAGCCCATAACCAGCCCGAACACCACGGGCATCAGAATTCCTATCAGCGTGCTGAACCCCAATTTAATGTTGGAACTGTGGAAAATAAAATAGTAAAAGGCGATGGCGGCGGCCAGGACGCAAAAGCCCGTCATACCCCACCGGAAATACTTGTTGTTGATTTTGAACTTCATGTGAATCCCTTCCCTGTATGCTTTTATTCTGATGCTGTCACGCTCTTTTATATAATAATACTATTTTTTTAGGCTCATAACAAGTGGGCTTTTCACATTTTTACCAAAGTTTTAGCAAAAGCTTCTCTTCTTCATTAAAAAGCTTACTTCCTGTATACTCCCTCGTAGGGCGCAAGCTCAAACCGGATAAAATATCCTCTGTCATGATGGCAGACAGGACAGCTCATGGGAGCCTGCTTTCCTTTCATTACATATCCGCAGTTTAAGCACATCCACTCCTCTTCCACATCCGAAACAAAGAGCTTTCCCTCCTGAAGCAGCCGGGCATATCTGCCGAAACGGTCCCCATGAATCTTTTCAATGGAAGCGATTTGGAGAAAAGAGGATGCTATCTGCAGGAAGCCCTCCTGTTTTGCGGTCTCTCCGAAGGACTGATAAACGGAATCGTGCTCTTCGTATTCATTGTGCTGGGCCATGCTCAGCAGCTCCGCCACATTATCCGAGAGATCCACGGGATACCCCCCGTCGATGAAAATTGTATTTCCGGACAATTCCTTCAGATGATTATAGAAGATTTCCGCATGCTCCTTTTCCTGGGAGGCTGTAAATGCAAAAATTGCGCTGATAACCTGCAGTCCGTTCTTCTTAGCCTGGGATGCGGCGAAGGTATACCTGTTTCTGGCCTGGCTCTCCCCCGCAAAAGCCCTCATCAGATTATCCTTTGTCACACTGTTCAAAAAATCCGCCATAGTAATCACTCCTTATTTTATATATAATATTTGCATCCATAGTATTACCCGAATTGTCCGATTCTATTATTTTCCGCATTTTGGAATCGATTTTGGATATGTCTGCCTGCGCTGTCAACCTTTTTCCGTCCTCAATCCGCGCCTCGTCCGGATGCGCTTTCGGCAGTATTCTTCTGGTTTCGCCTTCAGCAGAATTCTTCTGGTTCGCTTTCAGCAGAATTCTTCTGGTTTCACCTTCAGCAGAATTCGTCTGATTTTGTTTTCAGCAAAATAAGATGGAATTGCAGGCATATTTATGGTAAAATAAGACCATGGGCAATGCGGCGGATCAGATCAGGAGGGTCAGGCTCTCCGTTCACCCGCTTAGTGCAGGCAGAAAGATGAGGTATAGATGTGAAACTGCAGCAGGTATTAAGCTATGTCCGCCGCGCGGCGGATGATTACGGGATGATTGAAGAAGGGGATCAAATTGCCGTGGGCATCTCCGGCGGCAAGGACAGCCTCACACTGCTCTATGCCCTCCACGGTCTGCAGCGCTTTTATCCGAAGCATTTCCGGCTTCAGGCAGTGACGGTGGACCTGGGCTTTGAGAATCTGGATCTGGAGAAAATAAAGGAGCTGTGCAGGGAGCTGGATGTGCATTACACCATCCTGAAGACGGATATTGCTAAAATCATCTTTGAGGACCGCAGGGAGGAAAATCCCTGCTCCCTCTGTGCGAAAATGCGCAAAGGAGCTTTAAACCAGGCCATCCGGGAGGCGGGCTGCAATAAGGTGGCCTATGCCCACCATAAGGACGACGTGGTGGAAACCATGCTTATGTCACTGATTTTCGAGGGACGCTTCCACACCTTCTCCCCCGTCACTTATCTGGACAGAACGGGAATTACCGTAATCCGGCCCCTGATGTATATGAACGAGGCGGATGTGATCGGCTTTGTCAATAAATACCATGTACCTGTAGTGAAAAGCCCCTGTCCCGCTGATGGGCATACAAAGCGGGAATATGTAAAGCAGCTGCTCCGGCAGCTGAATCTGGACAATCCGGGGGTAAAGGAAAGAATGTTTACGGCAATTCAGAACGGAAATATGAAAGGTTGGGAATCCCATGGCTGTCTTAAACCAGAATAATTATCATGATGAGCAGAACAAACAGAATATTCTGAAAATGAGGGCTGTCCTGGATACCCTTCCCTCCTTTTGCAGAACCTTTTTCCGGGGAATCGAAGAGTATACCTCGGCGCGCACCAGGCTGGCCTACGCCTATGATCTGAGGCTCTTTTTTGAATTCCTCCATGAACGGAATGCCGTGTGCGGGAAAATGGAGATCCGGGACTATCCCCTCTCCCTTTTAGACCAGATCACCCGCATGGACATCGAGGAATACCTGGAATATATGTCCCTCTATCAGAAGGAGGGCAGGGAGATCACAAACGAAGAGCGGGGAAAGTCCAGAAAGCTGGCCGCGCTCCGCAGCTTCTATAATTATTTCTACCAGTCGGAGCTGATCTCCTCCAATCCGGCCTCCCTGGTCTCCATGCCCAAGCTCCACGAAAAGGAAATCATCCGTCTGGAGCCCAACGAGGTATCCATCCTTCTTGACCAGGTGGAGGACGGAACGAGGCTTACCAAAAAGGAACTGGAGTATCATAAGAAGACCAGAATCCGGGATGTGGCGCTTCTGACCCTGCTGCTTGGCACAGGCATCCGTGTATCGGAATGCGTGGGGCTGGATCTCCAGGATGTAAACTTCGATGTCTGCGGTATTAAGGTCCGGCGCAAGGGAGGCTATGAGGCGGTGGTCTATTTCGGGGACGAGGTGGAAACCGCTCTGCTGGATTATCTTGAGGAAAGGGACCATGTCATACCCATGGAGGGGCATGAGAGCGCACTCTTCCTCTCTCTGCAGAACCGCAGAATTACGGTGCGTGCGGTGGAAAATCTGGTCAAAAAATACGCATCCCGCGTGACTACCTTAAAGAAAATCACTCCCCATAAGCTCAGAAGCACCTACGGAACCAGCCTCTATCAGGAGACAGGGGATATCTATCTGGTGGCGGATGTGCTGGGACATAAGGATGTGAACACCACAAGAAAGCATTACGCGGCACAGCAGGACGAACGCCGCCGCAGGGCTGCCCAGTATGTGAGACTCCGGGAGGAACCCTCCGGCAGAGAGAAACATTGATATATCTGAATGAGAGGGGCTGAAAATCGAACATATTTTTGGAATATATGTTTGCTTTTTGGGCCAAAATGTGATAAACTGGATACAGGCAGATGGAAAACCTATAATTTAAGGTATTGTTTACAGCAATCCCTCAACCAGATTTACAGGCTCAGCCAACCAGGAGGTAGAAAATATGGCATCCGGAAAAATATCACCCAAACAGCAGGAAATACTTGATTATATTAAAGACGAGATACTTAGAAAGGGATACCCGCCCACAGTGCGTGAAATCTGTGAGACGGTGAATCTGAAATCCACGTCCTCAGTGCACTCCCATCTGGAGACGCTGGAGAAAAACGGTTATATCCGCCGGGATCCCACCAAGCCGAGAGCGATTGAGATTTGTGACGACAGCTTCCAGACAGTCCGCACGGAAATGGTAAGCCTTCCTGTCATCGGTAATGTGGCGGCAGGACAGCCCATTCTGGCGGAAGAAAATATTGTGGAATATTTTCCGGTTCCCGCAGAGGTTGTCCCCAAAGGCGAATCCTTTATTTTAAATGTCCGCGGAGATTCCATGATCAATGCCGGAATCTTCAACGGCGACAGGGTTTTTGTCAATGCCTGCAGCACGGCCCGAAACGGAGATATTGTGGTGGCCCTGATCGAGGATTCCGCTACGGTGAAGACTTTTTACAAAGAAAACGGATATATCCGCCTGCAGCCTGAAAACGACACCATGGATCCCATTATTGTGGAGGATTGCCAGATTCTTGGCAGGGTATTCGGTATCTTCCGTTTTTATAAATAGGAATAATATTAGCAATAAAAAGGACTCCAGAGAACGGAATCAATTCCAAGAGCCAAATTTTTCCCATTTTAATATTTGGGTATTTTTCTACAAATTCTGCAAATATTAATCTTGCCGGAACTTCAATTTGCCGTGCAGAAAAGAGGGATAATTATGGGAAATAAATTTTTGGACGGTACTGCCCTTACCATAGCCATTATCGGCGCCATCAACTGGGCATTGATCGGTATATTCCGTTTTGACCTGGTAGCCTTTATTTTCGGCGACATGTCATGGATTTCCAGAATTGTCTACGCAATCGTAGGCGTCTGCGGATTATACCTCATTAGCTTCTATTTGCACCTTGGCAACAGAGGGGAAGCTTAGAACAGAAAATCCAAAGAAGAGATCCGGAAATTCAGCAAGGATCAAGTATGAAAAGAAGGCCGATGATGAATTTTGTAATTCACCGGCCTTCTTTTCATTCCTTTTTAGCTACGATGTTCCAACTATTGTCTCTTTACCCATTTCCTGCTATTTTCCCTGCATTTTGTCGGAAGGAAGCAGCTATCGGCCATTTGGAAGCGGCCTTCGATTATGCTCTCAGCTCATCTATGTCCACCGTTTTACCGTCCCTCCAGATCCTCTCCAAATCATAGAACAGCCGGTTCTCCCTGTCAAAAATATGAATGATTACGTCGCCGAAATCCATTAAAATCCAGTTTGCGGTGTTATAGCCCTCCGTCTGCTTCTGTGTGTAACCAGAACGGCCCAGAACCTCTTCCACATTATCGCACAGTGCCTGGATCTGGCTCTTGCTGCCTCCTCCCGCAATGATGAAGTAATCCGCAAGAACAGACACTTCGCTGATATCGATGACACGGATATCTTCCGCCTTCTTATCCTCCAGAGCTGTGATTGCCAGTCTCGCCATTTCCATGGAGTTCTTCTTTTCCATTATTTCACCCTCTCTCTTTTCTTGGTTTACCCATACTTGTCTAAGAATAATACCGCCAGGTTTCCTCCGTCATGGGATCGATATCCCCTCCGGTTTCTTTTAGATAATGCAGGGTATCCCCCAGGATCTTCACCAGAGCCTCGTCCAGGTCGGTAAAGGCCAGCTTTCGCACCTGCTTCAGATTCGGCGCATGCTTTCTGCCCGGCTCGATATAGTCTGCAATGAAGACTATTTTCTCCAGGGTGCTCATACCCTGTCTGCCGGTGGTATGGCTGCGGATGGCATTAAGAATATCCGGATTGCTCACACCGTATTTCTTCTCTGCCAGATAAGCGCCTGCCTTGGCATGGAGCAAAAAGGGATTCCGCCTCTCCAGCTCTGTCATGGGGATATGATTTTTCTCACAGATCGACAGACGCTTCTCATCCGAAAGGCATTTTGCACAGTCATGAAGGAGACCTGCAATCTGGGCACTCTTTACATCGCAGTCATAGCGCATGGCCAATGCCGCCGCTGTATATTCCACACCCAGGGTATGCTCGAACCGCCGGGCATTCTGAGCCTTTTCCATTGCTTTTCTAAGCTTTTTTAAACTATTTGACTTTTTCACGGTAAAAATCCTTTTCCCTGATATATCTTAATACATCTTCCGGCACCAGATATCGAACACTCTTCCCCTCACGGATACGCCTGCGGATCTCCGTGGAGGACACCGGTATATTGAGAAACGGCAGCAGGATTATTTTTGCTCCCGTTTCCCGGAAACGTTTCTCCAGCTCCCTCTTTTTTTCCTCCATGGCATCCATGGAAGTCCCCTCCCGCACAGCGGCGATCAGGGTGCAGTTCTGAAAAATTCTCTCCGGACATTTCCAGTCCGCAATGGAAAAGAGACAATCGGTGCCCACAATGAAATAATACGCGTTCTCAGGATATGCCTTCTTGAGAAGCTCAAGCGTCTCGTAACTGTAGGTGGGACCCTCTCTTGTTATCTCCGTATCCAGGCATTTTATTGCGCTGCTCCCCCGGACGGCAAGCTCTGCCATATGCAGGCGCTCCCTGCCGGGCAGAATCTCCTCCGGTGATTTCATATAAGGAGAACCGGCGGGAATCATCCACACTTCATCCAGAGCGGCATCCTCAAGCGCCCATTCCGCCAGAAGCAAATGACCAATGTGGATGGGATTGAAGGTTCCTCCCATGATACCGATCCGTTTCATTTTCACATTCCTCCCCTGTTCCGCAAGCCCGGACCATTCCCTATTACACTGACATTGCCGGAATTATCACAGAATCCTCTGAACAGCACATATCCGAAGAGCCAATGGCAATGCCAGACTCCCTGACAGCCATTCCCATAAAATCTCATGATAACGGCTCAGTCCGGCAGCACGATAACCGGGTTCTCCCTGTCCGGCTTATACAGGACGATTTTCTTGCCGATCACCTGCACTACCTGGGAATGTGTTCTTTCCGCCAGCATCTCCGCAATTTCTCTGGGATCATCCAGGCAATTCTTCAGCACTGATACCTTGATCAGTTCATTTCTATTGAAAGCCTGCGCCACCGCCTGCGTGAGCTCCGGCGTCAGGCTGGACTTGCCCACCTGAAAAATCGAATTCAGGCTGCTGGCCAGGCTTTTTAAATATGCTCTCTGCTTACTTGTCATACTCCTCTCCCTTTCTGCCTGCCTCCCTTCCAACCTGTAAAGCCGGAACCGAAATTTTGCCGGAAAGCGCAGGATTTCGCTGTCGAGCGCCTGAGGCAAGGCAATCCGATTATTTATAATATTCAAAGGAATGTCCGTAAAGGCGCACCGTATCTCCATCCTCAATTCCCAGAGCTTCCAGTTCCTTCAGGATACCGGAAGACTTGAGATAATTCTGGAAAAAACGGAATCCCTTTTCACTGTCCAGATTGGTATAGCCAAGCATCTTCTCCACGCCGGGCCCCTCCACCACATACTCGTCTTCTTCCCTGTCGTATTCCACTGTGTAGGGTTCTTCCGCATCCTGGTTCACCGCCGTCTCCGGGAAATACTCCGGTTCAAACACAGTCATTTCCTTCCCCAGGCCTTCCAGCATCTCATTCACATGATACAGAAGCTCCCTGACGCCCTGGCCGCTGACCGCAGATATGGGATAGACTGCAATTCCCCTGGGTTCAAATTCGGCTTTGATGGCCTCCACGGGATTGCCGTCCCCGTCATAAACGGCATCGATCTTGTTGGCGGCTATCACCTGGGGACGCTTTGCAATGTCCGGATTGTAGGCCTCCAGTTCCCTGTTAATGGTATAAATATCCTCTATAGGATCCCTTCCTTCGGTTCCGGCGGCATCCACAATGTGAATGATCACCTTGGTACGCTCTATATGACGCAGGAATTCATGACCCAGCCCAACCCCTTCGGAAGCCCCCTCAATCAGTCCGGGGATATCCGCCATCACAAATCCTTTCGTCCCGTCCAGATCCACCACACCCAGATTGGGGTTCAGTGTGGTAAAATGATAATTTGCTATCTTGGGCTTTGCGTTGGAAACACGGGACAAAAGGGTGGATTTTCCCACATTGGGAAGTCCCACCAGTCCCACATCCGCAATCACCTTCAGCTCCAGCATGAGTTCCAGCTCCTTCGCCGGACGTCCCGGCTGGGCATACATGGGAGCCTGCATGGTGCTTGTGGCATAATGCTGGTTGCCGCTTCCGCCCCGTCCTCCCTTCAGGATCACGAACCTCCGGTTCTCTCCCGACATATCCATGATCACCTTTCCCGTCTCCGCTTCCTTGATGACGGTTCCGGGAGGCACCTTGATGACGATATCCTTTCCGTCCTTTCCCCGGCAGTTTTTCTTGCCGCCGGGTTCCCCGTCCTGTGCCTTGTATTTCCGGATATGGCGAAAATCAATCAGGGTATTCAGCCCCTCGTCCACCACAAAGATAACATCTCCTCCCCTGCCGCCGTCTCCCCCGTCAGGGCCTCCTGCAGCCACAAATTTTTCATGCCGGAAGGAGACATGTCCATCCCCGCCCTTACCGCTTCTCACATATATTTTCGCTCTATCCGCAAACATAGAAGCTCCTTTCCATAAAAATAAAGACTCCAAACTCATGCGTTTGGAGTCCCTGCGGATTTATTTCTCTACAGGATAAACAGAAGCGCGCTTCTTGTCTCTTCCCTTTCTCTCAAAACGAAGGACGCCGTCAACTAAAGCAAACAGGGTATCATCTCCGCCGATCCCCACGTTAACGCCCGGATGAATCCTGGTCCCGCGCTGTCTGTAAAGAATATTTCCAGCCTTTACGAACTGTCCGTCAGCCCTCTTCGCACCTAATCTCTTGGATTCGGAATCCCTGCCGTTCTTGGTGGAACCAACTCCCTTTTTATGTGCAAAAAATTGAAGGTTCATACGAAACATGGCTTACACCTCCTCAACTTTTACTTGTAAATACTTCCTGCCATATTCCCTGCTTAGGTTTTCCAGTGAGAAAATCATGGAATCCACCAGGAAACTGGATTTTTCCTGCAACATACTCTCAAATTCACATTTGAGAAAGCCTGTGCTTTCATCCGACTTCACGGATATGATCTCTCCCGCCAGTTCCTCCAGGGAATTGACAGTACCGATCGTCAGAGCCGAGATAGCGGCACAGAGCACATCCGGCCTGCCGGGCTTAGCATATTCCGCATGTCCCATACAGCAAAAGCCCTTGTAGGAACCCTTACGGCTCCTGTAAATCACTATGGTAGTCATAATAATTATGCGTTGATCTTGTCGATCTTAACCTTAGTGTATGCTTGCCTGTGACCCATTTTCTTGTGGTATCCGGTCTTCCTCTTGTACTTGTATACAATAACCTTCTTACCTCTGCCCTGCTCCATAACAGTAGCGGTTACGGTGGCATTGTCCACATCGCCGCCCACCTTCAGGGTTTCGTCACTTACTGCAATCACCTGGTCAAATGTAACAGCACTGCCCTCTTCCGCATCCAGCTTCTCCACTCTGATGACATCGCCTTCGGACACCTTGTACTGTTTTCCGCCTGTTGCAATAATTGCGTACATTCTGGCACCTCCTATTCATGAACTGAACGGTTCATTTACTCGCTGGCCTTGGCGGCATCCGAAGGATATGAATTCCCCGCCGGACACACTTGTGCCGGGCCATGCGGCATACAACAAATACACACTAGGACATCATAACATGAGAAGCCAGAAAATGTCAATAGATTTAAATCTTTTTCTTGTAATTTTTCTTCTCAAAGTCCTCCACATACTGGGAAATCAGCTTCACGGTTCCCTCTTCGCCCAGCACGCTGCTGTTGATGCACAGATCATAGCTGTCCGCCCTGCCCCATTTCTTGGAGGTGTAATAATTGTAATAGCTCTGCCTCTGCTTATCCTTCTTGATCATCATGTCCTTCGCCTTGGCTTCCGACAGGCTGTACTTCTCCATAATACGCTTTATCTTGGTCTCTTCGTTTCCGAAGATAAACAGGTCGATCACATTATCCCTGTCCGCAAGGGCGTAATCCGCGCAGCGTCCTACAATGACACAGGGCCCTTCATCCGCAATTTTCTTGATGGTGTCAAACTGCGCCAGAAAAACCTTATGGCTGATCGGCATATCCACAAAGGAAGAATGATTATATCCGAAAGAATAGGTGTCCATCACCAGATTATACAAAAAGGAATTTGTAGGTCTCTCGTCATGATTCTGAATCATTTCCTCACAGAACCCGCTTTCCTGCGCCGCCCTGGTCAGGAGCTCCTTGTCGTAATACTTGATGCCGAAATACTCCGCTACCATTTCACCGATTTCCCGTCCCGCTGATCCGAATTGTCTTCCGATTGTAACGATTGTATTCATAGTGATCCCTCTCTTTCTTTCAGAGTATAAAAGCCTTTATGAAAACGCTTTTATCCGATTTTCCGCAGAAGCCGCCGGGCGGATCCTGCTTTCTAGTTATTATTATACATCAAATATGGCATTTAGACAACAGAAAATCAACTTTATAATATTTCTAAAAGATGACGGAAATATTCCGGCAGCGGGGCGTCCGTTTCCAAATAGGCTCCCGTGGAGGGATGCAGAAAGCCCAGTATTTTGGCATGGAGGGTCTGCCCTTCCAGACGAAAGGGACTCTTACGGTTCGAATAGACCTCATCTCCCAGGAGAGGATGTCCGATGCTCGCCATATGCACCCTGATCTGGTGGGTTCTGCCGGTCTCAAGCTCGCATTCCAGATAAGTATACCCGGAAAAGCGTTTCAGCACCCGGTAATGGGTAACGGCCCGCTTTCCGTTTCTCTCATTGACCGCCATTTTCTTACGATCCGAGGGGTGCCGGCCGATAGGCCTGTCCACAATGCCTTCTTCCTCCTTCACAACGCCATGGCAGATGGCGTGATAACGCCTCCTGACGGAATGCTCCTTCAGCTGCTGCGCAATACAGTTATGTGCTCTGTCGTTCTTGCAGGCAATCACGGATCCCGTGGTGTCCCTGTCAATCCGGTGGACAATGCCGGGGCGAATAACTCCGTTTATCCCGGACAGCCCGCCTGCGCAATGGTAAAGCAGCGCATTTACCAGAGTCCCGCTGTAGTGCCCCGCCGCCGGATGCACCACCATCCCCTTGGGCTTGTTCACCACAATCACATCCTCATCCTCATAGAGGATATCAAGCGGAATGTTCTCCGGTTCGATATCCGGCACCCGGGCCTTCGGCAGGTCAAACTCCACCAGATCCCCCGCCTTCACCCGGCAGCTGCCCTTCACGGGCAGCCCGTTCACCCTGACGGCTTCGTCCTTTATCATTTTCTGGATAAAGGAGCGCGACAAAGAATCGATAAGCGCGGCCAGACACTTATCGATTCTTTCCTCTTCCAGTTCTTCTGTTATTTCAAAGCGGAACTTATCCATCCCATGTCCTCTTCCCTGTACACAAACATAAATAAAATCACCAGCACCACGGCGGACACCACAATGTAACAGTCCGCCACATTGAATACAGGGTAATGAATCAGCACAAAAGAAATAAAATCCACTACAAAATCATATCGGATTCTGTCAATGATATTTCCCAGCGCACCGGCCACCAGCACGGACAGCAGGATATGCACGGCCAGGTATTTCTTCTGCCTGGGAAGCTTCAGCAAAAAGAAAAAAACTACCGCCAGAACCGCAAAGCCCATGATCAGGATAAAAGCTTTCCGGTTCTGAAACATGCTGAAGGCCACGCCCGTATTCTCCACATACTGCAGCTCCAGTACACCGTCAATGAGCACCAGCGCAGGCTGTCCCTTCAGATGGACAATGGCCAGATGCTTTGTAAACTGATCCAACAGCAAAAAGGCCAGCATAACCAGCCCGTCCAATATAAAATACATCCCTTTAAACTTCTTACGCATGTGTATCCTCTTCACTGAAATAAATCTCATTGACGGCGGCCAGGATCTCCTCGTCAGTCACATCGGTGTCGATCACCGCCCTGCCGATCTTTTTCAGCAATACAAATTTAATTCTGCCCGACTCCATCTTCTTGTCGGATTTCGTCAGACGCAATATCTCACCGGGATCTATGCCCTCCACGGATATGGGAAGATAAAAAGGCACAAACATATCCCGGACCTCGTAATATTCTTCCATGGAAAGCAGCTCTCGCTTCCAGGACAGATAAGCGGCTGCGACAGCCCCCAGGGCCACACATTCCCCGTGATACAGCTGAAAATTCTTCGCCTTCTCGATGGCGTGGCCAATGGTATGTCCGAAATTCAGGATTGCCCGCTCTCCCTGCTCCTCAGGATCCTTCTCCACCACCAGCTTTTTCACGGTACAGCTGCGGACCATCATTTCCTCCAGTACATCCAGATCCCGCTCGCAGATCTCATACATATTCTCAATCAGCCATTCGTAAAATATGGCATCCCTGATCAGGCCATGCTTCATGACCTCCGCAAATCCTGCAAAATACTGCCTCTCCTCCAGAGTCCGCAGCACCGCAAGATTCATATACACCAGCCTGGGCATTTTAAAAGCGCCCACCATATTCTTGAAGCCGTCAAAGTCAACTCCCGTTTTCCCGCCGATGCTGCTGTCCGCCTGGGCAAGCAGGGTAGTCGGTATCTGGACATAATCGATTCCACGCAGGTAGGTGGCAGCCGCATATCCTGTAATATCCCCTGTTACGCCGCCGCCCAGAGCCAGAAGCATATCCTTCCTGTCGAATCCTTCCCCGATCAGGAATCTGTAGATTTCCTTCACCGTATCCAGCGTCTTATTCGCCTCACCGCAGGGAAAGACATATTTTACCGCCCTGGCGCATTTTCCGGCAAGAAGCCCCAGCACCTCTTCCCCGTAAATCTCATTCACCCTGGAGTCGGTGACAATGCAGAGCTTTCTGTCCCCGCAGCCAAGCAAGGCCAATTCCTCCCACAGCTCCTCAAAGGACTGGGCAAATATGATATCATAGCAGGGCTTTTTCCGGTATAAAACATTTAATCTCCTCGACATGAGAATCCATACCTTTCTGCAGTGCTTCTATTACATTTTGATATTATTGCATTTTACATAATTGCATTTTGTATAATTGCATTTTATTCTATTGCTTTATGATGCTTATGCTTTGTCAGTTCTTGATGGGCATTTCAAAGGAATCATTGAATATATCCTGGAAATCCCCGGATATATCCACGCTGGCGGGTGTAATAATAAATATGTAATGGGAAATCTTCTGCAGATTTCCGGAAATTGCATAACAGGAACCGCTTGTAAAATCAATGATTCTCTGAGCGATATCCACATCCAGGCCCTCCAGATTCAGAACCACGGTGCGGTTGGCCAGAAGCGTCTCCGTAATCTCCCTGGCATCTTCCACGGATGTGGGCTTAATCACACAAACCTCCATACCGCCGCCGGATGCAGATCTTCTTGATGTATTCTGCTTAATAGGTGTAATCTTGCTGGATGAAGCGGCCTGTCTCCTCATGGAAGAAGGAGACATGCGCTCCTCTTCATACTCATCCATATCCCGTGCCTTCGACACAGGGACCCTTCTGGGAGCAGGAGCAGGCTCTATCTCCTCATCATCCAGGTAATCATCATCGTAATATTCCTCATCGTCCTCGCCGTTCAATTTCATGTAATTCAAAAACTTATCCATTACTCCCATTCTTCTACCATGCCCTTCGCTGTTCCAGTTTTATTGTTGCGGCCGCCTTTCACCAAAGATTCCGGTGCCAACCCTCACACAGGTGGCTCCCTCTTCTATCGCTACGGAGTAATCCCCTGTCATGCCCATGGATAAAACACTCATATCAACATTATCGATGTTTTTATGTTCTATGTCAACAGACAATTTCTTTAAATCGCGAAAAAATTGCCTGTTTTCCTCCGGATCTTCCGTATAGGGAGCAATCGTCATCAGCCCCCTTATCCTGACAGAGGGCATCCCGGCTATTTCTTCCACCATCTTCGGCACCTCCCATACGGCAGCTCCGAATTTGCTCTCCTCCCCGGCCACATTCACCTCGATCAGGATATCCACAAAGACTCCCTTTTTGACTGCCTCACGGCTGATCTCCTCCGCAAGCCGCACAGAATCCACGCTGTGGATCATCGCCACCTTGTCCACAATATATTTCACTTTGTTTCTCTGAAGATGCCCTATCATATGCCAGCGGATATCGGACGGAAGCTCCGGTATTTTGTCCAATAGCTCCTGTACCCTGTTTTCTCCGAAATCCCTGGCACCGGCATCATAGGCCTCTCTCAGAAGCGAAACAGGTTTGGTCTTGCTCACCGCAATCAGGGTCACCTCATCCCGCGCTCTCCCCGCCCGGCCGCATGCCCCGCCGATGGCTTCATCCACTGACTTCATATTCTCCTCTATCATATCCAGTCCTCCGAATACTCTCTTTCCCCGCTATTCCTTAGTCTTACTCTGCTGATTGATGAACTGATCATCACTTACGGATTCCGCATTGAGCACTATATAATCGTAAACGCTTAATCCGTATTTGGTATTGGGTTTGACAATTGCATACTCGTCATTCTGATACAGAATACTGATCTGCTTAAAATCCGCATATCCCTTATTCATATTATATACTCCCGTCAGCGTCGCGCGTCTGCTGACGGTAAAAGTTTCCTCTCCTTCCGTCTTGTAAAGGTTGTCCCCCAGATTCACCACGGAACTGTCGAGATAGTATTCCCTGCTTTCACTGTCAAAATAATACACGTCAATCTCCATGGTCTCCCTGGAAATAGTGCCATCCTCCAGATAGCATTGTCTGACAACGCTGTCCCCGCCGTTATTCCCTCCCGGAACCACATACTCCTCCGGAATCAGAAAGAATTCCTTCTGCACAATGGAAGAAACCGGAATCTTCAATCCCGTCTCGTCCTCCACAATCAGCTCCACATCCAGAAATCTGTCCGGAATAAAGGTAATCATGGAATTGGTAAAGCTCAGCTCCAGGTAGGTATTCCCGTCCCCGTTTGTAAGCAGCTTCGGAGTCCCCCAGGATTCATACTGATTTTTCAGGAACCGGACCCTGACAGGTCCATCCTGCTGCAGCTCTGCCCCCCTTGCCGCATCGATGGGAATCACAATGGACCAGTTCTCATTGGTGGAAAGCTTATAGACAGCCTCTCCCGCTTCCATCAGCGTGTTGCTCAATATACGCTTCTTCTCATATTCCGTATTCTCATCAAAGATCGCTTCCGTCACATTCTGTGCCTTCAGCTCCTCATATCCGTCGGTCCAGTATGCCACGATTCCCGTGCCCGGGGAATAATATCGTTCCACAGCCGCCATTCCGGAAGAACCGTTCAGAGAGTTCAGGCTTTCCAGCATGCTTGAACCTGCAAGCTTCATGATATTATTCTTCAGAGCATATTTGAAATCATAGACGCTTTCATAGCTGGCCGGATCAAATCCATGGGCAAAATTCACAATTTCACTCCTGAATTCCGCCAGTTCGCTTTTTGAAAGAGTATTCTCACCAGAATTCAGACCAGCCAGCTCCTCACTGAGCCTGCCTGTCTGGTCCATAATGTAGACCAGATCGTCCTTGGCAACCCTCTCCCCCTCCCTGGCATAATAATTCACATATCCCGCCGACTGGGTATAAATAACTGTCTCATCGCGCAGCACCACGCCGCGGTAAATCGTATCTACGGCAAGGGAACCTTCCTCCACCTCATACCGGATAATATGGCTTGTCTGAAAATACATAACCACACAGACCACCACATAGATGAAGATCACACCGAACAGAACCATTCCAATATTCAGATTTAAGGGTTTTCTATATTTTCTGATCTTTCTGATCTTTCCCTTTGCCAATCCCATGCCTCCAAACAAAAACCCCGGGCTGTCATTCCGAGGCTTTCGTACATAATCCTTTTTTCTATTGTCGTTTTCACTGCTTACAGCGACACAATAATTTTATCCTTTATCCCAGCCGGAACCTCCGACTCATCCATGGAAATACTCAATACAAATTTCACGCCGGACTTATTACTGAGTCTCTCCAGTTTATTTACCATCGGCTCGATATCCTGTCCCTCCAGGTATGCAATCTTCAGGAAATTATCAAAATACATCTGCTGCAGATCATGATCCTGGGAGATAATGCCGCTCACAAAGCCTGCAAATTCATTGCTGTTTTCAATCATATATTGGGATACATCAATCAGCCTCACCTTATTGTTCAGCTCGTACATATGTTTTGTGTTCTTGTCAAGATATACAATATTCCCTGATATTTCTTTTATTTCGCTATTTACCTTGTCCAATAGCTTTGATGTCTTGCCCTTGCCTTTATTGCCTACAATTAATTGAACCATTGGAAACCCTCCTATAGTATTAATATTGTATTGCCTTAAATTCATTATAAGGGAAATGAATCCAAAAAACAACCTCTATTTGTGAATCTCATCAAGTAAATCTATCATTTCACTGTACAGGTAATCCCTGTTCTCCGCCCTCAGAATTACGGATATGTAGGGAGAGCCGTTTTCGTCCCTGGTGAAAAGCATCAGGCACTGCCCCGCCTCGTTGGTGGAGCCGGTCTTTCCCCCGATTACCGTCACATTGGCAGGGGGCTGGAAATTCCCTCTCAGGAACAGATTCGTGGTCTGTTTATTGAAGGTCTTCTCGCTGCCATCGCTGCTGTAAAATATGGTCTGATAAGAAGCCATATGTATGATTTCGTTGAAGGTATCATACTTGATGGCCTCGTTGAATATCAGATACAGATCATACGCTGTGGTGTAATGCTCCGAATCTGTAAGCCCGTGGGGATTCATAAAATGAGTATCGGTGGCACCCAGTTCCCTGGCCTTCTCATTCATCATGTCCACGAAGCCCTCCACGCTCCCCGCAATATTCTCCGCAATCAGCAATGCCACATCATTGGCCGAATACACCAGAAGAATGCGCAGCGCCTGATCCAGCGTCATGGTATCCCCGCTCACAAGCCCGCAGAGAACGGCGCCGGATTCCGTAATATTGACCGCGCTGGTAGCTGTCAGAGTCTGGTTCATCTGGCCGTTTTCCAATGCTATCAAAGCCGTCATTACCTTGGTCAGGCTGGCCGGATGCAGACGCTCATGCACATTCTTTGCATAGAGAACCTGGTTGTCCTTCAGTCCGAATAGTGCGGCGGCCTCCGCCCTGGACATATCCACCCGTTCATCATCCGTCACATTATCTGCCACCACACACAGGTTTGAGGCAAAGGGAGCGGCTGTCCTGGTCTCCTGCCGGGACACCACATTGAAGCTGCTGACATCATAATTCACGTCATAGGACATACCATAGCTCAAATTGCCGCAGCCTGCAAGACAGCAGATAATGAACACTATCACTGTTAAATTATTCCGTCGTTTCTTATTTATACATTTCACGCCATTCCAGATCCCCTCTGTCCAAAGCCTTGATCAGCAGTTCCGCGCTTGCAAGATTGGTCGCCAGCGGAATATTATGAGTGTCGCAGAGCCGTATTACCTTGTTTACATCCGGTTCATGCTTCTGGGGATTTAAGGGATCGCGCAGGAAAATTACCAGATCGATCTCATTATTCTCAATCTGCGCTCCGATCTGCTGTTCCCCGCCCAGATGGCCGGCCAGGCATTTGTGGATATTCAGATTTGTAACCTCCTCAATCAGACGCCCCGTGGTGCCGGTGGCGTACAGGTCATTCTTGCTCAGAATCCCCCTGTATGCAATACAGAAATTCTGCATCAGCTTCTTTTTCGCATCATGTGCAATCAACGCAATATTCATCCCAGTACCTCCTCCAAGTTGTATAATCCTCTATTGTTTTGATTTTTTTGCCTGAAGCCTTACATTCAGTACAAACCCCATTCCCATATAAAGACTGAGCAATGATGTCAGCCCATAGCTGACAAACGGAAGCGTAAGTCCCGTATTCGGCAGAATAAATGTGGATACACCTATATTGAAAAACCCCTGGACGGCCACCAGCCCCCCCATACTGGCGCTGATAATTGTACCAGCCACATCCTTCGCCTTTCTCGCCACGGAAATACACTCGAGAGCGATGGAAAACAGCAGTACAATCACCACCACGCTCCCTTTAAAGCCAAACTCTTCCCCAATTACCGAAAAAATAAAATCCGTCTCCGCCTCGGAAAGAAAATTCCCGTTTTTCACCGATGTAATTTTATTGTTCTTATACCCCTTTCCGTCAAGCTGGCCCGAGGCGATGGCCTTCACGGAATTCAGCTGCTGATAGGCAAAAGTAGTCTCATACTCCTGAGGGTTGACAAATGCCAGCACACGGTTCTTCTGGCTGTCCGTCAGAAGGTCATTATCCGGCTGCAGAGCCAGGGAGATCACCAGAGCCACCGCGGGAATGGTCACCGCAAGCACGCCGAATACCACCTTCAGGCTGATTCCCCCCGCAAACATGATCACGGCAAACAGCGCTATCAGCACCATGCTTGTGGACAGATCCGGCTGTTCCCAGACAAGAATCCAGGGCAATGCGAACATTCCCGCACACAAGGCAATAATTCCCACCGTATTCAATTTCTTCCTATGTTTCATAATAAACTGTGCGAAGAATAAAATCAACAAAATTTTTGCGGTTTCTGAAGGTTGAAACTGCAAACCGCCTATTCGCAGCCAGCGCGTGGCCCCGTGACTCTCCTCTCCAAGCTGCCATACTGCCAGAAGAAGTATAAGATTTGCCACATACATAAGCCAGTAAAACTTTAAAATCCAGGTATAGTCGAAAAAGCAAATGACTATCATGAGGAAAGCACCGGCAACCACTCCGGCCAGCTGCCTGGTCTGGAGTGATTCCTCCGCGCTTCCGATGGCCATGATACCGATCGCCGAGAGAGCCAGTATCATGAGAACCAGTTTAAAATCGAAATCCCGAATTCTGTATCTTTTAAACATAATTTCCTCTGTGAAATCCGAAAAACAGCCAGTGTCTCCGAAGATTCCCTATTTCGACAAATTCTGCGCCGATACATCCACAATGGGGATATTGGCGTAAAGGGAAGGCATTTTGCCGCCCCGTCCCGACTTATTGCCCTTGGTATTAATCTGAATCTCCATATTTTCCGAATCAATCTTCATGTACTTGGACAAAACCTTTGCGATATCCGTCTTAATCAGCTCCATGATCTCCGGTGAACAGTTTACCCTGTCTGAAATCAGCAAAATCTTCAGCCTGTCCTTCGCTATCTGGCAGGAGCTCTTTCTGCGAAAAAAATGTCTCATTTTCACTCCTCCTATGCCTTATGAAATATTCCCGTTACCCTGGTCCAGAATGAAATACTCTTATCAAAATTCAGATAGGGCACATCCCTTCCCTCCACCCTGTGTACTACATTTGCGTAAGCCTGGCCGGCGGGGGAGCTGCCGCCCACCACAGGCTCTCCCTGGTTGGTGGCCACCACCACGCTCTCATCATCCGGAATAATGCCTATCATGGGAATTGCCAGGATATCCACTACATCCTGGGCGGACATCATGTCCCCGCGCCTGACCATATCCATGCGCAGTCTGTTGATGACCAGCTCCATCTGCTTGAAGCCGTTTGCCTCCAGCAGGCCGATAATCCTGTCCGCATCCCGGATCGCAGATACCTCCGGAGTGGTCACCACAAGCGCCCTGTTGGCTCCCGCGATGGCATTCTGAAATCCCTGTTCAATCCCTGCGGGACAATCCAGAATAATGTAGTCAAACTGTTCCTTCAGATGTTCGATCACCTTCACCATCTGTCCCGGCGATACCGCCGTCTTGTCCCTTGTCTGGGCCGAAGGCATCAGATACAGTCCGGGATGGCGTTTGTCCCGTATCAGCGCCTGTTTGATCCGGCAGTTTCCCTCCACCACATCCACCAGATTGTAGACAATGCGGTTCTCCAGTCCCATGACCACATCCAGGTTGCGCAGACCGATATCCGTATCGATCAGGCAGACCTTCTTTCCGAGCTTTGCCAGACCCGTTCCAACGTTTGCGGTTGTGGTGGTCTTACCCACACCGCCCTTACCTGAAGTGACGACAATGACTTCGGAGCCCTTCTGCTCCGCGGAAAATTGTTTTTCCATTTTCCTTTTCCTCCAATTTCTGATTCTTTGTCGTCTGCCGGACCCTTTTAAAAGCTGCCCAGCATATCTTTGGTAAGTGCTTCGAATACGATTCTGTCGTTCTTTACATATGCAATTTTCGGCCGTACCTTGGGTCTGATTCCCCATTTTGACTGTTTTGTATTCTGTGTATATTTGAAATCGCCGATCTTTATTTTCTCCGGCATCATTTCAAACGCTGCTATAAAAGCCTCCTCCCGGCCGTTTCCGCCTGCGTAGGCCCTGCCGTAGAGTCCCCCGAGAATAATAATGCTTTTCGCGCTGATCACGGTGCTCCCCGGGTAGACATCCCCCAGCATGATAATGCTGTTCTCCGTCTCCACTACCTCCCTGTTCTTCAGGTCTCCCTTGAAAAACTGCCCGTTTGCCTCCTCGGCCGCGCTTTTCTCCGTATGTGCCAGCGCCCTTACGTAATTTTTGTTCACCGTATCATCCCTGCCCACAATACAGGCGATGTTCAAATCGCTGTTCTCCCGGATGGTCTCCAGTACGCGTATCTCCTCCACCTCATTGAGGACCCGCCCCTCAATGGACAACGCCATGGTGGCGGCGCCGAAGAAATTTCTTGCATCTGAAAATTTATATCCCACCTCTTCCAGAATCTTTTCAAAAGGGAGCTCCCCATTTAAGTAAAGTGCTATGCCGTTGGGAAAGCTCTTAATGATAACCTTCTCTCTCATGTAATCCCCTCCATACTCCAGCCGCTGACTGCGCTTATAATTCATTGGTGATCCCGTCCTCCGGAGCCTCCGCGGTGCCGGTAATCAGTTCATCCTCCTCTGCCAGATCATAATAATATTTGATAATGTCCCTTGTTGCCATTGCCGCATAATCGGAAGAATACCCGAAGGGGATCCTGGTTGTAATGGCAATTTCCGGCTTTTCGTAAGGTGCATAGCATACGAACAACCCATGGGAGGGCCTTGTCTTCCTCTCCTCGGCCGTTCCTGTCTTACCTGCCAGACTCACCGTCAGACCGCTTAAATAAGATCTGTTTTCCACAGCCTCACGCATGCCGAGCCGTATGGCGTCCCAGTATTCCTCCGGCATTTCAACCTGATTGCGGACTTTCGGCTGGAATTCTTCGATTGTGTTCCCCTCGGAATCGGTGATCCTGTCAAGGAGCGTGAGATTATAGCATGTCCCCCCGTTTGCCACAGCGGCCACATAGCGCGCCAGGGCTACGGCGGTATAGCTGTTATTTCCCTGCCCGATGGAAGAACGCACCGGATCCTCCGTGGATACATTGGGCGCCGCCTCCGAGAGTTCAATCCCGGATTTGTCCGTAAGCCCGAACATTTCCGCATATTTGCGCAGGGTATCCAGCCCCTCCGTCTCCACATAATTTCCGGATCCTATGGAAAGCTGATATCCCACATTGTAAAAATAATAGTTGCAGGAATCCCTGATGGCTGTGGTCACCGTCTCGTTCCCATGTCCGTAGACATTCCAGCATTTGGGCGGCTTGGAGGTAATCTCCGTAAAGGTGCCCACACAGTTGGTCTGGGTGCTTACGGTGATGACATTCTCCATCAGCCCGGCACAGGCGACCACCATTTTAAAGGTGGAGCCCGGCGCCGCCGCATACTGGGTTGCATAATTATACTGCGGATTGGACTTGTCCTTATTCAGCTTTGCATAATACTCCGCATCTATGGAATTCGCCATTTTGTTATTGTCATATCCCGGATAGGAGACCAGGGCCAGCACATCCCCCGTGTTTACATCCGTGATTACACAGGCGGCATTGCAGGGATCCAGTGCCAGCTGAGCCGGAGTGATATTCAGATCGTCGATACGATGCTTCATGAAATCATAGGCGCTCACGCTTCCGCTGAAGATGCCGCTGAAGTCCTTTTCCGACACCTCCACCAGCCCCTGTTCGCAGAGAATCTGACACACCTGCCTGCCGCTTATCACATCATTCAAAAGCATGTACTTGTAAAAACGTTTCTGAAACTCTGTATTTTTGTCTATCATTCCGATGATATACTCTACTACCTGATCGTATATCTCCGCGGAATCGGAGTATTTATCGTTAAGCTCCAGCTTGCTGACATCTATCCAGTTCCGGGAAATGCAGTATTTCAGATATTCGTTCAGGCTGATCACCTCATCCGTCTCCCAGGCGATCTGCGTGGCGTCATCGGCCTCTACCGCCTCTGTCATGATCACACCGTTATCCCGCAGGAGATTTACGATATTGCTCTGATAAACCTGATATTCCTTGCTGAGCTTATTGTAAGGGGTCAGCTCCTGGGTCAGCTCCGAAATCAGCCTGTCGTACACCTGCTGCTTATACATCAGATGAGCTTCGTACACTTCCCTCTCCGTATCGCCCGCATTCTCGTCGGCCAGATGTCTCAGGTCAATGACGGAATTGTCGAACATGGTAAAGTACACATCGTAGATGGGAATCTTAATATCTGCGCTGTCCGCATTTTCTTTGGGAATATACTCCTTCGCATTGATGATTTTGCTGGACACAAGGCCCGCCAGCCTCTGCTCCAGGATATTGTACACGGCCTCGGTCAAGTCCCTGTCTATGGTAAGATACACGTCCTGTCCGGCCTTCGCTTCCCTGCGCTCCTCAATGGATATCACCTTGCCCATATTGTCCACAATGACCTTCTCATAGCCCTTATCGCCCTGGAGCGTGGTCTCAAGGTAGGACTCTATCCCTCCCTTTCCTACCACGTCATTGACATTGTAGACATCGCTGCCCAGCCCCGCCTCCTCCATCTGCGCGTTCAGCTCGGTCAGTTCCTCGGAAGAAATCTTGCCCACATACCCGAGCACATGGGCAAAATACTTGCTGTCCACATACCTGCGCACGGTTCCCTCCTCGATGCTGACTCCCGGCAGGGCTTCAGAATTCTCCATAATCACAGCCACCGTCTTATCGCTTACATTGGTGGCAACAGTGGTGCCGATATACTTCCGGTAGGAAGTAAGATTCATGGCATAGCGTACCGTCACCATTTTCAGCCAGTCTTCTTTGGCGTAACCGGCTCCTGGAATGAAATCACTTCTGGAATCCTCAGGATCCTCATATTCCCCGATGCCGAACATGGAAGTACCGCTTAAGAATTCCATCACCTCTTCCGGCGTGGCCATGCGCTGCTCGTCCTTCAGCTCGTCCACCGTTTTTTTGCCGTATACATCCGCCAGAAACCGCAGGCGGACTGTGCCGTCCACCGTATATTCAAACTCTCCGTTCTCATTCAGGTATATTCTGAAATCCGTGATACAGCTGTCCCCGTTTTTCTCAATCATCTGGATCAGGCTGTACACCACGGCGTTCAGTTTTTCATTTTTGCTCCTGCCCGATTCAAATACATCCTCGATTTTTACGGAATAAGCCAGCTCGTTGTAGGCCAGCAGATTCCCGTTTCTGTCATAAATATTGCCTCTTGTGCTGGCAATGTCCCGGGTCTTCTCTATCTCCAGGATAAAATTTTCAAGATACTCTTCTCCGTTTACAATCTGCAGATCAAAACAGCGATAGATAAGCATGCCTCCCAGAAGACAGAAGACTACCGTAAAAACCGTGAGCCTGCTGGTAAATATTCCGATTATTTTATCTTTGAACTCATCAAACAAATTTCTGCGCTCTCCTTTTTTCCCGCGTCTCCAGCCGTTCGTTCACCCTGAGGATAACAGGATACAGAATCAGGGTGACCACGATGGTATACAGCGCCTCCGGCAAAATAATATGCATAAAATAATAAGTAAACTGAAACCTGCTCCGGAGCATAAATGTCAGAATATAACATATAATTCCATAGGACAGATCGCTGATCACAATCAGCGCAAGCGGAAGCTTAATATCCTCCGGATAAAAGATCCTGCTGAATTTTCCGTTTATATAGCCTATGTACATAAGCAGCAAGGCATAAAAGCCAAGAAAGCTGCCGAAAAAGATATCATTTAACAGCCCGCTGAAAAATCCGATCACCAGCCCTTCCTTTTCCCCCCGCATGAAGCCGAAGGAAGAAGTTAAGATAATCATCAGATTCGGTATGATGCCCGCAAAGGCCAGGCTGTCAAACACACTGCACTGCAGGACAAAACATATGATAATAAATAAGGCCACAATTAATTTTCTGAGCATTGATACCCCCTGTAAAAGTATCCCCTATTTCACGGACTGCTTTCTGTCCGTGATAATCAGTACTTCTCCCAGATGCTCAAAATCCACAGCCGGTATAATCTGCCCTGATTTCGTCAGATTATTGGCATCCTTGTCTATGGAATTGATATATCCGATCAAAATATTGGGAAGAAATTTATCGCTGATATTGGAGGTAACCACCTTGTCCCCTTCCTTTACCCTGTTCTGCCCGTCCAGAAGCTGGCTGAAGGTAATATAACCGTTGGCCATCAGCTTCAGATTGCCGGATACGGTGAAATTGTCCTCCGTGGAAAGCGTCATCGCGCTCACATTGCTGTTGTCGGATATAATGGAGGTCACTCTCGCCCAGTTCGGCCCGACGGAAGTGATGCGCCCCACCAGACCGCCGCCGGCAATCACATTCATATCCACGGCAAGGCCGTCTTCCTCCCCCTTATCGATCACAAAGGCGGCATACCAGTTTCCGGGATCCCTGCCTATGATTCTCGCTCCCACCTTGTTATACTCATCATATTGCTCGTCCAGATCAAAAAGCTCCCTCAGCTTGTTCAGCTCATACTTATCCTGCTGGAGCAGCGTATTCTCCTCCGTCAGAGCGGCGATCTCCTCCTTCAGCCTGGCGTTTTCATCCAGCAGCGTCCTGATCTGCACCAGCTCTTCAGAACGGTTGGACAGCCAGCCGCCCACCTTCCCTATTCCCTTCTGAAAGGGCACAATCACATACCCCACCACCGCGTTCAGCGGTCTGTTGAACACATCGGTTCCAAAGGTAACCAGCATCATGGCGGTACAAAGAATCGTTAAAATAAAAAGGAGATATTTACTCGGCAGCATAAACCTCTCTCCTTTTCTTTTAATGACCGGACTCATCTGCTCATCCCTTCGATCGCATAAGCAACGGATTTGAAATTATCGTCTTTGATGACCTTGGCCAAACCCATAACCACGCTTGAAACCGGGTTCTCCGCTATATTTACTTTTAAGCCCGTCCCGGCCGCCAGACGCTCCGTCATATGGCTTACCTGGGAAGCCCCGCCCGTGAGATAGATGCCGTGACGGTAAATATCCGCAGCCAGCTCGGGAGGAGTTCTCTCCAAAATCACCTTGACATTGTCCACTATGGAATTGAAATGCTCCTCCAGACATTCCACAACCAGCTTTGTAGGAATTTCCCGTTCTATGGGGAGCCCGGTCACGATGTCCCTGCCATAGACAATTGCCCCGTTTCCTTCCTCTTCCAGATCTCTCAGCGTCATCTTGATTGTCTCGGAGGTCTTTCCCCCGATTATCAGACTGAATTCTTTTCTCACGGCGGCACGGATCGCCTCGTCAAATTTCAGGCCTCCGGTCTTAATCAGCCGGCTGAGCACGATACCGCCCAGAGAAAGAATGGATATCTCCGTAGTCTCGTAGCCCACATTGACCACCAGCACGCCCTGGGAATTCTTCACATCGATGTCCAGGCCCAGCCCGTCGGCCACCGCCTTTTCCACCACCATGATCTTCCTGGCCTTCACATTGGCATCCTTGATCAGATCATAAAACGCCCTCTTCTCCACTTCCGTCACGTCCGTGGGAACTGCAATATAGAAATCAGCCGGCTTTGCGGTGCCCTTCTGCAAATCCGTAATAAAATACCGCACAAGAGTCTCCATATTTTTGATATCCGCAATCACTCCGTAGGACAGAGGGTATGAGATATGAATATTGCCCGGAGCTTTCTCGTACATTTCAAAGGCCGAGTTTCCATACGCAAAAAGGACTTTTTTGTTCTCAATGGCAATCATGTTCTTTTCCACCATGATACTGTCGTCGCTTCTGCTGTAAATCTTGATGTTGTTGGTACCTAAATCGATACCGAATGCGTTGTTTGCCAAAATGACAACCCCTTTCTAACTGTAAAAATCTTAAATATCTCCGAGGCTTATACCTTCCGGAATCTCGTCGCAAAACCATGCGGCTTCCTTAAAACTGACATACCGGTTATCGCCGATCACAATGTGGTCCAGCAGCGGTATGCCCATCTTCTCCCCTGATTCCCGCACATTCACGGTAAGCACCTTGTCCGCCCGGCTGGGTGTGGGATCGCCGCTGGGATGATTGTGCACCAGCAGAATATTCACTGCCCTGCCCTCCAGCGCCGCCAGAAAGATTTCCCTGGAGGAGATCAGCGACATATTTACGCTGCCCTCCGACAGCTTTCTCTCACAGAGCATCTGTCCCTTGGCGTCCAGGCATACCAGTATCACGCATTCTGTCTCCCTGTGGCGCAGCTTCTCCATGAAATATGCCGCCACCTGTCCGGAGCTTGTGAAACGCAGACCGCTGCTTGCCTTCGCCGCACTCATACGCATGGAAAGCTCCGTCAGGCATTTCAGCTTCACCGCCTTTACCTCGCCGATTCCGGCGATGCCCTGAAGCTCGTCCAAAGTCACATCGTACAGCCCCAGCAGTCCTTCCTTGGGGTATCTGGCAAGCCCCAGTACCTCCTCCGCCACCTGCAGCGCGTTCTTTTCCCTGGTGCCCGTGCGGATAATGATTGCCAGGAGCTCCGCCTCCGTAAGGCTTTCCGGCCCGAATCTCAGAAATCTTTCGTAGGGAAGCTCCTGTGCCGGTCCGGTCTTTTTCCCGTTTTCCGTATTCTTTGTTCTCTTTTGGCTCATGCGTCTCCTTTTCCTTCTCCGACGCATCTGCAGCAAAACCGGCTTTTAGCGGATAAACCGGTAAACCACCAGCGAAATAATCACCCCTATGACGCTGGCAATGGTGATCTGGATAGTCAGGCCGAAGGTGAGCACAATGAATCCCAGATTCAGCACCACGGGCTCGCTCAGTCCGAAGCTCTGCCCATAGTTCAGAAAAGTTCCTTCAAAATAAGTGCCGATAAACCTGCCGATGACAAATCCCACCAGGACCAGAACCAGCAATGTCCAGTTTACTTTCTTCAATCTGATTTCCCGTCCTTCTTTTGTTTACTTCTTCTGCAGCTTTTGCCCGCATAGCTGCCTGTCCATGGGACAGGGGCTCTCCTTGCCTCTTCCCATACACATTCGCTTTTATATAGTACCACAAAATCCCAGTGCTGTACACAAAAATCATAGATTTTATTCTGAGTTTTTTCTACACAAAACTACAGCCTCAGGCGGCCTTTCTCCACAATCCCACTGTTTACAAGGGATTGGAGGGATTTCATAATGCCATGTTTCGCATGGGGCCAGGTAAGTCCGCCCTGGAAATACACCGCATAGGGAGGCTTAATGGGTCCGTCCGCGGAAAGCTCGATGGACGAACCGGATACAAAGGCACCTGCCGCCATGATGACCTTCGCGTCATACCCCGGCATATCCCAGGGCTGCGGCGTCACATGGCTGTCTACGGGGGCTGCCGCCTGAATTCCCTGGCAGAAGGCGATGACTGCCTCCGGTGTGCCGAAGGTAACCGCCTGTATAATGTCATGCCTGCTCTCGCTTCCGTCCGGAATCACTGCGTAACCCAGCCGTTCATACAGATTTGCCGCAAATATGGCGGCTTTCAGGGCGGACGCGGTTACCGTGGGCGCCAGGAACAGTCCCTGGTAGAAATCCTTCAGAACCCCAAGGGACGCCCCCACCTCCCTGCCGAGTCCCGGGGAGGTAAGCCGGAATGCCGCATTCTCCACGCACTCCTTTGTCCCGGCGATGTAGCCCCCGATGGGAGCCAGGCCCCCTCCCGGATTCTTGATCAGGGAGCCCACCACCATGTCCGCGCCCACTTCGCCCGGTTCTATCCGCTCTACAAATTCTCCGTAGCAGTTGTCCACCATGCAGATCACATCCGGCCTGATCTGCTTCACAAAGGAAATCAGCTCCCCGATCTGCCCTACGGAAAAGGTGGGCCGGGTCTGATAACCCTTGGAACGCTGGATGGTCACCAGGCGGGTGCGGGGGCTCATGGCCGCTCTTATGGCTTCATAGTCAAAGCTTCCGTCCGCCTTCAGCTCCGCCTGTCTGTAAGTTATACCGTATTCCGCAAGGGAGCCCTTAGAGGGCCGGATACCTATGACCTCCTCCAGGGTATCATAGGGCTTCCCCACCGGAGAGAGCAGCTCATCCCCGGGGCGGAGATTGCTCATCAGCGCCAGGGCAAGGGCATGGGTGCCGCAGGTAATCTGGGGGCGCACCAGGGCATCCTCCGTGCGGAAAACCTTCGCGTAGACCGCCTCCAGAGTATCCCTGCCCAGGTCGTTGTAGCCGTATCCGGTGGTACCGGACAGGCAGGCCTCGCTTACCCGGCAATCCTGCATGGCGCTTATCACTTTCAGTTGATTATACTCCGCAATTTCGTCAATTTCCTCGAACCGCTCCTTCAGCCCCTTCAGGACGGATTCTCCGTATGTGTAAACTTCTCTGTCGATGCCCATCCGGGCGTACATGTTCTGTATTTCTTCCATTTTTAGATGCTGCCCGCCGGCAGCCCTCCTTCTCCCTGTCTCCATTTATGCTCTCGAGCTCTCTCTTCCGCTTCTGCAGAGCTTTTCGGAACCCTTTTTCACCGGTTTTCCTTTTTCCTGCCGCATGGTTTATCAGTGCCCTGATTTTGCCAGGCAGGAATCCGAGAGCCTGTTCCATTTATCCAGTTCTTTGTATAACCTGTTTATCCCCATGTGTCATCTCCTGCGCCTCATGGGTTTAACCGCGAAATTCCGGCTTCCCGGCATAATCCGGTTCACGCCTGACCGGCTTAGGCGGCGCAGCTTAAACCGACCTGTTATTGAGAAAACGATGCGGGGGCTCCGATGCCCTTTGCACGCAATTCCTGCAGCATAAATTCCAGTATTCTTCTATCGTCGTAATCAAAGCTATCCTTGTCCACCCAGATAACATCCTTTTCCCGGCGAAACCAGGTGAGCTGCCTTTTGGCGAAATGTCTGGTGTCCCTCTTGATGGTCTCCGCGGCCTCCTCCAGGGAGGTTTCGCCCTCCAGGTAAGACAGGATTTCCTTGTAGCCAAGCCCCTGCATGGACACCATCCCTCTGTTACATCCCATCTCCCGCAGGCGCTCCACCTCCGCCACAAGGCCCTGGCGGAGCATCTCGTCCACGCGTTTCCCGATGTTCTCGTATATGCGCTCCCGCCGGTCGTTCAGCACGAAGTAACAGGCGTTATAGGCGAATCCCTTTTCCCGTTCTCTCTCATTATGGCGCGATATGGGCTCCCCCGTCAAATGAAAAAATTCTAAAGCCCGGATGACGCGTTTTTGGTTGTTGGGGTGTATGGCTTCTGCGGAGGCGGGGTCAACCTCACGGAGCATGTCGTGGAGGCGGGCCGGGCCCTCCCTTTCCGCCAGCTCCTCCAGCCGGGCGCGGTACGACCCGTTTGAAGCGGAAGCCTCTCCGGGGAGCAAGTTATTTTCTTTCATGGAGGCAGTGCCGGAAGCCCGGCATGCCGATGTGTCGGCTGCCGAAGGCGAATTGCCTGCGCCGCAGACCATCGCAGACAGAATGTCTCCGGTCACAGAATGCGGAGTTGTATTGTCCTGTTCCGGAAATGTCCCCTCTCTGCCGGAGCCGAAATCAATATCCCGCAGCAATGCCTGGACATAAAATCCGGTGCCTCCGGTGACAATGGGGATTTGCCCCCGCTCATAGATGCCGGGAAGGCACTGCTCGCATTTCTCCTTGAATACCGCCACGCTGAACTCCTCCCAGGGCTCCAGGATGTCTATCATGTGGTGGGGGATTCCCTGCATCTCCTCCGGCCTGATCTTGGCGGAGCCGATGTCCATGTGGCGGTAGACCTGGCAGGAGTCCGCGGAAATGATTTCGCCCCCTATGGCCTTTGCCAGGGCAATCGACAGCCTTGTCTTCCCCACCGCCGTGGGGCCTGAGAGGATGATCATGGGAGATTTCTGTATCTTTTTTTGTATATTGGTCTGCACATCATCGTGCCGGACCGCATCCCTGTCTGGAAACATTTCCGGTTCTCCTTTTCTCCCCGAAACCATACAAACTATTACTGATCTCAAATCTATGACAGCTTTTACAACCTGTGAGTATCGATATCAAATCATTAACTGCATTGCTCATTTTCATATACCCGTATTTCTGACAATGCAATCCCCGTAATCCCTCGTTCTTCTATTCTTTCCTTAAAATAATGGGATACAAATATGGGAAACACATCTTGATCCGCTAATTTAAAGACATCCGATTTTTCTGTCTTTTCTCCAAAAATTCCATACTTTACCACAATATATACTTTTCCTCTTTTTCTTATATACGATTCGAAGTATTCCGACTTCTCTAAACATAAAACATCAACCACTCTTAAGATGTTTGCGATGTAATAGTTTTTTAATTCATCTTTTTTGCCCTTTTCAAAAATTTTTATCGGCAAAAATTGTATTTCAGTATTCATACATTCCAGTATTTCTCGAAGCTTCTCTGACACAACAAACCACCCTTTGTCATTCTTTAAAAAATCAGTTGCAATATTCCCCTTACTTTTATCATAATAAAAACGAAAACTTCCATCCCATGTATCATATTTTTCCCCGCTCTTGAATATTCTCAGTGGCAATTCATTATCGTCCGACATGGAATAACATACAATATCTCTTTCTCTATCCATGTCTTCATACAACTTATAATATTTCATTTTACTCTTTTACCTCCAATAATTTTTGAATACTGGTCTCTGGATGCGGCATAAAACGAATTCCTCTCTATTCTTTTCCATTCCAATTTTTTGGCGCCCCGGTATTCCTACTTATCACAATTTATTGGAGAGGCTGTAAAATGAAAGATTTCATTCGTTTTCAAATACCTTTATTTCCCAAAAATCAATTCCTTTAATTTCCTCTTTTTCTACTTTATTTTTGAGGTTTTCTGAGGCAAAAACAGGAATTACTCCCGACTCTTCCCATTGTTATTATCTTGCTTTCCTCTTTATCCACCAGGATTTTTGTAGCATAAATATCTTCTATGGTTTTTCTGACAATCTAAACAGACCTTCTTTTACAGAAACCTCTCCCGTTTCCATATCATATGTAAACTGAATATCGATATCTATCATATTATTTCCCCACAGAGTCGGCTGAAATTGCGAGGTAATTGTAATGTCTCCATTTTCTCCAAACACTGCGAAATCGTAGATTGCTTTCGGATTTTCATAATAGCAGTCCATTTTCTGCAATAAGCGGAACGATTCATCTGATAATACCTTTTTATATTTGTTCAAGTTCCGGGAATCGCGGGCAATGTCCAAAAAGACAAGCGCAATGTATCGTTCCAAATCTTTCCCTTTCAATTCCGGAATCGGAAGAACCTCTTCACAGGGGCAGATTTCTGCGTCTGGATTGAGCAGTCTGATACCTTCTTCCGTATGCATGGATGCTTTTAATATATCATCTCCATAATCCAAAACACAGGCAAAATCTATTATTTCTTCGGCTGTTTCCAGAACTTCTACAAGTATTAGGCGGCTTGTTTCAAACTGATAATAATAACTGACAAACACCGCGGGCTTGTATTCCCTTTGCTTCTGTAAACTGTTACATAAATAAGAATATCCCCATAGGCCCTGGCTATCAGAATGAAATATATGGGGGGATGCCTTTTCAAAGGCATAGTTTTCCCACTCTATGTATAAAAACTGCTTTTTTGATTCTTCTGTATAAAAAGATATTTCGGAAGCATCCTCTTTCCATTTCGGAAGCATCATGAGGATTTTAGTCACATTTTCTATCTGTCCTTCTATATATTCCTGGGTATTCCCGGCTCTATCGGCAATCTCCTTCAGACTTGCGGGATCACTTGAAGGCCTCCATCCCCACATGTCAAATACTTCCATGATGGCATCTAAGCCCCATGTGCCTTCCGTGTTATCCCCATTGATTTCACTTTCCAAAGGCAAATCGGCCTCTGCGTCCTCTGTTTTTATAGAGCTTATATTTCCATCCCGGCTCGTCGCTTCCTCACTTGATGGTTTCCCTTCGCTTTTACATCCGGATAAAGCCACGGAGCAAAGAACTATGAAACCAGCCAATAAACACCGTTTTTTATATTTCAATCGAAGATCTCCCCATATTTATTCTTTAACCTATTCTTCTGCTCTGTCATATCGGTCTTGTTGATTTTTTCCCATTCCAATCTTATTGGCGCCCCGGTATATTTCTCTATAATGGATAAATACTCCTTTTCCGATATCATTTTATGATTTATCTGATCTGTTTCGTTAACCTCTTCTTGATAATATCCTGTTTTCTTTCCGTTCTCATAATCCCATTCAATTCCTATCATTGCCACAGTATCCCATTTTTCTGAATCACTGGCAAACTTGGCATATATTCTTGGTTCGCTTACACCGCTGCCTATTAATTCTACAATCCCACCTTCATACAGGCACATCTTATACCACTTGGTTTTTGCAATTCCCATTTCAATTTCATTATCTGAATTGTAATAATAGATAACATACGGTTCAAAATAACTTTCTATAAACTGTCCTTCTAACCAATATCCTCCTGCCTCTAACCCCATAATCATTTCCGGAAATCCATCACCCGTCAAATCCTCTAAACTATAACATATCTTATCGGGGTTTCCCCCTGCATATAATTCATCCCAGACAAACTCCCACTCTCCTCCCTTTAAAAATTTTTGTTGGACAGCTTCTTGACCCATATCATCAACATCCGCTTCTATTATTTCGTTATATTGATCTATAATATCCCAATAAACTTTTGGAAAATTTGAAGATTGATTTTCTGCTTTGTCCGTTTCTTCAACATTGTCAAAACCTTCCGTATCCGGTACATTTTCCACATCTATTTGCGCTGAATCCTCTTTTTTTCTCCTAATTCCCCAGAATCCTATACCTGTAATAATAAAGATTAGTATTAAAAAAATTACAATTTTTCGTTTTTTCACTTCTTTTCTCCAGTGAATTCTCTATGTTCCTTTTAGCAGCACAATTTATTCTTTTTCAAATACCTTTATTTCCAAAAAATAAATTCCTGTAATTTCCTCTTTTTCTACTTTATTTTTGAAGTTTTCTGAGACAAAAATAGGAATTTCTTGTCTATTAGCCAATTTAAATACATCAGAATTTTCTGTTTTTTCAGCAAAAATCCCATATTTTACGACATTATATATTGTTCCAAGCTTCTCTATATATACTTCAAAATATACAGATTTTTCCAAACATAGAGCATCCACAACCCTAAGAATATTTGCGATATAATAATTTGGCAACTCCTTTTTGCTTTTTCTTTCCATTATTTTCACTGGCAAAAATTGTATTTCTGTATTTAGTGATTCCAAGACTTTGCGCAATTTGTCTGAAACGAGAAACCAGCCCTTATCATTTGCCAAAAAGTCCGTTGCGCGATTCTTTAACGTTTCCACATCTCTTTGTGTTATGTCCTCTTTATTTCTACTAATTTTCCAACGCCCTATACTTGTCGCTAAAAAATTGGCTAATTTTCCTTTTTTCATCCCTTTTCTCCAATGGTTTCCTTACATAACTTATGTCCATCGCATTGTTTCAAAATCAAGTCTGTGCATATAAGTTTTACTGATACTGATTTCCTCTATGCAGCCAGTCTCCTTTGAGACAGCACAGTCAAAATAGATTTCAGCCGCTTTGTCATATTCCCCACATTCCATTGTCCGGTAATCAGCATAAAATGAAAAACCAAAAAGATACATTGCATCTGTTTCTGTTAATCTTTCTGTTACCTCATTTTCCGGATCCTTCCATGTAATTTCACTCACATTGCTCCAATAGAATGATTCTATGTTTCCTGCATACCATGAAAGATAGAATGATTCAAGGAGCAGCCAATCCTCTTCTATCTCTGTACTTAGAAAAGTTTCTATCTGTTGGAGCATAACCTCATCTGCAAAGTACTCTTTGTAATCACTGCCATTCCTTCCCCTCTCCCGTACAATGTCCATGAACATCTCGCGAATGGTTTCCTTTACCTCCGCGAGCCGTTCTGTCTGCAGAAGTCCCCTTCCCACATTTTTTTCTATGATGATTTCCTCGTCTCTGCGCCAAAACGATATCCGACCAGTTGGATTGCTTTCAGGTGAGAATCCAGCCAGTCCCCTGATAAATGCGGCACAAACAAAGCCATCATCAGCGCCTGCAATACGCTCTTGAACCTCTGGATCGTCCGCTTCCAAACAAAAATAGCGCGTGTATCTATCGTCATAATTCATGGATTCGGAAGTTTCACTCTCCAAAGGCAAATCGGCCTCTGCGTCCTCTCTTTTTACGGCGCTTATATTTCCATCCTGGCTCGTTTGCTCAAAATCCAACGGATGCCAGTCCAATTCTATAGGAGTCGTTGCATATTGGGTGATAATATGGTGATATTCCTCTTCGGATATCATGATTTCCTGATCGTCGTCGTCCAATTTATAATATCCGATAAGCTCTCCATTTTCCCACTTCAATCCGACTTCAACTACTCCTTCCCACTGCATCGTATCTTCCTGAAATTGAGAAAACATCATCAATTCAGTTACCCCCGAACCAACGGATAAATCCACGCCTCCTTCATAAAATGTCGTAGGAAACCCTCCAAATGAACGATAAGTTATGACATCCTTCTCTTTATCATAAAAATACATTGCAAATGGATTATAAAACCCGTTCTCCCGCTGGCCTATTGCCCCTGTCCCGCTGTTCCGCACGCCAAGGATTAACTCCGGAAACCCGTCATTTGTTAAATCACACAGGCTATACCATATGCCTTCTCGTCTCCCGGCCAGGTATAGCTCGATGTCAACATATTCCCATTCTCCCCCTTCATAAAACTTTTCCATGACAGAATTCACATTCAAATCATCCGCTTCTTCCAAGATGGATTTATATTGCACAAAAACCTTCCCGTATGGTTCCGGCCATTCGCTTATGGCTTGTACAGGCGGCTCCTTCTCCGCGCTTATTTCAGACTGGCTATCCTCACCTGCCACTTCCTCACTTAATGGTTCCCCTTCGCTTTTACATCCGGATAAAGCTACGGAACACAAAATTATGAAACCAGTCAATAAACAATGCTTTTTATACTTCAATCAAAGACCTCCCCACAATATTCTTTGTCGTATTCCTCTGCCCTGTCACATCGGTCTTGTTGACCTTGATATCTTAATTTCTGTATCCATTTCCGGCCATTTATCAATAACATTTGTATAGCCTTCCAGCATGGTCAAATATCCATCTTTTATGAAAAGGACAAATCCAACTGCTCCATCAATCCCATCAACCTCCCCATCTATATCTCCAATCTGAAAAGTCGCTTTAAATTCCTCTCCTATTCTGATAGTACTATCAACCTGGTAACAGATAAAAAAGCCCACTCCTGTATCTTCCTCAGAAACAATGACAGCTGTTTCATATTGCTTTCTTAATGTTGACAGCACTTCTTCATCCCCGCTCAACAGCATTTTCATAACTTGATCTGCTAACTCTTTATGTTTCATTGTTGCTTTCCTATCATTTCCTATCATCTTCATCCCTATATTCCGTATATATCTGTCATAACTTCTCTATCTATTTTATCTTTTTGGAAAGCTTCTGATATAGTTTTTAGGCATTCCATTACATTTATAAAATTGCTTTCAACAATATCTTTATTAAACTTTCTTAAAGAACCCAAAAAGCCATTTATCCATCTAGGATCGCTAATGTCCGAATTTCGCCCCGAATGAAAACTTAATGAAATCATTGCCTCTTCCTTGGTCATAAAAAGATGCTCCTTTTCCTTACATCACCAAAATATCTAGTATTCTATAACTATTAATTCTATCATCTTCATCAAGCTTTATTTCAACTTGTAATGTCAAATCACTTCTCTTCCCATCAATCCATAAATCCAAGTCGATTTTCATTCCTGATTTATCATTATACATATAGATACACATATCATCTGCCAAATTGGGGCTTAATGAAAGATAATCTCCATATTCGTATATAACCCTCTTTATATCTTCTTCTGAAACCCTACCTAATGCATTATGTTCATTAAGGAAATCGTAATCCTCATTTTGCAAGCATGTGACAATTTTATTGCATATTTCATATATATTGTCCATAAAGCTTTCTCCGTATATCACACAATCTTGGTTTAATTGAAAACTCTTCTTGTACTATTTTTGCTATTATTGACTCGTTAAGTTCACCACAAATCAGCAATGACAGCAAAATATCATTTAACCGCCTGAACATATCTGCACTTGAACCAATTTCTCCATACGCAGAAATAATGTATGTAACAGTTCCGCTTGGCAGCATATGCTCCTTTCGATGATAATCAAGCGATCGCACAATTCCTTCTCGAAATTCATCTAATATACCCCAAATCACCGTATCAAAAGAGAGTGCTATGGCATTGCTGTACCTTTCTTGTCTCAGGCAATCAATATCCCACTTAATGATGCTCCTGCCAGCCCCGTTCGCCAAAAAGTCAACTCCTAATAAAGCATAGTTGCTGTGCGCCCGGGGAAGAAACAATTCAAGAATAATTTTTCTTGATTTTGCAAACAAATTCGTTTGTTCTTCCATTATTATTTTACTGTCATCACATCTACACTCAACTAAATTTTCATTCAGCCAAATATTCGCTTTCACACCTTTTTCTAAATTAAGTTTATACATCGGCAATTTCCCCGTATAGATCTCTATTCAATTCCCCAGGCTTCTTCCCATTGTTATCAGTTTGCTCAAACTCCAGCGGATGCCAGTCTAATTCTATAGGAATCGTCGCATATTGGGCGATAATATGGTGATATTCCTCTTCGGATATCTCTGCCCTGTCACATCGGTCTTGCTGGCCTTGATATCCGGCTGGCATAATCGTTTTACCGCCTTCACAGCATTCAGGTTGTAACGAGATTCACGGATTCAGGTTAATATCAATCCAAATGCCCACATCCTTCATTACAGAATCGGGAACACTCTTATAGAACCGCTGTGCCTCCTCATTGGCGGCGGTCAAAGCAATCAGCGTATCGATTTGCCGCTCCTTGCAAATTTGCCTCAGGGATTCCAGCAATCGCTGTGCCACGCCCTGGTGCCTGCTGCTCTTTATGACGCAGTTCCAATCAAGATACGCCTTTTTTGACCCGTCAAATCGGCTTGCAATGAGGGAGGCGTCTATTCTTCCGACAACCGCGGCGCCATCATAGGCCAGCAGAGAAACAGAGTCGTCAAAGCTTCTGTCATCAAAGCTCCTTTCGACAGCGCTGACATAGGCCTGATTAATTTCCCATCCCCAGAAGTCTTCCTCCTCGCGCAGTCTCCTTTCAAAGTCCAGAACATCTGCTATTCTATCTCTTGTAAAGTCTCTTATCTCCAGCTCCATATCGCATCTCTCTATGAAAATATTGACATTTCGTTTCCTTCATGCAATCCGGTTTTCGGTTCTTTCCATGCTTAGTGGAATGGTAATCTAGTATGACCCTCACCAATTACCACTATGTTTCACGAAGGATAAATTTTCGGCCTGCTAGGCGGAGGAGGGAGGCGATGCGGTGGCATCGTTGACCGACGACAACGACGCAGACGGAAATTTAAACAAGTGAAACATGTG
>CAJUSI010000026.1 GCA_910589035.1 uncultured Acetatifactor sp. | reverse complement strand
GCGCTCCGGCGCTGAACTGTGCGAAAACGGGGTCACGAAGTGACATCTTCCTTTCCCGTTTTCTGCACATCCGCCGGAGGCTCACAGTAAACCCCTTTCATTCATAGTGGTGCCGACAAAGCGGCATGGGGGTTTACTGTGCAATCCAAAAAATACTCTTTAGATAGTAACTGGATTTGTCATCATGGCCTTTTAAATTATATACAATGCGCCCGGAATCTTTTGGATTATCTCTTGGCGATTGTATTATTTCATATAATACCATTGTCTGAATGTTTGTCAATGCAATCAAAAAATATTCTGCAGATGATAGCTCGCTTTAGTATTATAGCCTTTTGAATATAATGACTATATTTCAAGCTCAGCCAGATATCCTGTCCAACATTGATAAATAATCTGACCAGTTTTTACTACACTGATGCACATTTCAAAGCAGGCTGAGGGGAACTGACTAAGCATTGCATATAGCATTCAAATAATATTTATAGATAAATAGGCTTTGTCGCAAGGCAAAATTTAGAGCATACCAAATGTTTCACGTGAAACATTTTAACCATATTTTCCCACACACAAGATAATGTTTCACGTGAAACATTTTAGCCCAATATATTGTAGTAAATTTGTGAAACATATTTAAAGTATTGTGAAACAATGCTGTAATCATATAATATGCCTTTACAGCTTATTTTCGCAGCTATACCCATATACCAAATTCACTTCCATTATAATCCGAAAAGATAATGACTATATTATACAGGCTCAGCCAGATGCCCTGCACAAAACTGATAAATAATCTAACAAACCCATTTATTAATGCACATTTCAAAACAAGCTGAAGAAATCTGAAATATGCTCGTTCAGCTTTATAGAAGGCGCGTAAATAGCCTATCCTTCCTGCCGCACAAAATCAGCTTCTGCATGAGCAGGGGTTACTTATCCCAACCCTGCTTCGCCTGATCAGATTGTATATCTCATAGGACAGAAAATATGCTTATATACTTTTAGGCAACTCATTTCACCGCAAATCACAGCATAATCAATCAGAAGAAAATATCATTTGTCCGTCTTTAACCTGAACAGCGATTTGCCAATTATCCTCATAAACAATGGTTCCCACAAAGTTTGTATAAATCACATCATAAGGCTTTTGATATTTATCTAAAAGCCTTATGGCAGGCGTTAACTTTTCAATCATTTCCAATGTACTTTCACATTTAAAAAATGTGATGACCTTTTCATGATTTTTACAAGGCTCCGGTTCAGGAAGATTCTCTTTGAACCAATCATCAATAGATATAAACATTTCTTTCTCATCGCTAGATAATTGCTCATCTCTTATCAGATTCCAGCAAAGACTAAATATACCTTTTGGATACTTTGTAATGTAAGAATCTTCTCTGCCCTGTATTCTCATATACTTATATTTCATACTTTTACCTCTCTTTAAAAATTTGCAGTTACATATGAGATTATAAAATCTTTTTACTCCATTTGCAATGCTGTAAACCATTTTTCAACAGGTACACAATTCCGAAAAGGAAGAATTATAATTATCACTGGCCGAAGGTTTGAATTCAGAAAAATATTCAAGATTTGTATAGCCATCCATCACAATAAGTGCTATAATAAAAAAGCTAATCTGACGAAAGGAGAATATTATGGGGAAAGCCATTGCAATAGCAAATCAAAAAGGCGGCGTAGGAAAGACAACTACATCCATCAACCTTTCTGCTTGTCTGGCAGAAAAAGGGAAAAAAGTCCTGGTAATCGACACGGATCCCCAGGGAAATACTACCAGCGGTTTTGGAATAGATAAAAACAACCTGGAAATGACCATATATGATCTGATATTGGGGGAATGTTCCATTGGGGACTGTATTATAAAAGAAGTTATCAAGAATATCTCCCTGGTTCCCTCCAATGTAAATCTTGCCGCTGCAGAAATAGAATTAATTGGGATTGACAGGAAAGAATACATATTAAAAAGAGAAGTGGATTATATCAAAAGCGAGTATGATTTTATTATTATCGACTGCCCTCCCTCTCTTAATATGCTCACCATAAATGCCATGACCACAGCGGACAGTGTATTGGTTCCCATTCAGTGTGAGTATTACGCATTGGAAGGACTGAGTCAATTGATCCACACTATTAACCTGGTAAAGGAAAGGCTGAATCCGGAACTGGATATGGAGGGCGTCGTATTTACCATGTTTGATTCCCGGACCAATCTCTCCATGCAGGTAGTGGAAAATGTAAAAGAAAATCTGAATCAGAGAATCTACAATACTCTGATTCCCAGAAATATCCGTCTTGCGGAAGCACCCAGCCATGGAATGCCTATCAGCTCCTATGATGCAAAATCCGCAGGCTCAGAAGCATATATGCTCCTGGCAGAGGAAGTAATCAGCAACTCTTGACAAAAAAGTACATCCATACATGGAATCTGGCTTTTACAGGCAGAGAATTCATCTTTGAAGCATACGATCAATGCAGAAACAGTACCGGAAAAAGGAGGCGTATATGGCAGCAAGACCATCAAGAGGCCTTGGGAAGGGACTGGACTCCCTGATTCCCGATGCAGTGAGCGAGGCCAAAGCAAAAAAAGGGACAGCAAAAGAAGAAATCCTCCCTGAAGATAAGGGAACACAGGAAACCATGGTAAAGATCACCATGGTGGAACCGAACAGAAAGCAGCCCCGCAAAAACTTTGACGAAGATTCTCTGCAGGAGCTGTCCGATTCCATCCGGCAGGTGGGATTAATTCAGCCCATTCTGGTCCAGGACAGAAAGGACCATTATGAAATCATAGCCGGCGAGCGGCGCTGGCGAGCTTCCAAAATGGCAGGTTTAAAGGAAATTCCCGTTATCATCCGCGATTACACGGAGCAGGAAATCATGGAAATCTCCCTCATTGAAAATATACAGAGGGAAGATCTGAACCCCATCGAAGAAGCTCAGGCTTACAAACGTCTTCTGACCGAATTCAATCTGAAACAGGACGAGGTGGCAGAACGAGTAGCAAAAAGCCGGGCCGCTGTCACCAATTCCATCCGTCTGCTGAAACTGTGCGACAAAGTACAGCAAATGGTAATCGACGATATGATCAGCACCGGACATGCGCGCGCTCTCCTGGCCGTGGAGGATCCGGAAGAACAATATGTACTGGCTCAGCAGATCTTTGATCAGAAGCTCAGCGTACGCGAAGTGGAAAAGCTTGTGAAAAATCTGCACAAACCGGAAAAGCAAAAGCAGAAAAAGGATAATCAGACTATACAGGTAATCTATCAGGATATTGAAGAGAAACTGAAACAAAAGCTAAGTACCAAAGTAATCGTGACACCGAAGGGCGAAGGCTCCGGCAAAATTGAAATAGAATTTTATAATCATGAGGATTTAGACAGACTGTTGGATATCCTGGGAAACAACTGAAAACCGGATGCACAGACGGCATGTCCATATATAGCTATCCGGGGATTTCATGAAACAACACCGTAGTAAGAAGCGTCGAGAAATAAATTTCCAGGATTCGGCACAAAAAATCATTATCGTACTATTCCGATGATTAGATTTATTTTAAGACAATGTATACAGCAAAATACCAGAGGAGAAATATGGAAACACAGGGAACAAGTGCATTTTTAAATCAACTTGGGTTGGGTTCCTTTGATTTGGGCTATCTGGCCATAGGAATACTGGCCCTTACCGTTTTGGTATTTATTTTAATCATTCTTTCAATTGTACAGATAGTAAAGGCGGGAAAACTAAAAAAGAGACTGGATAAATTTCTTCTGGGCAAGGAAGGCGCCAGCCTGGAGGATGATATTCTTAAAATTTTCGAGGACAATGAATTTCTGAAAAATCATGCCGAGAAAAACAGAGACGATATCCGGACAATTTTCAAGAGATTGGAATCCGTCTATCAGAAAATGGGCCTGGTGCGATATGACGCCTTTAATCAGATGGGCGGACAGTTAAGCTACAGCCTGGTACTTTTGGATGAAAACAACAATGGCTTCATCATCAATTCCGTCCACAGCACGGATGGATGCTATTCTTATTCCAAAGAGATCAAAAGCGGCGATAATAATATTTCTCTGAGCACGGAAGAGGCAGAAGCTCTGGCCATCGCAAAGGGAAAATAAAAAAGAGGAGAATCTACGATGATAGATATGAAGTTTCTGCGGGAAAATCCCGAAATAGTAAAAGAAAACATAAGGAAAAAATTCCAGGACGAAAAACTGGCATTGGTGGATGAAGTGATAGCTCTGGACGCCGAGAGCAGGAAAGCAAAGCAGGAAGGGGATACCCTCCGGGCAGCCAAGAATAAAATCTCCAAGGAGATCGGAGCACTGATGGCACAGGGAAAGAAGGAGGAGGCCCAGGCCCGGAAGGCAGAGGTGGCCGCCAACGCAAAAAGGCTTGCCGAGCTGGAAGCCCTGGAGCCGGAGCTTCAGGAGAAAATAACCAAAATCATGATGGTGATTCCCAATATCATCGATCCTTCCGTCCCCATCGGTAAGGATGACAGTGAAAATGTAGAACTTCAAAAATACGGCGACCCTCTGGTTCCTGAATTTGAAATTCCCTATCACGCCGATATTTTAAACGCCATAAACGGCCTGGATAAGGACGCAGCGGGACGTACCAGCGGCAACGGTTTCTATTACCTTATGGGAGATGCCGCACGCATTCACTCGGCCATGATCAGCTACGCCCGGGATTTTATGATCGACAGGGGCTTTACCTATTGTATTCCTCCTTTTATGATCCGCAGCAGCGTAGTCAACGGCGTTATGAGCTTTGCGGAGATGGAAGCCATGATGTATAAGATTGAAGGAGAAGATCTCTTCCTTATCGGTACATCCGAACATTCCATGATCGGTAAATTTAAGGGCCAGATTGTGGAGGAGGGAAAGCTTCCCATCACCATGACCTCCTATTCCCCCTGCTTCCGGAAGGAAGTAGGTTCCCACGGAATCGAGGAAAGGGGCGTATACCGCGTACACCAGTTCGAAAAGCAGGAAATGGTAGTGCTCTGCAAACCCGAAGATTCCATGGACTGGTATGAAAAAATGTGGACCTACACCGTGGAATTCTTCCGCAGTCTGGACATCCCCGTCCGCACCCTGGAATGCTGCAGCGGCGATCTGGCCGATCTGAAGGTGAAATCCTGTGATGTAGAGGCATGGAGTCCCAGACAGAAAAAATATTTTGAAGTGGGTTCCTGTTCCACTCTGGGCGACGCTCAGGCCAGGAGGCTGGGGATCCGTACAAAGGGGGAAAATGGTACTTACTTCGTGCATACCTTAAATAATACAGTGTTGGCATCCCCCAGAGGATTGATCGCCTTCCTGGAAAACAATGTGAACGCGGACGGCAGCATCCGGATTCCGGAAGCGCTCCGGCCCTACATGGGAGGGAAGGAAATCATTCTTCCGGCAAAACCGCTTTAAGCGATTTACAAGGCTCCGGGCAGCGGCCACAGGATGTCAGCCTGCATTGCAGTATAGTTGTGGTATTCAATCCTCTCAGGAATAAATACCTTCCGGCGAGTACGGCGCCCTGCCCTGCCCATGGGAAAAATTTTAAAAATTCAGAAAAAACGTCCCCGCCGGGACAGAAGGTATGAATATGAAAAATAAGGGAAATTTATTTATCATAATTTTCTCCGGGGTCTTTCTGTTTGTCGGAATCATCTTTCTGGCAACAGGAATAATAACGTTCTTCCTGAACCGGAGCTTTGCAGAAAATGCGGAGGAGATTCCAGCAATGATCAGCGAAATCAGCTCTTATCGGGGTTCTGATCACGAAATAAAGCATCGGGTTTACGTCACATATACCTATGCCGGCAGAACCTACGGGAATATTCCGCTGAATTTCTACAGCAGCAATATGTATGAGGGAAAGGAAATCCTCATTCTCTGCGATCCTGAGAATCCGGAGCATATCGGAACAAAAGGCGGCGTCATGCTTTTATGCGGCATTTTTTCGGGCATGGGCCTTCTCTTCACAGGAATCTCGCTTGTTCCCATAGGGAACAGCCTGCGAAAGGTCTCTCTGCGCAGGAGACTGAGGAACAGCGGACGGAAGCTCTATGCCACCGTGGAGGAAATTGTCCAGAACCGCTCTCTGAGTATGAATGGAAGACATCCCTATGTGATTTACTGCACTTATCGGGATGACTACAGGGACACTCTCTACCGCTTTAAAAGCAGCAACATCTGGACCAATCCAGATCCGGTTCTGCATCCGGGAGACACGATTCCTGTGTATGTGGAAGAAGCGAATTACAGGCATTATTTTGTGGATACGGAAAGTATCATAAACCGGAAAATTGAAGATTACACATAAAAAAGCTATGAGAATGATACGGAAAGAAGGTGAAATTTTTGCATAAATATATGCGTGCCATAGGCTTCAGTAATATAAAAAACCGCCGGAAGCTTCAGGAGCTCCTGGTGGAAGCAGTTGTCAATTCAGACAGCCGCAATGTTGCCAGAAATCAGGAAAATGTAATATTGGGCGAATTCAGCAAGGATTTCGCCAAAGGACTTGGAATCTCCGTATGCGGAGAATTCGATGAGAATGAAAAGTTTACTTTTGAATACTATTACCCTTATCTGGAGGGAAGCGGCATTACTTCCTACGAGGATGTAACCGTAGAACGGCATGCGGACAAGGAATCCTATGCCGGCGTATGCGATGATATGAAGGTGGGAATTTCTCTGATCTTCTATTTGAAGAACAAAATCCCCTATATCAAAGTACAGACAGAAAACAGGCTTCCCATACGGGGAACCTCTCTTACACTCTCTGCCCTCTCCGTTGACGGAACCATTATGCTTCCCATCCAGAAGGATGAAGAACAGGTCCAGAGGGTAAAGCAGGCGGCGGCCACACGGAGCACGCTTATGGCCGCTGCCCGAAAAGGGGATGAAGATGCCATTGAAACCCTTACCCTGGAAGATATGGATATGTATACCACCATCTCCCGGCGCATCCACAAGGAGGACATCTTCAGCCTGGTCGATACCTACTTCATGCCCTACGGCGTAGAATGCGATCAATATTCCGTTCTGGGAGAAATCACCGGCATGCGCTGCGTAAAGAATCCCATGACGGAGGAGCAAGTGTATATCCTGACACTTTGCTGCAATGAACTCAGCTTTGACATCTGTATTAACGCCATGGATTTGTACGGAGAACCAAGTGTGGGACGGCGCTTTAAGGGCGTGATCTGGCTGCAGGGAAAGATCAATTTTCCGGAAGAGTAAGCAGACAGCGGCGCAAAGCTGTCTGCCTGCGGAAATAAAGCCACGCCGCCACTGCCGTTATGAGAAAAACCGCTATCCCCTTCCGGAATTTCCGGGAAATATAAGAAAAAAATATCTCATGTTCCCCCGCCGGGACCTCCAGAGCCAGGAAAGTTCCGGCAAACATTTTCGGTTCTGCCCTTTCGCCATCCACCCATATCTCCCAACCGTCGTCATAGGGAATGGAAGTGAGAACGGGCCCCGCCTCCTGAAGCGAAAGAACCCCCCTGATTTTCCCTCCCCCATGATCTGTGATTTCCATACCCCCGTCCTGAAGCTCCCTCAGTGTCCTGCGGAGCAAATTCATATCCAGTTCCACAATTAGCGCGTTCGCTGCTTCCTCTTCCCAGGTGCGTTCCACCCTTACCGTTATCTCCTGCCCCGGCAGATAGCTTCCCAGATAAAGACAGCAGGTAGTCTCCGTGGTAAAATAATTTCCGCGCCAGATATCATTCACATAGACATCCGCCCGTCCTCTTTTCAGAGGCTTCATATACAGATAGAGCGGATCAGCGCTCTCCGCCCTCAACCTGTACAGCCAGCCTGTGTCCAGCTCCTCATACACATATTCCAACTCCGTGAAATAATCCTCCTGCCGGCCTGCGGCGGCGTTCAATAATAGATTCTGATTCCAAAAAGGATTCTCCTTCCATTCCGGCAAAGGCTCCAACGCCCCGGCATCCGCCGCATAAACCATGGGCAGCGCCAGGGGATTCCTATAGGCCGCAGTACCGCTCTCCTCTCTCATCAACAGTTCGTAGCAATCCGGCTCCTCACCTTCGGACAGCCTGTACGCCGCGGCAAAAAGACTGTCCGTAAGCGGAGTCGCGCCATACCCACTGTTCCAGACGGCGCTCTGCGCCATTCCCATGCAGTATGTCAGGCCGTTGACCGCACTGTTGAAGGTGGAAGAATAATGAGTCATGCCGTTATAGCCAAAGAGCATGGCATCGTTTTTTGAAAATTCATAAGAAGCGTTCACGCGGTACAGACCGTTGTCCCGCCGCTTTATCTCCTCTACCAGCGGTTTCTTCCTTTCTACAAAAGCTTTATAACTCTGCAGCCTCACATACCCGAACTGCCCCTCCACCCCTGCGATCAGCACATTTCCGTTGCCTCCGATGTCCAAAACCGTCACAAGAAAGAACGCCGCCAGAACTCCCCTGCGCAGCCATATTCTCCGTCCAAAGCATCCCACGCCCGCTTCCGCGGCTTCCCCCCATACGCACACCTGCCGATACGCCATATAAATCAGGAAAAAACTGAAGAGAAAAGCATATCGATAGGGAAACCAGCCCGGAGCCCGAAATCCGTGCCACGCCAGATTCAGTCCCTTATAATAAAATCCCGCCGATAAAAACGCCAGAATCAGGACTGCGCCGATTCTTTCCCTCCGTTGAATTCTCCTGCAAAATAAAAAGAACGCCGCCAGAACCAGAACTATCGTTCCGCAATATACCGACGGAAGACCGGAATCCGTAATGCTGTCATAAACGCCGTACCTTAATTTCCCCAGAAATTCCGTGAAAGTGAAATTGGCTTCCAGAGTAAATCGATACTCCTCCCCCCAGGCAAGCTTTCCCTGTGCCAGATCCCTTATGGCAGGCATCAACAGAGGAGCGGAAAATCCCAGGGCCAGGAACGTACACACGGCGAAGCACAGCGCCCGCCCGAGGAAAGCCGGCAGTCTGTCTCTCTGCAGACCACAGAGCAATCTGTACAGGAAGTAAATCCCGGTGAAAATTCCAACCATATAGCCAATATAATAACTGGTAAGAAAAAGCGCCGTCAACGCCAGCGTAAGCAATAGCCCTTTCTTCCCCTCCAACAGCCTCTCTACCCCCAACAGAACCACCGGGAGCAGGATCACGCCGTCCAGCCACATCAGGCACATGGAATAGACCATGTTATAGGAACTCATGGCATAGCAGGCAGAAAATATCCAGATTACCAGACAGGAAGCAAAATTACGCGCACCTTTCTTCCTCCACAGATAATCCGCATATAGAGCAAAGCATGTTCCGCACAGACCAATTTTTAAAAGCGTCAAAAGCAGAATCGCCGTATTCAGTTCCTCCAGGGGAAAGAGACAGACAATCCAGGAAAAGGGACTCGCCAGATAATAAGCAAAAAGCCCCAGAAAATTGCCGCCCAAAGAACGTGACCAACAATAAAAAACAGAATTATCCCCTCCGGTCACATGCCGCAGATAAGCAAAGAATTCCAGATACTGATCCTTCATATCCATCACAAACAAAGTTTTATCCCCAAAAGGAGAAAAGCCTCTCTGATACAGAATCCAGGCCATAATCCCTGCAGGAATTGCAAATGCCCCCAAGTATAATCCCATAGCGGACAGCAGGATATGATTTCTCTTTTGTTTCATACTAGCTCCTTTTTCATATATCCATTTGCACAGCAACACACATGATAGTTATGCCATTCGGCAGCTTAGAACGTGTTTGAAAATTCCTTCCCGGACACGGACATTTCCTTCCCCAGCACATGGCAATAAGCAAGATAAACGCCGCAGTTGATACAGGCCAAGCCATAGTAGTCCACCTGCCTTGCCAATAGAAAATTTCCGTAGGTAAGGATGCTCATACCTGTCAGCATCGCAAGCAGCGGAAAGGTTTTCCTGTTCCGGAATGCGATTGCAATCGCCAGAATCTCGTATGCAAATCCATATCTTTCATGCATGGCCGGCAGGAGCAGAACCGTGGTATAGGTTAGGAGGAACGCCGCATACAGAAGATTCTGTCCGTTCCACTCAACCTTCCTGTAAATCCACAAAATCATCCACGCCGCCAGGACACACAGGGTCAGCAGAATAGCCGCCGTTTTGTATATACTATAAGGATAACTGAAAGCCCGATGCATGTCCATATTTTCACTGCAGAAAAGAAGCCAGAAACTGGGATAATGGTAACTCATCTTACCGCTGTCGGATACCTGGAACTGATATACAAAGAAAACATCCCGGAAACTGCGTCCCATAAGAAACGCAGGGATTCCCGAAAGCCACATTACTGCCGGAACAATGGCAAAATAGAGAACCGAAAATTTTCGGAGACAGAAATAGGCCAGAAGCAGAAAGGGCAGAAGAAAAATCGCCTGCAGCTTAAAGGACATGGCCAGCCCAAAGAAAACGAATGCACGTATAAATTTTCCTTTCAGAAGAAACAAGACTGTCAGCACCAGCCAGAAAGTATAAATGGAGTCGCACTGCGCCCATGTAGCTGAATTGGCAATCACCAGGGGCGAGAGCAGCACCATGCTGTAAGCTGCCAGAAATTTCCAGACCTTTTCCTTTTCCGCCATCGTATACACAAGCCATCCCATCGCCCCCGCCAGTAAATAATCAAAAATACAACTCAAAAGCTTATATGCGCTCAGGGGATTCAGCGGCAGATACGTCATCACCACGATCAAAAACTGATACAGTAGATTATAGTTGCCCACCTGGTACTTCAATGCCTGTATTTGTCCGCCCTTGACAATCATATTATACCAGGGTAGCAGAGAACTCTCCGCATCGGCGCTCACATGATTCCTCAGGGACATCCGAATCACTCCGCCCAGGATGGTAACCCCCGCAAAGGCAATGATATAAATATGCTTTTCAACCCATTCCAGAACTTTTCTCTCCCATCGAAACATTTTCTTCTCCTGATCTGCATTTACTTTTCACTTCTCTTCTTAAGTTAATCCGTATTTGCCATTTGCTTTTTTCTCAAATTAATCTAAATTTGCTACTCGCCTTTTCTCTTCCGCTAATTCGTATTATTATTCGCTTTTTCTCTCCAGTCTGACTGATCCCTTGCCATACCATTCTGCCATCACGTAATTGCTAAATTCCCATGGTTCTTCCGACAAATCCCCCTGGTACAAAAGGGTGTCTGTCCACTGATACGGCTGAAACACTATATCATACTCATCTCCCTTCAGTCTGACAATCCGCTTCCGACATTCCTGATAAAAATTATATGCCTCCCCCGAACGAATATCCCGGTAGGCCCCGTAGGAGGAATACAACGCTTCCCGATCCGGCTCCATGGCGAAAAGGCAGAGCATACCCAATCCCACTGCCAGAAAAAAAAGAAAAGAGGGCATTTCTCCGGTTTTTCCACTATCCGGTTTCTTCTCCCATGTCCAGCCCAAAACCGTAATTTGACGGATACCTTCCATTTTTCTGCACAGCCATCCAAGCCAATAAACTTCGTTCACAAACAAAAGAATCTGATATGTAAGTTTGACTGCATTTACTGTCCGATCCGGTATGTCGAATCCCAAGGTGTACAGGCCCGGCGTAAACCCGGCCGCATACAAACAGGCCGACCACAAAAGCAGCAGCCCGGGATAGCGAAAATTAAAAGAACATTTCGCAGCCATTCTTCGGATCATGGGCGCCAGAAGAAGCAGAACAGCCAATGTCATAGGTCCCGTAAATTCCCCCAAATGCAGAAACGCTTCCAGAAAAGAATTCCCAATGGAAGCCAAAGCGCCCATCCCCCTTCCCATATCACTCAGAACACTTGTTCTCACACTGTTTCCAGGCGCAATGATATTCTTATAAAAACCAAAGGCATAGACACCAATGGAGGGAAGAAGGAGTAAAACTCTCTTTCTGCGCAGGAGGATACCCATTCCCGTCAGGCTGATTGCCAGAATTGCCCCCTGAAGTGCTGTTACATAATTCGCTCCCCCCGCCAATACCGCGCCAATCATAGTCCACAGAATAAGACCTGCCGACGCTATCCTTCCCCCGCCGATCAAAAGTTTCATCCACCCGGCCGCAAGCAGCAAAAGAAAAGAATGCATCCCTACATAGTGAATTCCACCATTGTACCAGAAAAATCCTGTCCCCGGGCTGTGTATCATCACAACACATACGGCTGCCGCGATGGACGAAATAATGACAGCAATGGAATTGTCGGCCTTTAATACATCCCGAAGCATTACCCTTCCCAGTATCCAGACTGAGAAGGGTAGAATCAGAATCAAAAAAAACGGCCCCAGAAAATAAAATTCCTCCCCCCAGACCCCGGGCATGAGGCACATAAAGAAAATAGAAGAAAAAGTTCCCTGCCAGGCATACCACTGTACTTTCGTGCCATATACGGCGCCCTCCAGAGCACTTTCCCATGTTCGTTCCTGATCCAGAAAACCTTTCACAAATTTCCCATAGCTATAATCATCATACCAGGGAAGCGTATAGAAAGACAGACGGAGCAGCGGAATCAGCAAGACAAGCAGAATTCCCACCGCAAGGAATGCCACAAGACGGGAATCCGGTTTTCCCCTCAGAATCTCCTGCCACTTTCCTTCTCCCGTTCTCATCTATTCTTCCTCCTCTTTCCGATCCGGCGCATCATTCCTTTCGTTCTCATAAATTGCCGTCTTCCCATACCATCTGGCCACGCTGTCATCCAGCTTTCTGTCCTCGCTGTGGGCTATTTCTGTCCACTGATATACCCAGAGGGGATACACATAAGTCGTATACGGATCTACATAGATAACGGGATCTGGGTTATTTACATATTCGTTCAAGCGTATATAATACTCCTGCTGCCATCGGCCGCCCTCTCCGCTCGCTATCGCCTCCCAGGCCGCATAGGACAGGAGATCCGTTTTCCGATTGGCGGAAAAGAAAACAACCATACATAAAACCACACCTGTACCCATACAGATAACCCAGTACCAAAGATTCCTTCCCCGGACAGGAATCAGCCTCTTCAGAAACCCTTTCTTTACCAGCCAGCCGCATAAATAGATCTCACAGAAAATCAGAGAAATCAGAAAGAACATTTTGCAGATATTCTGGTTTCTGTCGAAGGGAACATCTCCCAACGCATAAAATCCCGGCGCAAACATAGACGCATAAATACAGTAACAGGCCGCAGGTACAAGCAGCGGAAAAGGAAATGTAAAACGGGTCCCCCGGACTGCTTTTAATATCACAGGAAGCAAAATAAGCAATGTTACCACCACATATACCGAAACCCATTGTGTCATTTGAAAAGCCGAATAGGAAATACTGGAAACAATAGTATCCCAAATGCTCTTCTTCTCATAAAGTCCCTGGCGCACCGCATTTCCCGGCGCTGTTATATTTACGAGAAATCCAACTGCCGATACCAGCGTAACTGATAAATACAGCCAACATCTCTTCTGCCGGATTCTGACCCCGCAAATCGTCATCACTGCAGTGAGCAGCAGAACCATCTCCATCTGAAGCAGGGCAGTGGTATAATTTGCTCCTGATGCCATAAACGCGTTAAAAACAGCAAGAATAAGATAGAGATAAGTCCTTTTCTTCTTCCCCTGCGCCACCGAACAGAAAAAAAGGCAGGAAAAGGCAATCATCATATATGCGAATCCCTGCATGAACACATAGTGGACCGCTCCGTTGTACCAGTACAACCCGGAAGCAGGAGAATCCATAAACTGAAATTGCATCATAATGGCCGTCACCGCGATCACCATAAAAGACGATCTTTTGAACTGAAAGATTGTGCATAGAAATACATAAAAAACAAGAATTGTGGAAATAGATATCATCCCCATCATCATATAGGGCACGACCATTGCATATTGCTCTCCAAAGGCCGCAGGCGATATGGTGAAAAAAAACAAAGAAGTAAATGTCCCCTGCCAATTCTCATAATAATATGCAACCGTGGCCAGGGAATGTTCCCATACGGTAAAAAGATTATGCGTTAACTGCCACGATTTATGTACCGCATATGCATACCAATAACAATCTCCCGATATATGATTATACCGCCCTATATACAATACCGGCAGAGCCAGTATCAGACACGCCCTGATAATCAACCCGTAAAAATATTTTTCTGTCAGATATCTATTCTCTATCAAATCTTTTAATTTCCGTATTGTCTCCAACATTTATCCACCCTCTCGTATAAAATGAAAATAAATACCTTTATTATACCCCCCGAGAAAAAAGTCAAGTTTTTTTGCCCCTTTCCATCGTCTGTTGATTTCACAATACTCTCAAATCATACATTTGTAATAACGTATTTAGATTGAAAATACCGTCATCTCAACAAAACACAGAAATACATTTGAGCATTACCCAATGCCCTGAGATCATTTTATGCATGTATGTAATGCGGAAAAATGATAGGATCATAACTGTATTTTGTTTAGGCGATTATATATAACGCTCAGCCGTTTCTCTGCGTTACCTTAAACCGGCGACGAACAGGATACCCATATGGAGGAACTGTTTCCGGATGAACGCAGCGGGAACCTCACGGACCAGATTATCGACCAGAAGGATACAAAGCGCCTGCTCCGCGAGATCATCGAGGAATTACCGGAGGATCAACGCGCCGCTATCGGCATGCCCTACTACCAGGAAATATCAGTAAAAGAGATTTCCGCCGCCATGGATGTCTCTGAAAGCGCTGTCAAGAGCTATCAACAGTGAGTTCAACAGCTATTACACAACCTACGGTTGCTCCAGTAGTTGTATACTTCACAGCAGATGAAATAAAGTATATGGCAAAAATAAAGAAAACAAATAAAATCTTGGGGTTGAAAAAAATCAATTCATGGATTATAATAAACCTATGAATTGATTCTGTTCCTCTTTAGTTGTGTAATTTTCTCGTAACAATTTATATGAGATTAGCTACAGCAGAAATTTTCAGAAGGACACAAGGCAGCAGGTCACATTCAATTTCATACACGTTTCCGTAGCTCAGTTGGATAGAGCGACCGCCTCCTAAGCGGTAGGTCGGGTGTTCGAGTCACCTCGGGAACGCTGGAAAGCATTGAAACCAAAGGATTATATCCTGGATTTTTCAATGCTTTTCTTTTTTCCGGAAATAAACCGCAATGTATACTGCTTAACGATTTCACTTGCCATGAAACCAGACTGCATAACATTGACCGGTTCCATCGCATGATTACATTAGGCAGTATTCAGCGTTATGCAGTATAAAAGCCTGTGCAACGAATCAGGAGGACATATGGTAATCGAACTACATGACCGCACAACACAAACTGTGATGAAATATTTCAAGGCGACCCGAGACCCGAAGGTGCGGAAATATCTGCCGCAAAAGGCTTCCACCGAGATTGAAGCACTGGCTGATTTTGAGAAAACACAGCAGCCCGGTGCAACCAGTTATGGCCGCACAATCTATGTAAATGGAAGCTATGTGGGAGATATCTGGTGTTACTGCATTCAACAGGACAATCCAAATGCAATGGTAAGCTACTGTATTTTCGATAAATCATATTGGAACAAAGGCATTGCAACGAAAGCACTGCAGATGTTTATTTCAGAGATTGCAGATAAATTCAGTCTGAAGTCCATAGGAGCATTTACTTATTCCGCAAATGAATTTTCCATTAAGGTACTGCTGAAGAACGGATTTGAAAATACAGAAACTTTTGTTGAGGACGGTGTGGAATCAATTTATCTTGAAAAAACGCTTGCTTAGGAATGTGTACAAATTACACCCCTATCTCACAATAAACTTGACAAATAAATAAAAAGAGAATATACTAAAAATTAATCAAAAAAAGTCGAATGAGGGTAGACAAATTAACGTTTACTAAAGAAAATTAATATTTTATATTTAATACACTTTATTGAATCTTCTGGCAGGTATTCTGGGGAATACATTTTCGTCCCTGTTAAACCGCCGCTTCAGCCTGGGACACAGCTTCTGGAAGCTTATATTTGAATCCGTCCGTACGGCTGAATTCATTACGGCAGCGGTTCTGATATTCTCAGGAATCATTTCCTGGGCGGCATATATGCTGATAAAGCACATACAAATGAAGAAGACAAATCAATAAAATGCATTCAGAGAAAGTGAGGACACAGAAATGTTTTGTGAAAAATGCGGAAATCCATTAAAGGAAAATGAGAAATTTTGTCCCAAATGCGGAACACCTGTTAAAGTTCCCGAGAACATGGTAAAAAATGAAATCTCCGGGAATAACGGTCAAACAAAACCGGAGGCCGGAAACGCGGTGGAAGCCGCACAGAAGACAGTCTCTGAAGCTGCTGCAACAGCAAAGAATGTCCTTGCGAATCTCGGTGGTGAGGGAAGCCTTCTAAAGAAATTTGCAGGCAGCAAATATAAAATTCCCGCAATCATAGGCGGAGCCGTACTCCTCCTTCTCATTGTACTCATTGCAAACGGAGCCAGGATCAACAATCTGGTTCATAAGGCCTTCTCATCTCCGGAAAGCTATTATCAATTCGTGGAAAAAAAGGCCATGGAGGATGTATATGACCTGGGCGGGGATCTGTATGATTCCATCATACTGCAGTCTCTTCAATTAACATATGACAAAAGTGTCAGCGCCGACATGTCTGTGGAGCTTGGCAAGGATGGAGAAGAGCTTCTGGATCTTGCCGGACTTGCCGGGGTGGATCTCTCCTGGTTAAAAAGCGTGCAGGGAGAAATGGAATTTTCCATCAAAGACAGTATTCTCAGCATGGCTGCCGGAACCTCCCTCAACAAGGACGATATTGTTTCCGGCAATATGATCATTGATATCGATAGCGGCGAAATGTACCTGCAGATACCGGAGCTGACGAAAACATACATGGGCATGTATCTGGAAGATGTCATGGGTTCCTACGATTACAGGCAGTTTCAGGAATTTCAGGAACAGCAGGAAATAAGCAAGGATCTGGTAAAGGCGCTTCCCAGCCAGTCCCAGGTGGAAAAACTCCTGAAAAAGTATACCACCATCGCTCTGAAATGTGTGGATGATGTCTCCACCGGCAGCAAAACCCTGAAGGTGGACGGTATTCAGCAGAAATACACCGAACTGAAAGTCACCCTTGACGCCGAAACCATGGAGAATATGATGGAAGCGGTTCTGGAAGAAATGGCAGAGGACAGAGATCTTGAAAAATACATTGTAAACGTAGCGGAAGTATATGGTGAAGACGGAGACGATATCTATGAGAATTTCCAGGAGAGTATCGATTTTGCGCTTGACAATCTGGATTACCAGATATCTGACGATACCAAGATTGTAATGAAGGTCTACGTGGACGGTAAAGGAGAGATAAAGGGAAGGATTATCGAATGGAATGATTATCGGGGCAAGAAGCAGTCCATCAGTATCCTTATGCCTCAAAAAGGAAACAAGGCAGGATTTGAATTCTCCATAAATGCGGACGACGAGAAAGTGGAGCTTTCCGGAAGCGGCAAAAAGAGCGGAAATAAGGTTACAGGCGAATATGAGTTAAAATATAACGGCACCGCTATTTTAGATATCACTGCGAAAAAGCTGAATACGGCAGATTTGAAGAAAGGACAGCTGAACGGAGAAATCGGGATTAAGGTATCCTCCAAAATCGGAAGCCTGCTTAACCTTGGTTACTACGGATACGGAAATTATATGTCCATGATCACAGATCTGGAATTTATCATAAATGCCAGCAGCTCCAAAGATTCAGCGAAATGTAAGATAAAGATTATTTACGATGATCAGGATATTGCCACCATTTCCGCATCTGTAAAGACCGGAAAGGGTTCCAAAGAAAGCATACCCAGTTCCAAAAACGTAGTTATGGTAGAAGATTCCGATGACGCTCTGGAGTGGCTGGAGGAAATCGACTGGGGTAAGGTACTCAGCCGACTGGATAAGACAGATCTTCCAACCGAAGTTCTGGACATGATAGAAGATATTGCGGATGCCCTGGAAGATGGGGATTATATTCAGCTTTACCGCATGTTCTGATATTCTGGAGTCAAAAAACATGAATATGGGGCTGTCGGGAAATGACTGTCCTCCCACAATATATGCTGTGACACTTTGAAAATCACAACCATATATTGTATGTTGACAGCGTTTCCCCGCAGCCCCTCTTATATACCTGACCTGTCCTTATCAAATTTATTTTATAGCGATATACCAATATATCAGAAATTGAAAATTCTATAATATTCTATAATAGACTTTTGATTATAGAATCCTATCCTGGATTCTATAATAGACTTTTGATTATAGAATCCTGTCCTGGATTCTATAATAGACTTTTGATTATAGAATCCTATCTTGGTTTCTATAATAGACTTTTGATATAGAATCCTGTCCTGGATTCTATAACAGAACAAGGAGAGAAAAAATGTTTTGTAGAAACTGTGGAAAAAAATTATCCGACAATGCTGCTTTCTGCGCATACTGCGGTACAAAAGTAGAAATATCGCATCCTTCCTCTGAAGCCATTCCCGCAAAATCAGAGCCAGGTGCTGTTATCGATCAGAACAATAATACTGTTGAAATTCAGTCTCAAAATCCATTGACCGAAAATATTGCACCCGCAAAGGAAACGAGCGAAATAGAAAAGAATGAGGAAAGCAAAGCGGGTGAAAATAAAGCAGATGAAAGTAAAACACAGGATATCAAAGTCAATGAAACTATAACAGCAGAAGCTAAAATAGCGGAAAACAAACCAGTAGAAAGTATAACAGAAGGTATTACAATAAAAGAAAGCAAAAAACAGAAAAAAGAAGAAAAAATTAAAGAAAAGAAAAAAGCCAAAGAAGAAAAGATTAAAGCAAAAAAGGAAAAAAAGAAATCCAAAAAAGGAAAAGGAGGCATAATTGCCCTCATCATAATTATATTTGTGGTGATAGCAGCAGCCGGAACGGCAGGTTTTCTTTACTTTACCAGCGACGGATACCAGATAGAAAAGAATATGAAACAGGCGGCGGAAGCCTTCGAGGAGGAGGAATACCGCTCCGCCCTGAAATACTATGACACAGCGCTTGACCTGGATTCTTCCCTGACAGATGCCTATCTTGGCAGCGCAGATATCTATCTGATTCAGGAGAAATATGAGAACGCCTACGAAATTCTGGAAAAAGGCCTGAAGAAGACAAAGGATGCAGAGGATTCGGAAGACGCCGGGGAATTGCTGACCGATAAGCTGACAGAAATCTATCTTGCAGAGGCTAACTCTCTTCTGAAAAACGGAAGCTATGAGCAGGCTCTGAATGTACTGGCCACAGGATATGGATCTACAGAAGATAATTCCCTGTTGCAAAAGCGGCCTGAAATATATAATGCCTATGCAGATACCCTGACAGCAGAGGAAAAATATATCGAAGCCATTGAAATCCTGACAGAGGGAAGTGAAGATACAGGTAATTCATCATTGTCGGAACGGGCTGAGAACCTGAAGGAAAATCTGTATCTTAAAAAGAGAATCCATTATTATAATAATGTCCTCAGCCGGGAAGCAGAATATGACGAAGCAGGAAATACAACCACTCTGATATATTATGATGAATATGGAAATCTGAATTCACGGTACGAATATCAGTATGACGAAAACGGAAATACCATCTCCTATATGTCCTATGATGCCGGCGGTAATTTAACATACGGAGAGGAAAACACCTTTGATGAAAATGGAAACAATATAGCATTTATCGGCTACGGGGAAAACAAGATAATAGAAAACACCTCCGTAAGCGAATATAATGCCGACGGCAATCTCACATTGTATATCTACTATAATAATGACGGCAGCATAATATACGGAGAAGAATATCAATATGATGGGGCAGGAAACATGACTGCGTACATCAGCTATGGTGAGGGCGGCAGCATTTCCTACATCGATGAAATGACTTATGACGGAAGCGGCAATGAATTGGCTCGTATCACTTATCAAAGTGATGGAACAGTCACGGAAATGGTGGAATCATCCTATGACGGGGCAGGAAATATGACAAGCAGCGTATATTATGATTCCCAGGGAAATGTGCGTTACTACTATCTCAATACTTATGACAGTACGGGAAATCTATTAACAAGCACCAAATATGATAATGAAGAGGCAACCTGGGTAGATCAATATACCTATGATTCCGCCGGAAATATAACCAGCGAAGCAGGCTATTCCTATGGCGATCTGCAATACTATTATGAATACGAGTATGATGAAAACGGAAATATGTCTCACAGCATCAGCTATGACGAATACCTCAATGTAAACGAAGAGACTATAACAACGTATGACGAAGCAGGTAATAACATAAGCTACACTAATTATGACGGCTATGGAAATATTACCTACAGCTCGGAAAATGAGTATGACGGAGACGGAAAACTTATACGTTATACGGCCATCGATATACATGGCGAAAGCTATTTTACCGAGAATGAATACGATCTCATGGGAAATCAAAAATCCTCCACTTGCCATGACGGCAATGGAAATGTGACGGAACATTGGATATATGAATACGTTTACGGCTATATGGGCAGCTGAAGCAATTCCTGTCATGTTCCTGTTCCGGAGGGATGGGTCGGATGCTTAGCAATAAAGTCGCTCACTTTCCGCCATCATTCCTGTTCCGGACGGGACAAAGCGGATGCTTAACAATAAATTCACTCGCTTTCCGGCAAATTCCCGGTTTCTGACGGGACGAAGCAGGGGGCAGACAGCAGCATTTTAAAAAATAATGGTACAGAAAATGGGCATAGAGATAAGGAAAATCAATAAAAGCTATCGAAAAAAGGCCGTGCTGAACGGCGCAGCTCTTTCCGCAGAAGAGGGAACCTGTGTGGGAATTCTGGGAGGAAACGGAAGCGGAAAATCCACGCTGCTATCCATTCTGGCGGGAGTGCAGAAGGCAGACAGCGGTTCCTTCTTATGGGAAAAGGAGGAACTGTTCTCCAATGAAAAAAAGAGAACTGAAGTGATCGGTTATGTCCCCCAGGGAAATCCTCTGATGGAGGAGCTGACCGCATGGGATAATCTGCGTCTCTGGTATGATAAAAGTCATCTGAAAAGAGAGCTTAATAACGGCGTGCTCGCCATGCTCGGAATCCATGATTTTATCAAAACACCTGTGCGCAGGATGTCCGGCGGAATGAAAAAAAGGCTGTCCATAGGCTGCTCTGTGGCAAATAATCCCAAAATTCTGCTCCTGGATGAGCCATCCGCCGCCTTGGATCTGATCTGTAAGGAAAGAATAGGAACCTATCTTACGGAATTCAAAGCCCGGGGCGGCATCATCCTGCTTGCAACCCATGATGTGCAGGAGCTGGAATTATGTGACAGCTACTATATCCTGAAAAACGGAGTCCTGACCCCCTATCTGTATGACGGAGACATTCATCATCTGGTAGGGCGGCTATAAATACCCGCTTTCCAAAGGCGACACGCCTTGTGGGTATATGTGCATCCACAGTAAACCTCCAGGCAATTCTTTATATTGCCTTCCTTTCATGAAAGGTGAAACAACCGGGATGGCATGGATATTTACTGTATAATAAGTATCCATAGTAATACATCCGGATGCGGAAAATTTATATCCGGGAGGGTCCGGCTCTGGCAATGAACACCGAAATCCCTCATAAAATCGCAAAATTTCGGTTCCCGACAGATTAGGAGCAGTAAAAAATGATTCATTTCACAGCCAGCCTTTTGGCACAAATAAAAAGGATTCGAAAGGTATTTCCTTTTGTCTTCTGTATGACAATACTTCTCACGGCGGGAATACTGCTGCTGGCATTGGTCATGCAGAAATCCGATGCACTCTCGGAAAGAAAAGCCAAAATAAGTATAGCTCTGGTAGGCAATGCGGAAGACACATATCTTGGTTTCGGCTTTTCTGCCATACAGAAGCTGGACCCTTCCCGCTATACTATCGACTTTCTGAACATGGATGAAAAGGAAGCCCGGGATAAGCTGGAGCGTGGTGAAATCAATGCCTATGTGGTGATTCCGGACGGCTTTATAGAGTCCGTCAACAACGGAGAGAACAATCCTCTCACCTATGCCGTAGACGGCAATGCCTCCAATATGGGTACGATTCTCATGAATGAACTGATCGGAATTATCTCGGATTTATTTACCGATTCCCAGAATGTCATTTACGGAATCAGGCAGCTGATAGCGGAGAGAGATATGTGGAATATATTCGGGGAAGCAACGGATACTCTCTTTCTGCATCTGATGAATCTCTTTCTGAACAGAATGGATTTATTTCTGACAGATTGCCTTGGAGCTTCCGACGGCCTGTCCTTCGTAAGCTATTATTTTACGGCTTTTTTTATTCTTTTCATGCTATTCTGGGGAATTACCTGCAGTTCTCTCTTTGTGAAAAGGGATTACTCTCTTCCATGCCTGCTAAAAGCCAGAGGACAAAGTGCCGTCAGCCAGATTTTGGCGGAATACATGGCATACCTTACATTGATGATGACCAATTTATTTCTGCTGATCCTTCCCCTGGGACTTGTGTTTTATCTCTTCGGCATAAAGCTTTCCGAATGGGAAGCAGGAACCGTGACGGAGCTTATCTTCTTTGTGGTGAAGCTGTTCCCTGCGGCCGCCGTTATAGCAGCGCTTCATTTCCTTTTATTTGAACTGATTTCCGATATGATCAGCGGGATTTTATTGCAGTTTCTGACAGCCGTTATTCTCTCCTACCTCTCAGGCTGTCTGTATCCCATTACATTCTTTCCGGAAAGCATTCAGAAACTGGCGCCCTGGCTTCCCTCCGGAGCATGCCTGAGCTATGCGGGCCGCTGCCTTCAGTCCCTTACTCCCTGGAAGGAAGCCGCGCTGTTATTGATTTATTTCATACTTTTCCTGGGATTGTCAGTAGCTGTCAGAACAAGGAGGATTAAGAGATGAATAAAATGATTCTCTATTATGCGCTTCTCAGTAAACGGTTTTTTAAGAAAGTAAGTTTTGTAATCCTTCTTCTCTCCATCCCGCTTCTCACGGCAGGGTTAAGGATTGTATCCCATCAGGACAGCGGCATGCTGAAAATCATACTTTGTGCGGAAGATGAAGATTTATTGACAAAAGATATCATGGAAACTCTCATGAAGGAAAAAACCGTGCTGCAATTTACAGTCATGGATAATGCGGAGGAAGCCCGGAAAGCAGTCAGAAATAATCAGGCGGATGCCGCGTGGATTTTTGCGGAAAAATTTCAGGAGAAGCTGGAATTTTATTCCAGATACGGCTATTCTGAGGATGTCCCTGTTCTGGTAGTGGAGAGAGAGGATACCATACCCCTTCAGCTGTCAAAAATCAAACTTTTCGGCACACTCTATCCCCATGTGGCGTATTCCGCATATCAGCATTTTGCAAAGGAAGAGCTGCTCCCCAAAGAGGATATCTCTGACGAAGCTCTTCGGGAAGCCTACGAAATATCCTCCCAGGAGGGAAGCCTCTTCAACCTGGCCTATGTGGATTTCACGGAAGAAACAGACAGACAGAACTATATTACCGCACCTCTGAGAGGTCTGCTCTCTCTGATGATTCTGCTCTGCGGGTTTGCTGCGGCAATGTTTTTCTTTCAGGATGAGGAACAGGGAATGTTCGACAGAATCTCTCCCAAAAAAAGGCAGGCACAACTCTGTCTATATGAATTAGCCGCCATGGCGCCTGCCGCATTTGTCTCCCTGACAGCTCTTTTCATTACAGGAAACACAGGGAAAATGCGGTGGGAATGCCTGATAATGGCCGTCTTTTTATCAGACTGCACTCTCTTCTGCTCTTTGCTGAAAAGAATACTGCGCTCCGCTAAAATCATGGGGGCTGTTATCCCCCTGCTTCTATTGGGAATGCTGGTGTTATGCCCCATATTCTTTTCTTACCGGGGTCTCCGTATAATACAAATTCTGCTGCCCCCTTATTATTATCTGAATGCAACGCACAATACGGGATATTTAGCAGGAATGCTTCTCCATGCAGCAATAATCGGAACCGGATTCTGTCTCTCCGCCCTTAAATCTGATCGGGATCTGCATCCCTGATGATCGGTACAATCTGCGAGAGCATATTGTCCACATCCTCAAACATTGCGCTCTTTGTGGTGCCAAGATTATTCGCCTTTTCGATATGCTTTATCACATCCTGATACCGAAGCCTTATTCCGTCAAAAAATTGACAGATTACCTGCAGCGCCCTTTGAGAATCCTCGATCACGCCTGAAATTTCCGTCTGTACGGAAGCGGCGCCCTCCGCTGCCATGGTAATCTGGCTGAAGGATTCCGATGTACTGTTGACTACGCCGACCCCCTGTCCCAGAGTCTGCTGGGATTCCAGTATTTTCTCGTTCAGCTGCGTGGCACCTGCTTCCACATCGCGAACACCGGTATCCACATCATCAGTCAGGCCCTTAATCTCCCTTGCCAGTTCCCTGACCTTCTCTGCCACTATTGCAAAGCCTTTACCCTGCTCACCGGCTCTTGCAGCTTCTATGGACGCATTGATCGCAAGGATATTTGTCTCGTCGGCAATGGAGCTTATCTTTCCCATACAATGCTGAATTTCCTTTACGGCTGACTGCAGCTGTTCAAAAGTAGTCTCCATTTCACTGTAGGAAGCCTGCACCTGCATGGAAGTCAGCTTCAATTCTTCCACCATATTCTGTGCTTCAGATACCGTCTTGGTAATATCATCCCTCACCTGCATAAACTGCCCTGCGGCCTCATTGATATTGGAAAAAGACTGTCCAAAATCCTGCAGCTGAGACTGAAACTGATCCGTCTCCGTCAACACACCGGAAAAGGAAGATTTCACCATACTCATCTCGAATAATGATTCCACTTCCTTTCTGGAAAGATCCTTCTGATATTCCTTCAGGCTTCCTGCAACATGAAGAATCGGATAAAGACTCTTCTCGTCATGCTTTTTCTGTCCCTGTTTATTCCGGCCTTTTTTTGAAAAAATCATTTGATATCCTCCAATTATGCTCCAAGACTATTCAAATACCACACATGTCATGGACTGATTTACAAAACAATTATTGTAATGTTCTCCGTATCCTACAAGGCCTGCATGGCAGCCCAGAACACTCATTTCCTTCAGATATTTCTGCATATAATTCTGTTCGCTGAATAATTTATACCGGAACAGACAGTTCACCGAAAATACCGCTGAGCGCTTGGGAAAATCCCGGCAGATATTCTCTATGGTGTCCTGCACCGTAGCCCTGTAATCCCCCAGTTCCAGCAGAATTAATACATCCGAATCATTTACCTGGCGGAAACAGGCCAATGAATTACCGTTGACCTCTTTAATGGAAATGATACAAGTGTCATCTCCGTTTATTTTTCCGAAAGGATTCTGGAATGTCTGTGTCAGGATCTGCTGATCCGTTACATGAAGGATATCCTCATACACCTTTTTTGCAGGGATTCCGTTTAAGGATCCGATTATGTATTTTGCCCTGTCCGTGTTGGAAGCGATAAAGCGATAGTCTCCATACTGATGATAGATATTTTCTTTATAGGTTTTTACCCTGCCGCCCTGGTTGCGGATGATTCCGTAGGCGGCCGCATCCTGATAAACTCTGCCGTTTGCAGACACCCTTCCTCCGTCTCCCGTTCCCCCAACAAGCTGTATTCCCTTATTTTTCAGTACGGAATAAATTGTGGTCAGCACACAGGCATCGTTTCCGCTGCAAAAGTCGATACATACCGTATTCTGATTCGTTCCGCCCACCCTGGCTATATCCTGTTCCAGCCTGCTGATATATTTTACAGGCATGACGGATATCTGTTCCAGCACATTTGCCGCCGCACTTACTCCATCACTGAATGCAATAACGGCAACACCCTTTTCCACAATTCTGGTATCATACCCCATCCCGATGCATCCAATGCTTGGAATTCCGGGATAAAGTGATTCCAGGGACTTTACATGCATTTCAAACTGTGTGTCATTTGACAGAAGCATAATAAACTGAGGGCTCCTCAGTCCCTGTACCGCCTCTTTTAAATTACCGCTCTGGCTCATACCAAAAAACTGCTTCATTCTGCTGCCTTCCTCCTGCATCCATATTTTTTCCGATCGTTTTAGCTCTGCTTCGCATTTCTCTTTTTATTCTGCGCCACCTGTCCCCAGACACATAATGTAACAATAAACAGGATAAAGGAACCGATAAGCCCTACAAAATATGCGATTCCCATGGGAGAGGAGGTCCTTACTCCTTCTTCATTCGCATACATTTTTCCGTTTGCCATATATACGGTAACCTTGGAGCCTTCACGGTAAGAATAGGAATTATGAGCATTTTTCAAATCATAATCCTTTCCCTCATAACGAACGACAATATCATACTCCGTGATGTTGGAGGTTGAATACTTGCTTTTTACCCTCTTTTGAACAGTTTCTGAACTGACCACCTCCGCCTCTACTTTGGTATACTCCAGTTCCATATTATCCATGTTTATTCTCAAATACACGGTTGCCACAATAAAAATAATTGTCAGTATGCCCAAAGCCAATACTTTTTTCATAGATACTTCTCTCCTTTTAATTTATTTCTGTTCCCTGAATCAGAATTATTATACCAGAGAAGCAGAAAAAAAGAAACATAATTTCGAGTCATTTTTCATTTTTTTGTTCCTGTTTTTTTAATTCTTTTAATGACTATATACCAAGCTCAGCCGGATGCCGCGCCCAGCACGGACAAATAACCTGACAACGCTTTTTGCTGCTCTGATCACGTCCCAAGGTGCCGTCAATTATAATGCTCCAGATAGACTAACAGCACGGAGATATCCGCAGGGGACACACCTGAGATTCTGGATGCCTGCCCGATGGAAGCAGGACGGAAAAGCTTAAGATTCTGTCTTGCCTCAAGGCGCAGAGAGGGTACCTTATCATAATCCAGATTCTGTGGAATTCTCTTTCTCTCCATCTTTTTATACTGCTCTACCTGACGTTTCTGGCGGATAATATATCCCTCATACTTGATTTCGATCTCCACCTGCTCCAGTACGGAAGGGGGAAGCGCCCTCCTCTCCCTGTCGATCTCTCCCAGAATTTCATAGGAAAGCTCAGGGCGGCACATCAATTCCGCAAGGCTGGCAGCCGTCTTCAGCCGGGAGCTGGCGTGCTTCTCCAGAAATTCCTGTATTTCCCTGCCCGCGCCCACAAAAGTGTTCTTCAGGCGGCTGATCTCTTCTTCTATCAGCCTTTCCTTTTCCAGCAAGGCATCATATTCCTCCGGGGAGATGAGACCTGCCTCATATCCCTTTTTCCGAAGCCTCAGATCCGCGTTGTCCTGCCGCAGCAGAAGCCTGTATTCCGCACGGGAGGTCATCATCCGGTAAGGCTCCCTGTTATTCTTAGTCACCAGATCATCGATCAATACCCCGATATACCCCTCCGATCTGTCAATGAGAAGAGGCTCTTTGCCCATAACAGACCTGGCAGCGTTCACTCCGGCCACCAGGCCCTGGCCCGCGGCTTCCTCATATCCGCTGCTCCCGTTAAACTGCCCCGCGCTGAACAGACCCCTGATATCCTTGAATTCCAGGGTTGCGTCAAGCTGTCCGGCATCGATACAATCATATTCTATGGCATAGGCATTGCGGACAATCCTGCAATGCTCCAGTCCGGGAACCGTCCGATACATGGCAAGCTGCACATCCTCCGGCAGGGAAGAGGACATTCCCCCCACATACATTTCATTGGTATGAAGTCCCTCCGGCTCCAGGAAAACCTGATGTCTCTCCTTATCCGCAAATTTTACCACCTTATCCTCAATGGAAGGACAGTACCTGGGACCCGTTCCCTCTATGATACCCGCGTAAATAGGCGATCTGTCCAGATTGTCCCGGATAATTTCGTGGGTTCTCTCATTGGTATAGGTAAGCCAGCAGGAAACCTGTTCCTTCTGTATCTCTTCCGGCCTGGTAGAAAAGGAAAAAGGCACGATATTTTCGTCACCCGGCTGCTCCTCCATTTTGGAATAATCAATGCTTCTCCCGTCCATTCTGGCCGGCGTACCCGTCTTAAAGCGGCGCAGTTCAATCCCCATTGCCCTTAAGGAATCTGTCAGATAAGAAGCTGCCTGCAGCCCGTTGGGACCTGTCTGCGTAATAGCCTCTCCGCACAGACATCTTGCCCCCAGATAAGTTCCGGTGCAGAGAATCACTGCTTCGCATTCGTAAACCATTCCCGTGAAAGTCTTTATTCCATTAATTTTTTTACATTTAACCGTATGTTTTTTTACTTCATCTGTATTTTTATTTAAGTGATTACTGACCGGACCCTTATCGATAGCTCCGTCATTGGCGGATTCATCATTTTTACTTTTATATTCCCATAAAATTTCGCATACTTCTGCCTGCTTTATGGTCAAATGATCCTGATTTTCCAGCACCTTTCTCATTGCCCTGGAATATTCGGCCTTATCTGCCTGTGCCCGTAGGGAATGAACCGCAGGACCCTTTGATACATTCAGCATTTTCGACTGAATGAAGGTTTTGTCTATTACTTTTCCCATTTCCCCGCCCAGGGCATCCAGTTCTCTCACCAAATGTCCTTTGGAGGTTCCCCCTATATTGGGATTACAGGGCATAAGGGCAATACTGTCCACACTTATGGTAAAAATAACCGTCTCCAGTCCCAGTCTGGCACAGGCCAGAGCGGCCTCGCATCCCGCATGTCCCGCCCCAATTACACATACGTCAACTTTTTCACGATATTTAATCATATGATATCTCTTTTCAATAATTTATACTGCTTAACGATTTCACTTGCCATGATACCAGACTGCATAACTCTGACTGGTTCCATCGCATGATTGCATCAGGCAGCATTCAGCGTTATGCAGTATATAAGAGGCTTTTTCTTTCCCGAAAAGCTCTCCATAACTGAATATAGCTCCTTACATTATTTTCCTAATCCGGACAAGCCGGAACCAAAATTATGCCACTTTACACAATATTTCGTTGTTAAGTGCCTAAATGGAAGTTTACAATTATGGCTTCCTGCCTTACTTTCCCATACAGAATTTTGAAAAAATCTCTTCCACCAGGTCATCGTCCACTTCCTCTCCGATGATCCGCCCAAGGCAGGAATAGGCGTTCATCAGGTCAATGGAATAGAAATCCTCCGGCAGTCCCTCCCCTATACTCTTTTTCACCAGCATCAGGGATTGATATGCTTCCTCAAGAGCTTCCTTATGCCTCATATTTGTGATGACCATCTCATGACTGCTCCTAATATTTCCCTGAAAGAAAATATTTTTAATACTCTCCTCCAATTCCCGCATGCCCTCTCCGTCCCTGGCAGATGTCTTTATGATAAGGGGTTTTCCGCTCTCCTGAAGAGGCTTTCCGCTTTCCTGAAAAAGCTTCTCCATGCTTTCTGCCGTGACCCTGTTCTCCAGATCGCTTTTATTCAGCAATACAATGACATTCTTATCCTTTATCAGCGAAACAATCTCCCTGTCGTTCTCGTCCAGGCTTACGGAGGCATCCGCCACATAGAGAATCAGATCCGCATCCCCCGCGTATTTTCTGGCTTTCTCCACGCCGATCCTCTCCACCGTATCCTCCGTGCTGCGGATTCCTGCCGTATCCACCACATTCAGAATGATTTCGCCCAGACGCACGCTCTCCTGCAGTACATCCCTCGTAGTCCCGGCAATTTCCGTTACAATGGCTCTCTCCTCTCCCACAAGGCAGTTCAGAAGGGAAGATTTTCCCGCATTGGGCTTCCCCACAATTACCGTCCGTATTCCCTCCTTTATCAGCCTGCCGTTCCAGGACGCGGCAATGAGTCCGCCGATCTCATCCGTAAGAACGGTAAGCTTATCCGCAAGCTCTTCAGGGTAATCCTCCAGGTCAAAATGCTCCGGATCGTCAAGAGCGGATTCAATAAACGCAATTTCGTATAGAACTTTAGAACGTAAGCTTTTTATTTTATCGGAAAGAGCTCCCCTGAGCTGATTGACCGAGGAAACCAGAGCATATTTATTCTGGGACTGAATGACATCCATCACCGCCTCGGCCATGGACAGATCCATTCTCCCGTTCAAAAAGGCTCGTCTGGTAAACTCTCCCGGCTCAGCCAGCCTTGCCCCGCATTTTAAGGCGGTATCCAGAATTTTCTTCATCACATACACGCCCCCATGGCACTGAATCTCCACCGTATTCTCCCCAGTAAAGCTTCTGGGGGACGCCATTACCACGGCCATCACTTCATCTATCACAAGATCTTCCCCGTCATCCACGGCAAAGCCGTAATATAACATATGGCTTACCGCCCGGGAGAGAATCCTTCTGCCGGAAGGCAGTTTAAATATTCTGTTTCCCACCTCAATTGCATCCGTTCCGCTTATTCTTACAATTCCGATTCCGGAATCCGTAAGCCCTGTTGCGATTGCGGCAATTGTATCCGTTTTTCTCATAAATGATTTACCTTATAAAACAGCTTAAAAGGGACTGTCGAAAAATAACTGTCCTCCCACAATATATGCTCTGAGACTTTAGAAATCACAACCATATATTGTATGTTGACAGCGTTTCCGACAGCCCCTTTCTCTCCCAGATCAAATGTAATTATCTCTTATAAGTAACTACCACTCTTCTGAAGGGTTCATCTCCCTCGCTGTGAGTGGATATATTCTTGTCATTCTGCAGTGCCGAATGGATAATCCTTCTTTCATAAGGATTCATGGGCTCCAGAGATACCGGTCTTCTGGTCTTTTTTACCTTATAAGCAATATTCCGGGCAAGATTCTCAAGGGTTTCCTTCCTCCTCTGGCGGTAATCCTCCGTATCCACCTTAACCCTTATATACTCTTCCGCTTCCTTATTCACCACCAGGGAAACAAGATATTGAAGGGAATCAAGAGTCTGTCCCCTCTTTCCGATCAGGATACCCATCTCGTTTCCTGAAAGGTCAATATCCATGGACTTTTCCGCTTCATCATATTTTACTTCCACCTTAACCGTCATGTTCATTGCCTGGAATATCTTATCCAGGAAATTCCCGGCAGCCTCTTCGATGGAAACCTCTTCGATCTTAACGGCAGCTTTGATGATTGCGGGTCTGGAACCGATTCCCAGAAATCCGCTTGAGCCCTCATCCGTCACCTGATAGTCAAGCCGGTCGCTTGTAACTCCGAATTTCCGGCAGGCTTCCGTGATCGCTTCACTCACCGTTTTTGCGGATATCTCGATATATTCCTGTTCCTTGCTCATATCTTAATCCTCCCCATCTATTCTTTTCACTTTATTTGGTACTGTTTTACATTTTCTATAACCCCGGTATTTATCGGCTGTTGTTTTTCTCATTATAATCTCTTACCATATTGGCCTTTTCCCTCATGCTGCCCGCCTTTGCCGGAGCAGAAGAATAATTGGAAGAAGCATTCTGGGACGCCGCCTCCTTATCCCTTTCGGAGACTCCTGAATTTATGGAAGCCTTACTCTGAATGCTCTTTGTCTTCATGCTGGCGTAAGCATTCATCCTCTCCTGGGTTTGCTTCATCTTTTCGATCTTTTTGGCACTCTTCTCGGAATTTTTGGCAATGACCTTATCAAAATCCATTTTGTCAATATGCTTGTTGATTACCACCTGCTGGATGCTTCTCACCACGCTTCCTGCCACCCAGTACAGACCTAATCCGGAAGGAAGAGAAAAGCAGAACCAGGCTGATATGAGAGGCATGATCATATTCATGGTCTTCATGGAAGAAGCCATGGAGGAAGCCTTCTCATTGCCGTTGACAGGCTGCTGGGGCATCAGCTTTACATTGATCCACTGGGTTACCGCGGAAAGCACGGGAATCAGCACGGCTCCGATTACGATACCCCATGCTCCCGCCGCCCATGCAGTCCTTATCAGCGTACTGGGAGAATCACCCATATTCAGTCCCAGAAAATTATTAAAGGTATCAATGAGGCCCCTTGTGGTATCATTGCTTAAAATCAGATGTCCCTCATAGGTAAGATTGGTCAGATCATAATGCCCGGCAACCGTAGCCAGATCTGCGGAGGACAATCTGTTCAATACATCGATTACCCCGTTGGACAGATCTCCTTTTGTCATGGACTGTCCGTACATGGAAACCACACTGGTAATACTGTCGATCCCCGAATCCTGCAGAAATCCCGCTCCGTCAACGGATATAATCTTGTCGGCCAGCACTCTGAAGGTATTGCCGATCTTGGTCACATAGGCAGGCATGGAATAAATAACCCGATACAGAGCAAACAGAATGGGCATCTGAATCAACAGCTGTACGCAGCTGCCGCTTGCGGACACGCCGTATTTTGCATAAATCATTCTTACTTCCTGATTTTTCGCCATCAGGGAATCCTGATCATTTCTTCCCTTATATTTTGCTTCAATGGCCTGTATTTCAGGACTCATTTTGGCGGACAGCTTTGAAAACTTCTGCTGCTTGATATTCAATGGAGTCATCAGAAGGTTTACCACGATGGTAAATATAATAATGGCGAGACCTATATTGGGAATTCCTATCAGGTCTATCACATAGAAAATCCCGTTCATAATATTTCCAAGCAGCCATGCCACCTGCCCTATAATAGGGGTACTGTTCTGAGTCAGTAAAATTAGATTCATTTATCCGTATCCTCTCAGCTAAGGTTTGTCGGTACGCAGATTAAGGAAATGTTCCTAAGGAAATGTTCCTAAGGAACAGGATCAAATCCCCCTTTGGAAAAAGGATTACAGCGCAGTATTCTCCAGATTGCCAGAAGGCTCCCCTTTACCGCGCCGTACTTTTCCACAGCCTCCAGTCCATACTGGGAACAGCATGGAATATAGGGGCATTTCGTCCTTTTCATGGGAGATAAATACTTTTGATAAAATCTGATACCCACAATTAAAAATTTTTTCATGATTGATGAACTTCCGTTTCCCGTACAGCAGAACATATGTTCAATATAAATTCCGTTGACAGGACTTTCATTACATATTTATGATACGATGAAGCTTTGCAATATGAAGAAGCGACTTTCCTACCTGATAATAATCAGCCGAAGCCGTCCTCTGCCTTGCCACGACCACAATGTCCAAACCACTATTGAACACCGCTTCCTGCAGTCTGTAATTCTCATGCACCAGTCTCTTAACCCGGTGTCTTACCACACTGTTTCCAACTTTTTTGCTCACACTGATTCCAATTCTGTTTCTGTCGGTGCCATTTTCCATCACGTACATAACCAGATATTTATCTGCATAAGATTTACCGTTTTGATAAACAAATTGAAACTGGTGATTTTTTTTAAGGCTTTCGGAAAAATTCATCTGCATTCATCCTCCTGAAAGCACAAACGTAATCAAAAAGGCCACATTTCTGTGACCTATGCGGATAATCTTTTTCTTCCTTTTGCACGTCTGGCCGCCAAAACTTTTCTTCCGCCGCGAGTACTCATTCTCGCTCTGAAACCGTGAACCTTAGCGTGCGAACGCTTTTTGGGCTGATATGTCATTTTCATGGAAAGGCACCTCCTTTTCTCCGGACCTTTTATACTGCATAACGCTGAATACTGCCTGATGTAATTATGCGATGGAACCAGTCAGCTTTATGCAGTCTGGTTTCGCGGCAAGTGAAATCGTTGAGCAGTGTGTATAAAGGCGTCTGATTTTCTTCTCTTCATACGAATTATCAGGAAAATAGCATATTTGATTGTATATAAAAAATCGCCCGATGTCAAGGAATTTTAAATAAAATTACTTGAAATTTCAGCATAAATCCCGGTTTGAAATGTAAAAAAAAATTTTATTTCAGTTATACACATAGATATCCACATGGATAACCGGAAACTGACTTATACACATAATGTTGATTACTTGTGGATAATGCGGATAAAAGAGAATATTTCCTGTGAACAAAAAGTGAGAATTTTCTAAAAAGACCTGAAAAATAAGGATTTTTCATTTTATTGATTTATCCACATATACACATTTATATCCACATTCCCATGTATACGGCAGAATTATAAACATAATTATTCACATTATGTGGATAACTTTATCCATAGAAATGTTCATAACTTATATTTGAATTATTAAGAATTCTATATTACAATAGGAAAATGCAGTATCAGCGCTGAATATATACTGCACACCGACTAAATTTGCAGTACGGCCCGACTGCAGACCGCCAGCCAAGTATTTTCCCAGGAGCATCAATGTAAATCCTGGCGGTCTGCAGTATAAATCATGCTGACCAGGGAAGGATCCGAACCGATGGATGATATCAAAGCGAATTGGCTTACAATTAAAGAAACCATAAAAAGGGAATATGATCTCACTGATATATCCTATAAGACATGGGTTGAACCCCTTGAATTTTATAAGGTGATAAATGATGTGGTAAACATTATCATCCCCTCCGAGCAATCCCATATGCTGGACTATATTTCTTCCAGATATAAGAGCTTTTTCAAGGTTGCCATCACGGAGATGTATAATCATTACTATGATGTCACCTTCATTCTGAAAAAGGATATTCCGGAAGAATTCCCGGCGGAATCGGTATCAGAGAACCGTCCTGACTATGATGGAAACGGCGATACGGAAGACGCCAATCTGAACCCGAAATATAAATTCAATACCTTTGTGGTGGGAAGCAGCAATAAGTTTGCCCATTCCGCCTCCCTTGCGGTAGCGGAATCTCCGGGACAGACCTACAATCCCCTCTATCTCTACGGGGGGCCGGGACTGGGTAAGACCCACCTGATGCATTCCATCGGTCATTTCATTCTGGAACAGAATCCTGACAAGAAGGTTCTCTATGTGACCAGCGAGGAATTCACAAACGAAGTGATCGAGTCCATCCGAAGCGGTAATGCAGCTTCCATGACCAAGCTCCGGGAGAAGTACAGGACCGTGGACGTGCTCATGGTAGATGATGTGCAGTTTATTATAGGAAAGGAAAGTACCCAGGAGGAATTCTTCCACACCTTCAATGTACTGCATTCCGCCAGAAAGCAGATTATTCTCTCCTCGGACAAGCCTCCCAAGGAGATCGATAATCTGGATGAGCGTTTCCGCTCCCGGTTCGAATGGGGGCTGATTGCGGATATCCAGCCTCCGGATTATGAGACCAGAATGGCAATCCTGCGTAAAAACGCGGAGCTCTGCAGCCTCAAGATCAATGAGGAAATTATCAATTACATAGCGACTAATATTAAATCAAATATCAGAGAGCTGGAGGGGGCGCTGAATAAAATAGTTGCGGCTGCGAAATTAAATCAGGTGGATCTGACGCTGCCCGTGGCAGAAGAGGCATTAAAGGATGTGATCTATCCGAACAAATCAAGAGAAATCACACCCCATACCATCATTAATGTAGTGTCGGAGCATTTCGGCGTAAAACCTGAGGATGTGACCTCCAAGAAGAGAAATTCGGAATTTGTGCTTCCAAGGCAGATTGTCATGTACCTGTGCCGGAAGCTGACGGATACCTCCTATGTAAATATAGGAAAGCTTCTTTCCAAGAAGGACCACACTACCATTATGCATGGAGTCAACAAGATCACCTCCGAACTGGAAATCAACGAAGATCTTAAAAATAAGGTGGATATTATAATAAAGAAGCTAAACCCTTCTTAGAAGCTAAACCCTTCTTAGAAGCTAAACCCTTCTTAGAAGTTAACCCCCTCTTAACAGGAGCGGTTAATAGGAAAGTGTAAAACCTGTGGATATGGTGTTTATAACTTTTGCAGAGAATTACCGGCAAATAAATCGATGTGAATAACCTGATATTTATTCTCAGGTTATCCTGAAAATAATCACCAGTTTTCCATTCCCTTTTTGCCTGAAAAATAGTATAATAGAAGCAGTTATGCACATATCAACATCCATTAATAAGATTATTATGAATTACTTTTATATTTTATATATAACCGGTCCGCCCGTGAGACCTGTTTTCAAAATGTGAGACCTGTTTAAAAAAGAAGGGAGTAAATCCATGAAATTAGTTTGTTCCAAATCAAATCTTCTGAACGGTGTACAGATTGTATCAAGGGCTGTTCCCAATAAAACCACCATGTCCATTCTGGAATGTATTCTGATAGATGCTTCAGGCAGTATCATTACTTTGACGGCAAACGACATGGATCTTGGAATCGAGACTGTGATAGAAGGGGACATTCTGGAAAAAGGAATCATTGCTCTGGATGCAAAGATATTTCTTGAAATAGTGAGAAAGCTTCCGGACAGCCTTATAAGGATTGAATCGGACTCTTCCTTCAGAACAGTCATAACATGCGAAAAGGCAAAATTTACTATCGCAGGTAAATCAGGAGAGGATTTCTCCTATCTGCCGGCAGTGGAAAAGGAAGACAGTATTGTGATCAGACAGTTCTCCTTAAAGGAGATGGTGAGGCAGACCATCTTCTCCATCTCCGACAATGACAGCAATAAACTGATGACGGGAGAATTGTTTGAAATCAATGGAGATGAAATGAGACTGGTGTCCTCGGACGGCCATCGTATCTCCATACGCAGGCTTCAGCTTAGAGAGAGCTACGCTCCCAGAAAAGTGGTGGTGCCGGGTAAAACCTTAAACGAAGTCAGCAAGATTCTGTCCGGAGGATCTGACAGCGATCTGGTCATCTACCTTACCGCAAAGCATATGGTATTTGAATTTGACAATACAGTGGTGGTATCCAGGCTTATAGAAGGGGAATATTTCAGTATCGACAGAATGCTCTCCGGAGATTATGAGACTAAGGTAAGGATAAATAAGAGAGAGCTGCTGGAATGTATTGACAGAGCCACCCTTTTAACCAGGGAAGGGGACAGGAAGCCCATTGTCATCAATATATCCGATGAGGGGATGACCCTCAGAATCGATTCCGCACTGGGGAGCATGAATGAGGATATCGAAATCGAGAAGCAGGGTAAGGATCTGATGATCGGCTTTAATCCTAAATTTCTCATCGATGCGCTGCGTGTGATTGATGATGAGGAAGTGGATCTTTACATGGTGAATCCAAAGGCGCCCTGCTTTATCAAAAATGAGGAAGAAAGCTACATATATCTGATTCTTCCCGTGAGCCTGGTTGCAAATTATTCCCGCTGATTGTCAGGCAGGTAATGATCAGCCCGTTTCCTTCCGCTCACTTTGGAATGTGTATCAGAACAGGGCGTGGTACCCGGCTGCGCCTGGTATAGATTCATTTTACGGAAATATGTAATTTCTGGCGGTATATTGGTTCCGGGCGGGAAGGATCAGAAAGAATTTATGGAAAGAAATGCTGCAATAAAGGAAAAAAGGTGAGAAAATGGAAATTGTGCATCTGAGAGAGGAATACATCAAGCTGGGACAGGCGCTGAAGGCGGCAGGCCTGACAGGATCCGGCGTGGAATCAAAAATAGTCATTCAGGACGGCAGGGTTAAGGTAAACGGAGAAATTGAGACGCGCCGAGGAAAAAAGCTTGTAGCCGGGGACAAAGTGGAATATAATGGAGAAGTCATACAGATTGAACTGTAACCAGACAGCCCGCTGCAGGTACATTGCCCGCGGGAGCAGGAAAACGGTAAAATGCGGGAAAAAGAGGAGCGGAAGGCAGTGCGGAGACGGGGTAGGACATGATACTTAAATCCATAGAACTGGCAGATTACAGAAATTATGACTGTCTGTCCCTGCAGTTTGACAAGGGAACGAATATTCTGTACGGTGACAATGCCCAGGGTAAGACGAATATTCTGGAGGCTATCTATGTAGCGGCCACCACGAAATCCCACAGAGGGAGCAAGGACAGGGAAATCGTAAATTTTGATAAAGAAGAAGCTCATATCAGGACTTACCTGGACAGGGAGGGTATCGAGACAAGAGTTGATATGCATCTGAGAAAGAGCAAATCCAAGGGAATAGCCATCGACGGGCAAAAAATAAAAAAGGCTGCGGATTTGCTTGGTTTGTGTAATGTGGTATTCTTTTCTCCGGAGGATCTGGGAATCATCAAGAACGGACCTGCGGAGAGAAGGCGTTTCGTGGATATGGAGCTGTGTCAGCTGGACAGCTTTTACCTCTACAACCTGAATCATTATAATAAAATAATCAATCAGCGCAATAAGCTCCTGAAAGATATGTATTTAAATCCTGATTTGAAGGAAACCCTTGGAATCTGGGATATGCAGCTGGTATCCTTCGGGGAGAAGATTATTGAGCGCAGAAGGATTTTTGCGGAACAGCTCAATGAAATTATATACGATATCCATAAGAGGCTTTCCGGAGGCAGGGAGGAACTGACCATACAGTATGAACCGGATGTGGAGATTGAGGATTTCGAAAAAAAGCTGGCGGCAGGCCAGGAGAGGGATATCAGAGCAAAGATGACTTCCGTGGGACCTCACAGAGATGATTTTTCCTTTATGATAGGGAATGTGGATATCAGGAAATACGGCTCCCAGGGACAGCAGAGGACGGCGGCTTTGTCTCTAAAGCTGTCGGAGATAGAGCTGGTAAAAAAGATTACAAAGGATAATCCTGTTCTGCTGTTGGACGATGTGCTTTCGGAACTGGATTCCAACCGGCAGAATTATCTGTTAAACAGCATAGGAGATATACAGACTATCATCACCTGTACCGGTCTGGAGGAGTTTGTCAATCATCGCTTTGAGATCGACAGGGTGTACAGGGTATCAGAGGGAAGCGTTGTCTGTATGAATAATGAACGCAGCAGCGATGAGATTCATACGGAACAGGAATCGGAAAATGAAAGGGCATAAACAGGATGAGTGAGGAAGCTATCAACAACACGGAAGTTCGGCATGAGTATAATGCGGATCAGATTCAGATTCTGGAAGGGCTGGAAGCCGTAAGGAAGCGTCCCGGAATGTATATCGGAACCACGTCCAGCAGGGGGCTTCATCATCTGGTCTATGAGATTGTGGACAATGCCGTGGACGAGGCGCTGGCAGGGTTCTGCGATACCATTGACGTGAGAATCAACGAGGACAATTCCGTCACCGTTACCGATAACGGCCGGGGAATTCCGGTGGGCATCAACCATAAGGCCGGAATTCCAGCGGTGGAGGTAGTGTTCACCATCCTCCATGCTGGAGGAAAGTTCGGCGGCGGGGGATATAAGGTTTCCGGCGGACTTCACGGAGTGGGAGCTTCCGTGGTGAACGCTCTTTCAGAATGGCTGGAGGTGGAAGTCTGTCAGGACGGAAAAATCTATAAGCAGCGGTATGAAAGGGGACATGTATGCTATCCTCTGAAAGAAATCGGCGAATGTCCGAAGGAAAAAACGGGAAGCACCGTCACATTTCTGCCGGATAAACAGATCTTTACGGAGACCACTGTATTTGATTTCGATATTTTGAAGATAAGATTACGTGAAATGGCATTTCTCACCAAGGGTCTCAGAATCATTTTAAGGGATGGAAGGAGAAAGGAAGAGATATCCACATCCCATGAGAACAGCCAGATCAGCGAGCTGCTGCAGAGGGCGGAGGCCGACAGGGAGGAAAGAGAGGAAGGGGCCGCGGAAGGAGCATTGAGCCGCGGAGAGAAAAGCGAAGATCCGGAAGATTCCGGTACGGAAAACAGGGATACCGAAAAAGGTATTACGGAATCCTCAGAGTTGAATTCCATGGGAATGGGAGAAGAGAAAGCCGCCAGGGAAAGGGTTGCGGAATTCTATTATGAGGGGGGGATTAAGGAATTTGTGTCATATCTCAACAAAAGCAAGACGCCCCTGTATGAGGATATCCTTTATTTTGAAGGACAGAAGAATAATATCTATGTGGAGGTATCCTTCCAGCACAATGATTCCTTTAATGAAAGTGTATTCAGCTTTGTGAATAATATCAATACGCCGGAGGGAGGAACCCATCTCCAGGGCTTTCGGAATGCCCTTACGAAGACATTCAACGATTACGCCAGGAGCGCTAAGCTGCTGAAGGACAACGAGCCGAATCTGTCCGGCGAGGATATCAGGGAGGGTCTGACAGCCATTATCAGTGTCAAGATAGAGGATCCCCAGTTTGAAGGACAGACAAAGCAGAAGCTCGGAAACAGCGAGGCCAGGGGCGCCGTGGACAATGTGGTCAGCGAACAGCTCACCTATTTTCTGGAATTGAACCCTTCTGTGGCGAAATCCATCTGTGAGAAATCCATTCTGGCCCAGCGGGCCAGGGAGGCGGCCAGGAAGGCCAGGGATCTGACCAGAAGAAAGACTGCATTGGACGGGCTTGCGCTGCCCGGTAAGCTTGCAGACTGCTCGGACAAGGATCCGAAAAACTGCGAGATCTACATCGTGGAGGGAGATTCCGCCGGAGGGAGTGCCAAAACCGCAAGGGCCAGGGCTACCCAGGCGATTCTGCCTCTCAGGGGTAAAATTCTGAATGTGGAGAAGGCCAGGCTTGACAGAATCTATGCCAATGCGGAAATCAGAGCGATGATCACGGCATTCGGTACGGGAATCCATGAGGATTTTAATATCGAAAAGCTGCGTTATGACAAGATTATTCTGATGACGGATGCCGATGTGGACGGCGCTCATATCAGCACCCTGCTTCTCACCTTTATCTATCGTTTTATGCCGGACTTAATCAGGGAGGGACATGTATATCTGGCCAAGCCGCCCCTGTATAAGCTGGAAAAAAATAAAAAAGTATGGTATGCCTACAGTGACGAAGAATTGGACGATATTCTGAAGGAAGTGGGAAGGGATCAGAACAATAAAATCCAGCGGTATAAGGGACTGGGTGAAATGGATGCGGAGCAGTTATGGGAGACCACCATGGATCCGGCCCGCAGGATTCTGCTTCGGGTAAATTTCGACGAGGAGATGGAATCCGAACTGGATCTCACCTTTACCACCCTGATGGGGGATAAGGTGGAGCCCAGAAGAGAATTTATAGAGGAGAACGCCAAATTTGTGAAGAATCTGGATATCAGCTGAAATACGAGGCATCCGCAAATGAAGAATTCAGGAAAAGCAGTAAAGATTCAATATTGAAAAGAGGAATCTTATGAATGACGATATTTTTGACAACAGCCAGGGCATGGATAAAATCCAGGAAGTAGATTTAAAAGAGAGAATGGAATCCTTCTATATCGATTATTCCATGAGCGTTATCGCTTCCAGAGCTCTTCCGGATGTGAGAGACGGATTAAAGCCGGTACAGAGACGGGTTCTCTATTCCATGATCGAGCTGAACAACGGTCCGGACAAACCCCATCGTAAGAGTGCGCGTATTGTGGGTGATACCATGGGTAAATATCATCCGCACGGGGACAGTTCCATCTACGGAGCCCTGGTTAATATGGCACAGGATTGGTCCACCAGGTATCCCCTTGTGGACGGACATGGGAACTTCGGTTCCATGGACGGGGACGGAGCCGCCGCCATGCGATATACGGAGGCAAGGCTTTCCAAAATCTCCATGGAGCTTCTGGCCGATATCAATAAAGATACGGTGGATTTCGTCCCCAATTTCGACGATACGGAGAAGGAGCCGGTAGTACTGCCCAGCCGTTATCCAAATCTCCTGGTAAACGGAACCACGGGGATTGCCGTGGGCATGGCTACTAATATTCCCCCTCACAATTTAAGGGAAGTTGTGGGAGCCATTGTGAAGATTATCGACAACCGGGTGGAGGAGAACAGAGAGACCTCCATAGAGGAAATTCTTCCCATAGTAAAGGCGCCTGATTTTCCCACCGGCGGGCTGATTCTGGGAACCAGGGGCTGCGAGGAGGCTTACAGGACAGGACGGGGGAAGGTGATCGTCCGCGCCGTCACCAATATAGAGACTCTGCCCAACGGGAAGAGCCAGATCATTGCCACGGAACTGCCGTACATGGTAAATAAGGCCAATCTGATTATCAAGATTGCCGAGCTGGTGAAATTGAAAAAGATTGACGGAATCACGGATATCCGGGACGAATCCAACCGGGAGGGCGTCAGAGTAGTGATCGAGCTTCGCAAGGACGCCAATGCCAATGTGATTCTGAACCAGTTATATAAACATACTCAGCTTCAGGATACCTTCGGGGTCATTATGCTGGCTCTGGTGAACCAGGAGCCAAAGGTATTAAATCTCCTGGATATGTTGAAATATTACCTGCGCCATCAGGAGGATGTGGTCACCAGAAGAACCAGGTATGAGCTGAACAAGGCGGAGGAGAGGGATCATATTTTACAGGGTCTCCTGAAAGCTCTTGATTTCATAGATGAAGTGATCTCCATTATCCGCAGCAGCCAGAATACTCAGATGGCCAAGGAAAGGCTGATGACCAGATTCGAGCTTTCCGATGCACAGGCACAGGCCATTGTGGATATGCGGCTTCGGGCTCTCACAGGACTGGAGAGGGAGAAGCTGGAAAACGAGCACAGAGAGCTGCAGCTGCGTATTCAGGAACTGAAGAGAATTCTCGCGGATGAAAAGCTGCTGCTCGGCGTCATCAAGAAGGAGATTGTGGAAATATCCGATAAATACGGAGATGACAGGCGCAGCAAGATAGGATATGACGAATCCGACATTTCCATCGAGGATCTGATTCCCTATGAAAATACGGTGATTGCCCTTACAAATCTGGGTTACATCAAGCGTATGACGGTGGATAATTTCAGGTCCCAGAACAGGGGAGGAAAGGGGATAAAGGGAATGCAGACCATCGAGGATGACTTCATCGAGGATCTGCTCATGACCACCACCCATTATTATCTGAATTTCTTCACAAGCCTGGGACGGGTTTACCGTTTAAAAGCATACGAAATTCCGGAAGCCGGAAGAACGGCCCGGGGCACCGCCATTGTAAACCTCCTGCAGCTTGCGCCGGAGGAGAAGATTACGGCCATGATTCCCATCAAGGAATACGACAATGACAAAAACCTCTTTATGCTGACCAAAAAGGGCATCGTAAAGAAGACTTCCCTGATGGAATTCTATAATATCCGGAAAAAAGGACTCACGGCAATCAACCTCAAGGATGACGATGAGCTGATCGAAGTGAAGGTCACCGACAGGAACAGTGAAATCTTCCTTGTGACAAAGCAGGGAATCTGTATCCGGTTCAAGGAGACGGATGTGCGCGCCACGGGCAGGAGTTCCATGGGAGTCATAGGCATGAATCTTTCGGACGGGGACGAGGTCATAGGCATGCAGCTGCAGAGCCAGGGGGATTCTCTGCTTATCGTATCGGAGAACGGCCTGGGCAAGCGCACCTATCTGGAGGAATTCAGTGTCCAGAACCGGGGCGGAAAGGGAGTGAAATGCTATAAGATTACCGAGAAGACAGGAAATGTGGTAGGAGTCAAGGCCGTGACCGACGAAAACGAGATCATGATGATCACCACGGAAGGAATCATTATCCAGCTTCGGATGCAGGATATTTCCACGCTTGGAAGGATAACCTCCGGCGTAAAAATGATGGATCTGGAAGAGGGTGTGAAAATTGCCGGGATCGCCAAGGTGAGAGAGAAGTTATCCAACGGAGAACAGGAATTTGACAACCTGGAGGACGCCATGGAGAAGATGGAGGAGGAAGAGAATCTTTCCGGAAATATAAGCAGGGAAGATACAGCGGAAGAAGATATGACGGAGGATAATATTCCGGATCAGGACAGTATCGAAGAGGATATCTGAAAGGTTCCTGATAAAAGCAAAATGAGAAATGTACCTTTTGACGGGATCAAATGAAACTCCCCGCAGCAGAGCTGGGGGAAATTAGACCCTGAGAGATTAAAAAATAAGCCCCGGAAGAGGGTTTAGGGAGATTGTGAAAAAGTCATGGAAGCATACAGTGTGTTTAAGGATTTGGCAATTATTATCATCTTTGCAAAAATCTTTGGTATCCTTGCGCGGAAATGCAAGGCTCCTCAGGTGGTGGGAGAGATCATCGCCGGCCTGCTGATCGGACCCAGCCTGCTGGGTCTGGTGCAGCAGACGGATTTTCTGATGGAGATGGCGGAGGTGGGCGTGGTCCTGCTCATGTTCTCCGCAGGTTTGGAGACGGATCTGAAGGAACTGATGAAGACAGGGCCGGTAGCCTTTCTCATCGCCTGCGCAGGCGTGTTTGTGCCTCTTGTGGGAGGAGCTCTTCTCTACATGGGATTCTACGGCATGGCGCCCTGGGGATCTGAGAATTTCTATAAGGCGGTATTTATCGGCGTCATTATGACCGCCACCAGTGTCAGTATCACGGTGGAATCCCTGAAGGAAATGGGGAAATTAAAGGGAAAGGTGGGAACCACCATTCTGAGTGCCGCCATTATTGACGATGTGATAGGCATTATCGTGCTTACCTTTGTGGTGGGATTCAAGAATCCGGATTCTAATCCCGGAAAGGTGGTCTTATCCACGGCGCTGTTTTTCGTGCTGGCCCTTGTTCTGGGATTTATTCTCTACAGGATCTTTCAGAATATAGACGCCCGTTATCCCCATACCAGGAGGATTCCCATCATAAGCCTTGCCATGTGCTTTTTCTTCGCCTATGCGGCGGAGAAGTATTTCGGGATTGCGGATATCACAGGAGCCTATGTGGCGGGCATTGTGCTCTGTTCCATCAAGGATTCTACTTATATCGAAGAGAAAATGGAAGTCAGCTCCTATATGATCTTCGGCCCGGTATTTTTCGCAAGCATCGGATTGAAGACCAGCATCGACAATATCGACGGAAGCATTCTCCTATTTTCGGTGGGCTTCGTCCTTGTTGCGCTGATCTGCAAGATTATAGGCTGCGGACTCATGGCGAAGATCTGCAGATTCAATATGAAGGACTCCCTGAAAATCGGCGTGGGCATGATGACCAGGGGGGAAGTGGCCCTGATTGTGGCCCAGAAGGGACTGTCGGTGGGACTGCTGACGCCGGTGTATTTTACCTCCGTGATTCTGCTGATCATCGTATCCAGCATTTCCACGCCCATTATTCTGAAGCTGCTGTATTCCAGGGATGCCGCGGCGGAGGCGACACAATAAAGGTAAAGAAGAAGAATGCACTTTCAGGTATAATCTTAAGAATGATATTATAGGAAGGGGCTGTCGGAAAATGGCTGTCATTCCGCAATATATGCTGTGATATTGTGATATGTTGATATATCAAATTTCGTCACCGCAAATGGTATGTTGACGGCATTTCCCGACAGCCCCCTTTTAATCCCAAAGAGGGTTCAATTCCCCGCAGTTCTGCTGCGGGGAGTTCCATTATCCTTCAATGGAGATATAATGGTTCTTTTCTTCCACCGCCTTCTGCTCTTCTTTGGGCAGGTGGAAGGTCAGAATACCGTTTTCATATTTCGGATGAATATCCTCCTCTTTCACATGCCCGCCCACATAGAAGCTGCGGCTCAGGCTTCCTGCATAACGTTCACGCCGGATATAATTGTCGTTCTCGTTCTTCTCGTCTTTATCCAGGCCCTTGGCCGCGGTGACGGTCAGATTGCCGTTCGCCAGTTCCATCCGAATCTCATCCTTTTTGAAGCCGGGCAGATCTATATCCACCACATATTCTGTCTCCGTCTCCTTCACATCCGTCTTCATTATATTTCTGGCATGCTTTCCATACAAAGCCCTGTCAACATCCGTGAATGACGGAAATGCGAAATCCTCCATAAAATTGTCAAATAAATCCTCTCTGAAAATACTGGGCATCATCATAATTCCTGTCTCCTTTCATTTATGAAATTTATTTCAGCACTGTCGGAGAAGCCCGAAGTGTCGCTTGCCTGAACCCGGAACAGATATCATATCTATATTCCATTCTGTGTTCCAGTATCCGTTCCTTTGTTCTATATGTAATATAACACTTAAATCAGCGCTCGTCAATAGGGAGTGCTGATATTTTTTCTAAATAAAATATAGAAAGAAAATAAAGGAATTATAAAGAATAAACCGTATAAAAAGTATAAATAAGCAGCGGCCTGCCGGAAGCAGCACTCAGGATACCATATTTTCAGGCAAAGCGAATTATCGGAAAGTATGATTAAGAACTTGAAATTATAATGATAATCTGATATAAATATATTATATCAGAAACATTTTTATTTCCTGAAAAATCATAAAATAAGGGCTCCTTGTGAAGCAGCCGGAGAGAGAATTGGAAATAAATATGGAAACTGAAGACACTGTAAAAAATAAAAGAAAGAGAAAGGAAATGACATGGAAAAAAACAAAAATCTGAATGTACAGACTGTTGCAGAAAATGATGCGGTAACTACAAATGAAGCCATATGTGCAATCGAAAAAAGTCAGCTGGGATTCAAGCAGCAGTTGATTATGCAATGCCTGTGGGACATGGGGGGAGAAGCGGTAAAGCAGGAGCTTATGGACCTGTTAAAGAAGAAATACGGGATTGCCATGACCCGCCAGGCCATGAATGTATCCACGCAGGTGTTGATTGAAAAGGGATATATCAAAGTGTCGGACAGAATCGGAAACGCCTATGTATTTAAGGCGCTGATCGACAGGGAGGAATTTCAGATTAACGAGCTGAAAAGATTTAAGAAACTGACCTTTGGGGATTCAGGAAAACAGATGTTATCCGCCTTCCTGAAGAGTGATATTACACGGGAGGAACTGGATGAGATTAGAGCGTTAATTGAGAAAAATTAATAGTTGATTTTATAAATCCTAAAATATTCCAATTAAATTACACAAAAGATAAAGTTACTTGCTTTTTCTACACGAAAATGTTATAAATAGTATTAAAATATTTTAAATTACAAATATATACTGCATTACAAATATTTTGCATTAATAAATTCCTTCTCTTTTCAGAAATTATGAAGTATTTATACGGAATGAAACGGATACGGAGGTCAAGGTAAGTAGGATATTACTCAGCAAATAATTCCAAGTAACTGGAAAAAGGGCCTGTTTTGCATAGTTATTTCCATGTGAGGCAGGCCTTTTTTGAATAAAAATAGAAATAATGATATATCAAGAGCCGTAGTTATCATCTCGTATAAGGTTGATATATGTACTCTGGATGATAAGGTGGTATATATGAAGGAAGGGAAGATAGGGGCAGTGGGTTCCTATCAGGAGTTGATGGAATGCTGTGAGGAATATAAGGGTTTTTATAATGAACAGGCGAAATGGCATTATGCTGAAAATGAAAAACAGATTTGGACAGATGGCGGAGAACTACCAAAAAAAGTATGGAATGGATAAAAAAGTAATCTATAAGGGAATTTGTTCCGGCGCGACTTTTACACGGGTGGAGACGGAGGAGAGGAATCTGGATTACCTGGTCATTGAGACATTGTTGGCAAGGATGGGAAAAAGAGCTGATGGATTCGAGAGCCTGCTTCGGCAGGAGGATGGAGAATTATGGGAGAAGCGGCTTAAGATAAAATTGGCCATGTATGAGCATAGGTACATATCCATGGACAAAATGCTCCATGAATACCGGATGAATATGCCGAAAAACAGTAAACTGCATGAACAGTTCTGTCTGTATCATGAGATGAAGCTTGCCGAGAGGGGAGAAAAAAGCATAGATAGGGTTAAGGTATGCAGCCTTGCCTGGCAGGCGCTGCGGCTGACCAAGAAGGACGGCGAAGCGTTCCAGGAGAAGAATAACCTTTATACCCCTATGGAGATAGATCTGTTATTGACATTGATTCGGTACAGACAGGAGGATCTGTGCCTGCCGGATCCGGACAGGCCGGAGAAAATGATTCATCCGCTGGATGTATGGAAAGAGGACTCCAGAGCAGAGAGTGCACTGTGGGATATGACGGAATATATGGAAATTTATTACCAGGATGACCAGCAGGAAAAGATAAAGGGGGATGTATGGCTGGAATTGATGAGACTGCTGGAACAGTCAGGCAAGGATGACAGGCTGCGCTTCTGCATAGAGAAAGCATTGGAAGCCTTTGCCGGAGCAAACGGAATCCGCAGGCTGGCGGAGCTGCATTTTATCAAAGCGCGTCTGATCGGGCGGATGAAAATGGGATGGGATGGCAGCGATGACTGGCGGAAACTCTGCAGGGAGGAGTGCCTGATGGCGTATGCCGTCTGCGAGGTTATGGAGATGGAGAAGGAATTGGCGGAAATCGAGCAATACTCACGAGCGATGGGATTTACTATGATGGACCTTGGAATCATTCGCCCGTGAGTCGTGGTATCTGGCAGGTTTCGGTGAATATCAGTATGTACTGCAGGGAGGAATTTCATTGGCATATTACCTTATGAATAGAGTGGTGAAGCTGGCAAGGATTGCCCTGGGCATGACCCAGGAAGAATTGTGCGAAGGCATCTGTGACGTAAGGGTTCTGTCACGGAGCGAGAACGAAAGGCAGGAACTGAAGAAAGAGAATTTCCGGAAGCTGATGGCCCGGATGGGACGGGCGGCAGAGCCGATTTATGCGGTGTGCGTAGATAAGGACGGCAGGCTGCTGGAAGACCGCGAGAATATGGAGAGGGCTTTCAAGCGGTTTGATTATGCGGCGGCGGAGCAGTACCTTCGAAGGATGCAGGAGAACGCAGATGACAATCTGCTGACCAGGCAGTACCTGACACGGGCGGAGGCAGCGGCGGATTATCGGCAGAAGCGAATCGGGGCGGAGGAGTTTGCGGAGCGGGTCGACCAGACGCTGCGGATGACGGTACCGGACTATGAGAAGTATGTGTATGGGACGGACAAGGTGTTCCCGTTTGTCAGGGAGGAACTGCTGGGATTGCTGAGTTTAGGAAATGCGTACTCGCATTCAGGACAGTATGAGAAGGCAAAAGAGACTTACAATGCCATATTGCGATGCCTGAAAGCGGAGTATATGCTAAGGCCGGACAGACTTACCATGGAGATTGCTGTGCGGAATTCCTTGTATCATGTATATGATAAGGAGGGGTACCTGGAAGACGCTCTGCAGACAATTGAGGATTGCCTCCAAAAGACCAAAGAAATCGATAACGGACATGCGATTGCGCCATTGTTGGTTTCAAAGGCATATAATTATATCTGGATGGTGAAGCTGGGCGGGTGGGAGGAAAGCCGCCTGGAAGATGCGAAAGGATATTTGCGGCGGGCATATTATATAGCCGCCGCAAGGGGAGATGCCCGATTTATGGATATCATTATAAAATATTATGTAGAGAACTTCGGTAACTGGTCTCAGTTATAGTCACTAGTATCTACAGGATCGTCTGTAGGTGGCGGGGTAGTGGGATTGCCGCAGGTGGAGCAGGGATCCGGAATAGGCATGGTCGTTACAGTAAGGCCGGTGCCGGGTATTGCAGTAATGCTGGTGTTGATTACAAGGTATAACAGAGCGATCAACATGCTCTTTTTCATGAAATTGATCAGTTTTCTCATTTTTAATTATCCTTTCTTTATAGTTTATAATGGAATTTTGATCATAGAATCTTTACTTAGATTCTATGATAGAATCTAAAAAAGAATTCTATTATCAAAATTCTATTATGTAATTATATTTAATTGCAGTAAAATCTAACATGCCAAAACTGGAAAATATCCATTTTCCAGTTTTGGCATGTGCGTATCTGATAAAATCTGATATAATTTGACATACCATACCCAGTTGCTTTTGAAGCTTTTAAAGAACACAATTTAACCACAATCTATACATGTAAAAATGGGATTAACAAATTTTTAATAAATTATATTTTTCTTATAAGCAATTCATGCCTACCGCTACGAGAATTGCTATTACAGGGAACTGGGAGGATTAAAATCATGAGAATGTGATGTCACAGGAAGAAATTCCTTTTATCAGCGAACAGTCCATGGATATAGAGGTTTCGGTAATAGGACATTACGCAACAAGTGATTCCGGGTAACAGGAAAGGGCCTGCTTTGCATAGTTTCGGCCATGTAGGACAGGCCTCTTTTGAAACAACATGGAAAAAGAATATATATGTAAATATGAATATATAAAGAGGGTATAATAATGAGTTATGAATGGGAATACGAAAACTCCAGAAGCAGATATGAAAATGCATGCAGTGGAATAAACAGCTGCAATTACAGAATATATGAACTTGAAAATCAAAGGCGGAGCGTAATTCATCTGATAAATCAGCTCCATGCAGAGTTAAGGAATGCGAAGGAAGCTCTCGATGGAGTAATAAATCTGGTAAAAGGGGAGGAAAGTCTGAATCAGTCGATTACGGATATTTCCAAAGCGACAGAAGAGGCTTCCGAAGCTTTTCGTCATATGGCGGAATCCAGCAGCATAAACAGCAAAGACCTGAGTACTGTATATGGGGATGAAATCTCAAAGACAAAGAAAATTGCGCGGGAAATAATGGATACGCTGAGAAAAAGGCAGGGCGAAATGATCAATCGGGTTCATGACTTGGAAATAAGGTTGGATCGTGCCTGTAATGAGTTACAGGATATAGAAAACAGATTGAGAGCAGAAAAAGAGAATCTGAATAATCTGGAAAGATCAAAGCGGAATGCCGCCAACGATATGGAGTATTACAGGAGAAAAAGTATGGAAGAAGAATGGGAGTGAGTATTATTGAATTTTGATAATAGAATCTTGTTTTGGATTCCATTATAGTAAATGAGGGATTAAAGAATGGCCACAATATCATTATATGCAAATAAAATCAACTGTATGCCGGATGCTATTACAAATATTAAAAAGACGGTTGTAAATTTTTCTTCCAGGTTATCTGAATTAAAAACGAAAACATTACAGATCAATGAAAGCATATGTAATCTGTCAGATGTGATCAATACGATTCAGGCATCCACACAGACACAGGAAGAAAAGATCGAATCAGTGGACACAGTTCAGGCAGGTATTGAGAAATTTGTCAATGATGCAGCTTGCATAGATGGCAATGCGGCGGATTTAATCAGACAGCAGAAAAATGACTTTTATGAAAAATATGCCCACTTGAAGCCGAAATGCGAGAAGAGCGGGTGGGAAAAAATATGCGATAAGGTTAAGAAAGCGGGAGAGTGGTGTCGGGAACATTGGGGGATGATAGTTACGGTTTTAGCGGTGATAGCTATAGCTGTCATTGCAGTAGTAACCTTTGGCGTTGCAGTGGCGGCTGTGGCGGCCATTGCAGGAATCATCTCTCTGGTTCTGTGTATTGCGGATACAATATGTGTGATTGCCACCGGCGGAAAGGATCTTTCTGATATTTTCCGGGAAAAAGGATGGAATGTCCTGGCAGATATTTTTGAGGGTTTACAGATAGGATGTGATATTGTTTCTATCTTACTTCCTGCGGGAGCTGCCATCAAGGCCATGTCTAAGATAGGCGTAAAGAATTTCGCAAAGCTCTCCCTGAAGGCTCTGAAGACCGCATGGAGAGAGACTGTGGACGCCTTGTGGAAAAATGGTTTCAAGAAGAGCTTTAAGGACGGATTGAAAAATTTCGGGAAGATTTTTGTGAAGACGTTCATATTTGACATTGATGATTTTACAAAGGTAAAGGATGGAAAGAGGGTCTGGAATTTGATGGCGGATCAGCTTAACATGATACCACCTAACAAAAACTGGATTATTGATGATGGCGAACTGATCCCGAGTCCATTTGAAATTCCTGGAAGCCAAAATCCCAATAAGTTGACTACGGCAGAACTCATGGGGCAGGACATGTTAGAGGTGTTTCCAGATACAATCCCCTATAATAAAGGTAATGCGGATCTTACTGGTTTTGCTGTTGCTGAAGCTCCAAACAGCATGCGTAAGTTTAATATTGATAAATATTTGGATGGAAGTAGTAGTATGAAAAAATTATCTAATGAATTGAGGAAAATGAACATGAAAAATGCTGATAACTGGTTATGGGATCATATGGGTAAAACAACGAAAGATTTCGAAAGATTATTTGGTCTAAAGATGACCTGGCATGAAGATATTATGATGAAAAAATGCTTTCTTGTGCCAACGGTAATACATGCTAATGTAGGTCATGTGGGATCAGTGTCAAATTTTAAATTTATATTTAAAAACGTGCCTGATATAAGCGCCCTTGTAGGAAATAAAATAATTCAGTTTATTCCTCGGTTTGCGATAGGCTATTATTGCTTCGGTGGATAAGAAAGGTAGAGAGGAGATAATTATGTTCAAAATATTCAAAAAGAAAGAGAAACCGCAGCCAAGGGTGATAGTACATCCGGAATTAGGGGAATTAAAATACGATGGAGACGAATATTTATGCGAATGGGACTCTGTTTCGGCATTTCAGATAGCGCTGTGGGATAGAACATATGATGTTTCAATTACGTTTTATGTAAGTGAGAATGGAGAAGAGCCTAACCTCCAACAGGTGGAGTCATACCGAAAATTTAAGAAGATAGTAGTGGATCAAAGAGATGTAATGGAAAAAATGATAATGGAGTATGCCGAAGAAGAGAATATAGAAAAGGCAGGAAACCGGATGATTCCGCGTGATGTTTATTTTAGCCTGAAAGGGGAATGTGCATTGGTTTTTGAAGATACGGAAGATGAATTGCCTTATGCATATGACACGGAATACGGTGTTACTTTGTTTTTATTGCCTAAATTTACGATCGAGGGAACGGAGTATTCCATAGATTACCTGAATGGCAGTGATGATAGAGATGATTTTTTTGACTGATAACACCGGCAACACGGAAGATAAAGGAGAAAGTATATGAATGTGAAAGATCTGATAGCAGATTCACATCTTGCATTTTTAAACCAGGAAAATGAAACTGCGCTGAAGCTGGCGAAACAGGCCATAGCCATGGATAAGGACAATCCGGACGCCTATAAATGCGCGGGCAATGCATGTATGTCCCTGGGGCATTATGAAGAAGCGATTAAAAATTTCGGACTTGCCGTCAAGTATGACCCGGGCAATGGCAACCGGTATTTTGATTTGGGTTTTGCATTTGCCACTAATGAAAAGATGGCGGACGCCATAAAAAATCTGGCAAGGGCGGAAGAGCTCGGCTGTATTCCTGAGAACCTTGTGCAGTTATATAATCTTCTCGGAATTATATGTTTCGACATCGGAAGATACGACGACGCTCTCGTGAATCTGGGCAAGGCAGAGCAGTTGATCGGCGTGGATTTGGATATTCTCCAGAGGAAAGCCATTATCTACGGTATAAAGAATGATATCCGCAGCGGCCTGCAGACCGCCAATCAGATTAAGCTTGTCGCTCCGTCCCAGTACCTGGGATATAAGCTGGCATTTAAGCTGCTGATTCAGGCAAAGCGCCTTGACGCGGCCGGGACGGAATTGGATAAAGCGGAAAAGTTTGCCCTGCCTTCCATGGATTTTTACTTTGATAAGATGACGCTGGAGCTTGAAAAATATCAGACGGATAAAAATAAAAATCACTTCCTGGAAGCATTACATATAATCGACAGAGCCCTGAAGACTGTAAAGCCGGAAATATCGGAGGCTGCGGACAGCTATATCAATGCGGCGGAAATTTATCTGCAGCTGGAGGAATCGGACAGAACCATAGATTGTCTCAACGCGGCCCAGGTCCCTGCGGAAGCATATAACAACGGATTTGAGATTCTGGAACAGGAATTGACAGAACCTGAACCCCTCACGGAATATGACATTGAGGTAATGATAGAAGAGGACAGGGAGAGAATTGTCGAAGAATACGGCGAATATGGTTTGGAAGAGCCGGCCGGGGACATGGAATCGGAGGAATACGGCAGCACGGAATACTTTACCGAGATCGAGGAGGAGGCTCCGGAGCAGGCCCCGGTTTTGAAGCTTGACGGGGAGCAGGAATTTGAACTGTCCGAGGATAACCGGGATCAGGTGAACAGATTGTATATCGGGGCGTATACCCTGAAAAAGGATTACGGGAAGGTAATAGAATATGCAAAAGTGCTGCAGGCCAGCGGAAATATTTCCAATGCTTACATAGGTAAATATACCGAGGCCAATGCTTTGAAAGAGCTTGCTTCCCCTGAATGGCAGGCAAAATACAGAGAACTCCTCAGGTTTTTCAGAGACGCCATGGTAAAGGATCCCACGGATATTATGGCAGTGACATTCCGGATCCAATGCTGTATGGATATGGAAAATTATGGGGAGGCCGAGGAGCTTTGCAGGCTTTTGAATAAGGAAATCAGAGAAACCATGCTTGAAAAGATTGCAGAGGCGAAATCGGGAGGTGATTGATATTGTCGCTATCGCACGATATTGTTCTGGACAGTGAAGCGTTTCATACCGCTTCGGCAGAGATGAAGGAACTGAAGATCCGTACGGAGAATCTGAGAGGGAAGCTTGACACAATGTATCAGGAACTTGCGTCAGCATTGAATACGCCGGCCGGGAAGCAGCTGGATCTGACGGCGGAAAAGGTGCTGCTGCAGCCAATCGACGATATGCTGCTGGTAATCGGCCATATTTCGGACACATTGGAAGAGATCATTGGGACAGGCTATTACAGGGATGTATTTATCAAATTTGAGGAACTGAATGACAGCATAAAATTTTAAAGGAAGATAACAAGGAGGAAAAAGGTATGGCAATGGGAAGTACGGGTACTGTCAATATCACCCAGAAGATGATGACAGATATCATGAATGCAGTCTCCGACTACAGGGGGAAGGCGAAATCTCTTCAGGAGAGGCTGGACAGCGAGGTCAACGGTCTGATACCGGGGAATTTCAGCGGGGCTGCAGCCGACGGATTTAAGTTTTTCTACACAAACAATATTGTTCCCGCCAACGGAGAGGGTCTGGACAATCTGCTGAAGGCAATCGATGATATTGCCCAGAGTACCCTGGATGCGATTCCGGGGGGCAGCGGGCTTGACGACCAGCTTGCCGACGGCAACAGACAGTGATAAGGAGGAGAAGAGATGGCAGATTGTAGAATTGTAAATGCAGGTGTAGTAACGGCCGTAAATAATATTAAGGAGATTTCAAATTCCTACAAAACAGACGGACAGGCTTTTATAGATGCACTGACAAGCGCAATTTCCGCGATGGAGGGCGAGACAAAGGACGCGCTTCAGAAGTTCTTTACTACGGATGTACAGAAGTTTGTCACGGAAGATCTTCCAAATGCGATAAACGGCATGTCGGAGCTGCTGGAGGCCAACAGGAAAAATTTCGAGGATGTTGACCTGCAGATAGCGAACAGCATTGCGGGAAATTAATTCTCTGTACGAAGGCAGGACTGTCGGGAAATGGCGTTTACTCACAATATGGAGCTATTTTCCGGCAGTTTTATTTTGTAAGGTTTGTCTGGAGGAAGGCGTTATGGACAGGAAGGTATTGGAAGAAGAGCAGAGAGCATTGCTTACGGAAGAACAAATACAACAATATGAAAAAGCGCTTGCACTGTATCAGGAGAGAGCCGACTTTGTGGAGCGGCTGGCAGATCTGGAAAGCGTCGAAATACCTGCATATCAGCCGCGGCTTCAGGAAATATCAATGTTAGGGGAAATACCGGAAAATAATTATAAAGCTCCGGAATACACCGTAAAGAAATATGTTCCGGCATCCGGACCGAGGCCGGAATTTCATGCGTATGCCTTTCATGCATCCGGAAGAGCTGAACTGCCGAAATGCCGGAAGCCGGCAAAAGTCCAGCTGAATTATGATCCGAAAGTCGAAACTGTCCGACCGGAATTGCCGAAAGCCGTCAACATTGAAACTATATCTGTAATTTTTGCATTTGCAGAAAAGAAGCAGCCATGTCTTCCGGAGATTGCCCCGCCCAATGTCTTCGAAATATCCTTCGAAGAGCCTGGGAGAGCAGAGGCGGTTCTTCCGGAAGTGGAAATTACATGTCCCAATAGAAAAGAATATAAAAAGCCGGACCTGACTCCCGATAAAGTACCTGCGGTTGAAAAGCCGGATTATATAGTCAGGAGTCGAAAAGCCGGGCCTGTCTGCGCCGTGCTGCCGGAATTGCCAGGCATACGGCCCTCCGGCACAGAATATAAAAAACCTGAAATTTCAGAGACAGAGATTCCAAAGGTTTTAAAACCGAATGTGTCGGATTATGAATTTGTCCCTGCAGAATATTCCGTTCAGGACCTGCCCCAGAGCCGGAAACCGGAGACGGGATTAGTTCAATCCGGTGCCGGAGAAATTTCGCCGATCAAATACAGATTAAACAGCCAAAAGCCTGAATTGCTTGTGCCGGAAAAAATCAGTCCGGCGAATGTCGCTTTCCGATCTGTAGAAATGCCGGAGCCGAAGATAAAAAAGGTGCCGGTATCGGTCATAAGAGTAAGGCCCTTTGTAAAAGCGGAAAGCAGGGCGAAGGAATTGCCGGAACCGGCAGCGGTGAAGATACCGATGGCAATGCGATATTAAAGGAGCTGTTTTCTGCAGAATTTCTGCCTGACAAGGCTGCGGAAATCTATTGTTAAGAAAGGACAGGAAGCGATATGGCGACAATTTCCCTTTATGCGGCTCAGGCAAATCAAATGCCGGGATTTATCAGTAATGTCAAAGGAGCCGTTGTAAGTTTTCAATCCGAACTGTCTGCCTTGAAGACAAGTACCTTGAAAATAAACCAGAATATCTGTGATCTCAGCAGTATAGTCAGTTCCATCCAGGCCTCCTCACAGACACAGGAGGAGAAGGCAGACGCTCTTGACACGTTCAATCAAAATATGGGACAGTTTATAGAGGATACGGTTCGTATTGACAATGAAGTCGCGGATATGGTAAGACAGAGGAAGGATGATTTTTATGAACAGTATAATTATCTGAAGCCTGCGTCTGAGATGAATGGCTGGGAAAAATTCTGTGATGGCTGTGCAAAGGCAGGGGAGTGGTGTAAAGAGCATTGGAAATTAATTGTGACGATAGTGATTGTCATAGCAGCGGTTGTAGTTATAGTACTATTTCCTGCAGCAGCGCCAATTTTATTACTTGCGGCAAAGGGAGCTATACTCGGAGCTGTAATGGGAGGAGTTTTTGGAGGACTGTCAAGCCTGGCTTCAGGGCGCTCTTTTTGGGAGGGATTTGAAGAAGGCGCTTTCTCGGGTGCGATAAGCGGGGCAATTTTTGGCGGATTGGGTGGAGCCGGCCGGATGTTTGGAGACTCCTGTAAATTGATACAAGCTCTGGGAGGTTTTGACAAGGTATTTAAGGTAATATCGTGCACGGCAAAAATATCCGGCGGAATCACAATGGCTATGGCAGGATTTGACCTGCTTGCCCTGGGAATAGGTTTATTTGATCCTTCCAATGCATTTGTTGCGATAAATCAAAAATTACATTCAAACAAACTGTATAATGCATTTCAGCTGTCCGTTGCGGCTATAGCAGCCTTTACTGGGGGAGCCTATTCCAGAATGCGGCAGGGACCTCCGGCCTGTTTTATTGCGGGAACAATGATTTTAACGGTATCCGGTTATACTGTAATTGAAAATATAAAAGCCGGAGACAGAGTGATTTCAACAGATCCGGATACCTTTGAGGTTGCCGAAAAGAAAGTACTTGAAACGTATGTGAGACAGGTTGACAGGCTTGTATATCTTACGATCAATGGGGAGGAGATTGTAACAACAGTTGATCATCCTTTTTATGTTAAGAACAGTGGTTTTGTAAATGCCTGTGATTTGCAGATTGGTAATAAAGTTATCAATGCAAGCGGAGATGCCTTAGTAATAGAAAATATTATAACCAAATTTGTAAATAATCCTGTAACTGTTTATAATTTTCAGGTTGAGGATTTTCATACATATCATGTTGGGGAATACAATATACTGGTGCATAATGCAAATAAAGATTATTCCAGAAAAGAACGAATGGGGAGGCAAATAGGTAAAGCACCTAGAGATCAACAGAAACAGCAACAGCAAGTAAAAAATATTAAAAAAGAACTTCGAAAACTTGGTGTACCTGAAGAAGCGATAAAAGATCATATACATGATATATTACACGGTAATGGCTTTAATTATAAAGAAGCACTTGAAGAAGCGAAAAATTATTTTAAAAAATAAGTGAGGATATTAGATGAAATTATCTGAGAAAAAAATAATTTTGGAACAACTCAAAAAAATTATAAATGCTAATAACATCAAAATAGGCAGGGCCGCGGATTTGATTTGGATTGCCTTTCATAGCAGGGATGGCAGGGAATATGCACTTCACTTACAGACCTTCTTTCGATTTTGCGATAGTGAAAAAGTCCTGATAGCCGACTGCGATAAATATCAACCTGTATCATTCATTAAAGAGGCTCCTTCTTTTTTGCCGGAGAATTTTGATTGGGATAAGCAAGGAAACAACCTTTTTGATGAGTGGATTCATAAATATCAATCAAATTTGATAAGCAAATTGGTTGTAAAAGAAGTAAAAGTCAATTCTTATGGTGATTTGAAAATTATTTTTAATAAAAATATCATTCTTACTGTTTTGATAGAAACCACTTCAAGTGAAGAATGCTGGAGATTTTTCGAGTATCATTCTAATAAACCGCATCTTGTTGTAACTGGAGAAGGAATTCTGAACCCGGAGGATTTTTCAAATGACGCAAATTGAAATAAACTTTGTCAATAATAAATTACAGGCTATCATTGGTGCGAGAGTTGCCGAGGTTTGCAGAAATCATGGAGATATCTGGATTGATTTTATGGATGAACTTGAGGTGCATTATATTTTATTAATGCAAACATTGTTTCGTTTTTACGATAATGAGAAGATATTAATAACCGATACAGATAAATATAGACCTTCCTATGGAGAGTTAAAGAATCCTGTGTTTGATGAAGAAAGTTTTGATTGGGATAACCCAGGAGTGAATAAGTTTGATGAATGGAATGATACGTATTCTTCCATGTTAAAAAAACTTGTAGTGAAAGAGGTTAATTTTAATCTGTTTGGTGATTTAACGATATGTTTTCAGAATGATGTTTTTTTAGAGGTGTATTTAGAAGTCACAAATGATGAAGAATGCTGGCGATTTTTTGAAAAAGAGGCAGATGATAGGGGAGATATTATTGTGTTAGGTAACACAATAATATACGATGCCTAAATTTATTTTAGTTTTTATAGAGGAAATTAGGCAGCACTTTTATGTCTGAAGATAGGAAAGTTGAAGCTCCAAATTTTGTACATGCATTAAATAAGGAAAAAAGAAGAAATGTGATGAAACAAAATTATGAATTTATTTTAACAAGTTACCCCGATAGTGAGGACTTTGCTGTTGAAATATGGTTAAAAGATGACTTAATAGCAAGTGTAATGGAAAATAGTAGTCTTCAACAATTTGAAGTTCAGGTATACCAGAATACTATTGATAGTGATGTATTAAATGAAATTATCAACAGAGCAAAGGAAATGCTTGCAAAATGATATAATGACAAGATATTAAAAGGAAATGAAACAAAAATATGGACTTAATTAATAATATCAAAGAACATTATTATAATCACTGGAATGAATTTTATGAGTTTAAAATGAATAGTGGATCCATAAGCAAGTTGACTGCAGATTTTAGGGTATTAAAGTTTAGGCCGACGGAAAAACGAAATGCCTGGACATATGCGACTTGTGGTATGTCTGAGGATAATAATAAGCAGGGGTTGGAATTATTTATTTTAGCACCTACAGAAAATGATTTTTTAATCGAATTACTTACAGCGATTTCACACTATCATATGACAGGCAATACTTTAGGTTCCGGTCATACGGTAAATTTTGGTTATCCCTGGTATATTGGATCAAAATGTGAATATGGTTTGATTTCATTGCCATATTTAGATGGCCCAGATCTGGAATGGTTGAGGACGGATTCAAAAGATGTTCGTTTTTTATGGCTTATTCCAATAACGAAAGATGAAGTGCAATATAAAAAAATATATGGTATAGAATCATTGGAAAGTTTGTTTGAAAACAGTTCTTTTAATTATATGGATCCTTTTAGGGAAAGTGTTATATCTGACAGCTTACCCTCAAAATAGATTATTTTGCTGCTGATCTGTATTCAAAAACGGAATTGCGGGCGAGAGTTGAAATAGCTCAGCGGCATAATAGTAATCGCAAACCGAAACATGAAAGCGGCTGATATATCTATACCAGGAGCATAAAACAACAATTCTCTGTAAAAGAGGCTCATGAGAGCCTGAAGGAACTGGAGGAAAACGGTTCATGAAAAACAACGAGATAATGATTTCCGCGAAATTTAAGGGCATGGGTATAAATGATGAACTCTCATTCCTTGTGCTGAAGGATATTTCACTCAAAGCCCTGATAGAAGCCATTTATTATGGCCTGAAAAAGTCGGAGCAGTATGAGGAACATTTCAGGCTCCTGGACGAATACATTAAGACCCGCCGGGAGCTGCAGATTCTCTATGGCGCGAAAGAAGAATACCGCATTGTTGACTTTTCCGAAGAAGGGATTCCGGATAAAAATCTGGATGAGCTTGGCTTTGTCACATCCAGCTGCATTCTGTTTACCGATGAAACAAATGTAATATCGAATACATTGTTTCAGGATAAAGGAAACAGTTATATCCTGAATTCCAATGATTCCCTGGAATACAATATCAGCACCCGTCGCCTGAATGTGATAGAGCCCTCCGTCATAGATATCCTGCCAGCGGGAGAAATGCCGGGGAAAAACAAAGCCTCCCTGATTGACGTGATCGTTCCCACCATGCTTTCCACGGGAGGAATGCTGGCGGCCCGCCTCCTTGTCATGAAACTTTCTCCGGGGGCTTCCGGGATGGGCGATACCATGCTGTTAATGTCGGGGGCGATGGGGGTTGTAGCCCTTGTCACTTCCCTGTACAACTACATGAAGCAGAGGAAGGAATACGGAAGAAGCGTTCAGGAATGGAAGGAAAACTATGAAAATTATATCAATAACAAGATTGCAACCATAAAGGAATGGCAGAAAAGCGATATCAAATATCTCAACAGCGTATACCCGAAGATGGAGGTACTGTTTCAGAATACCGCGGAGATTGATTCGTCGATTTTTTCCCGTTCGCAAAACGACAGTGATTTCATGAGAATCTCACTGGGAACCTCCGACGAGGTTAAGCCGCTGTTCGAGATCAAATCGGAAAAGAAAGAACAGTTTTTTTATGATATCTATTATAAAAAGACCGGCGATGAGATAAAGATCATCCTCCCCTCCGGAAAAGAGACAAGGCGCCTCCGGAAAATGTCGACCGAGGACCAGGAGGCTGAATGTAAAAACCGGTTTCCGCTGGCGGATCTGGCCTATACCTTTGCCAATAAGGGCGTGGATCCCCAGGACAGCAATGAGATCATCGGTTTCAATTATCTGAGAAGCGACGACGAGGTAAAGCCTCCCCTTCTGCTGGATTTGAAATCCTGCGGGGCAATGGGAGTCATTTCGGATCGTCCCGGGATCTCCCGGAATTTTATCCGGCATATGATTTTTGAACTGACATATTACCACTCTCCGGAGGATCTGCAGTTTGTGTTCTTCTTCGACCCGGAGGAAGACATTGCGAGGCAGAACGAGATTTTAGATAATTACAGGTATCTGCCCCATGCGAACGAATTATTTGACGGAATCTCCCAATTTGTGTTCGATAAGGACAGTTCGGGGGTGGTCTTCGGCCAGCTGCTCAGCATTATGAACGAACGTTCAAAATCCACAAAGGAAGATGGGGAGGAAAGCAGGACGGAAGAAAAATATACCCAGATCCTCTGCATTGTATTCCATGACTACGATATTAAGGAGACGGGATTTTCAAAGTTTCTGCCCGAGGTCCCCAGGGAGGGGGAGGCGTATGTGAACGCAAACGGCCTTACCTTTGTGTTCGTTCAGCCCGTCAAGGACAAGCTTCCGAAATACTGCGGGAATATAGTGGACATTAAGAACAGTTATCCCAACAGCAGCCTGCGCTACAATGTGCTGAGCAGGGAATTGCTCAATGTACTGAGCGAGGGAAAGGGGGACAGGCAACAGGCAAATGATACGGACAAGCTGATAGAATATAAGCATTTTGAAAACGAATACATATTCCGGGAGAATGGGTATGACGACCGGTTTGATCTGGCGTTCCGGCAGCTGAGCGCTATTTATTATACCCGCATTGCGGAAAACGGCAAAGTGCCCTCCATGGTGACGCTCTTTGAGCTGTTCGGGTACACTTCGGAAAAGGTGCAAAAGGGTGAGATCGGAAAGGAAATAGCAAAAAACTGGAAGGAAACCGACAGAAACGATATTACCAAAAATCTGTGCGTACCCATCGGCAAGAACGAACACGGGCTCATGTACCTGGATCTTCATGAGAAAGCGGACGGACCTCATATGCTGGTGGCAGGAACCACGGGATCGGGAAAATCGGAAACCATTATCACTTATCTCATCGGCCTGTGCATGAAATTTTCACCCATGGATTTGAACCTGATGCTGGTGGATATGAAGGGAGGAGGATTCTCCGACCGCCTGGGAGGGCTTTCCCATTGTGTGGGGGCCGTGACGGATACTGCAGGAGAAGAGGAGGGAATCTCAGCTTCCTATATGCTCAGGCGTTTCCTGGAATCCCTGAACGCGGAGATTAAGAAACGCAAGCTTCTGCTTTCCGGTCTTGGCGTGGACAATGTGGACGCGTATATCCGCACCATAAGGCTGATCCGGGAGCTGAAGGAGCTTGCAAAGGACCCCGCCAAAAGCGAAGAATTTGAGAAGCGGAAAGCCAGGCTGAACGAAAAACAGCTGAAAGCGCTGGAGATGGATTCATCGAAGCTTCGTCCACTGTCCCACCTTATCCTGGTAGTAGATGAGTTTACCGAATTGAAGAGGTTCTCAAGCGAAAGCGACGATGTGGACTTTATTGCGGAGATTACCACCATCGCCCGCGTGGGCAGGACCCTTGGATTCCATATTGTGCTTGTCTCCCAGAACATCGAGGGCGCCATCACCGATGATATCCGGGTGAATTCCAAGGCAAGGATCTGCCTTAAGGTGGCCACCAGACAGGCGTCGAAGGAAATGATCGACAGCCCCGCCGCCGCGGCCCCCACCATGCCCCTCAACGGACGCGCGTATCTTCTGGTGGGAACAGGATCCAGATTCGAATATTTCCAGTCCGCCTACACGGGAGCCAACAAGAATCTGGATATCGAACCGCCCGTTGCGGCTGCAAGGGTTGCAAATTCGGGAAGATACGATGCGGATTTTTACTTATCTAAAAAGGACAATGAGCAGGAGAAGAGAAAGAACGAGAACATCAATGAAAACGACACCCAGCTGGCATACATTACAGGCACAATCGATCAGTTAAGCCAAAACAGGGAGAAGCCTGTGCCGGTATTCCTGGATCCACTGCCCGGACAGATCTTTGACGAAACAGAATGGGAGGAATTGGGATGAGCAGAATGAAGATACTTTGCACCCTGGGGAAATTCGATATTCCCATCATACAGATGCAGCCGCCCTTTATCGTGGACCTTCTGGATTCCAATATTGCGGTCTTCGGCTCCGCCATGAGCGGCAAGACATTTTTGATTAAGACGCTGATCAACATTCTTCATAAAAAGCACAATGAGGGACAGGAACGGATCTTCCTTCTTGACTTCGGAGGAGCGCTGGCAGAATATAAAGAATTTCCCCTGGTTTCGGCATATTTCGACAATTCGAACGAAGAATATGTCAAACGTGTCTTCCGGATTATGGAAAATATTTTAAAGGAAAATATCGAGAAATTAAACGGAAGAAATTACCGCGATGCGGAGCAGCCGCCTCTGCATACCACCTTTATCATAGACAATCTCAATGCTTTCCTGGATGAGCCCAGGTATTCGGCTTATCAGGAGAAGCTGGGTAAGCTATGCCGCGACGGGCTTTCGAAGGGGATTACGATTCTGGTGACGGCGGCCGAAACCAAAGGAGTCAATCCGTTTCTGGGCAGCTTTAAACAGAAAATAGCGTTCGAGATGCCCCAGGATAAATATGCGGAAATATTTTCCGGGAAGGCAGGAATGATAGGAAATAATCCGGGTCATGGCTTCGCAAATGTGACGGTTCAGCCGGAGGGCATAACGGGGACCTTCCGCATGAATCTGCCCTATGAGGTGCAGTGCCTCCTGCCCTATAAGCCTGCAAAGACAGGCGGAGGCGCGGATTCGGAGGAGGAATTCCTCTCCAAACTGCGGCAGAAATTCGGCTTTGCGGACGGAAAATATACGCGGTGCGCAAAAAAGTACCGCACCTTTCCAAAGGAATTGACGGCAGGGGAATATGAGAAGCTGAAACAGAACCCGGAGGAGGAAAAGGAGGAGCGAAAGATTCCGGTGAGCGTGGGGCTGGACTATGTGAATTTCTGCCCCATAACCGTGGATTTGGGACAGTCCCATGTCATCGCCATCTACGGAAAGAGGGACTTTGGAAAAACGAATCTGCTCAGCCTGCTGCTGGAGGGCCTGCTGAGGCAGAAGACTGACTTAAGGCTGGTGTTCCTGGACGACGGCAGGAAGCAGCTGGAAGGTTTACACCGCAGACTGAGCGGGAAAGCGGAGAGCGAATATTTCAACGGGTATCAGGAGGGCAGCATAAAGCTGGGAGCGGCGGGCTCCAGGAACGGTACGTCTGATCCCAGACCGGAAGTGACCATAACCAGGAAGCTTTCGCCGCTTCAGAGGTTCTATCTTTATTTAAATGAGAACTATCTGCAGGTATCGAAAAAAGTAATGGGCGGGATATTTGGAATTACTCTGGAGTCCGATTGTAACAGGATACAAGGCAGGAAAGAATATCCGGATACGCCCTTTACCGTATTTATTATTCAGAGCAAACTGGTTTACTTAAACACAATGGAAAACAGATATTTTATCGAAAAAATATTGCCCCAGATGGCCGCCGTGGCAGAGGACAGAGGTTATCTTTTCCTCTTTTCGGATGTCCAGAAAATCAATGAACCGGATACCAATGCCGTTTTCAATAATACGGTTTCCACCGTGTTTCTCCTTGACAATATTGCGGAGTTTGCAGGTGAGCGGGGACAGAGGACTGTTTTTGGCAATATGGATGTAAAAGCATTGAAGGAAGATTATGCCAGATGCGAAAAGGGTGACGGATATTTTTACGATATCGAAGCGGACACCTTATTAAAAGCCAAATTTATCAAATATGAGAAGGGAGAGTAAGACTATGGCAGAATTTATATCGGCGGATATCTCAAAGATTTCAAGCTTCGAAAGCGGCAGCGCAGAGGCTGTTGCGGAATTCAGCAGCATCAGGGACAAGTTTGAGTCCATCAATTCCACCCTGCTTGGCCAATGGAAGGGAGAGGGAGCGGATGCTTATCAGCACGAAACGGACCATATCCTTGAAAATATAGGGGGAATCAAGGACATTCTGGACAGCATTAACAACAGCGTGGTCAAGGATATCAAGGACTATTATCTGGAATTGGACAACGCCCTTGGAGAATTCAACAGAAACCCGCAGACGGCTGAAGGAAATGAGGGGTAGGGATTATGGCATTAGTAAATAATTTTGACACTGTGGGATCTAAGGAAAAGAAAGAAAAGAGAGAGATCACAAGACTGACAGTGCTGGACAGGCAGGATAAAAACACAATTTATAATCTGATCTTTGCAGAGCCGGAGGCTGAGACCGAACAGAAAGGGTAGGGGGGTGGATTATGGCTACGATTGCGCTTTATGCGGGTAAGATGAACCAGGTGCCGGGACTTGTCAGCGGTGCCAGAAAGTCCGTCACGGATTATAAGTCGGAATTATCTGCGATGAGGACAAAGGCTCTGCAGATTAACCAGAGCATCTGTGATCTGAGCAGCGTCATCGATTCCATTCAGGCGGCTTCACAAACGCAGGAGGAGAAGGAGGAGTCACTTGATCTGCTGAATCAAGGTCTTGAGCAGTTTACAGTGGAAGCAGTTCGTGTAGATGAAGAAGTTGCGGATCTGGTCAGACAGCGGAAGGATAATTTTTATGAACAGTATAATTATTTAAAGCCTGTGAGTGAGATGAATGGCTGGGAAAAGTTTTGTGATGGCTGCGCGAAGGCTGGCGAGTGGTGCAGGGAGCATTGGAAGATAATTGTAACTGTCGTTATTGTTATTGCAGCGATTATTCTTATATGTACTGGTGTTGGCGGAATATTGGGTGCTATGGCAATTGGTTCGCTAATTGGTGCAGGAGTGGGTGGCCTTACAGGAGGAATTATAAGTATATTTACAGGCAAAACATTTTTTGAAGGTTTTGAAGATGGAGCTTTTTGGGGAGCAGTATCTGGAATGATTTCTGGTGGACTTGGGTTTAACCTATCAAATGCGGGAAAGGTTGCGTTAACACTCAAACAAATTATATTTATAGGTGGAGTATCAACATCGATGTCTTCATTAGCCAGTGATTTAGGAGATAAATTTATAACTGGCGATGATATTTCATGGTTGGATATGAGTATAAATATGATTGTTTCAGGTATAATGGGCTCCGTTGTATCTGGTATTGGTTATGGTATTTCAAAAGCAATTAGTGGATTGGTTAAAAATATGTCATGGTTTTCAAAAGCAAAGGAATTATTTAGAATGGGAGAAACCTTAAATCCTAATTATGGTAATATAACTTCATTTACTACATCAGAACCAAAAGGTATTTCACTGAGTTTTGCTGGCAATCCAGGTAAATGTATATTTAGAGTGGAATTTGATGTGGTACATCATTTACATTATCATTGTCCCCCATTATTTACTACAAAGAGACATATACCATTACCTCCGATAATAGAATCGATTATAGCGGATTATATTACAAATTATCTATTACATAATAATTAGTATTGAAAAGAAAACCAAAAGGAAAGGATAAAAATGGAATTTATTTTTAATCGACATAATAATAAGGACAAATATAAAGATGAACTTAAATATGAAATCAGAAGCAATTCAGTAATTATTACATGCGATGCCATTGATGATAAAGAAAAGTATAAAAATATAGCCGCTGCTGATTTGGTTAATAATCTTCTCCTTGAATTGTCAAAAGACCATGCAGTATTTTTCGCGGCCTATCGATTGCCTAATGCAAATGTTAAGGATATTTTTGATCCAATGGTGATTTTGGACCAGGCTGAGATTTTATTAGATCCCTTCCATACCTTTTTTCATTTATGTGAGGCAAAAATAGAAGTAGCTAATACATTCTGGGCTGCAGAGTGTGCACTTTACTTTTTTGAAAAGAATGTGAAATGGACAGATTTTCTGGCATCTTCGAGTATAGAAGATACGAAACGAGCGAAATTAATGAAAATTGGAAAGTTAAGGGGATATTTTCAGGTTCTTGATAATTCAGAATATCTTTTGGAATGCGGCAGAGATTATGAAGATAGATTAAAGATATTTGCCGAAGACATGGAAAAGACAGGATATGTGGTAAAAAGAGGTTCTGGTTGATGTTTCCCAGATTGTGAAAGTAAACTGGAAATCAGTCCACAATTTTACAGTGGACTGGAGAGCATTACTGAAGCAATCATAAATCTGATAGCAAATCAGCAAGGGGAGGAATAGCCATGGTGATTGGAATGACAAAAGGGTATGTGGATTTTATGTACAAGGGAAAGATTGTACGGGGATGGGGGGATATGTGCGACAAGTATTTTTGCATTATAGCCAGTACAATTGAATGGATATTTCCCGGCAAAAGACACCGGCTAAATGACCTGGAAAGAGATGAATTTATCGAAGAGGTGAAGAGGTGTGAATATGAATTACGTAAAAAATACAGAATGGCCTTTGAAGATGACAACGGGAAGATGATAAAAAAGAAGATTAAAAAAGGAAAAAGAAAATCAAAAAAGGAAATTGAAAATAGCAGATTAGAGGCTAAGAGTTTAGAAGATCTTGACTGGAACTTTTATCAGAAAATAATTCTGAGTGCAAAGAATGAAGTAAATATGTTTGAAAGAAAGGAGATGTTCGACAATAATCGGAAATATTTTTTTATGAAAGAAGCAATTACGGAGCATGCTTCGCTTATTACTGTTAACAAATATTTACTGATACTTGGAACGAGTGATTCTGTTTATGAAAGTACAATAAAATTTTCAGATTTGTATAAAACGATTTTTAAGGACGAAAAAAACATCATAGCACATGATATATTTGGAGGACTCTTCGCTGAAGAAAAAGCAAGCTTGGGAAAGAAAATCTATTATCTTGCACCGGATAGTCTGGAATGGGAAGAGACGGAGATTTCTTACAGTAAAAGAACAAAAACTTGTTTTGTTTCATAGTATTGAAAAGGCGAAAAGTTTTTCTGAGAAAGAAAAACTTTTCCTTGAAAAAGAAATAGTACTATATGACTTTACAAAGGTTATTGATATGGCAGACCATATAAGTAATTCTGAAGATTGCCGTATCCTGTTTAATACCTGGAATTTTTTCAGCGATTTGGCAAGAACATTAAACGAGAAATTTATTGGAGATTTAGATGAAAAGCAGATTTTAAAGATATATGACAAACTATCTTATGGATGCAATTTAGAAGTGATCAATGAAGGGAAAGAGAAATATTCACCATGTTTTGATGATGATGAAAGGAAGAAAATTATTCTAATATTAAAAAATGGGCTTTCAATATTAGACAGAGGAGACTTAAGGCATGCGCAGTGAAATAATCGGGAGTTCCTATAAATACATAGTGGATGAGTCCTACGGCATAAACAAGAACGGATTCATTGCAACAGGCACGGAAAGCATTGTCTACAAAGGCTTGAAGGTCAGGAAGGAAGGAGGACTGCGCTTTTCCTGCGTATTGAAATTCAAGCCAAAGACAATCACACTATACGGCAGAAAGGTTGACAGGCTGCACCTTTTTAAAACCGTGGAATGGAAGATTTTTCAGGAGCTTCGGGAATGCCGTTCTATTGTCCGCATCGACGATATTGTGGAAGATCTGGGGGATTTCAGCCTGCCATGCGAAAAAATTGAAGGCGGTGTGATCGACAGGAATAAGTATTTCTGTGTGGTGGAAGAATTTATCGACGGATGGAATCTGAACGAATTCTGTCGGGAAGAGTACTGGAAATTGCGCAGATGGGAACCCCTTGCTAATGGAAAGGAAAAAGAGGTTCGATATGAGGATTATGGCAGTGAGGAGAAAAACAGAGTCCGGCTGAGTTACAGCTATGAAAATATATTGAAATATCAGAATCAGATTCTGCTCTTTATGATAAATCTGTGCGAGATCATGGAATTTGTCACCGAACAGAAAAGAATTCTGCACCTGGATATTAAACCGGAAAACATCATGGTGACCCGTCATGGAAAAGAACTGGTATTGATTGATTTTGGCCGTTCCAGGAAGGTTACCAGGGCGGAACCCTTTGTCCAAATGGAAGTATCGGAAGTAAATTACGACGATATTGAGAAAATGGATCAGCTTTTTCAGTACGGCGCTCTGGGATTTGCCGCGCCGGAATGCTATCATAAGGCGGCCGGCTATTCCGCGTTTCCTTTTACCAGAGTCGAAAAACAGGGAAAACTGTCGATAGAGAGCGATATTTTTTCATTGGGCGCGACATTTTGGGAATGTCTGAACGTTTATGAGCTGGTTACGAAAAGCAAGCTGTTTTCAGCGGATCCCCATGGGTTTTATCGAAAGTATTTTTTAAACGATGACGCCTATTGCAATCGTGACCTGTCGCTGACCTCTTCCGTCTACCATAAGAAGCTGGAGGCGGTCGTCCGGAAGTGTACGGCAGGCCGGGAGGAAGACCTGGCTTCTTCGGATAAGTATTATCATTCTTACAGAGAACTGCGCAGGGATCTTGAAGATGTGAAGAATTCCGTGCCCACTATAGTAAAAGAAGAGAACGTCAAGGTAAAGACCGCATTCAGGCTCTGCGGTATGATGCTTTCTTTCTGCCTGGTGCTTCTGATCGTGAATGAGGTATATCACTATGCGGCTTTTCAGATCGCCCGGAGAAAATGGGACAGTATAACCGCAGGCTATAACGAAACACAGTTTTCCAGGCTGGAGGAGATAGCATACGACCTGCTTACAACGGCTCCGGCGGATCGGGCAAACAGTATATACGAGAAAATAGCGGCATTTATCCGTGAGGATAACGTGATCTCAGAGTATGAAGCCGGCATGCTGGCAGAGCTTTTGCAGAGCCTGGATGACCACAGTCAGCTGCCGGAGTATGTGGATGAGATCATGCAATATGCGGACGCCAGAAGGTTTCGTGAGATTTCCGCGGAAATTGTCAGGCTTGGAAAAGTTGATGACAGCATAGGATTTGAGCTTGCAGAGGCGATTGTCAATGTGGAGGTCGGTAAGACGGGGATTCCGGAAGCATACAAAGTCCTGCAGACATACGAGGACAACAGGGAATTTGGGAACGCTGTGATAAAACTGAAAAATGTCCTGGACAGCGATGAGAATATCAGAATCATCTCGGAGAGCGAGGGGATTACCCGGCAGGAGGTTCAGGCATTCTTCAAAAAAATTGCTTTGCAGGGGGGATATAATTATGAGAAACAGGATTATTAAGTTCTTTGAAAGGATACCGATCCTGAGATACATATTGGGTTCCTTTGTCAAATGGTTTGTAATGACCGCATTTATAACGGGTGCGGTATTTGGAGTAATGTGGTTTACAGGAATCTATGCATGGGCGGAGAACAAGCTGGATTTGAAATACAATTCACCGATTATATTGGGCCTGCTGATCCTTTTTGCCATGCTGGCAGTGCTGAGCTTTTTTATCGGATTTCTGTTATGGATCCATAAATATAAGAGACCGAAATCCAAAAGCAGCTTTGGCAGAGCTGTTTCCGGGATTCAGACAGTCCTGTTGGGCATCCTGGTATCCGGAGCGATTCTGCTGTCCGGCACGGCGCCGAAGGCATATGCAGCAGAGCCGGAAGCAGTTTTTGTCCAGGACGAGCCGGAAGATTTGACTGAGGGAGTGGATTATCTGCAAAGTGAACCGAATGGCGACGATGGATGGTATAAGGCCGGCGAAGCGCTTGAGATTACACCCAGCGGGAGGTTTGACCGAATTCGGGAGGGAGAAACAGGAGACTGGAAAAGTAAGTTAATCAAGTCGGAAGAGACATCTCCGTCAGGAGAAAAGGTTACATTTTATCTCAGTAATTCTGTGACAAATGAAATTTCCGGGCCGCAGACAGTAAGTTATAAATTGGATCATACTGCTCCGGACGGCGGGGAGGCCGAGCCGAAAACGATCCGTATCACGGAAGAGTGGGATGCGGACGGGGAATATTGTCAGGAGGAATGGGAGAGAGAATACCTGGGAGATGTCAATGGAGACGGAGAGAGAAACACGGACAATTATTTATACCATGTAATCCTCAGGGCGGAGGATACCGTATCGGGAGTTTCCTGTTTCATATGGAAATATAAAAGTGACAGCAGCTGGAGCGAGCCGGTACCGGCAGTCGGCGGAACGGCGGAGATCGGCGTAAATTATAACCTGTGGCAGGCCGGCAGAGGGATTGACGTAAAGGCATATGATACGGCGGGCAACTGGCAGGCCGGGACATCTGTATCGCCCGACAGGTTCCTGGAAGTCGAATATGACAGGAGCCATCTACAGAGATATGTGGATCGCGGGGGAAAGGATATTTCTGAGACGGATTTGGACGGAAGCACTCGGTTTATCTATAATAAAGAGACGGAAGTTATGCTGACCGTTACGGCAGATACCTTTCAGGAATCCGATATCAGTGTGAGTGTAAATGACACTCCTGTCAATGTGAAATGGTCGGCGGACGGCTCCGGCTATGTTGGAACCGTCACACTTTCAGAGGGAAATTCCGTTATACGGATTGAAGCCGCCGATTATAGTATTCTATCCGGCGAGACGGGCAGTAAGGCCGTGATGGGAGAATATATTTCCAATATGCATGTTGTGGACAGGACGGCTCCGGTGATAGACATTTCATTTGACGGTCCGTCCGCCGCCGCGGGAAATTTATATATCGATGACCGCAGTATGACGGTCAGAATAACAGATAAAAATTTCCGGCCGGATGAGATTTCCTTTTCCAGGCTGTCGGCAGTAGATTTCCAGGGAAATGCGGTGAGTAATTTTACGGCAGATGATTTTCTGAATGCGCTGAAAAGTGGGGAATGGAAGACGGAGGGAGATGTACACAGCACCGAAATTATTTTTTCTGTGGATGCATACTACGAATTTACACTGGAATACAGCGATCTGGCAAACAATTCTGCGGTTCCCTGTCAGGGAGCTCCTTTTGGCATTGATAAGAACGGGCCGTCCAGCCTTCGGATTGTTTATGAATCCAATGCGGTGGACATGGTTTCCGATACCGTGTCCTTCGGATATTATAATCCTTCGGTAACCGTCAGGATCTATGCGGAGGATATCATCACGGGTATCGATCATTTTAACTGGATCTATACGCCGGAAGAAGGCACAGATACGACTCTGAATGCAGGCATAATTTCAGAGCAGATAGACTGTACGGATTCCGGGCATTTCTTTTATGAGAATAACGGCAGGACGGCGGTGGGCGAATTCACCCTTACCGCAGACGAATTTGTACAGTACAGAGGAAAACTGTCCTTTACCGCGACGGATAAAGCAGGGCATATCAGCGGTGTGCATTATGGCAATGGTGCGGCAAGGGATAAGGACGGAAATCTGCAGGATACGGGATCGGAGCATGTGGTGGTTCTGGATACGGTGGCGCCGCTGTGCCGGGTAACCTGTCCGGAGCCGCAGAAAACCATAGAGGAAGATGCCGGATCCACCATATATTACGACGGCACCTGCGGCGATATCATTCCGATTACGCTGAAAATAACGGAAGCCAATTTTTATGGGGAGGATGTGGTTGTCAAATTAAATGACAGCGACTATATGGTGGAGGATTGGACACAGGAAGGCAATGAATGGACAGGAACCATTCGGATAACGGAAGATGGAACATATATAATCAGGATTTCATATATGGATCGCTCCGGGAATAATATGCCGGATTATCAATCTGAAAGAATCGTGATAGACAGAGCTGCTCCCAGGATTGACAGATATGAGTTTACACCGGACACTGCGGACAGCAGCTCGGACGCTTCGGATTTTGTAGAAGCTTTGGAGTACGGGTATTATTTTAAGACCGAGTTTACGGTGAATATTTATACTTCTGATTCCACGCCTTCGTCGGGGCTTGACAGAATAGAATACAGGCTGGTATCCTATGAAAACGGCGCGATTCAGGGGGAGATTACGGATAGTCTGCCGGTGGTAAACGGTATGGCGGGGCTGGTTGTCCCTGCCGGGTTCAAAGGACAGATTTTTGCCCGCAGCTGTGATATTGCAGGGAATTGCTCCGGTGAGGTAACGCCCAAGGCCTTCGTGGTTGATAAAACTGCGCCCGTAATAGAAATTGCCGACGACAATGCCACGGAATACAGGGATGGGGAAGGAAATCCGCTGTATGTGAACGATGTGAATATCACAGTGACAATCATGGATTATGTATCCGGGATCCGCAGGATCGGTTATGCCCAGAGCTCGGAAAATGCATCCTGGGACAGGAAGGAAATCGTGCTTGAGAATGCAGGCTATCAGGTGAATGATGATCTTGGGGACGGCTGGATCGTCTCACAGACAGATGCGAATCTTGTGACTAAAATCACAAAACAATTTTCCTTCAGCAGTGATGATAATCATATAATGCTGGCTTTTGACGCAGCGGATAGTTCCGGCAATACGATGGAAGGGGTAACAGCTGGCCCCTTCACCATTGATATGACGGAACCGGTAATTCATATTGCTTTTCGGGAAGACGATGATACTGACATATACTATAATGAGAACAGGGTAGCGGATATTACAGTGACAGAGCGCAATTTCGACCCGTCCCGCATTCATGTGATCATGGAAAATCTGTTCGGCGATCTCCCGGTAGTAAGCTTTACAGAGGTTTCAAATACCGAGCACAGAGCTGTCATTGTATTTGATGAAGGGGATTATACCTTTGAGGTAAACGGTACCGACCTGGGCGGCCATGCTGCGGAGGTCAGTTATAGCGGCGGCAATGAGCATTTATTTCATGTGGATAAAACAAGCCCGGTTGTCACGGATAATTTTGCCGAATTTAACAGGGAAGCGTCGAAGAACAGCTTTAATACGGATAAGCCCGTGAATATATCCGTCATGGAGCATAATTTTGATCCTGATCTGCTGCAGCTGCGTATCTTCAGAAAGGAAGCAGGTTCGAATCATAACATGGCTGAATTAAGGGATGTCACGGCAGAGATGATTGGACATGCCGATTGGGTACACAGCGGCGATATGCATACCATGGCGTTTACCATCTCAGAAGATGCGGTTTATCGGATAGAAATGACCCCTGCAGATCTGGCAGGGAATGTGTCTGATTACAGGAGCACTGCCGTGTTTGAGATCGATCAGACTGTTCCGGTAATAGTTTCCAGAAACGGCAGGTATGTAGACGATGACGAGGTTGCATTTTTCGATCTGTATACTTACCTCCGCAGGGATGACCCTGCGCCTGCCATAGAGTTCGGAGACGCCAATATGGATTATATTGCGTATGATCTGACCGTGTGGATACCGGATCGTTCCAACCCGGATGTCCTGGTGGCGATGAGTCCGGAAAAAGCATATCTGGCGGAGGATCCGGACAGAACAGGGATTATCAGCGGAGGAAGCTTTACGCTGTCTGATTTTACGGAAGACGGTGTCTATTCGCTGGAACTGACCGCGGTTGACGAGGCGGGAAATGAAAGCAGACTTAACGTTAATACATACGCCCGATTGGTGGAACAGGATGTTCTGGCGTACATTCTGGAGAGTAACGAGGAAGAGAAAACGGGTCTGTATTCCTTTCAGTATGAAAACGGAACGCCCATAAGCATGCGTCCCGACAGCTTCAGCGATTTAAATATTTTCGCCATCGCCAGGGAAGATTCGGATCTGGAAGTCGTGCTGCGGGATACGAATGCCGAAGAGATTCCGGTGGATGCGCAGATAACAGAAGATCACAGTGTCTACGGGGTTGTGATATATAATATTACGTTGAAATCTGAATTTTTTAAAGATACATTTTCCGGTGACACGGATGCGGAACTGTATCTGGCAGTCAAAAATGCCGGTGACCGTATCGACCTGGGAAAAATCCATATTGACAATATGGCGCCGTCCTGTGAGGTTCCGGAGAATTTCAACTCCTGGCATTGGTATCCCGGCGATAAAATGCGCACGATTACCATATCAAATATCAGTGAAGTACTGGACGGGGAAAGAACCAAAGTGTATGATAATGGAAGAGAGATTGCATTTCTGTATTCAAGCGAGAGCAATACACTGTCATTTGATATAGAAGAGGGCTGGCATGACATTGGAGTGGTGATCTGCGACATGGCCGGCAATAAAAACATTATTCAGGAAAGAACAAATATCTATGTGGGCTACTTTTGGCTGTGGGTGATCATCGCCGGTGTAATCGTGTGTGCGGGTGCTGCGGTATTGGCTGTTGTTCGCGGAAGGGGGAGGAGATAGAGGTATAATATCTTTGTATCATTAAAGGCAGCCAAAGTATTTACTAATTCTATGATAACAGATGCAAAGCTGCAAAGGATGCAGGTTTCTGCAAAGAGGTGAGAAATTCATACTAATGTGTCGAGCGAGTTGGCGTATATATATATTACGGAATGTTGTATAATGGCGTCAGCAGGGAGACTGCGTTGGAGTGGATTGCCAAATGAGAGATTCTGTATAGTGAAAGAGGACATGTGGCAGGTATATTACAGTGAGCGCGGCAAAAAAGCAGGACAAAAGCATTTTGAAACGGAAGAAGAGGCATGCGAATATTTTTATGAGAAGATGAAGAGATATTCGACGATTTAAAATTTGCCAGATTACAAGACGGGGGCAGTTTTATGCAATAAGGACAAGACTGGGGCTTTTTCAAGGACATGATGTTGGGTGCAAAAAATGAGATATGTCTCTTTGAGAGGACGGAGAAGGCCGATGACAATCGGGAATATTCATCGGTGAAGGATGCAATAGCCGACCGTGTATCGCTCATTACCGTCGACGGATATCTGCGGATACTTGGAACGAGCGAATCCGTTTATGAAGATGCGGCGGGATTCTCGGCATTGTATAAAGAGATCTTTAAGGAAGAAAGACCTGTCATCGCCTATGATGTATTCGGAGGGCTCTTCGCTGCGAAAAAAGGAATTCCGGGAGGAAAAATCTGTTATTAAAGAGGGAATTTTCGTGTACCCGTTTTTCTGGGCAAAGGAATGCGATATCCATACAGCTTTCAAGAAAATTGTACCGTTCAGGGATATACTGGATACCAATTATCGGAATATGCTGGCGATAAACGGAGCCAGTGATGATACATGAGGGAGACTCTGCGGAAACCATTGCTATAAGAACATAGAGAGGAAAGAAATACTCGTATTGAACCACAGGGAATTTTACGGAGCAGGATATAATGGTTGAATTACATGGCTGGGCACTGATAAGGGAGAGCTTTTCGACGGACAGTGAAGAGGACAATATAGAGAGGATCGCAGACAGCTTATCGCATGAAATCAGCAAATTGCGGATGGACGATAGGCAGCTTCGGATGGACTACTGCAACGGCGAGGCGGTTGTGACAGCGACAAAGCTTGCAAACCATTTTTCCGATGATATAAAGGGGATTCTCCGTTTCTTTCAACAGATTGCCCGTGTCGCCCCCGGATCCTACGGGGTGTTGTATTTGTACAATGACGAAGATACGGATGGGTTTGACAATGCGTTTCAGGTATTTGTGCTTTCAAAGGGAAGTTTCACCTTACACAGGGATCCCTTTCTTTCCCCATATATTCCGACAGTTGAGGACATTTGACTTACATGGAACGGAGGCATTGAAGATTACGGCAGATTCGCCGGAAAGACGGACAATATGAACAGCAAGGAAATAAATGTGTCAAATCAATATTTTAAGGAAATAGAACAGGGAAATCTGGTAAGCATGGGGCGTGCTTCTTCTCTCGGATGGATTTTGTTTGTTAAGGATGATGAGGAATATGCGCTGCATCTGCAGACGGCCTTCAGGATTATTGTGGAGGAAAAGATTTTTCTTGCAAGTTCTGATATGTTTCAGCCGTCCGATAGAATTCAGTCGGATGACAAATTTGATTTTGAAACCTTTGAATGGGATATACAGGGAAATAACAGATATGATGAAAGAGTAAAACAGTTTATGGAAAAGTATGACCATAACCTTAGAGTGAATAATACTTCAGTAAATCAGATAGTATAGAAAATGAATCAATAAAATGGAGGACAAAAAATTATGCAACAGTTCAAATTGGAATCTTCACCAATTGTATATTATATCAGCGGAAAAGATTGTAGTGAATGGGTATTATTTCTTCATGCTGCATTTGTAAATCACAAAATGTTTCAACCGCAGATTGAGTACTTTGAAAGTAAATATAACATATTGACGGTTGACATTATCGGTCATGGAAAATCAACAGATACAAATAAAGGTGACTGCTTAGAAAAAATGTCGGTATGGATACACGATATTATGAACGCTGAAAAAATTAAAAAAATACATATCGTCGGTATCTCGTTGGGTGCTGTTTTAGCACAGGATTTCGCAAATCGGTATCCCGATGCTGTAAGCTCTCTTGCCTGTTTCGGCGGATATGATATCAACAATTTTGATAGAAAAATGCAGAAAGAAAATAGCGCTTCACAGATGGTAATGATGTTAAAGGCTTTTGTATCTATTAAATGGTTTGCAAAAGCAAATAAGAAAATATCAGCCTTTTCCCAGCAGGCTCAAAATGACTTTTATGATATGAATATTCAATTCTCAAAGAAATCTTTCATGTATTTGGCATCCTTGGGCAGTATGGTAAATGCATTTCAAACAAAATCAAGAAAGTACCCCTTATTGATAGGGTGTGGAAAATTTGATATACCAATGGAGCTGAAAATAATACAAGATTGGAAAAGCAGAGAGCCTGAATTAAAGGTTGAGATTTTTGAAAATGCCGGGCATTGTGTAAATATGGATATGCCCCAAAAGTTTAATGAAGTGATGGAAGAGTTTTGGGGGAACGCCGGGAATTGTTTATTATAAACACTTAGGAGTTTGTACACGCCCAAAGGACTGTTGCCATTACAGAAGACATGCTGATCGACAATCTGGAGAGACGCGTGGGGCTGTATCTGGGCGAGCGGAACTGAGAAAACGGATGCAATCATGGAATTGCCCGGTTTTAGTGATTCCTGAGTGACAGCTGATATAATTTGTATTGTAGAACCACATAAACCTGGAAATTCGGGATTATGTTTGTGTCTTTGCCGGAAAATCAAAAAGATTATTTTCAATTTCGATAACATGTGTTATGATATTACTCGCAATAGTCGCACAAAAATAACGGGTTTTTGTTATGCCGCGGACAGAGTCAGTGGCATGATATTTCCTGGAAAATGATGGAGGGAGGATTTGAAGCGATGAGGAAAACCGTTTCAACTATCTGGAGGGCGGTTCTTGTACTGGCGGTCTGCGTGCTGTGTGCGGCCTGCGGCAATGGGGCAAAGGCGACCACCATGAATCTGGCGCAGGCAGAGGGCCGGGTCAACATCTGGGACGAGGATCAGAAGGAGCTGGACGCCATTGAAGACATGGGCCTTTACAGCGGCTACCAGATGGAAACAAGAAAGCAAAGCTACGCATGGATTAATCTGGATAAGGTCAAGCTGGCCAAGATGGACGAGCGTAGCGACATAGAAATATGGAATTCGGGGAAGGACCTGGAAATCAGGCTGAACGACGGCAGCCTGTATTTCAACATAATAGAACCCCTGGAGGACAACGAGACCATGAACATACGTACGTCCAACATGGGAGTGGGAATCCGCGGCACCTGCGGCTGGGTGGAGAAAAACGGCCGGAAGCGCATGACGGTTTATATTCTGGAGGGCGTAGTAGAGTGCACCGTCACCGACCCGGATTCCGAGGAGGAGGAGACCGTCTCTGTCTCCGCGGGACAGATAGCGGTAATGAGTCTGGAAAGCGATGAAATAGAAATTACCGTGGAGCAGTTTCAGGAATCGGATATCCCTCTTTTTGTCATGGAAGAACTGAAGGAGGACGACCTGGAAAAATACCGCGCAGATATGGCACCGGATTACGGCCTTGCCGCCGGCGACAGGCCCATGCTGATCAAAATAGCGGACATTGCGGAGAGGAACGTAGAGGCAAATGCAGAGGCGTACACAGTGGCCCCGGACATGAGCAATGTGGACAATCTGTGGCAGTTTTACCTGTCGGATGACCTTGCCGCAAAATTAGTACAGAATTATTTCGTGGTGAGCGGGAGCGGCGGCTATGAATTTTTTGAAGTATATGAAAGCAATCGTTACAACCAGCGGGCTAACTTTATAACGGTTGACTCCTTAATGCACACCTATCATCTGTATTTCAGCCATCTGCTGAAAAATATTGAGAAAAATCAGCTGTCGGACAGCGTGCTGCAGCTGAGCCGCCGGATGCTGGATAACAGTATTTCCCAATATGAACAGCTGAAGGGAACCGAATGGGAGGAAGCGGCAAAGCGCAACGTGGCGTTCTTTACGGTGGGAACGAAGCTGCTTGACGACAGTACTCCGATAAGCGATTATGTGGGAGAAACCGTCTCGTATGAGTTAAATAACATAGCTCAGGCGGCAGGAATCCAGACATCCGCCATCACGGGCGAAGATGAGGACTATACGCAGTATATACCCCGGGGATATTATGAAGGAGATGCAAAGATGGAAAGCTATTTCCGGGCAATGATGTGGTACGGGCGGATCCATTTTAAGCAGGAGGAGGAAGAACTGGACAGAAGTGCGCTTCTGATCTCCAAGGCGCTTATGGATGATGAGGAGGCCTACAGTCTGTGGGAAGCCGTTTACGCTGTGACGGCATTTTTCGCGGGCGCAAGCGACGATTTAGGCGTATGCGAGTATAAAGCAGTTATAAACCAGGCGTATGGGGAAGATATCACGGTGGCCGCCCTGGCGGGAAATCAGGGGGCTTTTGAGAATTTCCATGCCATGACATCCAGACTTACTCCGCCCCGGATTAACTCCGTTCCCATAGAGGACGGCGAGGATAATGTGATTCCGGGCTTCCGCTTTATGGGACAGCGGTTTACCATAGACGCGTCCATTATGCAGCAGCTGATTTATCAGAATGTGGGCGAGAACAGTGCAGGGGGGACACGCATGCTTCCGGATGTGCTCGATGTGCCGGCGGCCCTTGGCAGCGACGTGGCGCTGCGCATTCTGGAAGAGAACGGCGCTTCCGGTTATGCAGGATATTCCGAAAATATGGAGAAGCTCAGAAGCGGTTTTGCGGCGGAAAACAAGACGCTGTGGTCGGCAAGCCTCTACGCGAACTGGCTGAATACCCTCCGTCCCCTGCTGGAGCCGAAGGGGGAGGGATACCCCACATTCATGCAGAGCGAGGAATGGCTGAAAAAGGATCTGGAATGCTTTGCGGGCAGCTTTACGGAATTAAAGCATGATACCATCCTTTATTCCAAACAGGTCATGCCGGAAATGGGCGGCGATTATGAAGAGATTACTCCCGACGACAGAGGATATGTGGAACCGGAACCCATTGTATACGAAAGGTTTGTAAACCTGGCCGCATTGACGGCAGACGGGCTGAAAGGATACGGGATGCTGGGAGCAGAAGACGAGGAGAATCTGCGGCGTCTGGCTCAGATGGCGGAGATCCTGCTGGAGATATCGGAGAAGGAACTTCGGGATGAGGTGCTGGAGGATGACGAGTATGAGTTCATCAAAGCGTACGGAGGGAACCTGGAGCATTTCTGGCGGGAAGCCATAAAGGATGTGAGCAGCTCCGAATACGTGGATTCCGGAGAATGTCCGGCCGCCCTTGTAGCCGATATCGCCACGGATCCGTATGGATCGGTGCTGGAAGCGGCCACGGGAATCCCGTCAACTATCTATGTCCTGGTAAAGGTGGACGGAAAGCTGAAGATTGCAAGCGGAAGCGTATATTCCTTCTATCAGTTCCCCTGGCCCATGGAAGACAGACTGACGGATAAAAAATGGCGCCAGATGATGGGATGGCAGATGGGCGACGATGGAAGTTATCGTTACGATAAACCCGTAAAACAGCCGGAATGGACCGAAAGCTATCGGTATACCTATGAATGGTAAGAAGATCCGGAGGAGAATTATCCTTACAGCGGCCGCAGTCATCGCGGCCGCGGCAGGCATTTGCGGAATTCTGTATATTTTATCTCGCAAGGGCATTATCCTGCCGCGGTGGATCCGGTGGGAGAGCAGGATAATAAGCGATTCCGGCAATAATTATGAGATCACCCTGGAGGACAGGGTGATCCGCGTAAACCGCGGCGGCCTTGAAATATGGAGCTCGCCCGAGGGTGTGAAGGTGCAGGATGTGCTTTCCTGTGATATCGACAACGACGGCGAAGACGAGCTGATATTACTGTGCTGGAAAAGGGGCAGATACGGGAAATACAGGCCTATCTGGGTGGAGGAGGATGAAAAGAACTGGTCGCAGCATATTTTCGTATACGAATATGCGGACGGGGAAATCAGGCCCAAATGGATGTCCTCCTATATCGGGCAGGATGTGGCGGTCATGTCCTACAACGGAAAGAAAGCCCCCCACTGCCGCCTGCTGCTGACGGAGCCGGACGGGAAGGTAAACTGCTGGATATGGGATTCCTGGGGATTCTCCCGCCTGGAAATGGAGGTTTCCTTCGTGGCGTTCGGCGATAATCTGATCCATGAGCCGATTTACCGTTACGGTTTGAACCATGGCGGCTCTTTTGCATATCTCTATGAGAATTTTAAGGAGATCATAAAAGAAAGTGACATTGCCGTCATTAATCAGGAGACGCCCCTGGTGGATGATCCGAATCTGTACGGAGATTATCCCCGCTTCGGCACTCCGGCAGAGGTGGGACAGGCCATAGCGGACGCGGGCTTTACTATCGTTACCTGCGCCACGAATCACGCCCTGGACAGGGGGAGCGACGGCGTTGATTTTACGAAATCTTTTCTGGAAGCCCGGGGGATAAAATGCCTCGGGATACAGACCGGGGAAGAAAAGGACTATATACCCTACGAGATTATCGCGCGGAACGGCATCCGGTTCGCGCTGCTGAATTATACCTTCGGTACGAACGGGATGCCGCTACCGGAGGAGAATCCCCATATGGTTCATCTGCTGGAGGATGAGGACCGGATCCGGGCCGATATAGAACAGGCCCGGGAGGACGCGGATTTCGTACTTGTCTTTGCCCACTGGGGGACGGAGGAAACCTCGGAGCCGGATTCCTTCCAGAAAAGGTGGGCGGAGGTTTTTCTGGACTGCGGCACGGACGTGGTGGTGGGGACCCATCCCCATGCGCTTCAGCCCTGTGAAATCCTGGAGGATGAAAAGGGGCATCGGATGCTGATCTATTATTCCCTGGGCAATTTTATCAGCGCCCAGTCGGTAAAAGAATGCACCAGGGGCGGTATGGCGAGCTTTACGGTATCCCTTACAGCCGAAGGCCTCCGGGTGACGGAGTATTCCTTACAGCCGCTGACCATCCGATGGCATGAGGACGGCAAATTTATGACGGAAGTGTCGGAAGAAAACTAAGAAATCCGCAGGAGCGGTGCAATGCGGTTCTGCGCACTGCTCCTGCGGGTGAAGCAAATGGATTTCAGGGCTCCCATCACGGTGTTCGCCTGTTCTGGTTTCATGGGGGCGTATTCCAGATTTTTTCGCCGTTATTTCGTTATTTTATCCGTTTCCTCAATTCCGCTCGCCCAGATACAGCCCAACGCGGCTCTTCAGATTGTCGATCAGCATGTCTTCCGTAATCGTGCCGGAAAAATACCCGTCCAGCTCTTCAAATATGACATCCCGCAATTCCTTCGGAAAATATTTCTTAGGCTTTGCCTTCTCAATCATATCCAGCAGGATCTCCCTATCCAGGTCTATATCCAACTTACTTCCCAGCCTGGTTTCTCCGAAGCCAGATATATAAGCCACGGTATCTCCATTCATGGCGGTGATCTGCTCCTCCAGCACGTCCCGGCGGATACTCAGGCCAAAGTTCAAATCCTTTGCCGCCTGAACCTGCCCCTCATAGGAAAGGCACAGGTTGATAAAAGCTGCCGCCGCTGCTTTTTCCTCCTCCTCTGCCGACCTGCGAATCGCCAGAGGACTGCCGTTGCTTTCCATAAAGCAGACCGCTCCGTCCTTTGTGGGATATCCGATATAATTGGCATCCTCCCCGTAACAAATCCGATATGCGGCAAGCTCCTCGGGCTTTCTAATAGTCAGCTCATTGCACAGCACCTTTCCCTCCAGCAGGGAACTGCCCGGGTCAACCCCTTCTTCACGGTTGCAGTATCTGTCCGCCAGCTCCAGAATCTTGCGGAAGTCACTGCTGTCAAAATTCGTCGTACCCGTTTTCGCATCGAAAAGGTATGTATCATCTATTCCATTACATAGATATTGTATGATTAAATGAAGCCTGAAGTCTCCGCCGTAAAAGTTAAAAATCGATTCCAGCTCCGGCCTGTCCTGAACGCATTGTAAAAATGTGTCATAGTTCCAGTCCCTGAGATTCGGATCTCCGGTCACCAGCGTGCTCAGGCGGAAATCCGTCACGATTCCATACAGGGTTCCGTTGATCTTTCCCATCTCCAGAACAGAGGTCAGCAGTTCCTCCCTGTTGTCCGACTCCTCCAGAATCTTGTCCAGAGGCTCCCACAGCTTTTCCTGTTCCTCAAATCCTGTCAGGAAAGTATCGATCAGCACCGGCCCTTTTCCCGCTATCAGCTCCGTCAGCAGAGCGCTTTCTTCGTAGTCGCTCTTTAATTCTATATGCCAGCTGGGATACCGTTTGTTAAATTCCACCACTATCGGCTGGTAAGCCGACATCTGGACAGGGGAAACCGCCATCGTAATCTGGCGGATTTCCACCTCTTCCGTGGCAGGTTTCAGACAGAGGTAGTAGTAATCCTGAGAATCCCCATAAATGAGAGAAATCTGTCCTTCCTCATCCGCCAGCATGGAAGATACCTCTTTAACTGCAATTCCATGATTTCTCCAACTGTAAAGAAGCTCCGGATTCTTTCCTGAAAGTTCGCTTCGGTACACGCCCTCCTGATCCGCGTACAGCAGAGTGTTTTTATCAAAAAGCGTAATATAGTAGATATCCTTTTGTAAAGAAGCCAACAACTCCGGCCTGTCGGTCTCGCCATTCATGTACTGCAAAAGCCATATAGTCCGGCCCTGGTCATCCTGTCCTGTTGCCTGAAAGGCAATCCGGCCGTCATAAAGGGGAAGCAGACCCTTCCTATAATAGTCTTCCAGAGCATATTCCTTCAGAATCTCCCCTTCCGGCGAAACAAGAAGATATCTCCACTCCTCCCCCACCTGCCGCACCAGATGCGCCGCTCCGGAGCAGTCCACCGCGAATTCCGAAAGCGATACATATGCCTCCTCAAAATTCAACTCATCCAGGAAATGCAAGGGGAATTCTTTCACTGTCTCCTTATTTTCATTCCCCTCCGAAAGGAAGAAACGATACTCCTCCTCACTTCCCTGTGCTTCACAGGCTAAGGTCACATAATGGTTCGTGCCCGCTACCGGTCCTATCCCCCAGAGCTGATGTTCCCGGTCAAAGCTTTCCGAACCTTTCTCCCCTTCTGCTGTCACATAGGAAAGCTCGTCCCAGCATTCATTCACATCTTCAAAAAGATGCTTTTTAAGATACCAGGCTCTGGAAGTTCCCTGAAAAATCCCGCTTCCGCCCCCATCCAGCGCATTCTCCGGCTTTTCCACCCGGAGCGGCGTATGCACTGCAGCGGTGTATGTGTCAAGAGAATTGTCCTGACCGCCTGGCTCCGGAACTGCCGCTGTGTCTGAATCCGCCGACTCTTCCTGGCTGTTCTCCGGGCCGCATCCGGTCAACTGCATGGCAAGCAGGGCCGTTAACAGAATATAGCTGATTTTCTTTTTCATGGAATCTGTTCGATCCTTTCTTTGGTATTACTGTGCATGCGTCGGTTCCCGCCCGGCATGGTGCTGAAATATTCACATGCAAAAATTCAGTATTTATGAAATATTTTACTACCTTATATTTAGCTTTACAAGATTTTCAGCACAAAAAGCCTAATCCTTTGCGGCGGCTGTATATTTGCATTAACCATATATCTGTCTCGTCTTTATCTAAGTAACAGCCTTATTCCTGCAAAAGCACCTCCACCCTGTTCTGAATGGTAGCGGCCACGGCCTCTGCATCCTTGCTTCCGTCGAAGAGATACTGCGCCTCTTCCCAAATGATGTCCGTGATGCTGTTCTCCGCGCTGCTCCGGGGGGTGAAGTCAATGGATTCCAGAGCCCTCATCACGGTGTCCGCCTGTTCCGGCTTCATGGCGTCGTACTCCAGGGGCTTTCCGCCGCCAATAAAGGATCTTGGCGACATCCCCGGGGTTATGGCGTCCTGGTATTCTTTCTCCAGGAGGTCGAGCCGGGTAGGGAACCAATACTCGTCCGTATCCTCCGCCAGAAAAAACCGCAGGAATTCCCACGCCCCTTCCTTATGCCCGGAGGAGGAGAGGATTGCCAGAGCATCCAGCATGTAAGCCGTATAGACGCCGTTTCCATCCGCGGAGGGATAGCCGTACATGGCAACGTTATCACCGTATTGCAGCGGATAATGCATGTAGTTGTCGAAGAAATTTACATTCGAAACTTCCAGCAGGGCGTCCTGCGCCTGCCCGCCGCTCTGATTCAGGGCATTCGCCCAGTCCAGCAGGGCGCAGAATTCCTCACTGTCAAAGCGGCACTCCCCCTTTTCCCAGTCCACGAATGCTTCCAGGTAATAGGGAGCGCAGAATTCCTGCCATAACCAGTCGTCCCCACGCGGATATTGAAATAGGGACTTATTGGGATTTCGCTCTGTCAGCCGCATGAGTTCCGGTATGGTCCAGTTTTCGATGGAACGGGTCTCGGGGGCGATTCCGAATACCGCTGTGAACACAAAGCCTCTGGGGATGGTGACCAGCCTGCCGCCCATGGTAAAACCCTCCAGGAGGTTGCCGAGATAATTCTCCCGGTTGATGACATTCTCCCCTTCCATATAGGAGTTCAGATCTTCCAACATTGCCTTATCCGCATATTTATAGATATCCAGGCCGGTAAGATCCAGAATATCCGGGGCATTCCGCGACACCAGGCTGCTGTCAAGCCGCATGGCTGCGCCCTCGTCGTCACTGTGAGCGGCATCATAGGTTGCCAGGGTAACATAATAGGTATCGTTTGTACGATTGAACTCCACAATGCTGCGTCTCAGGGGATTGCCGGGGGAGAGGGAGGCGATGACGATGATTTCCTTATCCGTAAAAGTGTCCGCCGGGGTTTTCGTAAGCAGCAGATTCTGGCTGGAGCTGTCCGCATATACGGCGGCGAGATAATGATCCGCATCCAGCTGTACCACATCCCTCACATCATCTCCAGACAGTCCGCTGTCCATCCAGTGCAGTATTTCCTCCTGGACTCCTTCTGCTTCGCTGTATCGGAACAGATTGTCCTGGGAACTCCTCAGCAGGCAGTCCGTCCCCTCGTAGATTCCCTCCTGCCTCCATACAGACGGAAGGGAGATCCTGGTCATACCGGGAGATGCCCCGCTGCTTACGCGGAAAACTTCCGGGCTTCCGATGCCCACGGGCTCCGAAATATAATAAACCTCTCCTTCCTTTGCCTGGAGCAGCCTGCCCTTTTTCCCCGTGCCGGTATTGACATCGCCGGCAGGTTCCACGGGAAGGCTTCCCGTGATTCGGCCGTCCTCATCCACCGCAAGCACCGTTTCGGCTGTCAGCACATAGACCAGGCCCCGGCCGTCCGCGGCAAGCCAGTCCGGGGTAAATTCCCGCGCCCTCAGTTCCGGCAGTTCCGTCCAAAACGCAGTTTCTCCCTCCGGGGACTGCTTGTACAACAGTCCCCGGGGAGAGTTCTTATCCCCATTTTCAGGAGAACGGCTGCTGTTTTGAATGTCTGCAATACTGCCCGTTGCGCTGTTTACTTCCAGCAGACAGCAGATGCTCCCGTCGGATTCCACGGCATAATCCCGTATGGCGGCGCTGCCATAGCCTTCCTTGGCTCCCCCATCCTCGGCCACAGCCTCCAGGATATCGGAAACGGTCAGAACGGTCTCCCCGCCGGCAAGGCCGGTTCCGCCCTCTGCTTCTTCCAGGGAAATCCTTTTCAGCGTACTGGGATTCTCCATATAGTATAGCCAGCCCCCGGCAGCGGCAAAATTCCTGCCGACAATATTCGGAATGTTCCCTTCCTCCAGGACCTCCGCCGTATAGACATAACCGTCCACACCCAGGCGCGGCTCGTCCCTGCCGCCGCAGCCGGAAAGCAGGCAGAGTATGACAGCCGCAAGGGCAGGAATTCCGTATCTGATTCGTTTCATGGATGTTTACCTCCTAAGTTTTACCATGGGGTCTGATGGTTTCCCGTCTGTCCCCCTTGACAAGGCACTGTAACATCATAAGTACCGTGGCAGATACCGCAGATAAGTCTATATTTATGATTACCACTTGCCAAATGTCCTAAATCTGTATAGTTGATCCACTGACAAGGTTCATATGAGACCACATGCTTTTTTTGTATAACATAGCACTGTGAACAATCACATATCTGGTCCCATTCTACCCTATGTGATGTTCCATTTGTTGAGAAATATACTTTCTCAGTAGAATAATCTCTCCAGTGTATACAAAAGTCTTTCTCACAGCCACAATCACATACTGCTGCATAGGCAGTTATGGCTTGAGTCATAAAAATGGCTGCGCATATTAATGAGATAATGGTTCTTCTTGTTTTTATATTTTTTCTCATGGGATTTTCCTCTAAATAGTTTTACTCTTCTAAAATGGTTACATATTTCTGATAATTTCTGAAAATTTTAATGAAAGTTGCTTTTGTGCCATACCCCCTCCTCTCGCTGTCGTAGTTTGTATGAGCTCATCTCTTAGGCTTATTTTACGAGAAGGGGCGAATGCTGTCAAAGGATTCTTTTTCAACCGCGTTTTCAACTTAAGTAGTGTGATATTTGGCGTATTTTCAGGGGTTTAAGGGTATCTTGTTGAAAAATAAACTTGAGCAGAACTTTCCTTTTTGCAAATTCAACCTGATTCAACCGCATTCAACTGAATTTTTTCTCAAATCCTCTTGAAAATTGAGGGAAATTTGATATATTAATATGCGAGAAGGAAAGGCGGTCGGTATATGTGGACAATAATAGGATAGGAGAATTAATAAAAAAGAAGAGAAAAGAAATGGGTTGGACGCAGGCTCAACTTGCCGAACGGCTTTTTGTGTCCACAAATGCGGTCAGCAAATGGGAATTAGGGAAAAATGCTATTGATATGGAAAAGCTGAAAGATATTTCACAGCTGCTCAATATTCCGATGCCCGTGCTTGTGGGTGAGACGCCGGAAGCGCCCGAATCAGACAGTCAACCCTCGGACCCCAATGCCGGCTGCCCCCAGCCAAATCCGGAAGCCGATACCGGCCCTCCGGGAGAACAGGATATTATACCCCAGGAAGGAAATGACCTGAAACCGGGCAGGAGACCTCCCTTTTTTCTATTTGCAGGAATTGGGACTGTGCTGGCGGCGGCTGTGGTAGCTGTATGTCTGATATGTTTGAGCGGTAAGCATTCTTTTGAGATACAGAATGAATATTTTGATACATATGAGGGACAGAAGGCTTGTTTTTTGATCGCGGATTACAAGGGGAAACTTACCGCGGATATTTTGGACGAATATTCTGAAGTCATAAGAGAGAGTTATTCTGATTATTTTACTGACGTAGAAGTTATTGTTATTTTGTTTTACCGAGACTCACGACAGCAGGAGTTTTTGAGTGAGGAGACGGCTGACGCAATAGTTTATTTGTTACCTGATCCCATTCAGACTCCGGCAGGCTAAAATATATGTAATTCGAGTGTATGTGATTTCACTGTTAAGTGTCCAAAATATTTTATGGGAGGTTTATAACTATGAAGAAAATTTTCTGCATTACAATGTCTGTTATTATTATGGTTTCTTTGGCATGCCCAATTCAAGCCAGGGCAGAGGAACTGCTTTTGCTTGAAAACGGAACTACGGAAGAAGACGTTTATTTTGAGGTCTATGGAGAAGTGCTTCAGCCAAATGCCACTACTCTGCCTGTTACCCGATACGTTACTTACCAGGGAAAGTTAATCCCTCCTGCACAGCTTCCCTGGAAGGAATCTGCGAATGGGATCAAGTATGAGGGAGTGCTGACATTGAAAGGATACACTTATTTAAGAAAAGATAATATAACAACTGCCACATATACAGGCACTCTCACTTATAATTCTTATCAATAATGGTATAAACTACATGTATTCTTTCACAGGGAATCAGGGAAAAAGGCAAACACTTTTCAGGCTTGTGGATTCCTTCCGGTTATAGTACAATAAAGCCATAAAATATGGTTCAACCCCGGAAAGAAGCCGCCATGGATACAAGAGTCAAACTGCCAATCGGCATTGAGAATTTTGAAAAAATCAGTACAAACGGTTTCTACTATGTAGACAAGACCGGTCTGATAAAGGATCTCCTGGATAACTACAGCGAAGTAAACCTGTTTACACGCCCCCGAAGGTTCGGCAAATCCCTTAACATGAACATGCTGAAATATTTCTTTGAATACGGCTGTGATCCGAAGCTTTTTGAAGGACTTGCCATCTATGGGGAGAAGCAGCTTTGCGAGAAACACATGGGAAAGTACCCCGTCATCTCCGTTACCCTGAAGAATGTGAATGGCAATGATTACAAAACCGCTCTCGGAATGCTCCGCACTACGATTGGAAAGGAAGCCATGCGCTTTCCGTTCCTTTTAGAAAGTGATAAGCTTACTGCGCAGGAAAAGATCTCTTATGAGCAGTTGATTACCATTGATACCACCAACCAACAAATGTTTAGCATGTCCCAGGAGGTGCTCGCTTCCAGCCTTAAGACCCTTTGTGCCCTTCTGCATAAGCATTACGGGCAAAAGGCAATCCTGTTGATTGATGAATACGATGTGCCGTTAGACAAAGCGCAGCATTTCGGTTACTATGATGAAATGATCAGCCTCATCCGAAACCTTTTCAGCCAGGCGCTGAAGAGCAACCACAGTCTGGCTTTTGCCGTGCTGACCGGGTGCCTTAGAGTGTCAATGTCTTCCTGCGGAAGACATTTGGAAAGTATCTTCACCGGACTGAATAACCTGAATGTCTTTTCAATAACAAATATACAGTCCGATGAAAGGTTTGGATTTACTGACAGCGAAGTCCGGGCTATGGCTGAGTATTACGGCTATGGCGATAAATTTGATCAGATCAGGGAATGGTACGACGGATACCGCTTCGGCAATGCGGATGTCTACTGCCCCTGGGATGTCATAAACTATCTCTACCTGCTCCGCTCAGAGCCGGACGCGCTTCCCAGGCCCTTCTGGATCAACACCAGCGGAAATGACATTATCCGAGCGGGAGATGGTGAAGTGCCAGATTACATGTTCAGATTGACTAAATTTCTAGAAAATGTTATTATAAATACATGAATATAATAAATATTATAAATTATAATAACATAGAAGGGAGCGGTCATATGAACAATATAGGATACAGGAACTTATTGATTCAATATATCGACAGACAGGAACCCGATCAGCCGATTCTGACAGCTCAGATCACACGGTATGTTGCAAGGGAGACCGGCCTGGATGAAGCAGAAGTGAAAAAAGCAGTGAATGTAAATATGGCCAGGCTGGAAAAAGCGGATCGGATTACCCGGATAGAGAAAGGAGTCTACTGCCGGAAAATCAGAACAGCATTTGGATATTATATGCCCGACAAGGAAACTTTATTCTGCAGACAGCTGTTGTATAATGAGGATGATGTAATCGGATATGAAACAGGGCTGTCCGTGCTGAACCGTCTGGGCCTGGTGTCTCAGATGCCCAAAAGGAAATGCATAGCGACAAATCTATACACCAAAAGAGTACCTGCCGGTATGCAGGTTGAGATAAAAAGACCTTCTGTAAATGTAAATCGTTCCAATTACCGTTATCTTCAGATTTTGGATGTGATAAGAGATCTGGACCATGCCCCGGTCGATGCCGCGAAGCCGGATGAATTGTTAAAAGGGCTTGTAAAAACATTAGAGCTTGACACAGATCTCCTGATCTATATGGCAAGAAAACTTTATAATCCGAGGATACTGATTAAAACAATCGATATTATGCTGGGAGGGCTTTATGAAACTGCACAGGGATAAATTTTCGTTTTTAAATATCATCGGGCTTATTCATGGTATCACTGGAATAAGGGAAGACATACTGGAGAAAGACTATTATGTTACGCTTCTTTTAAAGGAACTATCGGAAAAACAGGAAACCCTTCCTGCATATTTTAAAGGAGGAACGGCTTTATATAAGGCTCAGAAAAGTATCCGCCGTTTCTCTGAGGACATTGACCTGACGATATGTATTGATAACTGCAGTGGGAGTCAGGCAAAAAAGCGTCTGGAAACCGCGACTTAAAAAATCTCTCACTGCCCAGGACCTCCAGAAAGGAATTGGAAGACGACAGAAAAGGAAGCATTACAGCGGTCTATGATTACACGCCTGCAGTAGCAGTAGATTCGAATGATCCCCTCCAGAGGTTTGGTTATGTCAAAGTGGAAGGAACTTCATTTACTGTAAGCGAACCCTTTTCCACTCTGGAAATTGAACCCATCCTATACACATGTGCCACAGAAGAACAGAGAGCTATCCTGCGGGGACAATTTGAGGTAATGCCGTTCCCGATAAAAACGATCTGTCTGGAGAGGATATTTGCAGATAAAATATTTGCGGCTGAATTTTATTATGGACGTGAAATGTATTTCGATGTCGCAAAGCATATTTATGATGTGGGAGTTATGTTGGATCTGCAGCCGATTCAGGACATGATTGGGAATCCGGATCTGTTTCTTGAAATGTCCGAATATAAGAGATTGGAAGAAACACGGAGGGCGGGCAGTGACCTGGCAGACAGGAAATTTTCCGACTTTAAGATATTCGATGGGATGTCTGATAATACAGCTCTCAAAGGCGCTTTTCAGAACATGCAGAGGAATTATGTTTTTTCGGAAAAGGACTTACTTCCATTTGAGTTTGTCATAAGCCAGTGGAAAAAGCTACGGGACATTTTAAGTGATATATAAGAAATCCGATGAGAAGCGGTGGAATTTTTGCAGGTTGATTTACACCTGCATTTTTCCGCGGTCCCCGGTTGACTTCAAATAAGCGATACGATATAATAATCCTGCTTTGCAGAATTCAGAAGTTTATAAAGGAGTGAATTACCATGCATTGGTCAGATAAAATAGCGGATAAGATCATCAGCAGGAATCCGGAGAAGGAAGAGTATGTGTGCGCCGCGGGCATCAGCCCCTCGGGCTCCATTCACATCGGCAATTTCCGGGACATCGCCACAAGCCTCTTTGTGGTAAAGGCGCTGGAGCGGAAGGGGAAGAAGGCCAAGCTCCTCTTTTCCTGGGACGAGTACGACCGGATCCGGAAGATTCCGGTGAACGTGGCGAAGGCCAACGGCGACATGGAGAAATACATCGGCGCTTCCTACGCGGACGTCCCCAACCCCTTCGGCACCGAAGAGAAAACCTATGCGGAGTATTTTGAGAAGGAATTTGAGGCCTCCATCGAGAAATTCGGCATTAAGATGGAGTACAGATACCAGGCCCAGATGAACCGGAGCGGCAAATATAAGGAGTATGTCATCGAAGCCCTCCGGAAGAGAGGGGAGATTTTCGATATCCTGGACAGCTTCCGCACTCAGGACGCCCAGGAGGGGGAGAGGGAGAACTACTACCCGGTGGCAATCTACTGCCCGGAGTGCCGCAGGGACACCACGAAGATTACGAAGCTTTCCGAGGACTGCACGAAGGCGGAGTATGTCTGCCAGTGCGGCTACCATGGGGAGCATGACTTTACGAAGGATTACAACTGCAAGCTGGCCTGGAAGATCGACTGGCCCATGCGCTGGAAGTATGAGCAGGTGGACTTTGAGCCCGGCGGGAAGGACCATGCCAGCCCCGGGGGCAGCTATGACACCAGCAGGGTGATCGCGAAGAAGATCTTTGACTACGAAGCACCCGTATTTCAGGGCTATGAATTCATCGGCATCAAGGGTACCACGGGAAAGATGTCCGGCTCCTCGGGGCTGAACTTAACCCCCGGCACCCTCCTGCAGATTTACCAGCCGGAGGTGATTCTCTGGCTCTACGCCAAGTCGGATCCCACCAAGGCCTTTGATTTCTGCTTCGACGACGGCATTCTGCGGCAGTATTTCGAATTCGACAAGCAGTACAACAGCTTCCTGGACGGGACTGCCGACGATTATGTAAAGGATATCATGAACAGCTGCCTGATGTTTGACAAAAAGATCAGCACGGTGCCCATGTCTCATCTGGTGCAGCTGGGCTCCGTGGTGGATTTCAATGTGGACATGCTGGAGACGGTGTTTGAGAAGATCGGAACCCCTTATAAATACGAAGAGTTTAAGGAGCGCCTGGGGCTTGCGAAATACTGGCTGGAGAACTGCTCCCCGGAAAATGTGAACAAATTATGCCCGGTGAGGAACTGGCCTGTGTACGAGGGGCTGGACGAAAAGGAGAGAGCGGCGGTGGCCATGCTCCACGCATATCTCTCCGGAAACGAGTACACCCTGGAGGAGCTGAACAAGGAGCTCTACGAGATTCCCAAGAGGATCTACGGGTATGAGGCGGAGAACCTGAAGGCGCTCCAGGGAACCTTCTTCAAGAATGTGTACCGTCTGCTTTTAAATAAGGAAAAGGGACCCAGGCTCTACCTCTTCCTCTACGCCATTGAGAAGGAGAAATTCCTCTCCCTGCTGGACTTCTCCACCCCCATTACTCAGGAGGAAGCCCAGGCCCTGGCGCCCGCGGAGGAGGAGCCTGCGGAGGAAGAGAAAAAAGTATACGGAGAACCGGATCCGGTGCAGCCCATAGGGGATGAAATAGATATAGAAGAGTTTCGGAAAGTGGATTTGAGAGTATGTAAGGTATTGAAATGCGCCGAAATCAGAAAGTCCCACAGCTGCTACAAGCTCACGCTGTTCGACGGAATCAGGGAGAGGGTCATCGTATCCAGCATCAGGCAGTACTATAAGCCCAAAGAACTCATCGGCAAAAAGATTATCGTCATCGCCAATCTGAAGCCCGCCAGGATGGTGGGGGTTACCAGCGAGGGCATGCTCCTGGCCGGGACTAACAATGCCTGCGGCTGCCAGGTGATTCTTGTGGATGACATCGTTCCGGAGGGGACCAGGATCTGCTAGGACATTGTCACATTAATCCCAAAGAGGGTTTAAGTCCCTGCAGCTTGCTGCGGGGAGTTTCATTCCCAGAGGAATCAGTGCTTTACGCCTGCAGCGGGACAAGGCGGAGAAGGGAGGCAATGCGGTGGACATGCCTGCCGACGACAACACAGCACTGGTGTGGACAGCGGGCACCGATGCCCGGGCATTCATACAATGGGGCAGGCCGGACAGGGGCTGCCGGGAAGTACCGTCTTCACACAGTATATGCTGTGGGAGCGCGGCAGCTTCCCGGCGGCCCCTTTTTCTATACGCAGGCAAGTGCCCCTGCACTTGGAAGTATGCCGCTAAGGCGGTATGCGGGTAACAATAAAATCATGCATTTCCGGAATTCCATACTTCCCGGAATCGCCTGCAAAATGCCCGCTGACCTGTGTAAGAAAGCCTTGCCCGGCGTCTGAAATTGTCTATAAAATATGTCTGAAAAATTTTAGAAATATTTGGCAAAATGCTATTGCTTATTTTTATAGATATGATAAAATACGCGTGATACGGGTAAATTTACATATAATAATAGGGCGCGCAAAGCGGTTCCTATAAAGACTCTGAAATCTGGAATTCAGGAAGGAAATTCCATGAAATCAAAACAGATCCATAATCATTATGAGCCTGACGCATGAGGCGGAAGAGGAGGAAAAATGCGGTTTTTAGACAAAAGGGTCAATGTGATCTGCAATGAATTGAGGAGGCTTCAGTGGAAGCAGAAATTTCCGGTGACGGACTGGAAGTACAAGGAGGGCAATTTTATCCATCCGGAGGATGCGGAGTCGGACAGCGGCGAATGGAAGGATTTCGACTGTAAGACAATGCATTGGTACGGGCCTGACCGGCATTATTGGTTTAAGGCCGTGTATAAGGTGCCGGAAGAGCTTGACGGCAGGAGACTGTGCATGCGTGTCATGACGCAGATTCAGGAATGGGACGATGCGAAAAATCCTCAGTTTCTGCTTTTCGTCAACGGAGAGGCTACCCAGGGTATCGATATGAATCACAGGGAAGTACTCCTGCGGGAGAAAGCCGCTGCCGGTGAGGAGCTGAAGATTGAGCTTCAGGCTTATACAGGAACTCTTCACGATGAATTCCAGCTCTTTGTAAACATGCATGAATGGGATGCTGATATCAAAAAGCTTTATTATGACCTCTGGGTGCCCCTTTCCGCATTTCCCAGGATGGACGAGGATGACAAGACCCGCAAGGATATCGAAACCATTCTGAACAATACGGTGAACTATCTCGACCTGCGTACCCCTTACTCGCCGGAGTTCTATGCAAGCCTTAAGCAGGCCTCAGATTATATCGACAAGGCGTTATACTCCGATATGGCGGGCTATAAGGATGTGATTGCCACCTGTATCGGGCATACCCATATCGATGTGGCCTGGTGGTGGACCGTGGAGCAGACCAGGGAGAAGACCGGCAGGAGCTTTGCCACTGTGCTGAAGCTGATGGAGGAGTATCCCGGTTATAAATTCATGTCCAGCCAGCCCCAGCTCTATGCCTTTCTGAAGGAGCGCTATCCGGAGCTGTTTGAGAAGGTGAAGGAGCGCGTGGAGGAGAGACGCTGGGAGCCGGAAGGCGGCATGTGGGTGGAGGCGGACACCAATCTGACCTCGGGAGAATCCCTGGTGCGCCAGTTCATGCACGGGAAACGCTTCTTTAAGGAGGAGTTCGGCGTGGATAACCGGATTCTGTGGCTGCCGGATGTGTTCGGCTATACCGGAGCCCTTCCCCAGATTATGAAGAAATGCGGCATCGATTATTTTATGACCACAAAGCTGGCCTGGAACCAGTTCAACAAGGTTCCCTACGATACCATGAGATGGAGGGGAATCGACGGCACGGAGGTACTGACCCATCTGATCACCACCCTGGATGTGGGACAGCCCGTCACCAATTTCTTCACCACCTACAACGGCAGGCTCCATCCCGATTCCATCATGGGCGGCTGGATGCGCTACCAGAATAAGGACATTAACAACGATATCCTGATCAGCTACGGCTACGGCGACGGCGGCGGCGGCCCTACCAGGGATATGCTGGAGACCTCCCTGCGCATGGAGAAGGGCGTGAAGGGCATTCCCATGGTGCGCCAGGAGTTTGCCGGCGTGTTCTTTGACGAGCTGAACGAGAGAGTGAAGGACAATAGACGGCTTCCCGTCTGGGAGGGCGAGCTGTATTTCGAGTACCACAGGGGTACGCTTACCTCCATGGGGCGCAATAAGCGCTCCAACCGCAAGACTGAGCTGGGGCTCATGGATCTGGAGCTTCTCTCTGTGCTGGCTCAGGGGAATCTTCCTTATCCGAAGGAAGAGCTGGATGCCATCTGGAAGAAGACGCTGATCAACCAGTTCCACGACATCCTTCCCGGCTCCTCCATCCACAAGGTGTACGAGGTGACGAAGGAGGAGTACGCACAGCTGAAGGAAGAGATCGAAAAGCTCTCCGATGATCGCATCAAAGCGCTTTCCGGTCAGGGAGACCAGTTGATGGTATTCAATACCACAGGAAGCCTGAGGAACGATGTGGCGCTCCTGGGAGAATGCGATGCGGATTATCTGACGGATGCCGAGGGCAATCAGTATCCCGTTCAGCACACCGGCGAGGGTGCGGTGGCATTTGTGAAGAATATTCCTGCCAAGGGCTACCGTATGTTCCGCGGGGAGAAGAAGGCTGATTCTGCCAAGACAGATGCTGCCAAGGCTGGTTCTGCCTTTACCTTGGTGGACGATTATACCCTGGAGACTCCCTTCTATACGGTTCACCTGGACAAAAACGGTGAATTTGACAGACTGTACGACAAGGAGAACGACAGGGAGATCGTACAGCCCGGCAAGAGCCTGAACCATCTGTGCATGTATGAGGATAAGCCCATTTATTTCGACAACTGGGATATCGACATCTACTACACGGAAAAGAGCTGGAATGTGGACGGCATAGAGAGTATGAAGTGGACGGAGATCGGAGACGTGAGGGCAGTGCTGGAGATTACCAGGAAGGCCAGCAAATCCACCTTCACCCAGAAGATTATCTTCTATGCAGACCAGAGAAGAATCGAGTTCCGGACCCATGTGGACTGGAAGGAGCATCAGACCCTGCTCAAGGTTCATTTCCCTGTGGCAGTTCACACGGACGAGGCCACCTTCGACATCCAGTTCGGCAACCTGACCAGGAAGGTGCATACCAACACCAGCTGGGATGTGGCCAGATTCGAGAGCTGCGGACAGAAGTGGATGGATCTCTCCGAGGGGCATTACGGCGTCAGCCTTCTGAACGACTGCAAATATGGGCATTCCGTAAAGGACAGCAATATGGCCCTGACCCTGATCAAGTCCGGTATCGAACCCAATCCGGTGACGGATCAGGAGGAGCATGATTTCACCTATGCCCTGTATCCCCATGCGGAAGGCTGGAGAGCGGCCGGCACGGTGGCGGAGGCCTATAAACTGAATCAGCCTCTGAGGACGAAGCTCCATGCAGGCGGAACCGGAAAGGAGAGCTTCTCCTTTGCCTGTGTCAATAGATCCAATGTTATTCTGGAGACGGTGAAAAAGGCGGAGGACGGCAGCGGCACGGTTCTTCGTATGTATGAGTCCGAGAATGCCTACACCAGGGCAAAGGTAACCGTGGACGCGGAGTTTACGAAGGCCATTGTATGCAACCTTCTGGAGGAAGAGGAAAAGGAAGCTCCGGTAAACGGAAAAGAGATCTCCGTGGAGCTGAAGCCCTATGAGATCGTGACGCTGAAGCTGGTATAAGCAATACTTCGCGGCAAAAATCTTTGTACAAGGATTCCGGCCTGTTCCCTGATCCGGATGGGCCGGAACCATAAAAGCAGCAGTAAGGCATTTGCAGTGAGGCGCAGGATCTGGCTGTAAAGCGCCTGGCCGGACAGGCTGAAATCAAAAAATCAGTAGTGAAGCATTTGCAGTGAGGCGCAGAATCCGGTTGCGAAGTGCCTGCCCCGGACGGGCCGGAAGCCGGATTTTAATATATACAAAAGACTTCATTTTGAGAAATGAAAGGCAGGGGAATCGATATGATAATACCGAAACATTTTGAAGATTTGAACATTTTACATGAAAATACAATGCCTGACAGAGCCTATTACATTCCTTCCGATAAAAGGGAGGAGGATCTGGTGGAGCACAGGGAGGCTTCTTCCCGCTTTGTTCTTCTGAACGGAGAATGGGATTTCCGTTATTGCTCCAGCGTATATGAGCTGAGGGAGAGGTTTTACGAGGAGGACGGAGCTCCGGAACCGGACTGGACGAAGCTTCCGGTGCCTTCCGTGTGGCAGATGCATGGGTTTGACAGCCATCAGTATACCAATGTGTGCTATCCCATTCCCCTGGATCCGCCCTATGTGCCCCATGAGAATCCCTGCGGCGCATACCGCAGGCATTTCAGCTGGCATAAGGATCCTCAGGCGCCCAGGGTATTCCTGAATTTTGAGGGAGTGGATTCCTGCTTTTATGTGTGGCTGAACGGGCAGTATGTGGGATACAGCCAGGTTTCCCACGCCACCAGCGAATTCGACGTGACTTCCTTTGTGAGAGAGGGAGATAACCTGCTGGCCGTGCTGGTGCTGAAATGGTGCGACGGCAGCTACCTGGAGGATCAGGATAAATTCCGCATGAGCGGTATTTTCCGGGATGTGTATCTGCTCAGCCGGCCGGAGGAATGTGTCTATGATTATTTCGTGAAGACGCGCCTGAACCGGGAGGAGAGAAAGGCAAAGGTGGAGATAAATCTCACCTATTCCAACCGGCAGATTCCCACCCATATATATATCGAAGATCAGGATGGGGGAATGGTCTGTGAGGACAGCGGCAGCGGGAAGATCGAACTGGAGATGGAGGATATCCGGCTCTGGAGCGCGGAAGATCCCTATCTGTATACCCTGGTGATCGAGACGGAGCATGAGGTAATCACGGAAGAGCTGGGCCTGCGTGAGGTGGAGGTCAGGGACGGCGTCCTGTATTATAACGGACAGAATATCAAGCTCCACGGTGTGAACCGGCACGACAGCGATCCCGTGACGGGCTTTACCATCAGCCCTGCCCAGATGCACCGGGATTTGAAGCTGATGAAGGAGCATAATGTCAACGCCATCCGCACCAGCCATTATCCCAATGCCCCTCTGTTTTACCGGCTCTGTGACAGATACGGATTCTATGTGCTGGACGAGGCGGACCATGAGAGCCACGGGGCGGAGATGGCCTATAAGCAGGAATGGGGAAGGAACAGCGAATGGGTGGCGGACAATCCGGCGTTTACCGAATCCATTGTGGACCGGACGCGGAAATGCGTCATCCGGGATAAGAACAGGCCCTGTGTCTTCGGATGGTCCATGGGAAACGAGGCCGGATACGGCTGCGGATTTGAGGAGGCCCTGAAGTGGACCAAGTCCTACGACGACACCCGGATTACCCATTATGAGAATGCCTATAATGTGCCTAAGGGAAAGGAATATGATTATTCCTGCCTGGATCTGTACAGCAGAATGTATTTGAGCATGAAGGAGATCCATGATTACTTCAATATAAGCGAGAACCAGAACGGAGATTTCAATCATGATGTGAAGGCGGGGAGACCTCTTTACCTCTGCGAATACGCCCATGCCATGGGCAACGGGCCCGGAAATCTGGAGGATTATTTCCAGGTGACCCAGAAGTATGACGGCGCATGCGGCGGTATGGTCTGGGAGTGGTGCGACCATGCCATCGACAAGGGGCGCGCCGTGAACGGGAAAAAGATGTATTTTTACGGGGGAGATCACGGAGAATTTCCTCATGACGGCAATTTCTGCATGGATGGCCTGGTATATCCGGACCGCAGACCTCATACGGGACTGAAGGAATTCTGGAATGTATACCGTCCTGCCAGAGTGGTTTCCTTTGACTCATCCAGCGGAAGCTTAAGGGTACACAATTATATGGACTTTCTGAATCTGAAGGATTACTGTGCCCTGGGCTGGGAAGTGAGCTGGGATGGGATCCGGACGGCGGAAGGCCTTGTGGAAGATGCCGCTGCGCTGGATATTGCACCCCACGGGGAAGGAGAAGTGAGGATAGAGCTTCCGGCGCCCGGGCAGGGGAAGGGGTATCTGAAGGTAAACTGGCTGCTGAAGAAGGACATGGGTGTCCTGAAGGCCGGAACTCTTCTGGGATTTGACGAGTTGGAATTATCCGCGGCAGATGTAAGATGCCTGCTGACGGATAAGCTGCTGAGAAAGCCTATGGAGGAAGCGATCCGACAGATCGATGTGGGAGAGGACGACCGTTATCTGATGCTGGAATCGGAGGTCTTCTATTATACCTATGATAAATTCACCGGGTTGTTTGCGAGGATGGTAAAGCAGAACCGCACGATTCTGGAGCACCCCATGGAATTCAATATATGGCGTGCCCCCACGGATAATGACAGAAATATCCGCAGGGAATGGGAGAGCGCCCATTACGACCGCTCTGTTACCAGAAGCTATCAGACCGGTTATACCAGGGGAGAAGAGAGCGGCAGACAGTATGTGGAAATTGTAAGCGATTTGTCCCTTTCACCGGTATATATGCAGAAAATCGCTGATATCCATGCGGTATGGCGTGTATGGGCGGACGGCAGCGTGGATGTGAGCCTGGCCGTGAAGAAGAACCCCGTATTCCCCAGACTGCCCAGGTTCGGCATTCGTATGATGCTTCCGGAGGACATGAGAAGGGTGAATTATTATGGCCTGGGTCCCGTGGAGAGCTATGTGGATAAGCGCCGGGCCGGCTGGCACGGCAGGTTTGAGGAGACAGTGGACTCCCTCCATGAGGATTATATTTTCCCTCAGGAGAACGGAAGCCACTGGGATGTGGACTATGTGGAGCTGTGCCGGAATGACGTGAAGCTTTTTGCGGTTTCCGAAAAGCCATTTTCCTTTAACGCGTCCCGGTACACCCAGGAGGAGCTTACCAAAAAGGCGCATAATTACGAGCTGGTTCCCAGCGGGCATACGGTGCTGTGCATCGATTACAGACAGGACGGCATTGGAAGCAACAGCTGCGGCCCCGGCCCCGAGGAAGAATACCAGTTCCTGGAGAACGAATTTACTTTTGCTTTCGGGTTGCGGGTGATTGTCTGAGACGCAGCTGGATTTCTGCGGGCAGCGAGCCGGGCGGGCATGCCTGCGGCGGGGCTGTTGGCTTTCTGCAGCGCCGCAGAAGATGAATTAAGGTTTTGGAAATAAGAAAGAAACAGGAAAGAAGCCGTGGCCGCAGGGTCATGGCTTCTTTTTCAATCTGTCAACATGCAATATATGGTTATGATTGGCAGTATACTGACAGGATGCGGAGATTCCGGAAAACTGTCCGGAGACAGCAGCGCCGATTCAGACAGCAGGAAATCCGGTGTGGGGATGAGGGGCGGCTTTGCGGAGAATGCGGAGGACTTTCACGAACAGGAAAAACAAATTGTAATTTCACGGTGAATCAGCTATACTAAAGGCAGGGATACAGGGCAGAGCCGATATCAGGAGATGGATATGGCAAGAACAGCTGGAATCGGAAGCCAGGATTTCGATTCGCTGCTATGGCTTTGGGATTGAGGGAAAAGAGGGATTGCCCGGCTGAAACGGTATTCCGCCGCTGCGGGAGAACCGGCGGTCCGGTGCGATCAGGAAAGGCAGGATGTGGGAGAATGAAGGAAAAGGAAATCTACAGAAAAAGATTTGAAAGGCATCATGACGAGCTGCGCTGGCTTTATATGGAACTGTACGACAACGGGTCCATGTTCGCAGAGCTATGCGATCATATGGAGCGCTTTTATGAAGAAAGGAATGGGGAGCTGAAATCCTCCGATCTTCACCGGGAGGCCTCCGGGAACTGGTACAAAGGCAACGACATGCTGGGAATGATGTTTTATATTGACAATTTCGCCGGAAATATGAAGGGCGTGCAGTCCAGGCTGGATTATCTGGAAGAATGCAATGTGAACTATATTCATCTGATGCCCTTCCTGGAGACTCCCAGGGAAAGGTCCGACGGAGGATATGCGGTATCGGATTTCAGGAAGGTTCAGGAAGACCTGGGTTCCATGGAGGATCTGGAGGAGCTCACCGCAGCCTGCCATAAAAAGGGAATCAATGTGTGTATGGATTTCGTCATGAACCACACCTCCGAGGAGCATGAGTGGGCCAGGAAGGCCAGAAGCGGCGACGGAGAATATATGAGCCGCTATTTTTTCTATGACAACGGAGAGATTCCCTCCCAATATGAGAAAACGGTGCCCCAGGTATTTCCCACCACAGCGCCGGGGAATTTCACATGGCTTCCCGACGCGGGGCATTATGTCATGACTACCTTCTATCCCTACCAGTGGGATCTGAATTACAGGAATCCCAGAGTTTTCAACGAAATGATGTACAATTTTCTCTATCTGGCCAACCGGGGCGTTGACATCGTCCGCATCGACGCTGTCCCCTATATCTGGAAGGAGCTGAATACGCCATGCCGGAACCTTCAGCAGGTACATACCATTGTGCGCATGATGCGCATGATCTCAGAGATCGTATGCCCCGGCATTCTTCTGCTGGGGGAGGTGGTGATGGAGCCGGAGAAGGTGGTTCCCTATTTCGGAACCCTGGAAAAGCCGGAATGCCATATGCTGTATAATGTCACCACCATGGCAACCACCTGGCATACCGTAGCCACCAGGGACGTGAGCCTTCTGAAGCGGCAGCTTGACATTGTAAATTCCCTGCCCGGGGAATATCTGTTCCTGAATTATCTCCGCTGCCATGACGATATCGGCTGGGGACTTGACTACAAAACACTGGCGGCTCAGGGAATGGAGGAGCGCTCTCACAAGCAGTACCTGAATGATTATTTTCAGGGATATGCGGGGGGCAGCAACAGCCGGGGAGAGCTTTACAATGCGGATCCGGTGACCGGCGATGCCAGGTTCTGCGGAACCACCGCCTCCATGTGCGGGATAGAAAGGGCCGGCTTCGAGGGAAATCCCCGCATGATGGAGCAGGCGGAGGATCTGGATATTATGCTCCATGCCTATATGTTCCTGCAGTCCGGAATTCCGGTGCTCTACAGCGGGGACGAAATAGGGCAGGTGAACGACTATACCTATAAGGAAGACCCGGCCAGGGCTGCGGACTCCAGATACCTCCACCGGGGGAAAATGAACTGGAAGCAGGCGGAAAATATTTCAAATCCGGATACCGTGGAAGGAAGAATCTTCCGGAGCCTGAGCTGTCTGGAGCAGATTCGGAAAAAGGAGAAGGTCTTCGTATCCGAAGCGGAGACCCGGACCGTGGAGACCGGAGACCGGTCTGTGCTCTGCATCAAAAGAGCACTGGAAGGGGAAGAAATCATAGGTCTCTTTAATTTCAGCGAAGAGGAAAGACATATAAGTCTGGAGGACACGGAGGGAGTCTACAGGGAAATGCTCTCCGGCCAGGAGACGGGATTGAAGCATATCAGCCTCCTTCCCTACGGATTCTATTATCTGAAGAAAATATAGGGAAAACGCACAAAAATACAGAAAAGACAGAAAAATACAAAAAAGCAACAAAGAAATACGGAATGGAGAAATCAGAGATGTACAGGAACGAAGAGAATGAAAATATGGGAATACGCCTGTTAAAAAAAGGGCAAAAGGGAATAATCCGCGCCGTATTCAGCCGTATGGGCCTCTTTCTGCTTCTGATACTGCTGCAGGCTGCATTTCTTGTGGGATTGTTCAACTGGTTTAAGGAATATTGGCCCCATGTGTTCAGCGGGATGGTATTATTCAGCATTGCCGTTGTACTGTATCTGCTGAACAGCCAAATGGATCCTGTGGTGAAGATCACATGGCTGGTGATTCTTATGCTGATGCCTGTGTTCGGAGCGCTGCTATACTGGTATACCCAGAGAGAGGTGGGGCACAGGGCCCTGAAGGCCCGGTTCAGCCAGATCATGGACATGACAAAGGAGGAGATTCCCCAGTCCCGGCCGGTCTATGAGGCGCTGGAACGGGAATGCCCGGGGGCCGCGTCCCTGGTGCGCTATATCGGCAGAAGCGGCTGCCATCCGGTATATGACAGAACCCGGGTGACCTATTTTCCCCTGGGGGAGGATAAGTTTGCCGAAATGCTGCGGCAGCTGGAACAGGCGGAGCATTTCATCTATCTGGAGTATTTCATTGTCTCGGAAGGGCTCATGTGGGGGGAAGTGCTGGAGATACTGGCCAGAAAGGCAAAGGAGGGCGTGGACGTGCGCATGCTCTACGACGGCACCTGCGAATTTGCCCTCCTGCCCAAAAAGTATCCCGGGCTTTTGCGCGGACTGGGAATTCGATGTAAGGTGTTTTCCCCGGTGATGCCCTTTATCTCCACCCATTACAATTACAGGGACCACCGCAAGATCCTGGTGATCGACGGACATACTGCCTTTACCGGGGGCGTGAATCTCTCCGACGAATATATCAACCGTACCTCCAGGTTCGGCCACTGGAAGGATACCGCCGTCATGGTGAAAGGAGAAGCGGCCAGGAGCTTTACCCTGATGTTTCTGCAGATGTGGAATCTGGACGAGAAGCAGCCGGATTTTAAAAAGGTGCTTGCCTGCCCGGCAAAGCCCGCGGAAGGCGCCGGGGGCTTTGTGGTTCCCTACGGGGACTGCCCCCTGGACGATGACCGGCTGGGGGAGAGAGTCTATATGGACATTCTCAACCGGGCCGTAAAATATGTACATATCATGACGCCCTACCTGATTCTGAACCGGGAGATGGAGACCGCCCTGAAGTACGCGGCGGAACGGGGCGTGGAGGTTGCGCTGATCCTGCCCGGAATTCCGGATAAGAAGATTCCCTATGCTCTGGCAAAGACCCACTATGCCTCTCTGCTGGAATCCGGAATTAAAATCTACGAATACACCCCTGGCTTTGTCCACGCCAAGGTCTTCGTGAGCGATACCAGGGAGGCCGTGGTGGGAACCATCAATCTGGATTACCGCAGCCTTTACCACCATTTTGAATGCGCAGCCTATCTGTACGGCGTATCCTGCATTCCCCAAATTGAGGAGGATTTCCAGTCCACGCTTTCCAAATGCCGGCAGGTGACGCCGGAGACGATTCGGAAGGAAAAGTGGACGGTGAAGCTCACCGGAGCGCTGATGAAGGTGGCGGCTCCCCTTCTGTGAGGGCGGAAGGATGCGGCTGACGGAAAATAATAGTCCCTTCTGCGGGAGAGGGCTTTATGATACGGCTACGGGTCGGGTTTGACCGGAGGGCGGCAGGCTTCCTGCCGCTTTTTGCCGCCCCCGTGCTCATTGCGCCACTGCCTGGGGGAGACCTGATAGACATTCTTGAAGGCCCTGGAAAAATGCAGCTGATTGGAATACCCCACCACGTTTCCGATATCGGAGATGGACAGGTCCGTGAGCAGCAAAAGCTCGGTGGCCTTGGTCATGCGGTAGGAGATGAGGAATTCCTGGGGAGTTTTGCCCATGCTCTCATGAAATATTTTCCCGAAGTAGCTGCGGTTGAGTCCGCAGGCCGACGCAATATCCTCCACGGAAATATCATTCTGAAAATTCTGTTCGATGAAGGAGAAAGCCTCCTTGATATAAAAATCCCTCAGGCGGTTTCCCATGCCCGGCTGAACTGAGGTGGAGGAGCGCACCAGGCTGTCGATAAACAGATAGAGATGCCCGATCAGATGAAAAGGGGACTCGTTTTTGTGATTGACGATATACAGCATTTCTTCCTTCATAGTCTCGTAAATATCCTTGTAGCGGGCCTTATACACGGGCTGGTTCGGATGAAAGCCCGCCAGCTCTATGGTCTCCTTTACCCGCAGCCCGTCAAATTCTATCCAGACATATTCCCATGGAAGCTCCCGATCCGCAATATAAGTGCAGATCTGATTGGGGAAGAGAAAGAACCCCTGTCCGCTTTTGATCTGATAACAGACCGATTTTCCCTCTTTATTTTCTGCATACAGCCGTCCCGTGCCCGAAAGGCACAGGTGGAAGAGATAATGATTTCTGGCGGCCGGACCGAAGGAATGGGAGGGATCGCACTGTTCCCAGCCAAACTGGTATAACCCCAAATCGATGAAATTCTCACTGGGAAAGACGGAAAAAAGAAATTCGCTCATAAACCACCCCGCATTCTGGAGAAAAATCCGGTTTCTCCGGTTCCGTTTTATTGCCTCTATAGCAGACTCTGCCGGATACGGATGTATTGTAGCGGCAAATATTCTGACAATAATTATATGGCAATATATACCAAAATGCTAGATGACTTTAAATAAAAAGAGAAAATATAGAATATTGGCATAAAACTGCAAAAATACTGCTATTTTCCATAGCATAAAGGTATGTTAAGATAGACCCATCAAAAAATAAGGAGAGGACGCTGTGGCCCAGATGAAATTTTCCGGTTCGAAGGAGGAGCAGCTATGAAACATACATCTTCAATAGGAAAATCCAACAGAACAGTGATGATCCTGCTGATTTTGGGACTTTCCACCATTATCTTCCCGCTGTACATGACCGTTGTCATCGCCTTTAAGCAGCCCTCCGAGATGACCAACAGCATCAGCGGCATCCTGTCCCTGCCGAAGACCTGGAGCCTGGACAATTTCCGGGAGGCCATGAGGGTGACGGATTTCTGGCATTCGCTGCGCAACAGCCTGCTGATCTCCGTGAGCACCATCGTGTTATCCGTGGTGATCCATTCCCTGATGGGATATGCCCTGGGGCGGAATAAGGCCCACAGCAAATTTTACGGATTTGTCTATCTCTTTATAGTAAGCGGTATGTTTGTGCCTTTTGCCATTCTGATGATGCCTCTGGCAAAGCAGACGGCGGAGCTGCATCTGGCCAACTGGGTGGGGGTGATTATTCTTTATGTGGTGTTCTACATGCCCATGAACATTATGCTGTATTCCGGATACCTGGTGAACATTCCCATGGCGCTGGAGGAGGCAGCCAGGGTGGACGGCGCTTCCACCTGGAAGACCTACTGGAAGATCATATTTCCCATTATGGGACCCATGCACGCAACGGTAGCCGTAATTACGGCGCTGGCCGTATGGAACGATGTGATGATGCCCCTGATCATTATGGCGGGCTCCGGGGAAAATACATTGCCCCTGGCTCAGCTGAATTTCCAGTCCCAGTTCGGCACAAACTATAATCTGGCATTTGCCTCCTACCTGCTGTCGCTGATTCCGATTCTGGTGTTCTATATGATCTGCCAGAAGCAGATTCTCAACGGAGTCACCAACGGGGCGGTGAAATAAAACAGGGGATATTCGAACCGAATATATATTATCCGGAATGATTTCCCGCCTGCGGAGCACAAAACGCGCAAAATGCGGCGGCAAAAAAAGGTGGAAGTATCTGCCATCCTGTAGTAGAATAGGATTGGAAACAGAAACAGAAACAGGAAATTGAACCGGAATCGGAATTGGAACCGAAACCGGAATCGAAAACCAAAACCAAACCGGAGCATGCCGGCCCGGAATCATGGCTTACAGAAATGTCGAGAAGGCGGTAGAAATATGGCAATTTATTATGACCAGGAAAACAGGATTTTTACACTGCACACGAAGCATACCACCTATCAAATGAAGGTGGATAAGTACGGATTCCTCCTGCATTTATATTACGGAGGAAAAATACAGGGCAATGCGGACTACCTGCTGACCTTCCGGGACAGGGGCTTTTCCGGGAATCCCCATGACGCGGGGCCGGACAGAACCTATTCCCTGGACGCACTGCCCCAGGAATATCCCTGTATGGGAACCGGGGATTACCGCAATACCGCCCTTGTCATCCGCAATGAGGACGGTTCCGAATGCTGTGATTTACGCTATGTGAGCCATGAGATCAGGGCCGGAAAATACGGCCTGAAGGGGCTTCCTGCGGTATATGCCGGCGAACAGGAGGCCCAGACCCTGGAAATCCTGCTGCAGGACTCCGTCAGCGGAGCGCAGGTACAGCTTCTGTACGGGGTGCTGGAAGGGGAGGATATCATCACAAGGAGCACGGTTATCCGCAATGGTGGGGAGGCCGGTTTTACCGTGGAAAAGGCCGCCTCCGCCTGCCTTGATTTCCTGTACGGGGAATATGATCTGATCAGCTTTTACGGCAGGCATGCCATGGAGCGCAATTTACAGCGCACCGGAATTGCCCATGCCACTCAGGCGGTGGGAAGCCGCAGGGGCGCCTCCAGCCACCAGTATAATCCGGCGGTGATTCTTGCGGACAGGGAGATTGCGGAGGATCACGGAAGCTGCTACGGAATGATTTTTGTGTACAGCGGAAACTTTCTCTGCGAGGCGGAGAAGGATCAGTATGACCAGACCAGAGTGATTATGGGTCTGCACAGCGACCTGTTTCACTATCCCCTGGAGCCGGGAGAGACTCTTGTGGTTCCGGAGACGATTCTGGGATATACGGAGAAAGGCTTCGGAGCCCTGTCCCGCTGCTTCCACCGCTGTATCAGGGAGCACATCTGCAGAGGAAAGTATAAAGACCGGACCAGACCGGTGCTTCTCAACAGCTGGGAGGCTTCTTACTTTGATTTCAACGGGGAGGGCATTTGCAGACTGGCGGAGGCCTCTGCCCGGCTGGGAATCGATATGGTGGTCATGGATGACGGCTGGTTTGGAAAGCGGGATGACGACAACAGCGGTCTGGGGGACTGGTATGTGAATGAGGAAAAGCTTGGATGTACTCTGGGGGAAATGATCGAGAGGATCCATGGCTTCGGTGTGAAATTCGGTATCTGGATTGAACCGGAGATGGTCTCCGAGGACAGCAGGCTTTACAGGGAGCACCCCGACTGGGTGCTGCGGATTCCCGGGAGAAGGCCGGTGCGGAGCAGGAACCAGCTGATCCTGGATTTTACCAGGAAGGATGTGAGGGACTGTATCTTCGAGCAGATATGCAGCGTGCTGGACCAGGGCAGAATTGAATATATTAAATGGGATATGAACCGGAGCATGTCCGATGTGTACTCTTCGGAAACCGTGCAGGGAAAGGTAAGCTACGACTACATGCTGGGCGTGTATGACTTCCTGGAGAAGCTTACGGCCAGGTATCCCGATACATTGATAGAGGGCTGCAGCGGCGGGGGCGGCAGATTTGATGCGGGGATGCTGTTCTATACGCCTCAGATCTGGTGCAGCGACAATACGGATGCGGCGGACCGGCTGCGGATTCAGTACGGCACCTCCTTCTTCTATCCGGTATCCGCGGTAGGTTCCCATGTGTCCGCGGTGCCCAACCATCAGACAGGACGCAGCACACCGCTGCACACCAGGGGCATTGTGGCCATGGCGGGCACCTTCGGCTATGAGCTTGACCCCGCTAAGCTGACAGAGGAGGAAAAGGAAGAGGTAAAGGAACAGATCAGACAGTATAAAAAGCATGAAAGTTTAATCCGGCAGGGGGAATACTACCGTCTATCGGATCCCTTTCAGAGTCCTTTTGCCGCCTGGATGATCGTTTCGGAGGATGGAAGGAATGCGCTTTTTAATGCGGCGGCTCTGGAGATCCATGGAAATATGCCGGTACATTATGTGAAGCTCAAGGGATTAAACCCGGAGACCCTATATGAGAATACGGAGTCCGGGGAGCGTTATTATGGCTCTTCCCTGATGAAGGGAGGGATTCCCGTTCCCATGGAAATGGGAGAATACGGGGCTGTCCAGATAGAATTCAGGGCCATAGGGTGAGGCCGGCGTTGAAGGAACGGGAGTGAAGAAGATATGCAGGAGAAAATACTGGTGATAGAGGATGACGAGAGCGTCCGCCGGGAGCTGGCACAGCTGCTTAGGGCAAACGGCTACAGCGTGGTGGACGAGCCCCCCTGCGATCTGGCGCTGCTGGACGTGAATCTGCCCGGGGAGAGCGGCTTCGAGATCTGCCGCAGGCTGCGGATGAAATCGGACGTGCCTGTGATCTTTCTGACCGCCAGAGATTCGGCGGAAGACGAAATCCTGGGATTCGGCATGGGAGCGGACGATTATATCCGCAAGCCCTATCACTCTTCCGTGCTCCTGGCGCGCATGGCGAGGCTGCTGAAGCGCGGCGCCAATCCCGTGATGACAGCTGGGGACCTGACGCTGAACCTGACGGATCAGACGGTGGGACGGGGGGACGAAAAGCAGGAGCTGACGAAGAACGAGACAAGAATCCTGGCCTGCCTGATGAAAAAGGGTCTGTGCACCAGACAGGAGTTGGTGGAAGACCTGTGGCAGAACAGCTTATATATCGACGAGAATACCCTGTATGTAAATGTGAACCGCCTGCGGGAAAAGCTGGAGAAGCTGGGCGCAAAGGACTATATCCATACGGTCCGCGGCGTGGGGTACCGGCTGTGAAGGGCGGGAAATTTTCTGAGGCAAAGGAAATATTTGTAAGTCCCAGGGCGATTACCCTGTGCTTTCTGGGAATGGGCGGACTCTTCTTCGGCATAATTCTGGCAGCCGCGGGAACGGAGGCGGCCCTGATCGGCGTTCTGGCGGGGGCATATCTGTTCCTTATCCTGCTCTGGCTTGCGGCCGGCGGCCTGGCGGAGCGCAGAAGAATCCGGGAGCTGGAAGGACTGCTGGACGGGCTTTCCGAGAAATACCTTTTGGGGGAGGTGCTGCCGAAGCCCGTAAACGGCATGGAGAAGAGATATTTCCGCATTATGAAGGAGGTTTCCCGAAGCGCCATAGGAACCGCGGAGCAGGCCCGCAGAGACAAGGAAGAATACTGCGATTATGTGGAGAGCTGGATTCATGAAATCAAGACGCCCCTGACTGCCTGCTCCCTGATACTGGACAACGGAGGGGAGGAACGCAGGCTGCGGCGGGAGCTGAAGCGGGCCGACAACCTGACGGAGAGCATCCTGTATTATGCGAGGCTGCGAACCGCGGAAAAGGACAGGAAGATTGAGAAATTCTCCGTTGCGGCCGCCATGGACGAAGCCGTAAAAAGCCAGATGGAGCTGCTGATCGGCGCGGGGATCGGCGTGGAGACGGAAGGGGACTTCACCGTCTTCTCCGACCGGAAGGCGCTGTGTTTTATTTTGAAGCAGCTCCTGATCAACTGTGCAAAGTATTGCCCGGGATGCAGGGTGTGCATGAGCGCTGCGGAAGGCGTGATTTCCGTCCGGGACAACGGCCCCGGTATTCCTGCCCATGAGCTGCGAAGGGTCACGGAGCGCGGATTTTCCGGCAGCCCCGGCGGAACCGGCATGGGCCTGTATATCGCAAAGGAATTATGCGGTCATCTGGGGATTGCAATGGGGATAGAATCCGCGGAGGGGGAATATACCTGCGTGACCCTTGCCTTTCCTCTATAACAACGTCATGAATGCCTCAATACTTTCCGCCCGGGCGGCGAGCTTATGGTATTTTTTTAATGCTTCATCATTGGACTGCTGAAGCATTTCCGGTAAAGAATCCGGAATCTCACCGTAATCTTCCAAAAGCTCCAGGATAGCCTGGACTTTGGTATTTTTTGCCGCTTTTTCTGCTGCCTCTTCCGCCGCGTCCTTCCGCGCAAAAGCAATCAGTTCCTCAAAACGCATATACTCCTCCTTCACTTCCGGCGCAGTCTTCACCTTACAGACATAGTCATGGAGCTCTTTTGTAGAATCGTCCATAGCATTGCCGGCGGTGCTGTGCTGTAAATACTGTAACATGGTTTTCAAATTCACACTGCCGCCCTTAGTGCCCCCGGTATAAAAGTAGATGAATTTCAGCCCATCCTCATATTTCAGCTCCGGCACCTCGGCGCAGCGGTTTTCAAAGGTGTACATCATGTAATCGTACCCGAAGGGATCGAAATTGAGGATGGTAATGACAAAGAGGTTGGGCATCCCTGCGAAATTATCGTCGCCCCGCTTCATATAGCAGGAATCCATCTTTGCCTGGTAAAACCGGTTATGCCTGGGCAGGTGGAGATTCTTCTGCAGATGGGGCTCCATGTCATAGACATTGGCAAGCCGGGGCTCGCTTCCGTCCTCAAATTCCTCCACCTTCACATCCATCCGTATCCCCCGGTATTTGGGATGCTGCGCGGGCAGGGTATACTGCGCCACGACCTTAATCTTCCCCACTGGGCGTTGCAGCAGCACGGAGAGCACCTTTCTGCAGAAGGCTTCTCCCACTTCCTCATTGGTGGCAATAGCGTTCATAAGAAAATTGTCCAGGACATCCAGATCCTCAAAGGGCTTGTCCCAGTAGCTCATAAAATCCTCCTTTTCTGGCAGGCAGTATGGAAAGTGATAGAATCGGAGAATTGTATGAACTGCAAATACCCTCAGATTTCTCCCAACAGCCTGCCAACGTTCAGTTTTGATATCTGTGAAAATGTCGGCGAGATGCCATTGAGATACCCGCTCTACGGGTACGCTGATTTCCACATGTGTTTCAGACAAATTTATTATACCAGAAATAGAATAGCTGTCAACTACTATTTTGCTCAGAACCACGACCTGAACCACGACACTAAAAATTAGGTAAAAATTGGGTCTTTTCCAATCTTTAATTGGGAAACTTTCAGTAACCGCATTTTGAATTATAGTAAACGTCATAACTATTCTTACTTTGCCTGAAAGCCATTGCAGCAACGATAATCGGCATAATATGTCAAAGTAAAGATTTTAAAGTCGTTTACTATAGAATTTCCCCTCCTATCTTACAAAAACGTAAGGAAAAACAAGAATACCGTTAGAACGCTCTGCCGTATTCCATGCTATGATAGGGGCAGAGTAAAAAATGCCTTTGGGACCGTTCAGGTTTCATATCCGTCCGGCGGCGGGCTGTCCTGTAAGGCATGGAAAGAGGCAGCATAAATGAGTATCATTCTGGAAGTCAAAAATGTAACAAAATATTACGGCAGCGGAAGTATTGTCACGAAAGCCCTGGACGGAATTTCCCTCACTGTGGAGAAGGGAGAGTTCACGGCGATTATGGGGGCGTCCGGATCGGGAAAGAGTACGTTCTTAAACGTTATCTCCACCATCGACCGGGTAAGCTCCGGGGAAATCCTGGCGGACGGAAGGAACCTGACCGAAATGAAGGAGAATGAGCTTTCCGCATTCCGGCGGGACAGGCTGGGTTTTATTTTCCAGGAATATAATCTCCTGGATACCCTGACCATAGGCGAGAATATCGTCCTGCCCCTGAATCTGAAAAGGACCGCCCATGAGAAAAGCAGGGAGAAGCTGCTGCAGGCGGCAGGGGCGCTGGGCGTGGAGGGCCAGCTGGATAAATTTCCCCGGCAGCTCTCCGGCGGACAGAGGCAGCGGGCGGCCTGCGCCAGAGCCATCATCACGGACCCGGCGCTGGTGCTGGCGGATGAACCCACAGGAGCTCTGGATTCCGCCAATGCCGCCAACCTGATGAAGACCTTTCAGATGATGAATGCTTCTCTGGGCTCCACCATCCTGATGGTCACCCATGACGCGCTGATGGGCTCTTATGCGGACAGGGTGCTCTTCCTGAAGGACGGGAAGATATGGAATGAGGTGCACAGAGGGGCGCGGAGCAGGCAGGAAATGTACCGGGAGATCTGGTCCGTGTCTGCGGCGTTGGGAGGTGAGACGGATGTATTTTAAGCTGGCGGTTCGGAATGCGAAAAGACAGATACAAAATTACCTGATTTACTTTATGACGGTGGCACTTACGGTGGCTCTGCTGTTTGCCATCAACAATATCATCTGCAGCGGCAGGCTGGATATCTTCGTGGACCGGGGGGAGAGCGCCAAAGCATCCCTGCAGATTCTGGTCGTCACGATTTCCATGATAGTGGCTTTTGTGCTTGGCTATGCCACTTCCTTCCTGCTGAAGCAGAGGAAACGGGAATTCGGCACGTACTTGACCCTGGGTATGAACAGACGGGATATTCTGATGATTTTTCTGGCGGAGACCGCCGTCATCTGCACCATCGCCCTGGGAGCGGGGCTGGCGGCGGGGGCCTTCTTCTTCCAGGGACTGATGGCGGTAATGATGAAGCTCCTGGAGATGGAGTTTTCCATTGCCGCTTATTCCGCGGAGGGCCTGCTTCGGACGGTACTGCTCACCGGGGGGATCTTCCTGCTGGCATCCGCCGCGTCCGCGGTCTATCTGAAACGGGTGAGCATTTATGATCTGATTCACGGGGAGAAGAAGGTGGAGGCGAAGATCCGGCATCCCGGCGCCTGGTTCTTTGTGACAATGGTGTCATTTATTGCGCTGGTATCCTGCGGTATTCTGTTCTGGAGAAAAATGGATACGGCGCTGCGGGGCGGCACCGTGGACGGCGTGGAATTCCTTCTGGCAGGCTTTTTTCTCTCGGTGGTATTCCTGCATATGGGAATGGCCAGGAGCATCGTTTTCCTGCTTCTGCGCAGACCGAAATTCAAAAGCCGCGGCGCCAATACCTTTTTGCTGCGCCAGCTTTCGGGAAGTCTGAGCGCAAATTCTCTGATGTTCGGATGCCTGGCCCTCCTGATGTGCCTGGCCGTGGCGGGGGCCAACCTTTCCTTTATCCAGAAGGCCGGACAGGAGGAGGCGCTGAGCCTGGCCTACCCCTATGACATCATGTATTATTCCAATAAGTATGAGTGGGAGGGAGAGATTCCGCTGGCGGAGGCGGAAGCGCTCATTGAGGAATACGCGGGCATTGAACGGAAGCTTTCCTGGCGTATTTACGAATCCGGGAGGCAGGATTTCTACAGCAGAACCAGCTGGTATGAGGAGAGAATGGCGCCCGATGACAGCTTTATGACCCTCAGCGATTTCAATATGCTGATGGAACCTCTGGGAGTGGAACCCGCGGCGCTGGACGGACAGTTTATGATTGTGTGCAATGATCCGAAGGCCGCTCAGCCGGACTGGACGGATATGGTCTGGGAGCAGGGAGAAAGAAGCTATTCCTTCCACAGCTGCCGCACGGATTATCCGAAGCTTACCTATCTGTATTTCTATGTGGTGGTGCCGGACGAAGCGGTGGAGGGCCTGAAATGCGTGGAGGAGAGCAGGGCCTATATCACCGGGGAGCACCGCTTTGACGGGCCGGGGCTGCGCCAGGCGCTGTGGCGCCTCTTTCTGTCGGACGGGAAGGACGGAGAGGAGATGAGTGAGCTGAAAGTGCATGCGTTTGAGATCCGCGAATATGCCAGGCAGGAGGAGAATAATGTATCGGCGATCCTGGTGGTGGGAGCCCTGTTTGCCTCCGTTGTGTTCCTGCTGCTGGCCATGGCCATACTGGCCCTGAAAACCCTGTCCGCCCTGGGGGAGGACAAACGGCGCTACGAAATTTTATTCCGTCTGGGGGCGGGGGAGCGGGAAAGGACAGGGGCATTGTTCCGGCAGACCTTCAGCTTCTTCCTGCTGCCCTTCGTCCTGCCCATGTGCATGAGCATTCCCGTGGCCGCCTTCGGCGTGCACCTGATGCGCCTGGAGCAGATGGAGGCCGCCGCGGAGACAGTTCCCCTGATTGCAGGAATCGTGGCGGCGGTTATGGCGCTGCTGTACCTGCTATACTATACGGCGGCCTGGCTGATTGCAAGGCGGACGGTGGTGCGGTAGCAGGCGGGGAGGAACAAAAAATTATTTGCCCATGCTATCGCGAGCGTCATCGGTTGTGAAGACATTGCATTTTTGATTCTTGTATATGTGTATAGTAGACGCATGCATATAGTAATTTATATGTTTTAGACCATTTTGTGGCGAACAAAAAGATATTGAAAATTAGCGGCAGATTCTGTATAATGAAATCCACAGGATGCAAAGGATGGGAGAAGCTGCTGATTCATGGACGAAAGAAATATAGGAAGATTGATCCGGAATAAGAGGATGGAAAAGGGATTGTCCCAGAGACAGCTGGCGGAGCATATTCATGTCTCGGCTGCCGCTGTCAATAAATGGGAGAAGGGGACTAATTTTCTTGACATGGAAAAGGCGGAGCTGCTTTCGGACGCGCTGGACATCCCCCTGCCTGAACTGCTCAGGGAGGATGATGTGGAAGCCGCCCTGAAGGTGGCTTTCCATTTAAAAGAGGGAGACACCGCAGATACGGCAGAGTCGGCGGAACAGCCCGCGGAGCCGGACGAACAACCGGAAAAGCCTGCAGACACGAAAAGTCCCGCGTCGGAATTGGCCACGCGGTGGATAATTGCTATTTTACTTATGTGTGCTGTTCTGGCTGGCGGCGCGGTGACAGTCCGGTATCTGCAGGTTGAGGACGAGAAGTCTGCTTTTACAATTTGTAGGGAGTATTATGGTGAATATGAGGGGCAGAAGGCTTATTACATATGTATAGAATATTCAGGGAATCCTACAGCAGAAGACATTGTTGCGTATGACGAAAAAATGCAGCAAAGCTATTGGAACTGCTTTGAGGAGGCCGATTTAATTATAATTGCCTATTTTGAGGAGTACACTGAGACGGCAAGTATCGAAGTGGCAGATTACCTGTCACGCCTGTATCCTCTGGCTCCCCAGCTATATGATGATGCGCAGGAAAGTACAGCGCCTTATTGACGTGTCCGGCATATTGCCAATAGGGCGGGATTAAAGGAGCTGTCTTTGCTGAAATAAATTTATTCAAGCAGGAGGAATATGTGTATGAAGAGGATTAGTAGAATTGTATTGACTTCTTTTTTGGTGCTGTCTCTCTGGGTGCCGCTCTGTGCGAGAGCTGCAGATTTGCCTTTGCTCAGCAGCGGATACACGGAGGATGGGACGTACTATGAAGTCTATGGAGAGCAGTCTGTTCAACGGGGTGCTGTAAATTATGTTACCAGACAAGTTGTCTACAGCGGTGATGTTATTCCGCCGATGAAGATTGAGTGGAAGGAAACGATTAGCGGAAAGCTTTGCAGCGGAACTTTACAGTTGCGGCGAAGTACATATGATAAAAAGGAGAATAAAACCATTGCGGTTTATGAAGGGTATCTTTATTTAGAATAGCTCCTGAGCTACAGAAAAGGGCGGCCGCTTTCTTAAATTCCGGAAAAAAGCGGCTGCTTTGTTTTCCGTCTTTTAACTTTTACGATGCCTCCATCCCTCCTCTCAGAACGCCATCCCTTCAATTAACTCCATAAAAGGTATAGTTAATCTCTGTTAACTTCGGTTAACAGAGTCGGTTTTCATATGCCCGGAACCCGCATAAATCCAATAAAAACAGGGAGTTGATTGAAAATCCAAAAACTTGACGGGAAATCCTTTGACAGTGAAATGCTGCCGGGATATGATGAAGCTACAAAGTGAGCTCACGAATACAAAGTACGGAGAGGAGGGACGCAGATAACCGGGTACGGGCAGAAGTAATTATGTGAAGCGGTAGTATTACAAAAGAAACCGTACCAGTTGTTGCCGCTGCAACTGACACAATGGTACGAAGAGATGATTTACAAATGAAGAAAAGATGGAAAATGAAACTGTAAGATAAGGAGCGAGAAAACAATGAAAAAATGTAAGAGAATGATTATGGCGTTGGTATGTGCGATATCTGTTATGGCGTGTGCGGTTACTGCATATGCTGCGGATCATGGATGTGTCAAAGTAGAGCATAGAAGAGAAGAAGTGGGCAGTTATAGATGTATAGATGCCGACACACATTGGACGAAGTTTCGTGTATTCTATTGGTGTCAGACCTGTCATGCTGGGATGGGAAATGCAGATATTGAAGTGTCGCAATACCATACCTGGGGGGTCTATGTTGATTTAGGTCATTCTAGCGCACACAGTCACAAATATCAGGTGATCTGCAGTAAATGTAATGGCACCCGAGAGGTACAGGTGGCCTGCAGCGGAAATTCAGGCGGCAGACATGAGACCCCGTGGTAAAGAATTAATATCCAGAAAGGACCATACTATGAAATACCGTGGAATCATAATTCTTTTGCTCTGCTGGTTCTGCCTTGCCGCCTGCGGCAGGGCAGGCCGGGACCCGGAATTGGGGATAGGGGGATACCTTTATCCGGCGCAGCAGCTGTCCCCGGAGGGGGAAGATATATGGTGGCGGAATATGAAGGTGCAGGGAGAGACCCTGTATTTTGTCGATACGGGTTCTCTTTGCAGTCTGCCCATAGGAGAAACTATGAACACAGCTGATCGGAAGGTCCTGACCGGCGGTTCCTCAGTGGCAGACTATGCCATAGGACCGGATGGAGCGATCTACTATGTCACGCAAACGGCTGCGGACTGGGGAACCAGGTCTGCGGGCTGTACAATAAAACGGCAGGGGGATGCCGGAAGCAAGGGCTGGAATCTTGTTCTTAAGGAAGCGAAACTATCCGGGATGCTGGAGGGCTGTCTGGCCACGGACAGGGACGGGCGGCTTTTTCTGCTGTCGGAGGGAGAGCTGCTGCTGTTTGGTGGGGACGGGAGGCAGCTGGGAAGTCTGTCCACAGAGGGTTATCGTTTTTCAGGGGGAACGGAATACCTTGTAAACGGTCCGGAGGGGAGGATTTATTATGTTGCCTCCCGTCTGCCTTTCAGCTTTGAAGAGCAGGCTGTCTACGAGATCCTGGGAGGGGACAATCCCCGCCTGGAGAAGGCGGCGGGAGCGCCGGGCCGGCTGTACGGTTCGGAGTACGGGCTGATCAGCGCCGGGGAGGACGGAATCCTGTACCGGTACCTGGCGGAATCCGCCGAGTGGGAACCTGTCCTGCGGTGGACGGACAGCGGTATCGATACGCCCAGCGCAGTGGCGCAGATATCGGAGGATAAGTTTATCGTCTCGAGCTCAGAGCTTAAGGCCGCTGCGATGGATTACGGAAGCAAAGAGCTGATAAGCCTGCTGACCAGGACACTGGTATCGGAACTGCCGAAGAAGGAGGTACTGACGCTTGCCGCAGTGTATCCTTCCTCGGAACTCAAGACCTGGGTGACGAAGTTCAATCAGGAGAACGAAAAATACCAGGTTGTCATAGAGCAATACGGCCTGGAGGATGTGGAAATGCGGCTCAACAGCCGCCTGGTATCTACCAGTCCGCCGGACATTGTGAATTTAGCAAGGCTGGATGTGATCAATTATGCAAACAGGCAGGTATTTGAGGATCTGACGCCCTATCTGGAGAGCAGCGCCGCTTTGGACCGGGAGAACTATTTTGAAGAAATCCTGGAGGCGTACACCATCGGCGGCCGGCTGGTGTGTATCCCGGCTAACTTTTATATAAGCGTTGTGCTGGGGAGGGCGTCCCAGGTGGGGGAAGAGGCCGGTTGGACGATGGCGGAGGTCATGAAGCTGTGGGAGGTATTTCCTGACAAAAAGCTGTACAATGTCATTCTTACGGAGTTTATGCTGAAGCAGTTGTGCGGAAAATATATCTGCAGCCAGTATATCGACCTGGAGACGGGGGAGTGCAGCTTTGACAGTGCGGAGTTCCGTGAGTTCATGGAATGGATCAAATACTATGAAGAAAAGAATGCCTCCGGCTCAAAGAACGCGGTAGGGGATTGGTCGGAGGACTGTCTTCTTTATATAGAATATCTGTATACTCTATCGGATTTTGCGCGAAGTGAATGGCTGGCCGGGGAAAAGATCACCGCCATAGGCAGGCCAACGGCGGACGGAAGCCCGTCCCTTGGGGTGGGGGTAAACGACGCTCTGAGCATTTCAGCCCGTTCCCGCCACAAGGAGGGGGCATGGGCTTTCATAGAATATGTCCTTTCCCAGGAGCAGGGGGATCTCGGATTCTCCAGCAGAAAGGATGTCTTTCTGCAGAAGCTGGAGAAGGAGATGACGCCGGATTACCTGAAAACGGAGGATGGGGAGATAATGGTATACGGAGATGGAGTCAGAGATGAGACGGGAAACATTATCCCTGCCGGTTCTCCCCGGATCAGACCGCGGGCGTACGTAACGGATCCCGTTACAGGGCAAAGCCATGTGCTGTATGATTCCATGTCCCGGGAGCAGGCCGACGAGCTGCTGGAGATCGTAAGCCTGCTGGATTTCACCTCCCAGGGGGGAATGGAGGACAAGGTTCTGGATATTATTCTGGAGGAGGCTGCCGGGTATCTGAACGGAGAGAGGGCGCTGGAGGATGTCACGGGAAATATCCAGAACAGAGTGCAGAATCTCCTTCAGGAGGTTTTATAGAGAAACTACAGAGAATGAACTGCAGGATAGAAAGAACGAAATAAAGTGTACAGGCCGGCTGTTATTGACAGTAACATTATCCTATGATATTTTAATAATAGGTAATGATTATATACAATGCTCAGCCGGCTTTTTCCAGTTGTTTTTACGTTGATGTGTCAGTATGGCGGAAAATATTGCCGGGATATTTGCCGGCGCAGTACAGGAATATTCAGCCGGGCCTGGTATATAGTCGTTTAATAAATTTTGGTCATAGAAAAACAGGATAGTAAAGTATGACAGGGAGGTTGGAAGTATGAGGAGAAGAATTACGGCGCTGCTGCTGACGCTTGTGCTGGTCTTTTCCCTGGCGGGCTGCAGTATGCCCGATTCGGAGAAATTAAGGGGCGGCAGAGATTCCGGAAGCGAGAAAAGCGGCGCGGAAGAGGGAGAGAGCGGCAGCGGGGAGGACGGTCAGGCTTCGGAAGTCCGGTATCAGGATGATTTCTATGAGTATGTGAACCAGGATCTGCTGGACCAGATTACGCTTCAGGCCACGGATGCCCACTGGGACTGGTTCGGTGAGCTGAACGCCATTGTGAGCGAGGAGATGGACCAGATCATCGAGGAGCTGGCGGCCGACGGGCAGACTTATCCCAAGGGAAGTTCCGAGCAGAAGATAAAGGATATGTATGAATGCGTGTCCAATATGGAGAACCGGAACCAGACCGGTCTGGGACCGCTGCAGCCCCATATAGATACCATCCGGAACGCGGCCGATATCGCGGAGTATGTGGACGCCCTGGCAAGGCTCAGCGAGGAATTCGGCTTCAGCAGCATTGTGGGAGGCTATGGCATCAGGCAGGACCGGGCGGATTCCAGCGAATACGCGGTGTACATGATGTATGCGGATACGCTGATCGGCAAGGAATACATTGAGAACGAGGACTCTAAGGAATATGTGGACCTGTATTTTAAGTATGTGAATGACATGCTGACGGAGTATGGTATGACTGCGGAGGAGGCGGCAGCCAGCACGGAATCCATAGAAAGGCTCCTGCGGGATATCTGTGCGTCTACATTGAGAACGGAACAGCTCTATGACCCCAATATTACCTATAATGTATACACGGAGGAGGAATTACAGCAGCTTTACACCAATGTGGACATACCCGCAATGCTGGAAACGCTCCGGATAAAGGGACAGGATAAATATATTGTGATGGATGTGGAGCAGGCGAAGAAGATCAATTCCCTGCTGGTGGAGGAAAACCTCCAGGCTCTGAAGGATTATTCCACCTTTGTACTGCTCAACGATACGGCGGAGTACACCACCGCCAATTTCGCAAAGCTTATCGACGATATGGATAATGCCATGTACGGTATTACGCAGAGCTGGGAAGACGAGCTGATCTGGAAGAGGCTGACCCAGGATATGCTTCCCTGGGATTTCGGAACCATCTATGTGAAGGAGCATTTCTCCGCGGAGGATAAGGAAGCCGTGGAGGAGATGATAGAGCAGATTCTGGATGAGTACGAGGTGATTATCCGCAAGCAGGAATGGATGAGCGAGGCCACCAGGGAAAAGGCCATAAAGAAGCTGGAGACCATGCAGATCAAGATCGGGTATCCGGACGTATGGCCGGCGGCGCTGGATATGATGCAGGTGACGCCCATTTCCGAGGGAGGAAGCCTTCTGTCCAACTGGCTGGTGAGCATGCAGGTGATGATGGAGGACAGCCTGAACAGGCTGGGAACCAAGGTGGATAAAACGGAATGGGATGTGACGCCCCAGACCATCAACGCCCTGTACTCCCCTTCCAACAATGAGATCATCTTCCCGGCAGCCATCCTGCAGGCGCCCTTTTATGACAGTGAGAACAGCGTTGGGGCGAACCTGGGGGGAATCGGTTTCGTGATAGCCCATGAAATCAGCCACGCCTTTGACTCCAGCGGAGCCCTGTACGATGAAAACGGCAATTACGATGTGTGGTGGACAGAGGAGGAGCTTGCGGAGTACGACAGAATGTCCCAGTCCATCGTGGATTACTACAGCAATTATGAGATGATGGGCATGAAGGTCAACGGCGAGCAGACGCTTATGGAGAATATTGCGGATCTGGGAGCCATGACCTGTATTACTTCTATCATCGGGGATGACCCGTATGCGCTGGACGATGCCTTTACCCAGATGACCTTCAACTGGGCGGCGGAAGATACAACCAGCTTTATGATGTATATGCTCAACACGGATACCCATGCACCGGATAAGATAAGGGTGAATGCGGTGCTCAGTTCCTGCGACGCCTTCTATGAGGTCTACGATATCAAGGAGACGGACGGCATGTATGTGGCTCCGGAGGACAGAGTGGGCATCTGGAAATAGAAATTATTCCGCCTGTGCGGATGTAACCGCACATAATGAAAAATATTTAATTTTTTATAAAAATTGTCCAAGTAAAAAATCCTGCATACCCTGCAGGATTTTTTATCTTTGGTGATTATGGATAAAAAATGAAAATTTTTTTGTAAAAATTGAAATAACAGATTGTAACATTTGGAAATCTTTGTTATACTCCAAATTAGAATCAAATGTGTGAAAACAGTACCACAAGTAACGGAATCTGCCGGATGAGGTACGGAAGAGCCGGGAATACAGATGCGGGACATGAAACAGGAGAATCTGCCGGATGAAGATACCGAAAGGCCGGAAACATAAAACAGGAGGACGAATAGTATGATTTTACTGCCACTACCCAAACAAATGACGGAAAAAGAAGGAAGCCTGATGCTGGGGATGAGCACCATGATTGTGATGGATGCGGCCTGCCCCCGGGGGGCGGCTGTGTATGCCGGACAGCTGAAGGAGGAGATCCTCACCTGGGCCGGGCTGACCGTGGAGATCGGAAGAGGGACCCTGCGCAAAGGGGATATCCTGCTGGCGGTGGACTCTTCCCTGGGAGAGCAGCATTACAGCCTGAGAATTCAGGAGGACGGCGCGTATCTGAAGGGCGGAAGCCTGAACGCCCTGGGCTGGGCGGTACAGACCCTGCGCCAGATCGTGCGCCAGAGCGCGGGCCTGCTTCCCTGTGTGGAGATTGAGGACGAACCGGATATCAGGAACCGGGGCTTCTACCATGACGCCACCAGGGGCCGTATCCAGACCATGGAGAACATGAAAAAGCTGGTGGACACCCTCTGCTTCTATAAGATCAACCAGCTTCAGCTCTATGTGGAGCATACCTATCTGTTCCGGGATCTGACGGAGCTGTGGAGGGACGATACCCCCATGACTGCGGAGGAAGTGATGGAGCTGGACGATTACTGCTATGAGAGGGGCGTGGAGCTGGTGCCCTCCCTGGCAACCTTCGGCCATCTGTACAAGCTGCTGAAGACCCAGACCTATGAGCATCTCTGCGAGCTGCCGGACAGCTTCGGCGTGCAGTTCGGCTTCAGGGACCGGATGCAGCATCACACGGTGAATGTGTCCGACAGAGACGCCATGGAGCTGATCAAGGGCATGATCACGGAGTACATGCATCTCTTCCGCACGGAGAAATTCAATATCTGCGCCGACGAAACCTTCGACCTGGGCAAGGGAAAGAGCGCGGAGCTGGCGAAAGAGAAGGGGACGGGAGTCCTGTACATGGAATACATAAAGGAGCTCTTTGATTTCCTGATCGAGAAAGGGAAGACGCCCATGTTCTGGGGAGATATTATCTGCGGACATCCGGAGCTGTACTCCCAGCTTCCGAAGGAGGTAATCTGCCTGAACTGGGGCTACAGCGATACCCAGCCCGAGAGGGAGACGGAGATTCTCCACAGCGTGGGAGCCACCCAGTATCTCTGCCCCGGCGTACGCGGCTGGAATACCTGGGTCAATATGATCCGCGGAGGATATCTGAATATTTCCAGAATGTGCGGCTTTGCCAGAAAGCACGGAGCCATCGGAATCCTGAATACGGACTGGGGTGATTTCGGACATATCAACCATCCGGTATTTTCCGTTCCCGGCATTATCTATGGGGCCGTATTCTCCTGGGGAGAGAAGGCGCCCGAGTATGAGGAGCTGAACCGCCAGATCTCCGTTCTGGAATTCGGGGATGCCTCCGGCAAGCTGCTCTCCTGCCTGGATAAGATGAACGGAAGGGCGGTCTTCAGCTGGCACAAGGCGGTCTCCCTGAAGGAGTGGCAGGAAAAGGGAATGAGCCGGGAAGAGATTCTCAAGCGCGCCGAGAAGGAATATGCCTATGAAAATACAGGCGATAAGAGGGACAGAAAGACTCAGACCCGGGATCTGGAAAACGACATTCGTGTCATAAGCCGCTCCATGGACAGCAGAAACCGCAGAATTGTGGAGTATGCTCATGTGGCTCTGGAGGCCACCAGGGCCTGGAACGAGACCGGGGACTTCCTGGAGAAGCTTCAGAAGGGCGAGAAACCGGAGAACGGCCAGGAGATCGCGGAAGCTCTGGAGAGATGCGTGCATTATTACCAGAAACTCTGGAGGGAGAACAGCAAGGAAGGGGATATCATGAAGATCACGGATGTGTTCTGTTGGTATGCGGATCTGCTGAGGAAGGGAAGCCTGTAAGAAGCCCGTAACATGACAGTTCCTAAAGAAATCATGCCATGCATGCCATGGCAAAATTATAGCCCCGGGTTAGTCCGGGGCAGGAGGTATATAATATGAAAAATGAAATAATCGGTTATGTGGGAAGCGGAGAATTTACGGAGGAGGATGCGAAGAAGCTTACCGGGATTAATCTTGCCTTCGGAGAGCTCCATAATGACGGAAGTGTCACCTGCACCGGCAGCTGCCGGGAAAAGATCGACATGATTCCGCAGATCCGCAAATGGAATCCCAATCTGCGCATTGTGATGTCCATGGTGCAGGCGGACAGGGATGCTTTTACGGTCTGCTGCGCCACGGAGGAAATGCGGGAGAAGGCCGCCGCGTCCCTGGCGGAGGCTGCCGTGAAATATGATCTGGACGGCATCGACCTGGACTGGGAGTACCCCTGCGTGCCCTCCAACAACAGCGCGGTGTCCCGCGACGACAAACACAATTTCACGCTTTTCTGCGCGAAAATCCGGGAGAAGCTGGACGCCCTGGGAGGCAGAAAGCATTACCTCACCATTGCGGCGGGAGGGGATCTGTACTATGTGCACTGTGTGGAACTGCCGGAGCTGATGAAGTATCTGGACTATATCAATGTGATGACCTATGACCTGAAATGCGGCTTCCACGCCCTGGCAGGGCACCATACCGCCCTTTACTCCAATGTGGGGGATGTGTTCATGAACAGCTGTGCCCAGGCGCTGGAGCTCTTTGAAAAGTACGGGGTCAGCGCGGATCGCCTTCTCATGGGCGCGGCCTTCTACTCCAGGAAATGGGAGGATTTGAAGGATAACGAGAATCACGGCCTTCTGGAGCTCTGCCCTAAGGGAGGCGGATACGGACCGGATTACGATGTGCTGGTAAAGGACTACCTGGACAAAAACGGCTATCAGAGCTATTGGGACGACGAGGCCAGGGCGCCCTATCTCTTCAACGGCTCTACCTTCCTCTCCTACGACGACCCCAGGTCCCTGAAGGAGAAGGCAGCCTACGTGAAAGAGAAGGGATACGGCGGTATCTTCTACTGGGAGCATAAATGCGACAGCACCCGCACCCTGTTGGACACCCTCTATGAGGAGATGAAATGAGGAATTGAAATAAAAATTCATCAGGAACAGGCTGGAATAGATACTGCACGCCGATAAAATTTGCAGTAACCTGCAGCGAAAGACCGCCAGCCATATGGGACCGCCTGAAACAGGTTAGAAAATTCCGGCGGTCCTGTGCATATAGAGAATCGCCTCTCGGAATCCAGGCAGGCAAAACCAGGGTTCTGATTAAACGGGGAGCGGAAAAAGGGGGAACCGGTAAAAAGGTTCCAAAAAAGCTCTACAGAAAGCGGAAGAGAGATTCCGAGAGTATATAAGAGGAAAACGGGGGAAAGGAAGAAATGTTTTCTGCAGAATATTTTACGGAAATAAAAGCTGCCTTTGACAGACAGATGGCGCTGCTGGATGAGAGAATCCGACAGCTGAAGGAGAATCCGGCAGCGAAGAAGGAGCTTCCCTGCGAGCCGGAGGCCGGACGGCAGCCGGAGCGGACGGCAAAGCAGGCGGCGGCAGGACCGGAGGCCCTGTCCAGCCGGCTTCTTTCGGAGAAAAAGGAGGAGATTGCTGCGGCTTTATCCCGCTGCACGGAGGAAGAGGCTCAGGCGCTCACCTTCCTGTACAGCGCCATGCCCCTGAGCGATCTGCTGGATTATCCGGCAAGCCTTTTCCTCACCTACGCGAAGCACGGCGTATTCCTGTGGAATCAGGGGCCCTTCGCGGGCCGGGTTCCGGAGAAGCTTTTTGCCAATTATGTGCTTCATTACAGGGTGAACAATGAGGATATTACGGAGACAAGAGGATTTTTCTACGATAAAGTGATGGATGCCATCGGCAGCCGGGTGGGAACGGGCTCCATGTATGACGCGGTCATCGAGGCCAACTACTGGTGCGCCAGGGAGGCTACTTACCGCGCTTCCGACGGAAGGACCCAGAATCCGCGTACCATGTACGGTGTGACCATGGGCCGCTGCGGGGAGGAATCCACCTTTGGTGTGACCGTCCTGCGCAGCCTGGGTATTCCGGCCCGCCAGATCTATGCGCCCCTCTGGACCCACTGCGACGACAACCATGCCTGGGTGGAGGTATGGTGCGACGGGGAATGGCATTTCCTGGGAGCCTGCGAGCCGGAGGAACGGATGAACAGGGGATGGTTTACAGGACCCGCCTCCCGGGCGGTGCTGCTTCATTCCAGGTGGTTCGGCAAAGATGAACCGGAGGAGGCCCAGGTGGGACCGAAGGGAATGGCAAAGGTTTTGAATCATCTGGACCGCTATGCGCGAACCACGGAGCTTACCGTGAGGGTGAAGGATGAGGCGGGACAGCCCCTGCCCTGTGCCAGGCTGGATTTTCAGGTGCTCAACCATGGGGCGCCCGGCTCCGTGGCCGTAGTGTATACAGGCCGGGAACCGGGAAACTGCGGGGAAGCAAGGCTTATGACCGGCTTCGGCGATCTGTACATCAGCGCCAGCGCCGCCCTGGGGACGAAAAAGCTCTACGGCGAGAGTATGGTTTCCCTGGGAGGCCTGAAGGCCGGAGAAAAGGCGGAATGGGAAATGGTGCTGAAGGAAGGTCCGGACTGCACGGAGGGATGGAAGGATCTGGACTTTCATGCACCTGAGCCCGGAGACCTTTATGATACGGCGCTGACGGCGGAGCAGCAGCGTCTGGGCGGAGAACGCCTGGCGCAGGCGGCGGAATACCGTCGGAAAAAGGCGGAAGCCTTTTACGACCGGAGGGAAGCAGGGAGAGTCCTGGACCGCTTTGACGGGAAGGACAGGGAAGAGGCGGAGGAGATTCTGCGCCGGGCCCACGGCAATATGTCCGAGATTGTCCGCTTCCTGGAGTGGGATGCCGCAGGCTGGATCCCCGAAGGCTGGGAGACGGGCAGGACGGACCGCTGGAAGCTGGAAGTCCTGAGGTCCTTGAGAGAAAAGGATTACTGGGATACCAGGGCGGAAACTCTGATAGACTGCTGCGTCAATGCGCTGCCCAGGGCGGGAACCATGCCGGATGAGATCTTTTTCCGTTTCCTGCTCTGCCCCAGAGTGTCCAATGAAATGCTGCATCCCTGCCGGATGATTTTAAGCCGGATACCGGACGAGGATACGAAAGCCCTGCTTCTTGAGCAACCGGAGAAACTCCCGGAAATGGCAGAGGAATGGATAATCTCCCTGCCGGAGCAGGAGTATGAGAACCTGATTACCTCTCCCCTGGGCTGTATCAGAGGGGGCGTGGGCAGCAGGCACTCCCGGGAGGTATTCTGTGTCAATCTGTACCGCAGCCTGGGAATTCCGGCAAGGCTTGGCGTCCTTGACGGAAGGCTGGAATACTATCGGGACGGGAGATTTACGGCGGCGGACGGAGAAGCGGAAAGCGCCGCGGTGATTTTGCGGGAAGAGGGCGGCGTGAAGCTTGCCGACTGGGAGCATTATTCCCTGGAGCGCTTTGAGGGAGAAGGCTTTGAACGTCTCTGGCTGTGGAAAAAGATAAAAGAAATGCAGGACGGAAAGCTGGAGATAAATCTGCGGCCGGGAGTTTACCGGGTTCTGACCACTAACCGCCGGAAAAACGGAGATCAGCTGGCCAGAGTAGCGGTGTTTGCCCTGAAAGAGGGGGAAACCCGAGAGGTAACGCTCTCCATGCGGGATATTCCAGTGGAGGATATGCTGAACCGGACGAAATATGAGGATTTCACCCTGCGTACCATGGACGAGGAAGCCGGGAAGCTGGGCACGCTGGCCGGTGCGGGCAGGGCTCTTTTCCTGTGGCTGGAGGTCACAAGGGAGCCCACGGAGCATATTTTAAACGAGCTCTATGACAGGAGAGAGGAGTTTGCCGAACTGAAAGCCCCTCTGTATGCGGTGCTGAAAGCCCCGGAGGATCTGGAAAATGCCACGCTCTGCCGTACCATGACGGCGCTGCCGGAGATGATTCCCCTGCTGGATGATTTCGGGGATAATTATGAGAAGCTGGCCAGAAGCGCGGGACAGGAGGCCGGAAAGCTGCCCCTGGCCCTGGTGCTGGAAGGCCCGGAGGAATGCATCTACAGCGACGCCGGCTACAATGTGGGAATGGCGGACGCGCTGCTGCGGGTGCTGGCGTAGGCCGGGGCGTCCGCAGCGACAGGCGGGCTGTTATCAATGGGCAGTCGGGAGCTTGTCTGTCTCGGGAAGGAGACGGCCGTGCTGTCCGTTGCGGTCTGCCCTGCAGGGATTACCTTGCTTTTTTGTATATGGCGCAGCGTATATTGACTGTGGAGGCTGAGGCGCCTGTTATGCAGGCCGAACTGGCAGGCAGTCCACAATCCTGCTATGGTGCCGGGGCACTTGCTGTGTAGGCTGAACTGGCAACCAGGCGAAAATCCTGCACTTACTTAATCGGCAGGGCCGTATAAGTGCGGAAGGAGACTTCCGAAATATAGAATAGATATGCGCAAAAATGCGCGGAGGAGTATTATTATGATTAACTACATAAGGGAAGCGGCGGCGGTGGCTCCCTCGAAACGCCAGCTGCTGTGGTATGACACCGGGTTCTACGGCTTCATCCACTTTGGAATGAACACCTTTACGGACAGGGAATGGGGGGACGGCACGGAGCCGGAGAGCCTTTTTAACCCGGAAAAGCTGGACTGTGCACAATGGGCCCGGAGCCTGAAGGAGGCCGGGATGAAGGGAATGATCCTGACCGCAAAGCATCATGACGGATTCTGCCTGTGGCCGTCAAAGTACACGGAACACAGCGTAAAGAATTCGCCCTGCAAGAGGGACGTGGTGGGAGAGGCCGCGAAGGCCTGCCGGGAGGCGGGACTGCGCTTCGGCGTGTACCTTTCCCCCTGGGACAGGAACAGCTCTTATTACGGGAGCCCGGAGTATAACGATTACTACTGCAATCAGCTGGAGGAGCTGCTGACCGGATACGGGGAGCTTTTCTGCATCTGGTTTGACGGGGCCTGCGGGGAAGGGCCAAACGGCAGGAAACAGGTGTATGATTTCCCCCGCTATGTGGAGCTGGTGAGAAAATATCAGCCCGATGCGGTGATTTTCTATGATAAGGGGCCGGATGTGCGCTGGTGCGGCAACGAGGCCGGTACGGGCAGGCTTTCCGAGTGGGCAGTGGTTCCCGGAGAACTCTGCACCCTGGCGGAGAGGCAGACGGGTCCCGGGCCCATGGCAGAAGAAGGAGATCTGGGATATCTCTACAATACGGACAGCTATATCGGCGGTATGAGCAGCATCCTGTACTCGAAAGGACTGGTCTTTGCGCCTGCGGAGGTGGATACCTCCATCCGCCCCGGCTGGTTCTGGCACAGCCAGGAAGAACCCCGTCCTCTGAAGACGCTCTTTCGCATCTATATGGCCTCGGTGGGAGGAAATGCCTGCCTGAACCTGAATGTCCCGCCCAACAGGGACGGTCTGCTGGACGAGCGGGATGTAAAGCGGCTGAAGGAACTGAGAGCGCTGCTGGATCAGGAGCTGGGTCATCCCCTGGAGGCGAGGGTGGAGAAGAGGCCCGGCGGATATGCCACCCAGCCGGAGTATCTGATCACGCTGGAGAAGCCGGTCGCCCGGGTGAAATATGTGGAGCTCATGGAGGATATCGCTAAGGGGCAGCGGGTGGAGAGCTTCCGCGTGGAAGCCATGTTCCCGGACGGGAACCAGTTCCCCCTGTTCCAGGGAACCACCGTCGGAAACCGCAAGATCTGCCAGCTGACCGATCCCTTCGCGGAGCAGAACCGTCTGCTGGACGACAGCGGGGACAAAATCGACCGGCTGTTGGTGAAGGTGACGGCTGCCAGGGACGAGGTGTTCCTGAAGAGCATCCGGATTTTTTAATCGGCAGGGATTTCAATAAAGCAGCATAAAAAATCCACCCGTTCGCCGTTCGAGGCGCCTGGGTGGATTTTATAGAAAATCCGGTATTTTCAGGGCGGATTATAAAATTGCCGTCTGCTGAAATCACTGCTTATAAAAGCGCTCTCCGCTAAAGCCGCGGCATCCGAAACCCGCGGTTTACGCCGGAAATACCGCAGTCCTGCCGTCCGAGAAGAGGGCGAGGACATTTTTCCCGTCTGCGGCGGGGCAGGTGATTTCAAAGCCATGGGGCGTGGTGTCCAGCCGGCAGGCCAAATCCTCCCGCAAGGTTTTGTTTGCCTGGCAGGGGCTGAGCCTGGCCAGAGTCTCCTTCAGGACCTCCAGGCTGTCCGCATAATGTCCGTTCTCGTCCAGATAAGCCTGCTGGGCGTAATAAAGCTTCCGCAGCTCCCATTTGCGGTATTCGTCCTCGGGAATGGAGAAGCTTTCCGATTCCTGTCCCTTTCCGGCGAAGAAGACAAAGGCCCAGAGCTCCGGATAATGGATATTGATCACGCCCGTGGGTGCCCACACCCAGTTGTCCTCGGGAAGGGGTCTGCCGGTTTCCGGGGAGAGTCTTTTCCGGAAAGCGCCCTCCTCCACATCCACCTTCCACTGTACCCTGGAGAAGTTGACGCGGTAATACTCCCCGGAAACGGGGGCGCGGTTCTCCGCAGCGCATTCCTTCAGTGCGGCAAAGGGCAGAACCACCTCCACGGACCAGGAACGGTTCTGGGGGCCCGGCTGATTTAAAGCGCCGTCGATATGGACTGCGGTGCGCATGCCGTGAAATTCGAACCCGTTCACAGGTTTCCCGTTGTCTCTGTACGCCTTGGTCAGAAGCAGATCCCAGGTAGTATTCAGGGCGTTCATCTCAAATTCGTAATAGGCCTGGGTGTCGGAATCCGGGTCAATAAAGATCTCAAAATCGTTGTCATTGAAGATGACGCTGTCATGCTCCAGCAGATGGGCCCAGATCTCATCTCCCTCCAGTAGCGCGCCGATGTAGAGATTTTCATTGTCCCACGCCAGCTTGGCCCGGGTGCGGAACCGGGGTACAGGGCGGATATCCCCCTCGATATCCGGGAAATCCTCCGTAAAGGGAATCTCTTTCCAGAAATCCTTGTCCAGATTGCCGTCCAGCACAAAAGGCTTTTCATTGTACCTGCAGACATAGACCGGAGGCCGGAAGTCCACGGCGGGAATGGGAATGCGGTAACTTACGCTCATAGGGTATTCTCTCCTTATTATAAATTTGTGAAGATATTTTGTCATGGCAAAACAGCCGTCCGGTCTGAATTCTGCGAGACAAAATTATCATACCATACATACCGGATTATATCATTTTACGAGGAAGAAGTAAATGAATTTCCTCGACAACGCTTTCTTCCTCATTGCGCCTCCTCATATCTCTCTATCCTGCACTGATGCTTCCTTTCCCCGGCCGGCGCATTCCGGTCATAGCTGATTCCCGCCAAAAGAATGTCGCTCCCATAGTCCTTCACAGCCTCCGGATAACGCCTGGCCCGAATCTGTTCCAGGGCGCTGTCCGCGGACTGCTTCCATTTCAGCTCCACAATCAGTACGGGCAGCGGGGAGCTCTTCTTAGGCAGGTATACCACATCCGCACAGCCGCTGCCTGCCGGCAGCTCCTCGAACATCATATATTCGTCTCCATAGCTGAAATAGGCCCGCTTGATCACGCTCCGCAGTGCCTGTTCATTGTTGTAATACAGCGGCGATTCCTCCTCGTGGATTTTCTCAATCTGCCTGGCCACGGCTTCTGCGTTTCCCTGGACAGTGTCTGTGATGAGCTGCTCGCTCTCTCTGACCCGCCTGATGGTATCGTCACGCTTTACCTGGCGGATGGCCCTGGCGAACTCCTGGCGGATTTCCTGATTGGGAATATGGACGCTGCAGGTTGCTTCGTCATATGCCAGATATCCCAGGTGGATCAGCAGGGTCAGCACGTCGTCCCTGTCCCGGAATGTGGTAAGGTCATTGGCGAACCCTTTCGTGTCCACCTCCGTCGCCACGCCGCCGATCAGCTCTGTCACTGTCCTGCCAAGGCCATCGAAGTCCAGGCCGATATATCCCATCAGGCTCTCCGCCGCAGAGGTCTGAACCCAGTAGGAATCAAAGTCATCATGGAAGATTGCCTTCATGACGGAATTGGGGTTGTAGACGGAATCCAGGTTTCGGAACGAGTATCCGTCGTACCATTTCTTCATCATCGAAAAATCGCTCCCGTAGGTTTTGCAGAGTTCTTTTACTTCTTCCTCTGTGAATCCCACATAAGGCGCGAACTGTCTGGGCTTGACCATGGTATATTCCAGGAAATCCGATATGGCTGACTGGGAGCCGTCTTTTTTGACGGGCAGGATACCGGTCATGTATGCCGCCGCAAATATTTTGTCTGTCATCCCGCTGTTTTTAAAAAGGGAACGCAGGAATTCCAGATATTTTCTCTGCAAGCCGGGACGCCCCTGGGCCTCCCGGATAGGTGCATCCCATTCATCGATGATCATGATGAACTTATTCCCCGCCAGTTCGGCCCCATTAGCCAGGGTTGCCGCAAAGCCTTCTGCACACTTCAGACCCGGATACTGTTCTGTCAGTTCCCTGATTACATTTCTTTGAATGTAGGGCACTACCTCCTCCGCAGAGGATTCCCCTATGGCTTCCGTCATGTCCAGATAAATCACATCATACCGGTTCAGATGCTCCCGGTACCGTTCATTCTCCGCTATCTTTAAATCGTCAAACAGCCCCGCCGAATCACATGTTTTACCATAATAGGCACAGAGCATTTTAGCCGCAAAAGATTTCCCGAAGCGGCGCGGCCTGCTGATGCAGGTCAGGCGCCTGGGGGTGTCGATGGTCTGATTGATCAATCCAATCAGGCCTGATTTATCCACGTAGATATCATTTCTGATTCCGATGAATCCGGTGTTGCCGGGATTCAAATAATTTCCCATAAGTCTGTCCCTCCCCGGTTATTGTATGCAGTGATAAACCCGTTAACTCTACTATACATGATAAAGGGCTATAAGTCAAAAAATTCTGTCGGTTTGTCTGTTGAAAAAATGTGATGAGCGGCGCTGCAGTGACGGATCTCAGCTTATAAATCAAGAGGGATGTAAGGATGGAAATAATGCGCTTAAAGGCTTTGAAAAAAGAAATTGCGGGAGCCGAAGCCGCATTGCGGGAGCCGGTGTTCGCCGGTTTCCGCCCGAAAAAGATTATCGAAAGGGGATGGTAATTCCCGGTCCTCTATGATATCTTAATCTTAAAGCATACTGCCGTATGTATTCTCGGCAAGGCTCTCGGATTCTTCCGGCAGAAAACGGCGATTTCCGATTCGGGGTTTCCGTAAAAGGCGGGGGAGATTTATCAAAATGACGTCCTGGAAGCCGCATAAAATGAGGTCTGGAGATTCCGAGAGGATATTCGACTTAATAAGGAGGAACAGAATGAAAATCGGTACCTGCATCCAGTTCTCCTCAATGGAGGAGATGCCCGCCAAGCTTTCCATGCTTCGGGAGAACAATTTTGATACCTGCCAGCTTCTGGCGTGGAACACCGGCCTGTGGACCGCGGAGAACGCCGCCCGGCTGAAAGAAATGCTGTCGGAACACGGCGTCGCCGTCTCCGCCTTCTGGTGCGGCTGGGAGGGACCCTGCGTATGGAATTTTTATGACGGCCCTGTCACTTTAGGACTTGTACCGCCGGAATACCGCCGGCTTCGCGTACGGAATCTCTGTGACGGCGCGGACTTTGCCCATCTGCTGGGAATCACGGATGTGGCCACGCACATGGGCTTTATTCCCGAGAACCCCAACGATCCCCTTTTTGAGGGCTTCTGCGATGCCGTGCGCACTGTGGCGGAGCATCTGAAGAAAAACGGTCAGTTCCTCCTGTTTGAAACCGGTCAGGAAACTCCGGTGGCCATGCTCCGCTGCTTCGAGAGGGTGGGCTGCGATAACCTGGGGATCAATCTGGACACGGCGAACCTGATTCTCTACGGCAAGGCCAATCCCGTGGATGCGCTGGATGTGTTCGGCGCCTATGTGCGCAATCTGCATGCAAAGGACGGGCGGTATCCCGTCAACGGCCATGACCTGGGCGAGGAGACTCCCGTGGGGCAGGGAAAGGTGGATTTCCCGGTGCTCTTTCGGAAGCTCCGGGAGCTGGGATATGATTCCCATGTGACAATCGAGCGGGAGATCGACGGCTCCCGGCAGCTGCAGGATATTCTGAACGCCAGGAATTATCTGGCTGGAGTGATCCGTGAAATTTATGGAGGGAATGCGCTATGTTAAAGGTCGGTCTTGTGGGAGTGGGCGGCATCAGCGGTGCCCATATCCCTGCATGGGATTCCATGGAGGATATCAGTCTCACCGCATTGTGCGATATTCGCCCGGAGCGCATGGAGGCGTATCCGGACAAGCACGGATATACGGATTTTGAAGAAATGCTGCAGAAGGAAGAGCTGGATATTCTGGACATATGCCTGCCCACCTACCTGCACACGGATTATGCGCTGCGGGCTATGGAACGGGGCATCCATGTTCTGTGCGAAAAGCCCATCTCCCTGCTGGCGGAGGATGTGGACCGGCTCTACGGCACTGCCCGGCGCTGCAATGTCCGGTTTATGGTGGCCCAGGTGCTGCGCTTCTGGCCGGAATATATCCGGCTGAAGGATGCCTGCGCCTCCGGGGCTTACGGCAGGGTTCTCTCCGGCTCCATGACCCGGTTGGGCGGGATCCCGAAGTGGAGCTGGGACGGCTGGATGAACGACGAGGCCCGCAGCGGTCTGGTTCCCTTTGACCTTCATATCCATGATCTGGACTTTCTGGTGTACGCCTTTGGGGCGCCCCGCGACGTCCGGTCCCGCCGGGTGCGCCGCCCGGATCAGGACTACATCAGCGTCGAGTACGAATATCAGGGATTCTTTGTCACGGCACAGTCCTCCTGGTTTGCTGCGCCCTATCCCTTCACGGCAGCCTACCGCTTCCAGTTTGAGCATGCGATTCTCTCCTACGAGAACGGAAAGTGCATGTTGTATCAGGATGATGGAAGCATCACGGACTTAACCGGCGCCCCGGTGGGCGACACCGGCTCCATCAATCTGCCCCAAAGCGATGCCTACGCCAACGAAATCCGCTATTTTGCAGACTGCGTCCGAAACGGGCATTCTCCGGACATTGTCCGCCCGGAAGAGCTGCGCAGCGTGATTGAGCTTCTGAAGACTCTGTGAGGGGGCTGCGCTGCCGCTTCCTCTTGAACCTGATTAACCTGATTAAATTACACGAAAAAAGTTGCATTTTTGTCTTGTAAATGATACTATTTCCATAAGCATACAAATTCCAGAAATTCAATGCCTGAGGCAGTCTGATTGTTCTTATATTCGGAAACTCTATGCTTAAATTTCAAAATAACAGGCAGGAGAGCATCCGCGGTAAAGAACAACAGGGAATTCTCGCGGATTTCCTGCAGGCGCAGAGAGCGGAGGTGGTAGCGATGTCAATTTTTGAGTATAACGAAGAAGAGGAAATGAAAAAATCCGTGCTGCAGAATATGAATATGGTTGGGAAGTGGGGCATGGGGAAGGCATCCAGACAGGAAAGGAACCTGGAACTGCTGGATTCCTGGTTAAAGAGAGCCGCAAAAGCGAAAAACTAACGATTCCCCTTTCTTGTAAAGCAAAGGTTGATGGAATATAATGAAACAGGCAATCAAACAACATAGCAGGTCATGTTCGGAAAAATACAGCGCAGGCAGGCGCGGAAACGAGGGCGATGATGGAAATCACGGAGAACAGAGAGAAGCTGCAGGAATTCAGGGAGCGGGCCAGGGCACTGGTGGCGCAGATGACGTTGGAGGAGAAGGTGGAGCAGACGGTCAACGAAGCGCCGGCGGTGGAACGCCTGGGAATAAAGGCCTACAACTGGTGGAACGAGGCGCTGCACGGGGTGGCACGGGCGGGCGTAGCCACCGTATTTCCCCAGGCCATCGGGCTTGCGGCTACCTTCGACGAGGAGTTTATCGAGGAGATAGCGGACGCCATCTCCACGGAGGGACGGGCCAAATTCAATATGCAGCAGGCTGAGGGCGACACCGGACTGTACAAGGGGCTTACCTTCTGGTCCCCCAATGTGAATATTTTCAGGGATCCCAGATGGGGGCGCGGACATGAGACCTTCGGGGAGGACCCTTATCTTACTTCCCGCATGGGTGTGGGCTTTGTAAAGGGCATCCAGGGGCATGACGAGAATTATCTGAAGGCCGCAGCCTGTACCAAGCATATTGCGGTACACAGCGGTCCCGAGGGAATCCGCCACAGCTTTGACGCCGTGGTGGGAAAGCAGGATCTGTATGAAACCTATCTTCCTGCCTTTAAGGCATGCGTGCAGGAGGCCCATGTGGAAGCGGTGATGGGAGCCTACAACCGTCTCAACGGCGTGCCCTGCTGCGGAAATCATGAACTGCTGGAAGATATTTTAAGGGGTGAGTTCGGGTTTGAGGGCCATGTGGTCAGCGACTGCGGGGCAATTATGGACTTCCACGCCTTTCACCATGTGACGGATACCCCCGTGGAATCCGCGGCCATGGCCATGAACAACGGCTGCGATCTGAACTGCGGCAATATGTTCCACTTCCTGAAACAGGCAATCCGCCAGGGAATGGTGGATGAAAAGCGCCTGGACGAAGCTCTGGTGAACCTTTTCACCGCCCGGATGAAGCTGGGCGTACTGGATAAAAAAGAAGAAAATCCCTACGATAAAATCCCCTACAGTGTGGTGGACAGCGAAGCCATGCGGCAGCTGAACCGGACGGCGGCGGCCAGAAGCGTGGTGCTCCTGAAGAATGAGGGCGGCATCCTGCCCCTGGACAAGGCCTCCCTGAAGACCATCGGCGTCATCGGTCCCAATGCCAACAACCGCAAGGCCCTGGTGGGCAATTACGAGGGGACGGCTTCCAGATACTGGACCATATCCGAAGGGATTCAGGAGTATCTGGGTGAGGAGGTCCGCGTCATGTTCTCCGAGGGCTGCCATCTCTACCACGACAAGGTGGAGGGCCTGGCGGAGAGGAACGACCGCATGGCGGAGGTGAAGGCCGTCTGCGCCTGCAGCGACGCGGTGGTGGTCTGCCTGGGGCTGGACGCCGGCCTGGAGGGCGAGCAGGGGGACGCCAACAATGAGTACGGCAGCGGGGACAAGCCGGATCTGAACCTTCCGGGGCTGCAGCAGGAAGTGCTGGAGGCCGTCCATGCCAGCGGCAGGCCCGTGATCCTGGTGCTGCTCTCCGGCAGCGCCCTGGCGGTGAACTGGGCGGACGAGCATGTGCCCGCCATCCTCCAGGGATGGTATCCCGGGGCCGAGGGAGGCCGGGCCATCGCGGAGATATTATTCGGAGAACGTTGCCCTGAGGGGAAGCTTCCGGTGACCTTCTATCGCTCCGCCGAGGAGCTTCCGGATTTTGCGGACTACAATATGAAGGGAAGGACCTACCGCTATATGAAAGGGGAGGCACTCTATCCCTTCGGCTACGGCCTGTCCTACACAAGCTTCGAGATCAGCGGCGTGAGAGCGGACGTTGGTACCGTGGGAGAGGAAGGCGTGAATATCCATGCCCTTGTGAAAAATACCGGCTCCATGGCCGGGGGCGAGACGGTGCAGGCCTATGTGAAAATATGCGGGGAAGATACCCCCAACGCCCAGCTGAAGGGAATCTGCAAGCTCCGCCTTGCGCCCGGGGAGGAGAAGGAGGTCCTGATTCACCTGCCCGCGGAGGCCTTCGGACTCTACGACGGGAACGGGAAGCTCCGCATCGGCCCGGGACGGGCGGAAGTATACATAGGCGGCCAGGCGCCCGACCCGAGGAGCGAGAAGCTCACGGGCCGCAGGACTGAGAAGCTGGAGATCGAGGTTCCCTGCCTGGGCTGATTCTGCCTGCGCTCCCAGACCGGAATATTTATCAGAGTTTGCGATGAGGATTATCTGTCCTTTTCCCGGACGGGCAGGGGCATTGGACGTTTTTTATTGTAAAGGGCAGTGAAATTCGGTATAATAACAGTGGTAACAGGAGAAATAACGGCTGACAGATATATATTGTGTAAAAAGCAGACAATACAGCTCCATATAAATAACAGGAAAGGAAGTGCCATCCATGCCGGCATTGCAACAGCTTTCAACCATCTCTTTAGAGCAGTATGAAGCTCTCCCGGAAGATATCAGGGCGGAGGTATATGACGGACAAATCCGATACATGGCAAGCCCGTCGCAGATTCATCAGTCAATCCTTTTAGAACTGAGTACCCTGCTCAATTCCTATGTAAAAAATGGCAAAGGCGATTGCAAAGTATTTCCCGCTCCGTTTGACGTGAAGCTTTCCGATCACCCGCTTACAATCGTACAGCCTGATATCATGATCGTGTGTGACAGGGAAAAGCTGGACGAAAACCGATGCAACGGCGCCCCGGACTTCATCATTGAGATCGTTTCCCCGGGAAATCCGTCGGATGATTATATCCGGAAGGCATACTACTATCAACACTATGGTGTCCGGGAATACTGGATTGTAGATCCGAGGCGCCGGATGGTCACGGTCAACTATTTTGAAGGAAACCTTATCAATGTGGCGTACAGCTTTGACGCCGCCGTCAAGGTCAATATCTATGAGGATTTATACATTAACTTTGCCGAAATCGCCGGATTGTTGAATATTTGACGAAATATAAATAAAGAGACAGGGCCTGCGCTTCCTGATAGGATACTCCTTGAGCAGACAAGGTAAATAAAAGCTCAATGCAAAGGACATCAAAATGAAGTAAAACAGATTTTCATTACGGAGGTATCTGCCATGAATACGGAAACCTGCCCGCAGGCAGCATCCGCGCATCCAAATGTGGATGAGTCGGTGGCGGCGGACAATACCCTTGCCCGGGACGCGCTTTCCCGGAGCCGCAACCGCCCGGAAGCATTGGAATGGCTCCGGGATGCCGGGATGGGGCTGTTCATCCACTGGTCCCTGGACGTACAGCTGGGCTGCGTCATCAGTCACTCCCTGGTGGGGGCGTCGGAGGAATATGTAACCCGGTTTTATGAGGAACTGCCGAAAACGCTCCATCCCAGGCGGTGGGATTTCGATCATCTGGCGGAGCTTGCCGGGCTGGCGGGATTCCGGTATGCGGTCTTGACCACAAAGCACCACAACGGCTTCTGCCTCTGGGATACGGAGACCACGGATTTCTCTATCAAAAATACTCCCTATGGCGCGGATCTGGTCAGGCAGTATACGGAAGCCTTCCGCCGGCAGGGGATCAAGATAGGATTCTACTTCTCTCCGGAGGATTTCCGCTATCTCCGCAGCCGTGGTCTGCCCATCACCCGGACGCCGAAGGCTCCTTATACGGAGGAAATCCTGGAGGGCTATAAGGACCTGCTGGCAGCCCAGATGACCGAGCTTCTGACCCGGTTCGGCCCTGTGGATGTGCTGTTTTTTGACGGGGGCGAGACGATAGCCGGCGCAGACGGGATAAGCCTCCGGCAGCACTGCATGGATATTGCATGGGACCTGCAGCCTCAGGTGCTGATTACCCGGGGAGCGATTCCTACACCGGAGCAGCAGCTTCCCGGCGTGGGGGCGGATGCGGCCTGGGAGGGCTGCATGACATTGGGGACGGCCTGGCAGTACCAGCCCACCAACGAATGCTATAAGACCGGGCGGCACCTGATCCGCCTGCTTGCCGAGACCAGGGCCAAAGGAGGGAGTCTGCTTCTGAATATCGCTCCGGATGCGGACGGAGAGCTTTGCCGGGAACAGGAGGGGCTTCTGCGGGAGCTGGCCCTGTGGCATTTTATCAACGGCGAAGCCATGCACGATGTGCGTCCTTGGATCCTTACGAACGAGGAGGATACCTGGCTTCTTCAAAAAAAGGACGGCAGCGCCCTGTATGCGGTGCTGCTCGGCATGGGGGAGTGGCAGCGGGGACAGCGCCGGGAGCTTCTCCTGAAATCGGTGAAGGCAGGCACGGACACGGCGGTGGAGGTGCTGGGGCAGAGCGGGGAGGAGACGGAGTACCGTCCTGACCTGGACGCAAGGGCTTGCTGGGAACAGCGCGAAGAGGGACTCTTCCTGTCGGTTATGCAGGCCCAGCGTATTTACTGCGGTATCTCGTGGCCCAACCCTTTGGTGCTGAAAATTACGAACTTCAGTCCTGCTTTTGTGCCCATGGGCGTCCAGACCCTGCAGGAGGTGCGGCGGGAAAGCTGCAGCGCCATATGCGCGGCGGATGCGAAGAGCCGAGAGGAAAGCTGCAGCGGCGATCCGTCTGCAGATATGGAGAGTTTGCGGGAAAGCTGCAGCGGCGATCCGTCTGCAGATATGGAGAGTTTGCGGGAAAGCTGCAGCGGCGATCCGTCTGCAGATATGGAGAGTTTGCGGGAAAGCTGCAGCAGCGATCCGCCTGCAGATATGGAGAGTTTGCAGGAAAGCTGCAGCAGCGATCTGCCTGCCGAAGCAGAGAACGTGCCGGAAAGCGGCTGCGCCATCCTGGCCGCCCGGGTGGAGACTCTGGGCAGCTTTGAGGAAGCGGAGTTGTGGTTTGAGTGGCGGGTATATCCGGGGTTTGCCCTGTCCTCCTACCAGGAGGATTGGCAGAAGCTGCGCGCAGGGAAGGTAAGGAAACCGGGCCGCTATGAGGCGGAACTTTCCGGACTCTCCGCCGGCGTGACCTATCAGTACCGCGCTGCCCTGGGCAATGAGCGGAATGTGATGAAGGGCGAGCTGCGGCTTATGACCATGTAACTTAAGCCGGAACCACTTACATAGGCAAACAGCGATGAACAAGGCTAACGGCTGCTGCCTTTAGAAATACAGAAAAGCTTTTTCACAGCCCATAAGACCGGAAAGCCCATAAGACCGGATGCTAAAAAGAGTAATCAAATTCAAAAGAACCATAAATTTAAATCATGAAATGTAAAAGAATCATGAAAAGGAGAGATTCCGAAAGTCTATGACTATAATAGCCTCTCGGAATCCTTCGGCGGAAAACAGCGGTTCCTGATCTGGGTTTCCGTAAAAGGTGGAGGAATCAGCAAAATTGGAATCTTAAAAGGCCCGAAAAATGCGGCTTGGAGATTCCGAGAGTATATTATAACATATAGGAGGACAAAGCTATGATGCAGGAATGGTTTCGGAAAGCGAAGCTGGGGATTTTCATTCATTACGGGATTTACGCGGTGGGGGACGTGTCGGAATCGTGGTCCTTCCACAACGGCGCGATCTCCTATGAGGACTACATGAAGCAGTGCCAGGGCTTCACGGCGTTCAGGTTTGACGCGGCCGCATGGGCGGATCTGTTCCGCCGGGCAGGGGCACAGTATGTGGTCATGACATCCAAGCACCACGACGGCGTGGCCTTGTTTGACACGGAATATTCCGATCTGAGCGTGGTGAAGAAAACGCCCGCCGGAAGGGATCTGGTAAAAGAGTACACGGAGGCGGTGAGAGCCGCGGGCATGAAGGTGGGGCTTTACTTTTCCCTGATAGACTGGTCCGATCCCCGGTACAGAAGCGTATACCCGGAAGGAGCAGACCCGAAGAACCACCTGAAGGATGTCTTCGCCACTCCTGCGGGCGGACCGGAGGATCCTGAGAAATGGCAGGAATTCCTGGAGTTTAACAACAACCAGATGCGGGAGCTGATGACCCGGTACGGAACCATAGACCTGCTGTGGTTCGACGGCGACTGGGAGCGCAGCGCCAACCAGTGGAAGGCAAAGGAATTCAAGGCATACCTGGAATCCCTGAACCCGAAGGTAGTGGTCAATTCCAGGCTCCAGGGGTATGGGGACTATGAGACGCCGGAACAGGGGATCCCCCTTTACGGCCCGGAGGGAGTGTGGGAATTCTGCACCACCATCAATGACTCCTGGGGATACCGTCCTTCGGACAATGACTACAAGACAAGCCGCCAGATTATCCGCATGTTCTGTGACTGCCTGACCCTGGGAGGGAAGATGCTTCTGGATGTGGGGCCTAAGGAGGACGGTACGCTGGACGAGCGCCAGGTGAAGGTTCTGGAGGATCTGGGCAGCTTTATTCACGATAATGAGGAGGCCATCTACGATACGGAAAAGGGATTGAGTTACAGCCAGTTTTTGGGCGGCAGCACTCTGTCTGCGGATAAAAAGACAGTCTACCTTTTCGTATATGACAAACCCCTGGAGAACCTTTGCGTTAAGGGCATCAAAACGCCTGTGAAGAGGGTGAGCGTCCTTCACACGGGAGAGGAGCTGGAATTCAGCTATACCGGCAGCCTGCCCTGGAGCGGCATTCCCGGCACACTCTGGATCCGCGCGGACAAAATGCAGCTCCATCCCCTTACAACGGTTCTGAAGGTAGAGCTCAAGGACGTAATCACCTACAACCTGGGCCATGGAGAGGTTGTCACAAATAACGACTAAGACGCTGGCTGCTGCGATCCGGCTGAAGGGCAACGGCGCCTCCGTTTTGCTTTTACTGCGCTGCCCCGTTTGCCTGCAGATTGCTGACACGGGGCAGCGCATTTTTTTACTGCAATTATGTATGGCAGGCTTCAGAAGCTTCAGGGAGGGAAGGAGACAGACTTATGGGCATGACAATATCTATTGGGGCGCAGAGCTTTGAATTTATACGGAAAAATGAGTGTTTCCTTGTGGACAAAACAGGTTTTATAAAGGAATGGTGGGAGAATACGGACGCAGTCACGTTGATTACCCGGCCCCGTCGTTTCGGGAAGACTCTGAATCTGGACATGATGAACTGCTTTTTCTCCAGGGCATATGAGGGACGGGGGGAGCTATCCGGTGATTTCCTTAAGCTTTGCGGGTATTAAGGGGCGGACCTTTGAGGAAACGAAGCAGGGGATGAAGTACGCACTTGAAAGATTATACAGAGAGCATAAATATGTAATGAACGGAAAGGAAATGGATGAAAAAGAACTGAAATTTTTTGATTCTGTTTCGGCCGGAATGCCGGATGATGTGGCTGTATTGGCACTGAAATATCTGTCGGATTATTTAGCGGTCTATTATGGAAAGAAAGTTTTAATTTTCCTGGATGAATATGACACGCCGCTGCAGGAAGCCTATGTATATGGGTACTGGGAGGAACTGGTTGGGTTTATACGACAGATGTTCAACTTGGCCTTTAAGACAAATCCAAGCATGGAGCGGGCGATTTTGACAGGCATCACCCGTGTAAGCAAAGAGTCCGTTTTTTCGGAATTGAATAACCTTACCGTCGTCACGACCACATCCGAGAAGTACTGCACCCGGTTTGGCTTTACGGAAGAAGAAGTGTTCCAGGCGCTGGACCAGATGGGGATGCCGGAGCGCAAGGCGGATGTGAAGCAATGGTATGACGGATTCACTTTTGGCAGCCAGCGGGATGTATATAATCCCTGGTCTATCACCAATTTCCTGGAGGAGAAGGAGCTGAAGCCATACTGGGCGAATTCCAGCTCCAACCGCCTGGTGAACCTGCTGATCCGGCAGGGGAATGTCCAGACCAAGAGGATTATGAAGGATTTGATGAAAGGCGGCATCCTGGAGACGGAGATTGACGAGGAGATTATTTTCGACCAGCTCCAGCGGAAATATGGGGCCGTCTGGAGCATGCTTCTGGCCAGCGGGTATCTGAAGGTGGTGGACCGAAGATTTTCACAGGAGACAGGGGTGTTTATCTACCAGCTGGAACTGACTAACAGGGAAGTATATATGATGTTTCGGAATATGATCCGCGACTGGTTCAGCGGGGAGGACGTGCCTTACAATGGTTTTATCAAAGCATTGCTTCTGGGGGATGTGAAAGCCATGAACCGATTTATGAATAAGGTGGCTCTTGCCACATTCAGCTTTTTTGACACTGGCAGGAAACCATCGGAAGAAGCGGAGCCGGAGCGCTTTTACCATGGCTTTGTTCTGGGCCTGATGGTGGAACTTGCGGGAAGGTATCGCATTACCTCCAGCCGGGAGAGCGGGTTTGGACGCTATGATGTGATGCTGGAGCCCTGTAAAAAGGAGGAGCCGGCCTTTGTGCTGGAGTTTAAGGTGCATGATCCTGAGGATGAAGATACTCTGGAGGATACGGTGCAGGAGGCCTTAAAACAGATTCGGGACAAGAACTATGACAGTGAGCTGACTGCCAGGGGGATTTTGGAGGGACGTATCCGTCACCTGGGCTTTGCATTTGAGGGTAAGCGGGTTCTGATCGGAACCGATGGAGATTGACTTGCCGGTTATCAAAAAGAAACCTTCATCCAAATTGCCGGCGAAACAGGAAAGCTGCTATGCCGGTTCTGGAGTTAAATTTGTGCAAAATCATGAGAAGCCTGAGGTAAAAATGACCATTATAGCCAACTGATTTAAAACAATGGGTAAAAACATGTCGAATGTGTCAAAGAATATAGAAAAAACACTTGACAAAATGCCGAAAGAGTGTTTAAATTTATCTTAGATTTATAATTTTTTTATAAATCTAAAACTTTTTAAAGGAGGATAAGAAGTTGAAAAAGAAAGCACTGACTAAAGTCCTGGCGCTTGCAATGGCTGTTGCAATGACAGGCAGTCTGATCGGATGCGGCAATGATGCGGGCGATCAGTCTTCTCAGCAGTCTTCTGAGAGCACTCAGGAAGAATCCCAGGGGGGGCAGGAAGAAAGCAGTAATGAATCCGAAGAATCAAGCACCGAGGATCCCGGCGAGGAGACGCCTGAATCCGCAGATCAGCCTTTGCCGGAGTGGGAGGCTTATGACTGCAATGGCGCTACCATCAGGCTTGCTTCAGAGCAGATTTTTGACGGCATCACCGAGGAAGACAAGGAGAAAGACGCCGCAAAATACGAGAAGAGATGGGAGTACTTACATGCGCTGGAGGCGAAGTACAACTGCAAGTTTGAAGCAGTTACCCTGAAGACCAGCGAAGGTGTCGATGTTTGGGATGCTATGCTGGCTGAATACCGTAACGGGCTGGGCTATGCGGATATTTTCACAGCGGGTCCCGACGTTATGCTGAAAATCAGGGACTACCTTGCCACCGTTGAGGACAGGGATACGCTGAAGATGTCAAACGCACACATTGACGCGGCTTCCTGGAACGGCGTTGATTACGGTTTTACCTATGATAACCTCGGCGAGTGTTTCGTGCTGGCTTACAGCCGCGATTATCTGAAGTCCATCGGAATGGAAGAGACTCCCGGCGACCTGTTCATGAGAGGCGAGTGGAGCTTTGACGATGCCATGAAGTATCTGAGCGATCTGCAGTCCAAGCTGAATGCGGCAAACACAGGGGCTTACGCTATCGCTTTACATACGAACCATTATGGCGCGATGGCCGGCGGCATGAACGGCGTCAAGATCGTTGACAGCAACGGCAACATCAATCTCGACGATCCCAACTTCATCGAGTCTCTGAATTTCTACAATCAGCTTCAGGATGCCGGAGTGGCTGCACCCATGACCGGATTTACTATGGGAGCGGATTATGCGGTGGAAACGGCAGATGATGCAAGCATGCCTTACAGCCATAAGGATATCTGCGGATATTCAGGCGGTAATACCCATGCAATCGCCATGGTAGAGAACTGGCAGCAGGGCGATATGGCAGCCAACAATACCAACTGGGGCATCGTTCCTTTCCCCTGGGGTCCCAATGTAAAGGTGACGGGTACGGACGAGAACGGTCTGCCTGTGCTGGATAATTATTTTGTGGCCCGCACGACCTATACAAATGTCCTGATATCCGGGGCAGAGTACAGAGGCGAAGGCTGCAAGGATATTCCCGACTGGGTTCTGTTCCAGATAGTTCGCGAGTATGAGGATATAAGATCCACTGACAACACCTCTCCCGCAGGTCTGACTCCGGGTTCCGGAGACGGGCAGGCATGGATCAATGCTTATACGGCTGAGAAGAACGGCGAGAAGGCAGGAAACCTGAACTACTCTCCCAACGATAGCAGAAGCTTTACCAACGAAGAGGATCTGCTGATTTGGAACTGGATGGCTACTAACGTACAGGTTGATTACGTCAGCGCTCTGGCCAATTATGTTCCGGTCTACAGAGACTTCAGACTTGTCATCGCTGCAGATCAGGACGGCAGAACCGTCGGTGAAGCGCTCAAGGGCGTAGGCGAGAAGAATATGGCGGATGAAGGATTGAAGTAAGAAGAATGCTTTGGCTCACAAAGCTTAGAGTATAGTGGTTGTACATTGTGGCTGTGTATTCTATGGTAAATAGGAGCGCAGCCACATTGTTAAGAAAGGGCTGATGGGGTGAAAAAGAAAAAGAATAAAACGCGCATACGCAATATATCCATTCTTGCCGCTCTGATCATCGTGGCGATCGTGGCTCTGAATCTTGCCTCCGCCGATGATTATGCGGATACCCGTGAAGCGGTTCTGGCGAAGTATCTCAGCTATGAGGACGCATCCGAGGTTACCTATCAGGATTATTTATCCGGAGCAGGCAAGGCATACGTAAGCGATACGGTTAAGATGCTTGCATTGAAGGCAGCCGATTATACAACGGCGGATATGGAAGGACTGAAAGAATCCGACGGTATCCTGTGGACCCAGGGTAAGGGATCCCTCACTTATGAGTTCCAGGTGGAGGAATCCGGCCTGTACCATGTCCAGCTCACCTATTATCCGGATGTAGACGGCACACAGACTATATTGCGCAATTTGTACATCAACGGGGAGCTGCCGTTTGACGGCTGCAGGGATATCACGATTAACCGCCTTTGGGTGGATGACAACAAGAACTGGCTGATGAACACAAAGGGCAATCAGGCTGCGCCCACCCAGGTGCAGAAGGAAGGTCCGGCGGTCGCCTATCTCAGCTCCGAGAGTACGGGCGCATTGGGCAGCTATATGTTTTATTTCGAGAAGGGAAAGAATACGGTGACGCTGGAGTCCGCCCAGGGAAATCTGGGGATCAGCGAGATCGCTCTGGTTCCCGCATCGGAAGTGCTTTCCTATAAGAAATATTATGAATACTATACGGAGGAGCTGGAAGCGGAGATTATCAACGCCAACAATGTAAGAGACGGCGCGATTGTGGTTCAGGCGGAGGACGCTGCAAGCAAGACATCCTCTTCCCTGTCTCCGAAGAATGACAGGACTTCGTCGGCTACACAGCCGTATCATCCCACCTATATCGTGTACAATACCATCGGAGGTGAAAGCTGGGCTTCCGAGGGCCAGGGCATTACATGGACCGTGGATGTGGACCGGGCCGGACTGTACAAGATCGGGGTGCGTTTCAAGCAGTACCTGAATAAGGGTTTCTACTCCGGGCGCAGTCTGACCATCAACGGGGAGCTTCCTTTTGAAGAGGCGTCTCAGATAGAGTTCCAGTACGGATCAGACTGGCAGACCGCTTATCTTGGGGGAGATGAGGGGGATTATTATTTCTACCTGAAGGAAGGTCCCAACACGATTACCATGACGGCTACGCTGGGAGATCTGGAGGAAGCGGTGAATCTGGCTTCCACGAGCGTGGACAATCTGAATACGCTGTACCGTGAGCTTACAGCTGTCACGGGAACGGATCCGGATCCTTATCGTGATTATAAGATTACTACATATGTTTCGCATATGACGGATGTACTTGAGACAGAGTATACCAGGCTGAACGCAGTAATGGGGCTGTTCGGCGAGGACAGCGAGTCCGCCAACAAGACCACCAGCGTTCTGGATATGATGAATTCCATGATCAAGCTGATCAAGAGACCCGATGATGTGGCGGAATACCTGGGCGACTTTAATGACAGCCTGTCCGCACTGGGCAGCTGGGTCAATGACATCAATAGTCTGCCTCTTGAGATGGATTATCTGCTGGTGACGGGGGAAGGCTACAAGCTTCCCAAGGCTGACGGCGGCTTCTTTGCCGGTGTGGCCCATACCTGGAATGCCTTTGTGGGCTCCTTTACCAATGACTTCAAGGTACACGCGGAAGGAAGCGACGACAGCGGCAAGAAGGTGCTGACCGTCTGGACCACGGCGGATACCAGAAGTCAGTACGATACCATTCAGAAGATGATCAACGCGGCGTTTGCGGATGCGGATTTTGTGGTTGATTTAAACCTGGTAGGCGGCGATACGGTGCTTCCCGCCACAGTGGCAGGAGAAGGACCCGATGTGGTGCTTCAGTCCACTTACAGCCAGCCAACCAACTTTGCATACCGGGGCGCGGCATATGACCTGACGCAGTTCTCCGATTTTGAAGAAATTTTCCAGCGCTTCCCGGCAGACACCAGGGCATTCCTGGAGTATGAGGGCGGCGTGTACGGTCTGCCCGACCAGCTTTCCTTCCCCGTCATGATCTACAGGACGGATATTATGGAAGCGAAGGGCCTCGAAGTGCCTGAGACATGGGATGACCTGATTTCCATCATTCCCTATCTGGAAGCGGACAACATGGATGTGTATCTGGGCAGCAATGAATACCTGACCCTGGGCGGCGGCACCAGTTCCACCACCGTGCCGGTGAACAGCATTTTCCTGTCCATGCTGTACCAGCAGGGCTATGAGCTGTATTCCGATGACCATACCCGTACACTGATGGATCAGACGGAACAGATGCTGGTATTTAAGGAGTGGACGGAATTTTATACCAACCAGGGACTTCCCTATTCCGTGAACCTTTCCACCCGTTTCCGTACCGGTGAGATTCCTCTCATGGTTGTGGACTATACCTATGTCAATACCCTGAATGTGTCCGCACCCGAGATTGCCGGAAAATGGTCGATCGCCAGAATCCCCGGCACCATGCAGGAGGACGGCACCGTGGATCATTCCGCGGCCTGCATCATCGGCACCAGCTTTATCGTGGCTTCCACGGTGGAGAAGGACGGTATGACCCAGGAAGCATGGGAATTCTTAAAGTGGTGGACCAGTGAAGAGACACAGATTATGTATTCCAACGAGCTGAAGGCAGTGAACGGCGAGGCGGCGGAGCTGCCCGTGTCCAATATGAATGCCATCGCCAATGGCGGTCTGAGGGATGAGTTCAAGGAGGTTGTACTTTCCCTTCTGGACGATCTGCGCGCGGAACCCCAGATTCCCGGCGGCTATATCACGGGACGTGTCATCAGAAACTCGTTTACCGCAGTTGTTTCCGAGAACCAGGAGCCGATCGATACGCTGTACATTCAGCTGGAGGACATCAATGCTGAGATTGACAACAAGCGCACCGAATTTGGCTTAAAGCTGGCAGAATAGGAGGGGGAGAATGGCGGCTAATAAGATTTCCTTTAAAAGAAGGGCGCAATTGACGCTTAGAGACATGAAGCGAAGCATCCCTCTGTATATCATGATTGCCCCTTTCATGCTGCTTTTTGCAGTATTTGTAGTGTACCCTGTGCTGAAGGCCATATGGTACAGCTTTACGGATTATAATGTATTGGAGAAAGCTAATTTTGTAGGGCTTCGCAATTACAAAAGGCTGTTTCTGGATGACAGCACCTTTATCACTGCCATTAAGAATACCTTTATCATTGCGGTGATGGTGGGACCCGGCGGCTATATTCTTTCCTATCTGCTGGCCTGGATGATCAACGAGCTTCCCCACAAGGTGGGAACCGTACTTACAGTGATCTTCTATGCGCCCAGCATGGCCGGTACGGCAGTTATCACCGTGTTTGCCCAGATTTTCTCCAATGACAGCAACGGCTATCTGAATGCTATCCTGCGCAATCTGGGGATCACCCAGGAGGCGATTCTGTGGCTGTCGGATTCGGAATACGTGATTATCGTAGTTATTCTGGCATCCCTGTGGATGAGCATGGGCGTAGGCTTCCTGTCCTTCGTGGCAGGTATCAAGGGCGTTGATGAGGCCCAGTACGAGGCGGGCGCCATCGACGGTATCCGGAACCGCTGGCAGGAGCTGTGGTATATCACGCTCCCGAATATGAAGCCCCAGCTTTTGTTCGGTGCCGTTATGACGATTACAAGCTCTCTGTCAGTGGGCTCCATCGGAGATTCCCTGGTGGGATTCCCCAGCCCCAACTATGCGTCCCATACCATCGTCAACCACTTAAACGACTATGGTTCCATCCGTATGGAGATGGGTTATGCATCCGCAATCGCCGTTATCCTGTTCCTGATTATGATCATCTGTAACATGTTGATTCAGAAGCTGCTCCGCAAGGTCGGAACCTGATCAGAGGGAGGAAGGGTGAATATGGCGACAATAAAAACACTTTATCAGAGACATTTGATTAAAAAGAGATCCAAAAATTTCAAGCCCAATGTGAAAAAATCCCAGAGAAGCTTCTGGGGTAATGTAATCCTGGGGCTGTTCCTGCTGGCGATGGCACTGCTGTTCTTCTTCCCTGTCATCTACATGATCAGCCAGTCCCTGAAGCCCATGAACGAAATGTTCATTTTCCCGCCCAGGATTATCGTGTCCGATCCGACAATGAACAACTACCGGGATTTCGGCAATATTCTTGCCAACACCGTGGTGCCGGTGACCCGGTCCCTGTTCAACTCCCTGTTTGTGGTGGCGGTTGGTTCGGTAGGGCATATTGTGCTTGCTTCGCTGTGTGCGTATCCGCTGGCAAAATACAAGTTCCCGGGATGTAAGTTTTTCAACCAGATCATCGTGTACTCGCTGATGTTCAACGCAACGGTTACCATGATCCCCAACTTCTTAACCATTGCCAGCCTGGGTATGCTGGACAGCCAGTGGGCAATCATCATTCCCGGTTTCGCGTCCACTCTGGGCCTGTACCTGATGAAGAACTTCATGGAACAGATTCCGGACAGCCTCATGGAGGCGGCGCAGATTGACGGAGCCGGCTATTTACGCATTCATTTTACCATTGTAATGCCGGTGGTGAAGCCGGCGCTGGTAACGGCGTTTATCCTGGTATTCCAGGCATTTTGGACCAATACCGGAGATAAGTTTATCTATACGGAGGCCAGAAAGGGCTTTGCATATGTGGTGGGCCAGCTTGCAAACGGCAAGATCAGCGGCGTGGGCAGCTCCTATGCGGGTATCTCCGCGGCATCGGCGGTTATCATGTTTGCAGTGCCTCTGGTGGTGTTCCTGATCATGCAGAACAACGTGGTATCGACGATGGCGACATCCGGTATGAAAGAATAAGAGGTGGCGTATGCAAAAATCAAAAAAGATTTGGAGCAGGTGCGTTGCAGGACTTGCTGTTTGTTTATGTGTCATCCTTGGATTTGGCTCGGTGTCCATGGCGGCGGAGTCCTACAATTATGATATCTGGGGCAATGTGGTGGCCGCACCGGCTGCATATGAACTGGAGAACAAAATCTATGCGTCGGACATGGGACTTGACAGCTTTAGCGGGGCTTCCGGTGTATTCTATCGGAATGAGAAGCTCTATATCACCATGGGCGGATGCATCGTGATAGCTGACAAGGAATTTGAGGATATAAGCTTTATAAGGGATTACGTGAGGAAGGATGGCACCCAGAGCGCCGTCAACAAGCCCAGCGGTCTGTTTGTCACGGAGGAGGGGCATATCTATGTCTGCGAACCGGACCAGGGAGAAATCATTGAATTTGATGAAAAGGGCAAATGCCTGCGCGTGATCGGCGATCCCAACTGTACCGGCCTTGCCACTGCCTATAAGCCTTACAGGATGGTGGTAGACAGTGTGGGACGTATGTATGTATTGGTGCAGAACTGTTATGAAGGCTTTGCGGAGCTGGATCCGGAAGGGAACTTTAACCGGTATGTGGGCGCTACGGAGGTTACTTATTCCATGTGGAGCCTGTTCTGGAGAAACCTGCAGACAGAGGAACAGCGGGCCAGGACCGCGCTTTGGCTGCCTACCTCCTACAGCGACGTGGCCATTGACAAGGACGGTTTTCTCTACGCCAGCGTTTCCGGCGGCAGCGACAGTAAGCCTGTGAAAAAGCTGAATTCCGCAGGGGACGATGTGATGACCACAGGGGAATTCAATGTAAGGCCCATGGGCGACTATAAGAACAAGAAATCCCTGTCCAACCTGGGCCAGGTCGCGGTGGCAGATGACGGCAGATTCGCCGTTCTGGACAGCAATCAGGCGAGAATCTTCGTCTACAGCCCCGACGGCTACCTGATGTACGAATTGGCGGGCAAAGGAAATGTGGATGGACTTCTTAGCTCTCCCGTTGCTTTCTGCTTTATGGAGGAAAAGATCGTTGTAGTGGATCTGGTGTATGAGACGGTGGAAATTTTCGCTCCCACCACCTACGGCGCTCTGATCAATTCCGGTTTGGAGGCTCAGTCCAGGTATGATTATGAGGAAGCAGCGGGTTACTGGCAGCAGGTGCTGGATATCAACGGAAGCTTCTATTATGCGAACCTGGGTCTTGGCAAATACCAGATGCGTACGGGAGACTACGAGGCGGCTCAGGAGAATTTCTTCAAGGGCGGAGACAGATCCTATTACTCCAGCGCTTATAAGAAGGTGTCCGGGGCCTGGATGGACCGCAATTTCGGCAAGATTCTGGCTGTAATCATTGTACTGATAGCCCTGGTTATTGCCCGAAAGGTTTATAAGAAGTTCTGGGCAAAGGAGCCGAAGGATACAAAAGTACGCAGAATCTGGAAGAAAGTGAAGTTCACCATGTTCAAATGGCCGGGTTATATGCTTTCCAGTCCTTTCAAAGCCTTTGACGATGTGAAGTATTATGACGACGGCTCTCTGAGCTTCAGCGTGATCGTGATCATCGCTTTCGGTTGGATCAGCCTGATTCAGTACAGATATACGGGCTTTTTGGTAAGCTTTGTGGATATTGACAATGTAAATGTGCCTTTGATCGTGGGCAGCACCATCCTTCCCTATGTGGCGTTCATCATCGGCAACTGGGCGGTGGGCGTGCTCCTTTCCGGTAAGGGTAAAGTGGTGCATATTACAAAGGTGGTGGGGTATTCCCTGTATCCTGCCTGCTGGCTCTATCTGGCAGGGACGCTTCTCTCGAACTTTGTTTCGGAGGATGAGGCTCCGCTGGTGAGCGCGCTCTTTGTCTTTGGTATGGTATTGTTCTTCTTCTATATGTTCATCGGAACCATCATGGTGAACCAGTATACCTTTACCAAGAACGTGGCGACGCTGCTGCTGTCGGTGGTGGCCATACTGATTATCTGCTTTGTAGCCATGTTGTTTGCGACTCTGCTGGCGCAGTTTGTGAATGACTGGATAGAGATTATCAGAGAATTTAATATGTTGTTCTAGGAGGGAGGCGAGGAAAATGAGAAAACGATTACTTTTTACATCTGCTGCGGTAGCTGCCCTTTGCCTCACGCTCCTGGGAGGCTGCGGTTCCGGTGACGATAACAATGCGGCCCAGGAGGAAACCAGCTATTGGGAGAACCAGCAGTATGACACCTTCAGCGGCTCGGATTTCGTTGAGATCAGCGAGAGCGGCGGGATGAAGCTTCTGCTGAACCCTGCGTCGGGAACCGTTCGCTGGCTGGATACAGCCACAGGCGTATACCGTGACAGCAATATGGGCTATACGGAAGGCTTTATGGCGAATGACGTCCAGAAGTCCGACGTGGTGGCGCGGTATTTCAGCGGCACGAAAAATAACGGTATGACATACTACGCCACTGCTGCCTATGATTCCTACAGTATGGGTGCAAGCCGCGGACAGGTCGCCTATCAGAAGATCGATAATGGCGTCAGGGTGATCTTTACTCTGGGAACTACGGATATTACTTATAAGAATTTCCCGGCGAGTCTTACAGACGAGCGGTTTAACGAACTGGTTCTCCAGTATCTCGACGCCTCTGATAAGGAGCTTGCCACCAAGAAGTATTACAACCGGCTGGCGGACGGCACCTGGGCGCGTATGTCCAATGCCAATAATCCTCTGCAGGGTCTGGCGGTAAAGCAGCTGTACAAGATTTTCTATGAGACAGGACATTACACGGAGGAGGATCTGTTCGCAGATCTGGAGGAAGCCGGTGTCAGCGGAGACGAATATCCCAGCAGCCTGATGATTCATGTGCCCATCGATTATTATCTGGAGGATGGGTGCCTGATGGTGAGGGTGGATACCTCTCTGGTTGAGAGCGGAAAGGATAATCCCATCAATCAGCTGACTTTGAACCCTTATTTTATGGTTTCGGATCCTGCCCTGGATGAGGAAGAAGGCTACATGTTCGTGCCGGACGGCAGCGGCGCGCTGCTCTATTTGGACAGCAAGAAGGTCAGGGAAGGACATTACGGAGCCAGATATTACGGCGGTGATCCGCAGATGGACGCAACGAGCTACAGGAGCGCGGACGCCGACATGATGCTTCCGGTTTTCGGTATGAAAACCCATGACGCCACGGTGTTCGGCATTATCGAGAAGGGAGCGGAGGCGGCGACCCTGGATGCCTATATCAGCGGAACCTACGCGTCGGAGCCCTTTTCCAAGCTGCAGCTTACCTTTGATATCCAGTCCCAGTTCCTGCTGAGCTCCGGTGCCGAAAACGCCAAGGGTGCCTTTACTCTGGGCAAGGCCTCGGATGATGTGTATGACGGAGATATTGTGATCCGTTATTACTGGCTGGGCAAGGACGCGGATTATGTGGACATGGCCAACTGCTATTCCAAATATCTTGAGGAGAGAGGCGTGCTGAAGGCGGAGACCGACGAGGCGGAAGCGCCTTTCTATGTGGAAGTGCTGGGAAGCACGGACAAGACAAAGTATTTTGCCGGGATTCCTTATGAGGGAACCCAGGTTCTGACGGATTTCGACCAGGCGAAGACAATTCTGGAGGAGCTGTCGGAAAGCGGCGTCAAGAACATGAAGGTGATCTACAGCGGTATGGTCAACGGAGGCATGAACCAGCGCTCTCTGAAATCCGGGGTAAAGATCGTATCCGGCCTGGGCGGCAAGTCCGGCCTGAAGAAGCTGAACTCCTACGCGGATTCCATCGGCGCACAGATTTTCCCCAATGTGCTGCTGCAGACCGCCTACACCAAGACTAAGATGAACAACGAGATGGCGGCCTGGAACCTGCTGAACGAGAGGGCGCAGATTTATACCTTCGACCCTGTCCAGCTTCAGGCAGAGACGGGAGAGGATGCGGATTATCCGCAGTATATCATCAATCCCTATTATCTGGATAAATACTGGACCAAGGTGAAGAAATCCTATACCGGCAAGACCGGCCTCACCACAATGGCTTCCGGCGATCTGTATACCTTTATCGGAACCAACTATCGATATGACCATGCGTCTTCCTCCACGGGAGCCGAGCTGATGGAGACAGCGGCGGCTAAGCTGGCAGACGGGATGACCCTGATGCTTTCCAACCCTGCAAGCCCTGCCTATGCGTACAGCAGCTATCTGACGGATATTCCCGGCGATGACAGCGGCGTGCGGGTTCTGGACGCATCGATTCCTTTCATGCAGATTGTGTTGGATGGCTATAAGACTTATTCTTCTGAATCGCTGAACCGGGAGAGCACGGATGTATATGCGCATTTTATGCAGGCCATAGAGGGCAAGAGCGTGCCGAAGTTTACCTTTATGTATGAGGACAGTTATCTTCTGGAGGGTACGGAGCAGGAAGACTTCTTTGCGGTGGACTACAGCTACTGGAAAGACAAGGTCGGCGCTTATTACCAGGAATACAGCGCTTTCTACGACAAGGTGAAGGACGCAACCATCGTGGGCCATGAGGTTTACGACCGAAATGAAAAGCTCCGCATCGTAACTTATTCCAACGGCGTTAAGATTTACTTTAACTACAGCGACCTTGAGGAAAAGATCGACGGCGTGACTGTGTCGGCTTTCAGCTATGTAATTCAGTAAAGGAGGAGTAAGATGGGTAAAGAAAAGAAACCGGCAGTGAAGCAGCCGGGTGGAAAAAAGTCGTCTTTATCGTGGTATAAGCGAATGGACTTCTCCAAAAAGACGGCGCTGTGGGGTATGATTTTTCTGCTTCCCTGGCTCATCGGCGTAATATTTTTCTTCTTGCGGCCGCTGGTGAACACGTTCTGGTATTCGCTCTGCAGCATGGATATGGCGACCGGCAAGCTTACCGGCAGCTTTATCGGAGTGGATAATTATAAATGGGTGCTGGGAGTCAATCCTGATTTTACCAAGCATCTGGCGACAGTATTTTTGAAGATGCTTCAGGAGGTGCCCTTTCAGATTTTTATCGCTCTCTTCATCGCGATGCTGCTGAACGGGGAATACAGGGGCAGGGGATTTTTCAGAGCTATTTTCGTCATTCCCATTATTCTGGCTACCGGTATTGCCACCTTCGACCTGGCAGAGGTCAGTATGACGGAGCAGGCCACGGATTCCGTGGTGAATATGGCCTGGCTGCAGAACCTGGTGGTAAATTCCGGTCTGCCGGAGCAGCTTACCAGCCTGCTGGTAGAGTATGTGAAGAATATTTTTACGGTGGTAACTACCTGCGGCGTACAGGTGCTGCTGTTCCTTGCCGGACTGCAGGCAATTTCGCCCAGCCTGTACGAGGTGGCGAAGATGGAAGGCTGTACGCAGTTTGAGACCTTCTGTAAGATCACTCTTCCCATGGTATCGCCTACGATTCTGGTCTGCCTGGTGTACAGCATTGCCGAGTCCTTTGCCAATGTGACAGTGGTACAGAATGATCAGACCATAAAGTTTGCCGAATATATCCACAAGATCACATTTAACGGGCAGCCTGCCTACTACGGATATGGAGCCGCTATGAGCTTTATCTTCTTCGCCACATCGCTGGCGGCCATCGGAATCATATGCGGCATCGTTTCTAAGGGGGTGTTCTATTATGACTAAATTAAGCAGAAAAGAGAGAATGCAGAAGGCAGAGCAGATGGCCGGTATCAGCTTCTGGGTGGACCTTAGAAAGGGCAGACTTACCAAGTATGCCATACAGAAGCAGGTGAAACGCATGATAGCCATGATATTCCGCTATGTGATTCTGATTTGCCTGGGATTCGTGGTTATCACACCATTGTGGAAACTGGCCAAGGACGCGTTTACTGCGCCTATTGTGCTGGGGGATAAGTCCAGCATCTGGTTTCCTCAGAAATTATCCACTGTCTTCGTAGGTATCGCGACGTCGAAACAGGTATTGGATTACTGGCCCAATGTTGCCTATACGCTTGGAATAACGGTGGTTCTGACCTTTTTACAGGTGCTGTCCACAGGCCTGGCGTCCTATTCCTTTGCCAGATTAAAATTCAAGGGCAGCAATATCCTGTTTGTGCTGGTGATCCTGACCATCGTGGTGCCCAGCGATGCCCTGATGCTGGCTCAGTACGGAGCCTTCCGAAATTTTGATGTATTCGGACTGATCGGACTGATCAACGGTACGGGAGTGGGCATCAACATGGTTGGTAAGCCTCTGGCACAGTTTGTGCTGGCGGGAACCGGAATGGGCGTGAAGAGCGGTCTGTATATTTACTATATGCGCCAGGCGATCAGAGGCCTTCCCATCTCCGTGGAGGAAGCGGCTCATGTGGACGGCGCAGGGTTCTTAAGGACCTTCTTCAGCATTGTGGTTCCCAGTATGTCCGGTACCATCCTGACAGTCTCCGTTTTGAGCTTCCTCTGGAACTACACGGACACGTATTTCACCAGCCTGCTGAACCCCAACGTTCGGCATTTGCCTTACAAGTATTCGAACCTGCAGAGTAATGTGCGGTGGGCCATGGACAGCGCTCTGAAGAAAAACGCGGAATGGCTTACCCAGGTTGACCCCGAAAATCCTTTTGCACAGACGGCCCTGATCTCAGCCTGTGCGCTGGTGATCGTACTGCCTCTGATCATTATGTACGCTTTCGTACAGAAGAGATTCGTACAGGGCGCGGCACGAAGCGGACTTGGCGGAGATTGATTTACGGGTTCCGGTATTATCCTGCGGCTGTCCGCCTTGCCGGGGAGCCATAGGATACACAATGTAATACAGAAGAAATTAATACAAAAGAAATGGAGCGGTGCCGGCACCCCGGCGCCGCTTTTTCCCCACTGTGGGAATGAAAACGGCAGATGCCTGTTCCGTGTCCGGAGCATTTATTACCGCGGGCATTGAGGAAAACAGCCATGATACTCCGCAGCTCTGCTGCGCAGCAAGCTTGATTCCCGCGGGAATCGAGAGGCTATTAATAAAATCAGGAGGATTTGGATATGAGCAGAATAATTGGGAATGCGCTGCCTGGGATACCCTGGCAGGACAGGCCGGAAGGCAACAACAGCCCTGTGTGGCGTTATTCGGAGAATCCCGTGATCGGGAGACATGATATGGCGATTGCCAACAGTATTTTTAACAGTGCCGTGGTGCCCTTCGGGGATGGGTATGCGGGAGTATTCCGCTGTGACAGCCTGTCCGTAAGCATGGACATCTTTGTGGGATTCAGCAAGGATGCGATTCACTGGGAAATCAGTGATAAGCCCATCACATTTGAGGGAGAGGATCCGGAGATTACCAAGAGGGAATATCGCTATGACCCCCGTGTAGTCAGGATTGAGGACAAATATTTTGTCACATGGTGTAACGGATATCATGGTCCCACCATCGGCCTTGCCTACACCTATGATTTCAAAACCTTCCATCAGATGGAGAATGCTTTCCTTCCTTATAACAGGAACGGTGTATTGTTCCCCAGAAAGATTAACGGCCGCTATATGATGCTGTCAAGGCCCAGTGATACGGGACATACTCCTTTCGGAGACATTTTCTTAAGCCAGAGTCCGGACCTGGAGTTCTGGGGACATCACAGATTCGTAATGGGAACCACACCGGGCGATTTCTCGGCATGGCAGTCCATGAAGATCGGCCCCGGTCCCTGTCCTATTGAGACAGATGAGGGATGGCTTCTGATCTATCACGGCGTGCTTCGGACCTGCAGCGGCTATGTGTACCGTATGGGATGCGCATTGCTGGATCTGGAGGAGCCCTGGAAGGTGAAGATGCGCAGCAGGTATTATCTGCTGGCGCCGGAGATGCTCTATGAGCAGAACGGAGACGTGCCAAACGTGGTATTCCCCTGCGCCGCTCTGACGGATGCGGACACAGGCCGGATCGCCGTATACTACGGCTGTGCAGATACCGTCACGGGCCTGGCCTTTACCACCATCGATACTCTGATAGACTGGATGAAGAAATATCCCATGCCGGTTAAGTAAGCGTCACTTAACAACGCTTTTGCCGCTCTGATACGCATCTCAAAGTGGGCGGAAGGAAACTGGCTGAGCATTGGATATAATCATATATGGTTAATCAGTGCGGATTATGCTATTGACAGGATTCTATTATCAAAGTTCTATAATAGAATCAAGGACAAGATTCTATTATCAAAGTTCTATAATAGAATCAAGGACAAGATTCTATTATCAAAGTGCTATAATTAAGAGCGCATGCCAGACAGGTATGTGATTCACAGTCTCAGCCATGAAAATGATTGCGGATACCGCAGACGTTTTTGTGGCTGAATGACTCAATGGAATGAAAGTGGCAGATGATCCCGCTCATATAGAATGAAAATAGACCTCATACGGGAATGGGGCAGCTTAAAAAGAATGGGAATCGCTTTTATGAGGGAACAGAAAATGATCTGCCATCGGGCGGGAATAGAATCATAAAGTGAGCCGGGAAATGAATCAGGTAATCGATCAGGAAGTGAATCAAATAGAAGAGAGGTTTCAAGAAACATGTTTTCGGAAGGATATTATGCTGAGAGTGTACAGTATTTTGCCAGGCAGATGGCTTTGCTGGATGACAGAAGAAAGGAACTTGAGAAGAAAGAGGCAGGAGCGCCGGATGCGGACAAGAACTGGTACCGTTTCAGCCGGATTCTGCTGGAACAGAAAATAGATGAAATTTATACCGCATTGGAACAGTGTACGGAGGATGAGGCCCGGGCCATGGAATTCCTCTACAGTGCCATGCCCTTGAGCGACCTGCTGGATTATCCTGCAGCCCTGTATCTGGAATACGCAAGGCATGGGGTCTTTCTCTGGAAGGAAGGGCCTTTTGCGGGTAAGGTGCCGGAGAAGCTTTTTGCCAATTATGTGCTTCATTACCGGGCGCATAATGAGGACATCACGGATACCAGAAGCTTTTTCTACAGGGAAATAAAGGACAGAATTTCCGGTAAAAATATGTATGACGCTGCGGTGGAGATCAATTACTGGTGCGCCGAAAAGGCCACCTACCGAACCACCTTCATGCGGACACAGAATCCCATGACTATGTACAATACGGCCATAGGGCGCTGCGGCGAGGAGGCACCCTTTGTCGTCACGGCATTGCGCAGTGTAGGTATTCCGGCCAGAGAAGTATCGGCCCCCTGGTGGGCCCACTGCGATGACAACCATGCGTGGATAGAGGCCTGGTGCGATGGCAGCTGGCATTACCTGGGAGGCTGTGAGCCGGAGAGAAGTCTGGATAAAGGCTGGTTTTCAGGGCCTGCCGCCAGGGCCATGCTGATCAATTCCGTATGGTTTGGCAGGAACGAGCCGGAGGAAGCCGTTGTGGGCAGGCCCGATATGTCCGCAAGGCTGAATCACCTGGATTTATACGCCAAAACGGTTCGGCTTACGGTCAGAGTTGCAGATGAAGAGGGGAATCCTGTGCCCGGTGCAAGGGTGGAATTCCATGTGCTGAACTACGCCGGATTCAACAGGATTGCCGTACTTTACACAGGCACCCGGGAGGATGTAGAGAGCTATGGCAGGGTAAAGCTTGACACGGGCTTTGGGGATCTGCTCGTATGTGCCTGGACGGAAGAGGGCGGCTACGGAGAAAGCCATGTCCGCCTGGAGGAAATGCGGGAATCCGCTGTGGAAGGGAAGGCCCGGGCGGAGAGTGGTTACGGAGAAAGCCATGTCCGTCCGGAGGAAATGAAGGAATCCGGAACGGCACAAGTGCGCAGCGCGGAATGCATTATAGCGCTTAAAAAGGATCCTGGGCAGCCTGGACGGTGGAGAGAATTGGATTTCCATGCGCCGAAGGAGGCTATCCACAGCGAAGTAACCACAGAGGAAGAACTCCAGCAAGATAAGGAACGACTGGAGTATGCGGCTCAGTGCAGAAAGGACAGGACTGCGGAGTTCTATCGAAGGGAAGAGGCGGAACGTGTCATAGCCGGATTCCCGGAGGAGCACAGGGCACAGCTGGAGGAAATCCTCCGCCTGGCCAGAGGAAATATGGCGGAGATTGTCCGGTTCCTGGAGTGGGATTTCGGCGGGGAGGTGCCGCAGCTTCAGGCATGCTACGGGGAGCAGGGCTGGAAGCTGAAGGCTCTGAAGACCCTGCGGGAGAATGATTACTGGGATATTAAGGCACAGGTTCTGGCGGAGTGCAGTATCTGCGCATCCCCCTATGCGGGGACAATGCCGGAGGAGGTCTTCTTTTCCGCCCTTCTGAATCCCTGCGTCATATTCGAATTTCCCCGCGCCTGCAGGGCAAGGCTTTTGGCTGCTCTTGACGGGGAACAGAAGGAACAGATCCGGAAGAAACCGGAAATTCTCCCGGAAAAACTGGAGGAACTGGTGATCTCTCTGCCGGAACAGGAGTACGCCAATCTCATCGCTTCGCCGCTGGGCTGCCTGACGGGAGCCATGGGAAGCGAATTGTCCAGGAAGGTTCTGTGTATTCAGATTTACCGTGCCCTTGGAATTCCGGCCAGGGTGCGCCCCATGGACAGAAGCCTGGAATACTACAGGGAGGGAGCTTTCGTTCCCCTTGATGTGGAGGAGGCGCAGGCGGCAGACGGAAGGCTGATTCTCAGGGCAGGGGATTCACTGCGTCCGGAGGACTGGCAGCATTACTCCGTCTCCCGATTTGAAAAGGGCAGATTCAGTCCGCTCTACCTTAAGCCCCGAAAGAAGGAGGCGCCCGCGCAGCCTGCAGGAGAAGATTTGGCAAGAGAAGATGTAGAGACAAATACACAGGAGTTTGACTTAAGGAAAGGCCTCTACAGGCTTGTTACCACAAACCGACATACCAATGGGGATCAGTTTGTGAAAATATACGATTTTCGGCTGGAGGAAAATGAAACGAAGGAGATTACTCTCGAAATGCGAGAGATTCCCGTGGAAGCGATTCTGAGCAAAATGCCGGTGGAGGATATAACGCTGGAAACAGCGGAGAGAGAGAAGGTGTCCCTTTCCGCCCTGAGCAGGAACGGGAGGGCGCTTGTGCTGTGGCTGGAGCTGACCAGGGAACCCACGGAACATATCCTGAACGAGCTGTGTGAAAAAAGCGGGACGTTCGCCGGGCTTAAGGCTCCGATCTATTTTGTGCTTCGGCGGGGAACGGACTATGCCAGGGACGAGACCCTTATGAAGACCTGCGGGGCGATCCCCCAGGCAGAGCTGCTCTTTGACGATTTCGGCGATTCCTATGAGACACTTGCACGCCAGGCGGGCAGAAATCCCGGAAAGCTGCCCCTGGCCCTGATTCTGGAGGACGGAGCAGACTGCGATGCATCCCACAATGCGGACGCAGCGGGCAGAGCAGACTGCAATGTACCCTGTAATGCGGACACGGCAGGCGGAAGAGATTGCCGGGATGGCCAGCTCTCGTGTATCTACTCCGACGCTGGATACAATGTGGGAATGGCGGATACGCTGCTGCGGATATTATCCTGAGTTTCCGGCCTTTAGGCGGAAGGCCATCGTCATTCCCACACTGGCGCAGTAGAAAGTTGACACCGGAATAGGGCAGTGTTACAATAAAACATATGGAAGCTTTCCTGAAAGAAACAGAAAGCAAATGAAAGCGAACAGAGCAAAAAACGAAAACCATATATAAAATAATGCTGATAAAAGCAGCTCAAAAGAAAGGAAGGGTGTAACGATGAAAATTTATGCAGCAAAGGATTACAGTGACTTAAGCCGGAAGGCGGCGAATCTTATTTCCGCCCAGATCATTATGAAGCCGGACGCAGTGCTGGGACTTGCCACGGGGTCCACTCCTGTGGGAGCCTACAAACAGCTGATCGCCTGGTATGAAGAGGGGGATCTGGATTTCTCACGGATACGCAGCGTAAACCTGGACGAGTATAAAGGGCTGTCCGGTGAGCATGACCAGAGCTATCGTTATTTCATGAATCATAATTTGTTTAACCATGTAAATATCAGGAAAGAGGATACCAATGTGCCAAACGGGCTTGCGGAGGATGCGGAAGCCGAGTGCGTGCGCTACAACGGAGTGATTGCGGCCATGGGCGGCATTGACCTGCAGCTTCTGGGCATCGGCGGTAACGGACATATTGGATTTAACGAGCCCTCTTCCGTATTTGAGAAAGGAACCCATGTAGTGACGCTGACCGAGGAGACCAGGCAGAGCAACGCCAGATTCTTTGCCTCTATAGACGAGGTGCCCACCCATGCATTGACCATGGGCGTGGGAAATATCATGTCCGCCAGGAAAATTCTCCTGCTGGCTTCCGGGGAAGCGAAGGCAAAGGCGGTGTACGATTCCTGCTTCGGCTCCGTGACACCCAATGTACCTGCCTCCGTTTTGCAGCTGCACAGCGACGTGGTGGTGATTGCCGACGAGGCGGCTTTGACGCTGGTTCGCGAGAAGACCGATTGGAAGGACGGAATATACGAAGTGTAAAGCTGGCTGCTATAAGATGGAAACAGACTTGTAACCGGGATAAAAGTGAAGAGACTGGATAAAATAGCCGAAGGCGGCAGCCGGAATAAACCGTAGAACCCGGAACAAATATTTGCAGGAGGCAAGCTGGAACGGAAGCGAAGGACCCGGAGCGAAATTCTGCAGGGGACAGCTGAAACGGGAGCGAAGAACCCGGAGCAAACAGCCGAAGGCGGCAGCCGGAATAAGAAATCGGAGGGAAAGAAGCAATGATAATCAGGAACGGCAGGGTTTTTCAGGAGGATAAAACCTTTATAAAGAAGGACCTGTATCTGGAAAACGGAAGGATTGTGGAAAGCCCGGATGGGCTCACAGATCGATCGGAGATAGATGCGGAGGGTCTGATGGTGCTTCCGGGGCTGATTGATGTCCACAGCCACGGCGCCGTGGGACATGATTTCTCCGACGGCGATATGGAGGGACTAAAAAAGATACTGGCCTATGAATATGCACATGGCGTTACTTCTTATTGTCCCACATCCATGACCATAGAGAAGGAGGAGCTGCGCAGGATTTTCAGGGAAATGGGCGGCTTTGCCCGGGAGCAGGACGGCGGCCCGGAAAGCAGCTTGTCCCATGTGGCGGGTATCAATATGGAGGGACCTTTCCTGGACGTATCCAAAAAGGGCGCACACAGGGCGGAATGCATTATGCCTCCCGACGTGGCGTTTTTCAGAGAGTGCAATGAGGCCTGCGGAAACCTGATCCGGCTGGTGACACTGGCTCCCAATGCGGAAGGCGCTATAGAGTTTACCAGGCAGCTTCATGAGGAAGTGGCGATTTCTCTGGGACACAGCGCTACGGATTATGATACCGCGAAGAAGGCGCTGGAGGCGGGAGCAAACCATGTGACCCACCTCTTTAACGCTATGCAGCCCCTGGGACATCGCGCTCCGGGACTTATCGGCGCGGCTTCGGAGGATGAGCATTGCATGGCGGAGCTCATCTGCGACGGTATTCATGTGCATGAGAGCATGGTGAGAGCGGCCTTTAAGCTTTTCCCGGGAAGGATTGTGCTGATCAGTGATTCCATGCGTGCCACAGGAATGGAGAACGGCACCTACGATCTGGGAGGACAGCAGGTGACGGTAAACGGAAAGCTTGCCACCCTGGCGGACGGTACCATCGCCGGTTCCGCCACCAACCTCTTCGACTGCATGCGCACTGCCGTATCCTTCGGCATTCCTATGGGGGAGGCAATCGCCGCCGCTACCATGAATCCGGCCAGGAGTATCGGTATATACGAAGAGGCAGGTTCCCTTGTACTCGGAAAACGGGGGGATGTCCTGCTGACGAATGAAAAGCTTGAGCTGGTGAGAGTGATACGGGGACACTGCTGAAGAGTGTGCTGTAATTTTTCTGTTTGGGGATTGTCATTTTAGAAAAGCTATGCTAAAATGATGACTTAAGTGAATAGAGACATGACAGGTGCCGGAGGGACTGTCGGGCAATGGCGTTTACCCGCAATATGTTCTGCTGAAGATACAGATATGGACGATATTGCAGATATGAGGGTTGTTTTTCGACAGTCCTGGTCCGGTGAAAAGGGAAGCAGGTGAGAAACCTGCGCGATCTCGTCGCTGTAAGAGAGGAGCTGCGTCTCAGCCGTCTGCGGACGGCATGTGCCACTGGGAATTTTCCCGGGAAGGCCGGAGACAATGCGAGGATACTCGAGCCAGAAGACCTGCCTGTGATGGGTGCCGGGTAGCCACGAGGAATTGGCTGGTACGGAATATGCGGAGTATGCAGATGAATGTTTTTGCGTATCTCCCTGTATTCTTGTGTACGATTTTTTGACGCATAAATCAGCTCCTGCCGGCGGCGGGAGTTTTTTATATTATAGGATTTTTATATTAGAATCTTTACTTAGATTCTATTATAGGACTCCTGCGATATAAAAACGCGTCAGGCTTGAGGCATGCTATTTGACTGCCCATTAAACAGGGGCAAATAATTCAGGATCACCGCGGCTGTTTTAGAATCACAGGTATCGGAATCGGCCTGAGAAAATTGAGCTAAGGTAATTCTGTAATACGGGACCGCGCTGAAGCAGCGGAGAATGGAGGAGAATATGGAAAACAAAAGCGGAAACAAGAAACTGATTATCGGATTGATTGCATTGGTAGTGGTGATCGGGGCATTTGCCATAATCTACAATGTATTCCGTGCCAAGCCCACGGAGGGCAGTAAGTCTATTACAATCAATGTGGTAAATTCCAGGGAGGAGACGACCTCTTACTCGGTGAAGACGGATGCGGAATATCTTCGCCAGGCCATGGAAGAGGCGGAGGGCCTGACCTTTTCCGGCACGGAGAGCGAAGAATACGGTATGATGGTGGATACAGTGAACGGTGAGAGGGCGGATTATTCCCTGGACAATGCCTATTGGAACTTTCTGGTAAACGGCGAGTATGGGAATTACGGAATTGATAAACAGCCTGTGAACGATGGAGATGAATATTCTATTGTATATACTCCTGCAGAATAATCTGACAGCCTTCTCCGGCCTGATATACTTCACTGAGTTCCACAGGATATATATCAGGCCGAAGTAATATAAGTCTGATAAAAGATTGCGGGGAAACATATTCACAGGTGCGGTGCAGAGGCATTCAACCGAGTCGGGTATATGGTCGTTTAAGAGAAAACAGGAGATAAAATGCAAGAGCAAAGAAAGATAAAACGCCATGTAGAAATCAGGATCCTGGATCTCACCCTCATGGGTATGATGGTAGCGGTGATGGAAGTAAGCAAGCTGGCCTTGAGTTTTCTGCCCAACATTGAGCTGGTCAGCTTCTGGATAATTCTGTTCACACTTTTTTTCAGGTGGAGAGTTCTGTTCGCAATACCGGCTTTTGTACTGGTGGAGGGATTGCTGTACGGAATCAATCTCTGGTGGATATCCTACCTGTATGCCTGGCCTCTTCTGGCACTGGCGGCATGGCTTTTCCGCAGACAGGAGTCCGTTCTCTTCTGGAGCATCCTGTCGGGAAGCTTTGGCCTGCTCTTCGGGATGCTTTTTGCCATCCCCTATGTGGTGATCGGGGCGGCGGGCAACGGCCTGCGGAGCGGCCTTTATGCCGGTTTCACCTGGTGGGTGGCAGGGATTCCCTATGATATTGCCCATGGAATCGGAAACTTTGTCCTGATGCTGGTACTGTACAAGCCTGTCCGGGAGGCCATGAAGCGCCTGCCGGGGATGCGGTGAGGAATCCCCGCCGGGAAACGATGAAGCGCCTGCCGGGGATGCGGTGAGGAATCCCCGCCGAGAAACGATGAAGCGCCTGCCGGGGATGCGGTGAGGAATCCCCGCCGGGAAACGATGAAGCGCCTGCCGGAAGCTGCGGTGACGAATCCGGAGGGGCCATGGGGTCAATCCTCATCCTCCTCGGACTGGGAAAGGGAGAAGATAAATTCGCTTCCCACCCCCTCGGTGCTGATGACATTGATATGCTCCCCATGGCAGTTGATGATTTCCTTCACGATGGAGAGCCCAAGGCCCGTCCCCCTTTTATCCCTGCCCCGGGAGAGATCGGATTTGTAAAAACGGTTCCAGATCAGCTTTAAATCCTCTTTTGGAATACCGATACCGGTGTCCTTGACGGAGACAAAAAGCTTATTGCCCTTTATGGAAGTTTCCACTCTGATGGCGGAGTTGGAATGACTGAATTTGATTGCATTGTCCAGCAGGTTGTAAAGTACCTGCTGGATTTTTTCCATATCCGCATTGACGAGCATATCATCGCCGGTCAGTACCAGCTCGATCATTATATTTCTCTGGCGGCAGGTGCCCTCGAAGGAGGCAGCTGTGGAGCGGATTACGTCGTTGATGTCAAAATCCGTGCGGTCCAGCAGCATTCCCTTGGTATTCAGATTGTTCAGGGCCAGCAGGCTGTTGGTCAGCTTGGTAAGCCGCTCGGTCTCATTCAGCACAATATTTAAATACTTATCATGCATATCCTGAGGAATGGTGCCGTCGATCATGGCTTCCAGATACCCCCGGATGGAAGTCAGGGGGGAGCGGAAATCATGGGATACATTGGCCACGAATTTCTTCTGATCATCCTCCGCACCCGCGATTCTGCTGGCCATATAATTCAGACAGGCGGCCAGATAGCCGATTTCATCATCACTTTCCACCTGGAATTCATAGCGCATATTTCCGGCGGCATACTGTTCCGTGGCATAGGTGATCTTGCGCAGAGGAATATATACCATTTCCGTGAAAAAGATCAGGATGATCAGGGAGAGCAGGAGCAATATGACCAGCGTGATATAAGAAATGCTCAGTATACTGTCGCAGGAAGCCTGAATTTCCGACATACTGCAGTGAATGACTACATAGCCTTTCACCATATAGCTGGAGGTAATTGGGGAGAAGACACTCAGCATTTCCGAATCGAAATTTCCGAAGAAATCATTGATCATGTAGTAAGAGCCGCTGGTGGCAGTGGGGTCGAAATTTTCTATCATGACAACGTCCTCCACATTGATGGGAGCGGCCGTGTCCAATACCACGCTGCCGGAGGGATTGACAATCCGGATGGTGGAGTCCAGATAGAGGGCAAGAGTGTCCAGCTGGGTTTTCACCGTTTCCAGGTCTGTCTCACGGGTGTAAAGACCTGCGGCATAGGTATCGGAGATATGATTCGCCTCCATGTAGAGGTGCTCGGCCTTTTCCCGGGTAAAATGTTCCCGGGTCATGCTGGGGACAAAGATGGTGACAAAGATAAAGCTGAACACACCGAAGATAAAATAGGCCAGTATAAATTTCAGATATAGGGTCTTTCTCATGAACTGCGTACCTCAAATTTGTATCCCACGCCCCAGATGGTGGTCAGCTTCCAGTTGGCATGATCCTTGATTTTCTCCCTGAGGCGCTTGATATGCACATCCACTGTGCGGGTATCGCCGATGTACTCATACCCCCAGAGCTGATCCAGAAGCTGCTCCCTGGTAAACACATGGTTGGGAGAGGAGGCAAGAAAGTATAGAAGCTCCAGTTCCTTGGGCGGCATATCTATATTTCGTCCCTTGTAGACCACGGAATAATTGGTCAGGTTGACGGACAGATCGGTATACTGTACACTCTTTTCGGCGGGCCCGGCAGGTGCAGCGGGCCCGGCGGGCTTGTAGCGGCGCAGTACGGCCTTTGCCCTTGCCACCAGCTCCTTGGAATCAAAGGGCTTCTCGATATAATCGTCAGCCCCAAGCTCCAAGCCCAGCACCTTGTCAAATATCTCTCCCTTTGCTGAGAGCATGATAATGGGCACGGAATGACTTGTCCTGACCTCCCGGCATACCTGATAGCCGTCCATGCCCGGAAGCATGATATCCAACAGAATCAGATTGGGGGCAAAGCTTTCCATGGCGGGCAATACCGATTCTCCGTCGTTCACTATTTTTGTCTCATAGCATTCCTTTGTCAGATAGAGAGCAATCAGCTCCGCTATATTATTGTCATCGTCCACAATTAATATTTTCTGTTTATTTGCCATATGGAATGTACCTCTTTCTCTCCAAAAATCCAAAATCCGCCTGTAAACTCCGGCGCTTTTCGGGTGCTTAACCATGGAAGCCTGCGCATTCTGGTTCCGGGCTGTCCGGGCCGGCAGTACATGGCCCGAAGCGCCGTCATTTGAAGGTCACTATAGTGACGCCGGAATCCCCCTCGCCGTATTCACCCAGCCGGTATTCCTTCACATATTTCAGCCTCTTTAAATGCCCGTGTACGGCGCTGCGCAGCGCCCCCGTTCCCTTGCCGTGCACCACCCGGACGCTGGGCAGATGGGCCAGGTAGGCATCGTCCAGATATTTATCCAGCAGGGAAAGGGCCTCGTCCACCGTCTTGCCCAGGAGATTGATTTCCGTAGAGACGGACAGGGATTTGGACATTTTAATCTTGCCGGAGCCGGAAGAATTGTAGCGGGCGGCGGGGACGGAGGAGGGTTCCTCCGCATAGGCCAGGTCCTTCACATTCGTGTGGGTGCGGATAATGCCGCATTGCACGAATAATGCGCCCTTTGCATCGGGGAGGGTACTGACCGTTCCGGTCAGCCCCATGGAGAGAATTCTGACCATATCTCCCTTTTTCAGCTTTTTGGGGTCCAGGGTTTTCTTCTCCGGCTGTTTCAGGCTTTTGCTTCCTACAGACAGACGCTCGCTTTTCTCGTTTATTTTGTCCCGCACCTTCTGACGTTTCTTCTCCAGCTCCCGGATATCGGTTCCGGCATTGGCCTTATTGAAGTCGCGGATGGTTTCGTCAGCAACCTCCTTGGCCTCCTGCAGAATGGCTCTTGCCTGCTCGTTTGCCTCTCTCAGAATGCGGTCCTTCGCCTGGTCGATTTTCTCGTTTTTCTGCTGGAGCTGTTCCTGCAGGGTACGGATCCGTTCCTTGTACTGAATAATTTCCCGCTGCTCCTTCTCAATGGTCAGCCGGCTCTGCTCCAGGTCGGAGATTACATCCTCAAAGCTCTTGTCCTCCTTGCCGATCTGTTCTCTGGCGGCATTGATGATCTCATCCGACAGCCCCAGCTTGGAAGAAATCGCAAACGCATTGCTCTTTCCGGGCACGCCGATCAGCAGCCTGTAAGTGGGCTGCAGGGTCTCCACGTTGAATTCACAGCAGGCGTTCTCCACAAAGGAGGTGGAAAGGGCATAAATCTTCAGCTCACTGTAATGGGTGGTGGCCATGGTGCGGATTCCCCTGTCATGGAGATAATTCAGAATGGAAATGGCAAGGGCCGCACCCTCCGTGGGATCCGTTCCCGCTCCCAGCTCGTCGAACAGGCACAGGGAATCCGAATCGGCATTGCCCAGGATATGGACAATGCTCTTCATATGGGAGGAGAAGGTGGACAGACTCTGCTCGATGCTCTGTTCATCTCCGATATCCGCATATACCTCCGTAAATATAGACAGCTCCGAACGGTCCAGAGCCGGAATGTGCAGCCCGGCCTGGCCCATCAGAGTAAAGAGCCCCACCGTTTTCAGAGAGACTGTTTTACCGCCCGTGTTGGGTCCGGTGATGATCAGCAGATCGAAATCCCGGCCCAGGTGGATATCTATGGGCACCACCTTCTTCTTGTTCAGCAGGGGATGGCGGCCCTTTCGGATATGGATATACTGCTCCGTATTGAAAAGGGGCTGTGTGGCGTTCATCTCCATGGCAAGCTCCGCCTTGGCGAAGATAAAGTCCAGGAGAGTCATGATCTTCTGATTATCGGCCAGCTCCTTTGTATGCGCGGCTGCCTGAGCGCTCAAATCAGCCAGAATCCTGCCGATTTCTTCCTTTTCTTCCAGCTCCAGCTCGCGCAGCCGGTTGTTCAGGTTCACCACGGCGGCGGGCTCGATGAAGTAAGTGGAGCCAGTGGCTGACTGGTCGTGGATCATGCCGTTGACCTGTCCCTTGTATTCCGCCTTGATGGGAATGCAGTAACGTCCGTTCCGCATGGTAACCACCGCATCCTGCAGATAGCTGCGGTAAGAGCCGCCCAGCATGGAAGTGAGCTGGCTGTGTATTTTGTCATTGGTCTGTATCATGGAACGGCGGATGCCCTTTAACTTCGGGCTGGCGTCGTCGGCAATCTCTTCCTCGGAAAGAATACAGCGGTGGATCTCGGCGGCCAGCTGGGTCAGGGGAGTCAGGTGCTCGAAATGTTCATCCAGCGAGTCGGGCTGTCTGTCCCCGTCCGCCCCGCCCCTGTCCCTTCTGCCATAGGCCTTGATGCGGGATACATTATCCTGCAGGGATGCAATCCCCAGCAGCTCCGGAATGGACAGGGTGCTGCCGATTTCCAGGGATCGGATGGTCAGGCCCATATCTTTATTGTTGCCGAAAGAAGTGCTGCCGTCCCGGAACAGCCGGCGCAGGGCGTCCGCAGTCTGCCGCTGGCTGCTCTGAATCTCCTCCGGATCCACGGAGGGGAGCAGCTCCCGGCAGAGCTTTTTGCCGGGCGCAGAATTTGCCTTTGCCGCAAGCATTTCCAGGATCTTATTATATTCTAATGTGTTTAATACCTTCTGATTCATAATGATACTCCCTGTGCGCTTTGATACTTATGCCAATCGAAGCATTTCGCTGTTTTATTTTATCATGGATAACAGGAAAAGGAAAGAGATAAAGCAAAACACTTCGTGAAATCGAAAGGAATTGTATTTGTAGAAACCGAAAAAATATGATATACTGACAGGGATTTTACATAAGGACATAGGGATAATTTCATGAATCAATATAATACGGATATTTTTGCGAAGGATCTGGGGCTATTGGGGATCACCCTGTCGGAAGAACAGTTTGGCCGGTTTATCCGATATTACGAACTGCTTGCGGAATGGAACGGGAGGATGAACCTGACCGCCATTACCGAATATGAAGATGTGATCAAGAAGCATTTTGTGGACAGCCTCTCTCTGGTAAAGGCCTGCGATATCAGCGGCCACCGCACTCTGATAGATGTGGGGACGGGCGCCGGTTTTCCCGGTCTTGCCCTGAAGATAGCGTTTCCCCATCTGCGGGTGACGCTGCTGGACTCGCTGAACAAAAGGATTCTGTTCCTGGACACCGTTATCCGGGAGCTGGGGCTTACAGGTGTGGAAACCGTCCACGGAAGAGCGGAAGATTTTGCAAGGCCGGGGAAGCTGAGGGAAGCATTTGATCTGTGCGTATCCAGGGCTGTGGCGAATCTCTCCTCCCTGTGCGAATACTGTCTCCCCTTTGTGAGACGGCAGGGGCTGTTCGTTGCCTACAAATCCGGGAATGTGTCCCGGGAGATAGCCGAAGCGGAAGAGGCCGTCAGGCTTCTGGGCGGCAAATGGAAGGAGCAGATAGAATTTATGCTGCCCGATTCCGATATAGGCAGGAGCCTGCTGGTCGTGGAAAAGGAAAGAGAGACGCCGGTAAAATACCCGAGAAAAGCCGGGCTGCCCGGCAGAGAGCCCCTGTAAAGAGAACCGATAAAAGGCGAGGCAGGAACCTGAAGGGATCCGGCTGGGCATTGTATGGAAACATCAATAATAATATAATCAGAGCGAGGCAAAAACAAAATGGAAGAAAAAGCGAAGAAGCCCATCAAGGGAATTAAGATACGTTCCATGAACGTGAAAATGATTATCCTTTCCTGTGTGCTCTACATCATTCTCCTGGTGGCCACTATCAATGCCGCCGGACAGTACAGAAACATGGTGTCCAACACGGAAGATTATGTTGCCTGCGAGCGGGATGCAGCCCTTGTGCGGGAGGGGTCCGACTACCTGACGGAGCAGGTAAGGCTGTATACGGTGACAAAGGATCCCCAATATATGGAGGCATATTTTACGGAGGTTTACACCACCAGGCGCAGGGATGCGGCATTGGAGAAGATGCAGGCCTTTGATGTAAGCGACGGCGCGCTTGCCTATCTGCAGACAGCCCATGAGAATTCCAATAAACTCATGGAGCAGGAGATATATGCCATGCGTCTGACTGCTGCAGCTCAGAAGACAGATGAGACGGAGCTTGCGGAGGATGTGCGGAATATGGCTCTTACGGCCCAGGATGCGGATTTAAGCCCGGAAGAAATGATTGCGAAAGCGCAGGATATGGTGTTCGGAACTTCCTATCAGGAAGCCAAGGAGTCGATCATGAGCAATATTTCCCGCTTTATCGACAGCATTATGGGGGATACCATGGGCAAACAGCAGGACAGCGCGCAGGCCCTGAAGAAAACCATGACGACACAGCAGATTCTGATCAGTATTTTATTCGCGGAGAATATTATGACTTTTATCCTGATCAGCATTTTGGTAGTCAAGCCCCTGGATATCTATATAGAAAATATAGGGGAGAAGGAGAGGCTGCAGATAACGGGTTCCTACGAGTTTAAATATCTGGCCCTTACCTATAATAATATTTACGAGCTGAACGCAAATAATGAGGCCATGCTGAGCTACCGGGCAGAACATGACGCCCTTACGGGAATTATCAACCGGGGCGCCTTTGACCGGCTGAGGCAGATTCTGAAGACCCAGCAGGCGCCCCTGGCCCTGCTCATCATTGACGTGGATAAATTCAAACAGGTCAACGACGGATACGGGCATGAGACGGGGGACAGGGTCCTGAGGAAGGTGGCGAAGCTTCTGGAGGAGAGCTTCCGCTCCAGCGATTATGCCGCAAGGATCGGAGGGGATGAATTTGCAGTGATTGTGACCGAAGCCGCTCCGGAAATGAAGCCTGCCATCGTGAAGAAGATAAGCGGCATAAATGAGAAGCTGATGAATCCCTCCGACGGTCTGCCCAAAGTATCCCTCAGCGTCGGCGGCGCGTTTTCTCCGAATGGCTTTGAGGATATGCTCTACAAGAATGCAGATATGGCTCTCTACCAGGTTAAGGAGAACGGACGCTGCGGGTGCAGGTTCTATGAAGAACTTCAGGAGGCTGCATCGACGGAAGGGTAATGTACCGGAGGTATGCTGCCGGTGAAATCGGCGTGGCGGAGCGTGGGGAAACGGATGGTGGATTTTATGCTGCGGAAGGATTATGATACGCTGAGTGAGATATTGGAGGAATTTCGGCAGGAGGAAAAAGGGATCCGGGCCCGGATAGAGGAAAACAACAGGTTCATCCGGGAGGCGCGGGTTCATCTGAATGCCTTTTCGGAGTCGGAGCCGGAAGGTTTCCGGTATTTTTCACCCAGGAGCGCCGAGAATATCCACAGGGAAGAAATCAACGGCATCCGGAAGGAAATATCTGTAAAGGAAGAGCAGAATAAGAAGCTGAATAAGAGAAAAAAGATTTTAGCCGGGCGGATTGACAGCCTTCGGAATATCCTGACCCATGGGGCAGAGGAATTCCGGACGGAAAGCGGGCCGGGGAAGAGTCCTTCGCAGGAAGTGCTTCCCCGGTCGGATTCGGAACCGGACATGGCCGGAATTGCATTGCTGACAGAACGTGAGACGCAGATTCTGGTTCGGATAGCGGGCGGCATGCTGAACAAGGAAATCGCGGATTCCCTGAATATCAGCGAGAGAACGGTCAAGAATCATATTTCCAGCATTTTCAGGAAGATAAATGTGTGGGACAGAACCCAGGCCGCAGTCTTCGCCATCCGAAACAGGATCGTGGAGCTGGACTAGGCCTCTTCCAGGCTGCAGCTCTCATATGTTTTCGCAAAGATGTCCCTTTTTACAATGCAGGCATCCTTTGGATTGCTTTCCCTGACCACCAGCCAGTCGCCGGCTGTGCCCAGAACATATTTTTCCCTGTCCTGCGCCGTAAAAACCTTTGTGCGGTGCTCGATCTGCCTTGCGTATACCCTTGCCGTATCCTTGGAGATACAGGATTTTAATTCCGCAGCAAGCTCCCGAATCATGCCGTTCAGGATATTACGCGCTATGGGTCTGTATTTTGGCAGAACTTCTCCGCTCTCATGATATACCCTGGCGTCAAAGACGTAAGGGTCGTCCAGCTTATCATAGCCCTCGTTGAAATCCTTCATCCGGTTCACATAGACCTCATTGTCAATGCCCGTCATGATATAGGTGTCCTCATCCACCTCGGTTTCAATTTCGCCTTCCAGCATACGAAGACAGATTCTTGTTCCGATGGGAAACAGTCTCTTCGCTTCCACATATCCCCTTCGCTCCGGCTTTTTGCGATAGAGCCGCATCCCGCTGATATCGGGGATATTGCTTTCGGTGTCAATGATTTCCTGCTCCCTGAAATATTGCTCTATTCTGGAACAGAGAAGCTGGTGTACGAAGCGCCCCATTTCCGCGGGCTCCTGCTCTCCGTACCGGGCTCTGTATTCTCTCTTAAGGCATTCTCCGTCCAGGGTTCCTCCGGCTTTCATCAGATGCCCTCCGCTGTTTCCCAGTCCGGCGGACACATAGGCGGCCAGATCGTTTGCCTGCGCCTCCCTGATACAGCTTCTCACGGACAGCTTCGCCTTTCCGTTCAGCATACTGAAGGCGATGGTGGTGTTGATCACGTCCACCTCTACCAGCATATCGCTGATGAGGCCCAGGATATTGGGGTCGCAGGGCGGCACCTCCACCACGGCATAACAGAATTCCTCATTGTAATCATACTGGCCCAGAGCCTGGCCCACAATATTCAGCTCCTCCTGGGAAAGATTTGCGTTCTGCAGCAGGATAAGATAGCTGCGGTCTGTTATCAGATCGTCCCGCATATCCTTGTCATCGGGATGGGAGATTTCCTGGAGCTTGCCCGTATCCATATACAGGCCATAATAGAGCGCGGTGGACAGCCTGATATTCCTGTCCACGGGATAGCCCGCCTCGGTTAAAAGCTTCCAGACCACGGTGGCGCAGGCACCGTAATTGCTGCGGATTTCCTGCATGCGGGGCAGTGTCTCCGGGGAGGATACCCAGTGATGATCGACCACGGCGATTTCCTTTGCGGGAAAACGGGTGACGTTTTTCTGTCCATACTGGCAGTCCACCGTTATCAGCAGGTCCTGCTCCGGAACCTCCTGTACATATTCCAGGGGAATCTCCAGAACATCCACCATCTTTACCAGATTGCTCTTGCGGATGGCAGGACTTCCGCTGTAAATAAGCCGGGAATCCTTCCCATGGTCCTTCAGATACAGATAAATACCGTAACCGCTGGCGATAGCATCTGCATCCGGGTTGTCATGGCACTGGATTACGATATCCCTATATTCCGGCTTCAGCAGATCTTTTAAATTAAGTCCCATACTCCTACTCCTCTTCTTTTCTTATCCATGTTATTATAGCATGCGGATGCCGCTTTGTCAGGCACGGATTCAAAAAAATAAAAAGATGAAAATAATGGAAGAGAAACGGTTGGACATTGAGTGGGCGCATTAAAAATACTCCTGGCAGAAGGAGCTGCAGGAAAATGACTATATCCCGCAATATATGTTGTGATAAATGGAAGCTCACCACCCTATATTGTGTGTTGTCAGTATTTTCCCGCATGTCTCCCCGGCAGGAGCACTTCTGTCACCTTGACCTGCAAGCTGCAGTTCCCGGACAAATTCCGGCTGCATTTGCCGGCAAACCCGTTAATCTGCAGCATATTTGGCCTGAAATGGTTTCAGTTTGAAAGAATGAAAGTATGGCGCAGATCAGTTCCTCCTCTGCAAAAGCCGGTAATCCTATGAAAGCCCCGATTTCTGCGCATTTTTATTATTCCGGTATGCGGCCAGCGCGCGTGCTCTGGCAAGAGAGCCGGCCGCGGTGCGTGAGCCGGTGTGAGAGCCGGCCACAGTGCCTGTTCCGGCCGCAGAGTTCGCCCTGGTGCGTGAGCCGGCGGGAGAGCCGGCTATAGTGCCTGCTCCGGCAGTAAGGTTTGCCAGAGAGCCTGTGCCGGCGATAAGGTTCGCCAGGGCATCTGCACCGGCATTAAGATTTCCGAGAGCCCCTGTGCCGGCGATAAGGTTCGTCAGAGAGCCTGCGCCGGCAGCGAGATTTCCGAGAGAACCTGTTCCGGTGACAAGATTTGCCAGAGAACCTGTTCCGGCGGAAAAGCCTCCAAGGGCGCTGCGCAGGTACAGGCTTCGCCATAGCTGCATGGTAAGCTGGCTGGTCTTAAGACAGGTATCACAGCAGAAGTCCTTGCCTGTCTGTCCGGCGTCCTCCCCGGAAACGGAGCTGCCTCCCTGCGTTCCGGAAGCGCCCTCCTGCACGCCGGAAGTATCCTTGCGTAAATCGGAGACATCCTGCGGCGTCTGCGCTGTGGCGGCGGCCATGGCCTTTCGCATCCGGGCCGCAAAGTCTCCGGTATTCGCATAATTCTTTATGAGCGGACTTCTGCCACCCCGGCGGACATAATACTGGTTGATCTCTTTGACTGCCATTTCGTTTGGATCCATTATTTCACCCCCTTTCTTTCCTGCAACAGCACGGTTGCCAGGAATTCATTTTCCTTTATTTTAATATCCAAATCTCCCATATATTTCTCCGCCTCCCGCTTTACATTGGACAGACCGATGCCGTGCAGGGAAACGCCGCAGCAGTCCGCGGCGTCCCGGTTTTTAACGGAGATAGGAAGATGGGTATCCCTGTCAAAGGAAATTTCTCCCTCAAAAGAATTCCGCACTTCTATCAGAAAGAATTTCCTATCGCATTTTCCCGAAAGAAGAATGTATCGTTCGCCCTCCTTCATCCTTTCACAGGCCTCCAGGGCGTTTTGCAGCAGATTATTCAGGATAATTCCCAGATCGTATACATCGTAGCCTCCGGAAGCAGGACAGGAGAATGCGGATTCAAACCGGATTTCCCGGGAGGCAGCGGTTCTGAGCACATCGTTGACGATTACGTCCGTGACCGGGCTGCCGGTCTGCAGGATTGGCTCAAATTCCTCCGTATCGCCAGTCAGTTTCCGCAGATATTCCTCCATATCCGCATAGCGCCCGCTTTTTACAAGGCTCTTCAGAATGGTCAGATGATTGTTCGTCTCATGCCTCATCCGGCGCAGATTCTCATAGAACTGTTCCGTTTCCAGCATTCTGTCCCGGATCGCGCCCAGCTGCTGCTGCCTGGCGAAGTATCTGCTCCGCTCCTCCTGCAGAGCCATGACGCTGCGGCAGGAGGCTATGGCGGCCAGGATCCCCAGATAGAACAGGATGGCGGCCCCGGGGATAATGCCGAGAAAGGCGGGGAATTCTTCATAGAGAAGGAAAAAAGAATCCTCCTTTACCACCACCAGAAGCCGGATAAGGATGGTCACGAACAGGATACCCGTCATGGGCGTTAGGAGCAGGCAGCTCAGTTCCCGGATATGCAGCTTAAGGATATCGTTTCTCAGCCGCTTTCTTATGATAAAAAGCAGAAGGCTTAACAGGAGAAACTGCAGGAACAGAATAAATATAAAATTCCAAAGAGCGCCCTCGTAAGCCTTTTGCGCGGTGTCGGCCTTTCTCAGGAAGTATTTCCCGGTAAAATAATCGGCGCTCCGCAGGATCATCAGGCTCAGGCTTCTGACACAGAAGAAGATAAGGCTTAAGAGGCAGAGGGACTTCCGTTCCACGCCGAACCAATGGGCGGACAGCAGGAACAGGGCGATGACAATCAGCATTTTCATCCAGCCGTCCCCGGGAAATATCAGATAAAGAAGAGGAATTCCCGCAAGGATCAGGAGGAGGAACAGGAGCCTCCTGCCCCTGACGGTCTTCCAGGAATTGCCGTCCGTGAGAACCGGGCGGAAAAAGACCGCCATACAGACGGCGCTTAAGAATTGATCCGCTGCCAGTCCCATATTATAAAATAATAAAAATTCCGTTTCTCCCAAAGCCTTTCTCCCGCCTGCTTATTCCTTACCTCTTCTATCGGAAGAATTCCCCGGAACTTAACGGCCTATGCGCAACCGGACGGTTTGACAGCGCAACCGGACGTTTTGCCCTGCAGAGAATCTACAGGAGAACATAGGTAAAGCCGCTTTGTCCGTGAAATACCGGCCGGAAAAATTGACACTGCATTCCGTATGTGTTATATTTACCTCAGCATTTGAACCTGGCGGCGCCGCCGGGCAGCCGGAGGCCGGTTCCGGGCACGGCTGCATGGCGTATTGGCCGCGGGAATTAAAAAACGGAATTCAGGAGGTAGAATCAATGGGTTTTCTGACAGGTAAGACAGCAATTATCACGGGAGCGGGACGGGCCGTTTTGAGCGACGGACGCTGCGGATCCATCGGGTACGGGATTGCCACGGCTTACGCAAAGGAAGGGGCGAATCTCGTGATCACAGGGCGCAATGTGAAGAAGCTGGAGGATGCGAAGGAAGAGCTGGAGCGCCTCTACGGGATCCGGGTTCTGATCCTTGCGGCGGATGTGAATGCCGATGCCGACAATGAGGCGGTGGTGAATGAAGTGGTGCAAAAGACCATGGAGAAGTTCGGAAGGATCGATGTGCTGATCAACAATGCCCAGGCTTCCGCTTCCGGCGTCACCCTCTGCGACCACACGACGGACCAGTTCAATCTGGCCATGTATTCCGGGCTTTACGCAACCTTCTATTATATGAAGGCCTGCCACCCCCATCTGGCGGAGACAAAGGGAACCGTGATCAATTTTGCTTCCGGCGCCGGACTTTTCGGCAATTTCGGGCAGTGCGCCTACGCCGCAGCCAAGGAGGGTATCCGGGGGCTGACCCGTGTGGCAGCCACGGAATGGGCGAAGGACGGCGTGAACGTGAATATTATCTGCCCCCTGGCCTGGACGGCGCAGCTTGAGAATTTCGAGAAGGCATATCCGGACGCCTTTAAGGCCAATGTGAAAATGCCCCCTGCGGGACATTACGGGGACGCGGAGCTGGAGATCGGACGTGTCTGCGTGCAGCTGGCTTCTCCGGACTTCAAGTACATGACAGGCGAGACCATCACGCTGGAAGGCGGTATGGGACAGAGGCCGTAATATCTGCCGGTGCCTGGGGCTGTGGGGAAATGTCTTCCCTTCCACAATACATGCTGGGGCGAATCGGAATTCACTACGCCTATACGCCTGTATTGTATGTTGACAGTATTTTCCCACAACCCCCGCGCTGTTTTTAGATTCTGTTCCTGCATTCTTTTGCAAAGGGCCCGAAAAGCATGGATTCTATTGTCTGCAGCGGGCGGTGGATTTTACCGCAAATTCTGCTGGATTCTGGATAGGCGGATTTTGCCGGATTTTGGATAGGCTTGTAACCGCACCGGAAGTGTGCTAAAATAGAACTTTGATAATAGAATCCTCTTTTGGATTCTATTATAGACACAAAATCCGGCAGGGGAGAGGAGGAATGATTATGAATCTGGTAATTACCATGAGCCGAAGATTTGGCACCGGGGCCAGCAGGATAGCGGAAGAACTGTCCCGGAGACTGGGGGTTCCGGTGTATGACAGGGCTTATATTGAGCATGAGCTGGAATGCGAGAGCTATGGGGACGAGACAGAGCTGATTAAGAAGCTTGCCGCTCAGCCCTGTATCATCCTAGGGCGCTGTGCCTCCGAGATTTTGAAGGATAAACCAAATGTGTTCAATATCTATGTCTGTGCCGACAAGGAAGAGCGTATTCTCCGCATTATGAGAAAGGAGGCGCTGTCGTTTAAGGATGCCAAGGCCATGCTGGAGCAGAACGACAGGGAGCGGTCGGACTACTATTACAGGCATACCGGCAAGGTGTGGGGGGATGTGAACAATTATCACATGATTCTGGATACTTCTCAGCTTGGGATTGAGAATTGCGCGGATATTCTGATCAAATATTTTGAGAGGATAGAGATCATATAAATTATAAAAATATCCTCATAAAAAAGCTGAATATCGTAAGATCTTTCTTGTAAAAGGGCGAAAAATGTTATACACTGATAGTGACACGATGAGAACACTTTGACAAAGAGTTTTCAAAACACAGCTTCGGGTATAACATAAGGAGGAAAACATGAATCCATCAGGACAAAGCCATTCTATTCCCATCGTATTGATTCCGTTGTATGGAACGGAGGAGCTTGCACAGAAGATCGAATATTATCTGTGTGAGACCTATAATAAGGAAGAATGCCATGTAGTCAGTTCACAGATCGTCCGTTTTTCCACGGGGGATGCGAAAGCGGTACTGGAGGACACCGTCCGTGGGGCCGATGTATACATATTAATGGATGTGGGGAATTATTCCTGTGCATATCAGATGTATGGGCAGAAGGTTCCCATGTCCCCGGACGAACATTTTCAGAATCTGAAGAGAACCGTCTCGGCTGTCGGGGGGAAGGCCTACCGAGTGAACGTTATTTCGCCCCTTCTATATTCAAGCCGTCAGGACAGAAGAATTTCCCGGGAATCCCTGGACTGTGCCATGGCGCTGCGGGAGCTGGAAAATATCGGTGTGAAGAATATCACGGCATTTGACGTACATGACAACCGTGTCGCAAATGCGGTTCCCTATTCCGGCTTCGACGATCTGTTTCCTATCTATCAGGTAATCAAGGCTATCAAGAAGAACTACTCCGATGTGGATTTCTCGGAGGAGCATTCCATATTTATATCTCCCGATTTGGGCGCTACTACGAGAAACTATAAATACACAAATGAGTTGGGTCTGGACATGGGTATTTTCTACAAGCGGAGGTCCAGAACCAGGGTTGTGGGCGGAAATTATGTGGTGGAGATCCATAAGTATATCGGCCCAAGCGTAAAGAACAAGGATGTGTTCATTGTGGACGACATGATCTGCTCGGGAACCACCATGCTGGATGTGGCAAAATACTGCAAGAAGCAGGGGGCAAAGAGAGTGTTTGCGGTGGCAACCTTTGCGCTGTTTACGGAAGGGATACGGCTTTTCAACGAGGCCTATGAAAATAAGACCCTGGAGGCCGTATTTATCACCAATGCCTCCTATCGCAGGGATGAGATCCGGAACGCTCCCTGGTACCGGGAGGTGGATATCACGAAATATATTGCCATTTATATTCATTCCGTAAACGCGGGGAAGTCCATTTCCAAGCTGCTGGATCCCCATGAGAAAATCCGCAGGCTTCTGGATAAGGACAGGCATGAGGGGCAGCAGACAGAACAGCAGAAGACAGAACAGCAGAAGACAGAACAGCAGAAGACAGAACAGTGAAAATCGTGATTATGGCATGTTTTCGGCAGGAATCGTGATTTTCGGCATATATCCATTGACATTTCTCCTGTAAAGTGCTAGTATCTCTCCATTGGTTTCATAAATGAAGCCTGTTACAGCATTTTAGAGGAGGATAAAGATGAAAAAGCTGATTTGTTTTCTTTCCGCCGCGATTCTGGTATTGTCCATGACCGCCTGCGGAAATACGCCCGCCGACAACGGGAATGGACTCAACACCGCAGTATCAGGAAAGCTCACCATGGCAACAAATGCGGCATTCCCGCCCTATGAGTATGTGGAGGGCGGACAGGTTGCCGGAATCGATGCGGAGATTGCTGCCGCCATTGCCGAAAAGCTGAATCTGGAGCTGCAGATCGATGACATGGAATTTGATTCTATTACGGAAGCCGTAAAGGGAGGGAAGGCCGACATCGGAATGGCAGGGATGACCGTTACTCCCGACCGTCAGGAAGAGGTGGACTTTACCGTAAGCTATGCCACCGGCGTGCAGGTGGTGATTGTCAAGGAGGACAGCAGTATTACCAGTGTGGATGAACTGTTTGCGGAGGGCGCCAACCATGTGATAGGGGTGCAGCGCAATACCACGGGTGATATTTACACCACGGATGATATTGAGAAAAAGGGTCTGGGCAGCATTGAACGCTACAGCAAGGGTGCAGATGCCATACAGGCGCTCATTGCCGGAAAGGTGGACTGTGTAGTCATTGACAATGAGCCTGCAAAGGCCTTTGTAAACGAAGTGGGGGGGCTGAAGATTCTGGAGACAGAGTATATCACAGAGGATTACGCCGCCGCCATGAGCAAAGAGAACAAGGAGCTGTATGAGGCTGTGAATACCGCGCTGCAGGAGCTGATTGCGGACGGTACGGTACAGGGCATTATCGATAAATATATTACGGCGGAATAAGCATACATATTGCGGAAAACGATGCATGCCAATCATGCAGAACACACATGGATGACGAAAACCGGGGGCCCGGACAGCCGGACCCCCGGTTTGTGATAAACGGATTTTGCGGGAAACCCATGCAGGTGCCGCAGATGCTCCATCGGACAGGAAGGAGAATTGACATATGAGACCATCCGCTTCCCAAAGCTGGCTGCTGGATGCGCCGGACTGGATCCTCAACGGTCCGGAATGGCTGTACAATCTGGGATATGATATCTATAAAAGCTTTATCTATGACAATCGCTATCAAATGTACATAAAGGGTCTGGGCAATACATTGCTGCTGACATTTCTGGCGCTGCTCATCGGTGTGGTGCTGGGAGTCATTGTATCCCTGATCCGTGTCTCCTGGGACAAAAATCATACGGAGATGCGGGGCACGGGCAAGGCTGTACTGGGGTTCTTCAACGTCGTTGCCAAGGTGTACCTTACCGTGATCAGGGGGACGCCCATGGTAGTGCAGCTGATGATCATGTATTTTGTTATCTTCGCCTCCAGCCGGAATAAGATTATGGTGGGCGCCCTGTCCTTCGGCATTAATTCCGGAGCCTATGTGGCGGAGATTATCCGGGGCGGCATTATGTCCATCGATGCGGGGCAGATGGAAGCGGGGCGGAGCCTGGGATTCGGGTATGTGTCCACCATGAGATACATCATTCTTCCTCAGGCGTTTAAGGCCGTGCTGCCCACCCTGGCGAATGAGTTTATTGTGCTGCTGAAGGAGACGGCAGTGGCGGGATATGTGGGGCTGGCTGATGTAACCTATGCCGGGAACATCATAGGGGGCAACAGCTATGACTATCTCTTCCCCCTGTTAATGTCGGCTCTGATCTACCTTGTACTGGTGATGTTCTTTACATTCCTGGTGGGCAGACTGGAAAGGAGGCTGAGAAACAGTGAGCGCTGAGTATATTATCCGGGCCGAGGGGCTGAAGAAGCATTTTAATGTGGGAGAGATCAGGGCGCTGGACGGTGTGACTGCCTCCATCCGCAAAGGGGAGGTAGTAGTGGTGATCGGCCCCTCCGGTTCCGGCAAATCCACCTTTCTGCGGTGCCTGAATCTGCTGGAGGTGCCCACCGACGGGCGGATTCTGTTTGAGGGCGAGGATATTACCGACAAGAAGGCCAATATCAACCTGCATCGTCAGAAGATGGGAATGGTGTTCCAGCATTTTAATCTCTTTCCGCATATGACCATTTTGAAAAATATGACGCTGGCGCCGGTGAAGCTTCTGAAGAAGCCGCAGAAGGAAGCGGAGGCACAGGCCATGTCCCTGCTGGAGAGGGTGGGACTGGCGGATCGGGCAAATGCCTATCCGAGCCAGCTGTCCGGCGGCCAGAAGCAGAGGATCGCCATCGTTCGGGCGCTGTGCATGGACCCGGAAGTCATGCTCTTTGACGAACCTACATCCGCGCTGGATCCCGAAATGGTGGGGGAGGTGCTGGAGGTTATGAAGGAGCTGGCAAGGGAGGGGATGACCATGGTGGTGGTTACCCATGAAATGGGATTTGCCAGGGAAGTGGCGGACCGGGTCATCTTCATGGCCGACGGGAAAATAGTGGAGGAGGGCAAGCCGGAACAGATCTTCTCCGCGCCAGAGCAACCCCGCACCAGGGAGTTCCTGGCGAAGGTGCTCTGAGTATTCAATCAGAAATCAATGAGAAATCAGGCCGCGCTCCTTTGAGGGAATCTGAGGAGCGCGGCCTGATGCTATTCGATATCATGAAAGACGGATGAAATCAGGCTTTTGTAATCAATCTTCCTGCAAATAGCTTTCAAAGTCGTATTCCGACATCCGGAGGAGCATTTCTTCCATAGCTTCCTGATAGTTTTCCCTGGTCAATTGGCAGGTCCCGTCGGCAAAACATTCCATCATATAATCATTCATCTTATGCGTATAATGCGTATAATCGCTGTAATTGTCCAGATCCGTAATAAAATCATACATGTTTTGAAAATAGTAGACGGAAACATTGGGATAAGACAGCAGCGTATCCATAATATACATTTCCCCCCGAAGCTCCGCTTCAAGACTTCCCTCCGCAGATCTCGTATACCAGTAGAGAATGCTGTAAGGGGGGAAAAACATTCCTTCCATATCATAATTAAAGCGTACCAAACTCTAAAGTATACCAAAAATCAAAGCATATCCAAAATCAAAACATACCAAACCCCAAGCATATCCAAAATCAAAACATACCAAACCTCCAAAGCATATTTAAAATTAAATCAGGCTTCACGTTTCAAATAGTGCATGACAGCACTCCGAAAAAGTGTTATGATAAAGACGGCAGGAAGCCGGACGGGGGAAAAGCGCTTGAAGAATCCGAACCACACTGATCATGACATAATAGAATATTTGATTTCCCTGGTGGAACATTCAGGAGATAAGGATGGCAATCTGTACACCATGGGCATGGAAGGAGACGAATCAAACCTGCTGACGGAGGAACAGAGTCTGCAGACGGCCCGGTATCTGAAAAAGTTCGTGGATCGGATGCCGGGAGGATTTTTTGCCTATTACGCGGATGAGGAGGAAGAGCTCATCTATGCAAACGAGGCAATGATCCGTCTCTTTAATTGTGATACCATGGAAGAATTCCGCAGGTATACGGGAAATTCATTCAGGGGAATTGTGCATCCGGATGATTGGGAAGAAGTGGAACAGAGCATCAGGCAGCAGATGATCCATAACGACAATCATGTGGATTATGTGGAATACAGGATCATTCCGAAAGGCGGCGGGATCCGCTGGATTGACGATTACGGGCATTTTATCCACAGCGAGATAGCGGGCGATATTTTTTATGTATTTGTGGGGGATGCCACGGAGAAGAAGCTTCATCAGCAGGAGGAAAAGGAGTCCTTCATAAGAGAGACAAGCAAAAAGGAATCACAGCTGCGGATGAGGATTGAGGAATATGATTATAAGCTTCAGATGAACCGTCAGGAGCTTCTCAGGCGGCTTGAGATTATCGAGGGCCTGAGTATTGATTATGAATCCATATTTTATGCGGAGCCGGAGCTTGACCGAATTACGGCATACCGGCTGAGCAAACGGGCAATTAAGTTCTTTCCCAGGGAGGGGCACGGCTATCCCTTTACAGGCTTTGACAGAGAGTATATCCGGGAATGGGTCCATCCGGATGATCATGCGCTTCTTGCGGGGGTCAGTAATCCGGGGTATATCCGGGAAAAGCTTGCTGCGGAAAAGTTTTTTTATATCAATTATCGGGTTCTGGAGGGAGAGGAACCGGTATATGTACAGCTGCGGGTAGTGGATGTGAGCGAAAATGGGGATGCTTCTCAGGCGGTGTTCGGGTACAGATGTATTGACCGGGAGATGAAAAAGGAGATAAACCAGAAGCAAATGCTGAGGGAAGCTCTGCATGAAGCGAATCTGGCGAACAATGCCAAGAACCGTTTTCTTTCCAATATGTCCCATGATATCCGTACGCCCATGAATGCGATTGTGGGATATACGGCGCTTGCCCGCAGGCACCTGAAGGATGAACGGAAGGCGGCCGGATACCTGGACATGATCTCCGCCTTCAGCAATCAATTGCTGCAGCTGCTGAACGATGTGCTGGAAATCACAAATCTGGAGTCGGCACAGGCACAGACAGAAGAAAAGGAGATCAGCCTGATAAGCATTTTGCAGGAGATAAGGGGACAGGCCATCTCTCAGGCAGAGGCGAAAAAGATTGCCATTACGCTGGATGTGTCCGGCCTGAAGCATCCGGCTGTGTTTGCGGATGGGGAGAAGATTGTCCGGATACTGTCCTGTCTGGTGGATAATGCTCTGAAATATACGGAAGAAGGGGGTTGCATCCGGATTGCGGCCATAGAGCCGGAGGAGTGGAAGGAGGACTATGTCTCTTATCAGTTTTGGGTGGAGGACAACGGAATAGGCATTGATCGGGATTTCCTGGAGCATATATTTGAACCTTTTGAGCGGGAGAAAAATACTACCCTGAGCAAGGTCCACGGAACCGGCCTGGGCCTGACCATCACCAGGAAGCTTGTGGATATGATGGGAGGAAATATTTATGCAGACAGTGCGTTGGGAGAAGGAACCAGATTTACGGTTTCCCTTCCTCTCAGAGTACAGGGAAAGCACAACGAACCGGAGGGGGCCGGCACGGACAGGGAGGAGAGGCCGCAGTATACGGATGCAAAGCGGATTCTGCTTGTGGATGATAATGAGATCAATCTGGAGATCGAGAACGAGATGCTGCAGGATGCGGGATTCCTGGTGGACACTGTCATGGACGGCAGCCTTGCGCTGGAGAGGATAAAAGCTTCCCGGCCCGGAGAATATGACCTGATTCTGATGGATATCCAGATGCCGGTCATGGATGGGTATTCTGCTGCCAGAGCCATTCGCGGGATAGGGGATCCGCTTTTGGCGAATATCCCGATCATTGCGGTGTCGGCCAATGCGTTTGAGGAAGACAGGAAGAAATCCCTGGAGAGCGGTATGAATGCGCACCTGCCAAAGCCCCTGGACATAGAACTGCTTTTTGACGTGATCAGAAGAATTCTGGATGACGGGAAGTCGGATGAGGCGGAGCCGTTCTGACATATGGCATGGAAAACCTGATAATCCGTCCGTTTTGCCGGAGGTTTATCGGTAAAGACAGGATTAAGGGAATAGGGCAAAACGCAGGGGCAGTCAGCGCGCATTATAATAGATATTGCCTTAAATGATTATATGCAATGCCCGGCCAGAGGAAGATATACTTGCATATGGCTTTGATTCTGGCATTATAGAAATAAAAATGCAGGGAGTATGAGGGTAAAATGAAAAAAGAACAGCAAATTCAAAAAGAAAATGTCAAACTGCTATTTGATTCTCCGTATCTGCGGCTGGCGGATCTGCAGTATGCGCCGGGGAAGCATTATTATGACGCAACCAGGAGAACCATGGAAAACCTGACGGCGGTGAAAACGGACGAGGAATTCAGGACTATGCTGCCGGACGCAGCCAGCTGCATCGTGATTCTGGAATTGCCGGGGCAGGAGCCGTGTCTGCTGCTCACTTATGAGTACCGCTATCCCACAGGGCGCTTTCTGCTCAGCGTGCCGGCCGGCCTGATGGACGAAAGCGACAGGGAGAAGCCGGATCCCGTGCTGTCCGCGGCGGCTCGTGAGATTCGGGAGGAGACAGGGCTGGAAGTCGCAGAGGGGGATACGCTCGGCATAGTGAATCCCTTGCTTTTCTCCACGCCGGGTATGACGGACGAGAGCAATGCTCTGGTCTGCGCCCTTCTGCATCCCGCAGACCTGTCCGCCTTGTCACAGGAGGGAGCGGAGGGTACCGAGCTTTTTGACGGTTTCTGCCTTCTGACAAAAGCGGAAGCGGAGCAGGTTCTGGAAGATGGCCGCGATGAATACGGAAATTATTATTCTCTGTATACCTGGGCGGCGCTGATGTACTTTGTGTCAGATCTGTGGAGAAAGCAGGGACGCTGACATGGGTAAGGAGTTCGAGAACGATATTCTATATCATTATACGGATTATCAGGCGTTGGACGGAATTCTAAGGTGCGCGCAGCTGAGAGTGAACAATATTCTGAATATGAATGATGCGGCAGAGATGCGTTACTTCATGAGCGGCCTGTGCAATGCGGTGGCAGGGAAACTGGAGGAGGACGGGGACGACAGGCGGGCAGAAGGCGTGAGGAGACTCTTTCGGGAGGCGCTGAAGGAGGAGTTTGTCTATTCCGCCTATGCCGCCTGCTTTTCTCTGCACAGGGACGACGCGGCACAATGGGAGCGATACGGAAATCGGGGCAGGGGGGTATGCATTGCCTTTTACGGAAACTGCCTTCAGAGAATGGTAGAAGGCTCCGTATCCCTTCAGACGGTTTTCTATCAGGAGGATATGACGGTACATAATCTGGCGGGGACATTGTACCGTCTGGTGAAAAGGGAGACGGAGCTGTCGGAAAACAATCCGGATATCAGACAGGCCATGAATTACGCCTGGATTTGCTCCGCCGCATTTAAGCATCCTTCTTTTTCTTCGGAGAGGGAAGTACGGCTCATCGTATCTCCCCTGGTGAAGGATGTGTTTGACATTGAGCCCTGCTATCATATTTCCAAGGAGCGCATCAAGAAATACTATCCCCTGAACCTGCAGGCCATGTGCCGGAAGGCGGGACTTACTTTCACAGACCTGGTGCCGGAGATTATAATCGGTCCGGAATCCACCCAGTCCAGGGCGATATTGCAGGACTATCTGAGAGACAACGGACTGTGCGGGCTGGCGGACCGGGTATCCCTGTCAAACTGTCCGCTGCGCAGGTCGCCAGCCTGAGAGCAATTCCGCACGAAAGACGATATATAAATGCAGAAAAACGGTAAAAGAGCAGAGGGGCTGCAAAAGAGCATAAGAATCGCAAAAGGGAAGAAGAGCTGTAAAAGAGCAAAAGAACCGCAAAAGAACAAAAAGAGCCGTAGAAGAGCAAAAGAACCACAAAAGAACAAAAAGAGTCATAGAAGAGAAAAAGAACCACAAAAGAGCAAAAGAGCCGTAGGCAAAAGAACCACAAAAGAACAAAAAGAACCATAGAATGGCATAAGAACTGTAAAAGAACAAAAAAGCCGTAATGACAAAGCGGCAGAAATAGAAGTGCGACAAGAAAAACGGTAACAAAAACAGATAAGACATAAAAACCGACAGCAAGAGCCACAAAAGATAGTTAAAAAGATGTAAAAACGTTTGGCAAAAGCTTAAAAATAGATAATCAAAAAGATCCGAAAACCAATGAAAAACGGGCGGATGCCAGAAAAACTGCGGAAGGGAGAACAAAGGAATGACGGACAATCATTTTCCGGGAGGAGTGTGGCCGGTGATGCTTACACCCTTTACAAAAGAGAACAAGGTGGATTACAGAGCGCTGGAGGAACTGATCGAATGGTATAGAAAGGGAGGCGTCTCGGGACTGTTTGCCGTATGCCAGTCCAGCGAGATGTTTTTTCTGAGCCTGGAAGAAAGGGTGGAAATCGCACGGTTCGTGAAGGAGAAGGCGCAGGGGCTGCCCGTGATTGCCTCCGGACATATCAGCGATGGCTTTGAGGACCAGGTAAAGGAACTGCGTCTCATCGGGGAGACAGGGGTCGATGCGGTGATTCTGATCACCAACCGCCTGGCAAGGCAGGAGGAGAGCGATGAAGTCTGGCTGCGGAACCTGGAGTTATTGCTGAAGGAGCTGCCTACGGAACTGAAGCTGGGATTTTACGAATGTCCCTATCCGTACAAGCGGGTACTGACCAGGGAAATGGCGAAATACTGTGCAGATACGGGAAGATTTTATTTCCTGAAGGATACCAGCTGTGATATAGAGAATATAAAGGATAAGCTGGAGGTATGCCGGGGAACCAATCTGAAGGTCTATAACGCGAACACGGCTACGCTTCTGGAGTCTCTGAGGGCGGGGGCGGCCGGTTACAGCGGGGTTATGGCCAATATGCAGTGCCGGCTCTACACGAAGCTTGTGAAAGAATATGCTTCCCTGGAAATGACGGAACTGTCAGATGCCCTCACTATCTGTGCATTGATAGAGCGCCAGGTTTATCCCGTGAACGCAAAGTTCTACCTGCAGCAGGAAGGAGTGAGGCTGGAAACCTTCTGTCGCACCCGGGATGAGAAGGAACTGAACGAAACCGCCGGAAAGGAAGTCCTTATGCTGCGAAGGATCACCCGGAAGCTGGAAGAGGAGTACGGGGGATAAGGAATTCCACAATTTCTGCAAATTGCTTCGCAATTAGCCGAACCCAAACGGTTCCTAAACCAGCGGGAGCGTGAGAGAAGTACCGGGGACCGGAGCGGCGAAAGAAGGAGAGACGCACCGGAGTGAAGCCAGCGGGAGCGTGAGAGAAGTACCGGGGACCGGAGCGGCGGAAGAAGGAGAGACGCACCGGAGTGAAGCCAGCGGGAGCAGAGGAGAGGTGTGGAATCTGACTGGCTCAGAGATCCCACAGACTCAGCTGCTCCCCGCTGTTTTTTTCTTCAAAGCAGGACAGATAACCGAAGATCCGGTCATTATCATGGATTATTCCATATTCTGCACATTTCCGATGAAATAAATCCATCAGATAATCATTGCGGGGGCTGGGAATTTCGTATTGAAAACCGTAGCATTGAATGTATTTTTCCTTTAGACGGGGAAACAGCGAATCCAACTGCTTATAAAAGTATTCCCTGTTTCCGTCCCGAAGTGTCAGACCCATGCCAAAGCAGATAATGCCATAAACCTTTGCCTCCCTGCACATTTCCAGAATGCCGGAAATATTCTCTTCCGTATCATTGATAAAGGGAAGGAGCGGGGAGAGCCACACCACAGTGGGGATTCCCGCGTCCCGCATCTCCTTCAGCACCTCAAAACGCCTTTTCGTGGTGCACACATTGGGTTCCAGCTTTTTACACAGCTTTTCATCATAGGTGGTCAGAGTCATCTGTACGACGCATTTGGTCTGTTCGTTGATTCTGCAGAGAAGATCCATATCCCGCAGAATGCGGTCAGATTTCGTCTGCACGGTAAAACCGAATCCATATTCCAGAATCAGAGAAAGAACCTTCCGCATGAGCCCTAAATCTGCCTCCAGCGGAATATAGGGGTCTGTCATGGCTCCGGTACCGATCATACACTTTTTCCGCTTGCGCCGGAGCGCGGCTTCCAGCAGCCCGACAGCGTTTCCCTTGACTTCAATATCCTCAAAAGCATGCTCCATATGATAACATTTGCTCCTGGAATCGCAGTAAATACATCCATGGGTACAGCCCCGAAACAGATTCATTCCGTTTCTGGCTGAGAGAATTCCCTTCGCCTCTACATAATGCATAACCATTCCTCATTTCTACGTATTTCCCCGGAATACACACATTTTCTGGCTGGAAGAAACAGGAGAGCTTTGCTTTTCCCATATGCAGTCCGCATATTTTAAGGCGCTGGAAGGCCTGAGATTGTGCCATCAACCCACTTGCTGCCCAGAGCGTGTTTGAAAATTCATTCCCGCCATCTGCCGCGGGAACCGTGTCCCCACATTTGCGGTATATTTGGCCCTCATTCGGTCAACGTAGCCCACTACACCTCCCTCATTCGGGTCAAATCTCCCACAAATTGGGACGCACATCTGGCAGAAAGCAATTTTCAAACACGCTCTAACACCATAATCATTTAAGGATAAATATGGCGTTTAAAATAATACGAAAATACTGATATTACCATAATACCTCACTTTTCCGAATATTTCAAACAGGATATTGACAAAAGTGTCTAATGATGTTAGACTTATATTGTCTAATGAAAATAGACATCGAAAAATATCATGATATTCATGAGCAGGAATATGGGGAACTACAGAATTAAAAATACAGGAAGGAGGAGTTGAGATGGAGAAGTATAAACTGGGGGAAATGGAGCGGAGGTTTGCGGAGCTTATCTGGCAGCGGGCGCCGGTAAGCACCCGGGAACTGACTGCACTGTGCGGGGAGGAATTCGCCTGGAAGCGCACCACTACCTACACAATGCTGAAGCGTCTCTGCGACAGGGGGATTTTCGCCAATGAAAACGGGACTGTGGAGGCAAGGATGACGAAGGAGGACTTTCTTGCGGCGCAGGGAGGACAGTTTCTGGAGGAGAACTTTGAGGGGTCGCTGCCCCGGTTTCTGGCAGCATTCAGCCGCAGACGAAGGCTGAGCGACAAGGAGATTGCGCAGCTGCAAAAGCTGATAGATGACTACGAGGAGGAAAAGAATGGAGAGGATATTTCTTGATATAATCAATATGAGCCTGACGGGCAGCATCGCAATCCTCTGCGTGCTTTTGGCACGGCAGCTTCTGCGAAGAGCGCCTAAATTATTTTCCTATCTGCTCTGGGCGGTGGTTGGATTCCGCCTTCTATGCCCGGTATCCTTTTCTGCGCATGTTTCGCTGTTCGGAATATTACAGGAGCCCGTGGTGGAGCAGGGACAGATGATATATATTGCTGCAGACATTCAGGAAGCCATTGGGACAGGCGGCGGAAGCAGTCCGCAGGAGGAAAACGGACAGGAAGCTCTTATCCGGATGGGAATGCCCGGGGCAGGGGATGCGGTTGGCAGGGGAGTCCTGCCGGAGCAGCTTGTGAGGATCGGCGCCTGGGTCTGGCTGACGGGTGCCCTTATCCTGGCCGCAGGCAGTGTCTGCTCGGTTCTCCGTATGAAAAAAAGACTTAAGGACGCAGTACGCGAAGGGGGCAATATCTATCGAACCAGGGTGCAGACCCCCTTTGTCATGGGACTTTTCAGGCCGCGCATCTATCTGCCGGACAGAATGAAGGAGGAGGAGAGAGAGTATATTCTGCTGCATGAACAGATACATATCAGACGCGGAGACCATATTGTAAAGCTGATAGGATTTGCCGCACTCTGTATTCACTGGTTCAATCCCCTGGTCTGGCTGGCCTTTTGCCTGAGCGGCAGGGATATGGAAATGTCCTGTGACGAAGCGGTACTGGGCAGGATAGGCGGAAGTGTAAAGAAGGAATATTCAGCCTCTCTCCTGTACTTTGCCGCGGGCAGGCGCAGGATAAGCGGAATGCCCCTGGCCTTCGGGGAGGGAGATACCGGAAGCAGGATCAGGAATGTGCTGCGCTACCGGAAACCTAAGCTATGGCTTGCGGCGGCCGCCGTGACAGTGTGTGCCATAGCTGCAGTCATATTGGCGGCAAATCCCTTTGGCGCACAGGCGGATTCTGAAGATAAAGCCGGAAGTGCTCTTCAGGCATCGGTATACGGGGTGGTGACAGAATCCGAAATGACGCCGGGGCATCTTGTAATAGAGATACCGGGTGTGGGAACGGTGGAAATTCCCGATGCGGAAGAAATATATCCCTATTACGAACCGGGGGAGGACGGATTTGACGGGCTTTCTGCCGGGCAGCTGGTCAGGATCACCTTCCCGGAGAATGCAGATCCTGTTTTGCAGGAGACCTGGCCCGCGCAGTATGGGGTGAAGGCGCAGGAAATCGCAGCCATGAGTTCCGGAGGCTTTACGCTGCAGCGCAGGGAAGGCGGCAGGTACCTTCTGGGGATTCCGCTGGGATGGATCAGCCGGTCTGCCGATGAACCCGGACAAGAGCCAGGCGGAGAAGAGGCCCTTCAGGGAGATATTCTGCATATTTATGAAGATGAATCGGAGGATGCATGGAACTGCTCAACGGAAATTCTGTTCGTGGACAGGGCAGCGGAAGCCCCACAGGTATATTTTGAGCTGTCGGAGACGGATACCATGAACTTTTTCAGTGTATGGGGGAGCAGCCTGGGGATTTCTCTGAATTATGAATTTATTAAAAGGCAGGATTACAATCAGGGGCATCTCTGAAACAGGGGAGAGCGTAAGAATCATATAGCGCAGACAGAATTTGAGCTCAAGGGATAGCTTTTTCGGATTATTTTTAGAAGAACTTATGATATTCGGTGGAAAGGATTCGCATAATCTGCTATAATAGATCTGTGACAGTAGAATCCGGTCTTGATTCTATTATAGATCTTAGATAATGAAATCTGTCTTAATTCTATTATATTATAGCCTCTCGGAATCCAGACAGGCAAAACCAGGGTTCTGATTAAACAGGGAGCAGGAAAAGAGGGGGAACCGGTGAAAAAGGTTCCAAAAGAGCTCTGCAGAAAGCGGAAGAGAGATTCCGAGAGTGTATTTTAGGATATCGGGGGATTAAAATGCTTTTTCCTCCAATACATATTATTCAGAGACCATAATAGAAATAAGGAAAATGACCATATGCCATACAAGGAACTATTTCTATTATTTGGTATAATAAAATCAGTCTGCAGATTAAGAGGTGAACGGATGAATCAAAAACTGAAGGAGAAGATATTGGAATCCCTTTCCGCCGTACTGCCTATAACCGGAATCGTGCTGCTTCTGAGTATATTGCTGGTGCCCATTGAGCTGGGGACAATGGTGATGTTTATCATGGGAGCGCTTCTGCTGGTGGTGGGTATGGGCTTTTTTCAGCTGGGTGCGGAAATGTCAATGACGCCTCTGGGGGAAGGCATCGGCGTCCAGATCTCCAAGACACGCCACATTCCTTTGATTTTTATCATTGGTTTTTCCATGGGAGTAATCATCACTATTTCCGAGCCGGATCTGCAGGTGCTGGCATCGCAGGTGCCTTCCATTCCGAACCTGACCCTGATTCTGACGGTAGCGGTGGGGGTGGGGATTTTCCTGGCTGTGGCGATTCTGAGAATTTTGTTTCAGATCAGTCTGTCCACTATACTGATCCTGCTGTATACGGCTCTGATTGGTGTGTCCTTTCTGGTGTCGAGGGATTTCCTTGCAGTGGCTTTTGACTCCGGCGGCGTGACCACAGGCCCCATGACGGTACCCTTTATCATGGCAATGGGCGTCGGCCTTGCTTCCGTACGCGGCGATAAGAATGCATCAAGCGACAGCTTCGGTCTGGTGGCGCTTTCCAGTGTGGGTCCTATTCTTGCCGTGCTGCTTCTGGGGATGTTTTTCACCACCGGGGAGACGGCATATTCTGCGGCGACGGTTGCGGATGTAAGCACGACCCGTGATGTAATAAAAGAATTTCTGTTCAATATGCCGCCCTATGTGCGGGAGGTACTGATCTCTCTCATCCCGGTGGCAGTGGTATTTCTCTTTTTCCAGATGTTTACCCATCGCTATCCCCAAAGGCAGGTAAAGCGTGTTATTGTAGGCTTTTCCTATACATATATCGGCCTGGTGCTCTTTCTCTGCGGGGTAAATGTGGGATTTGCGCCGGTAGGTTCCTTATTGGGGAACGAGATCGCCTCGGAATCCTGGAGGTGGCTGCTGGTGCCTATCGGCATGCTGATCGGTTATTATATTGTAAAGGCGGAGCCTGCCATTCAGGTGCTGAACCGGCAGGTGGAGAGCGTCACCAACGGTTCGGTGTCTGCAAAGGCCATGAACCGCTGTATGTCGCTGGGGGTCTCCGCCAGTGTGGGCCTTTCCATTCTGAGGGTGCTGACGGGGCTTCCCATTCACTGGATTCTGATTCCGGGTTATGTGATCGCCATGGTTTTGTCCAGGTTCGTGCCAAAGATGTTTGTAGGTATCGCTTTCGACTCCGGCGGCGTGGCCAGCGGACCCATGACTACCACCTTCCTGCTTCCCTTAAGCATCGGAGCCTGTAATGCGGTGGGCGGCAATCTGATGACGGATGCCTTCGGCGTGGTAGCTCTGGTGGCGTTAACTCCCCTGATTGCAATTCAGCTTATGGGAGTCCTCTACCAGTACAGACTGAAGACTACGGAGAAGGATGTGGTTCAGGAGATGGATATCCTGAGCTCTATGGATGTAATCTTTGAATTCGAGGAGGGCGATGAAGATGACGGAAATGCGTAAAAAAGCTTCCTTTCGATTGTTATTTCTGATTGCCACTCCCAAGCTGGTGAATAAGGCGGTGGCGCTGCTCAAAGAGGGAGATATTCCCACCCAGTATCTGATCCACGGTCAGGGCACGGCATCCAGCCAGGTGATGGATATGCTGGGCCTGGACGGGGTGGATAAAAATATACTGATGGGCATGATGCCAAAGGCATTTGCGGACGGAATGCTTATAAAGCTGAGAAAAAAGCTTCACCTGGGGATGCCGAACACGGGGATTGCATTTACCCTGCCGCTGTCCGGCAGCAGCGGGCGTGTGGTTCAGCTGATGGAAGGGCTGGAGGCGGAGGATAGGCCCAGGCTTCTGGAGAGGAGGGAATCCGGTATGACGGAGAACGAATACAGCATGATCATGGCCATTGTAAATCAGGGATTCAGTGAGGACGTAATGAATGCGGCCAGGCCCAAGGGCGCTTCCGGCGGTACGGTGTTCCACAGCAGACGCATCGGCAACGAGGAGGCCATGAAGTTTTGGAAGATCAGCGTACAGGAAGAGAGGGAGATTGTCATTATCCTCGCCCAGAAGGAGGACAAGAAGGCCATCATGCAGGCTATCGGGGAAAACTGCGGGATGGAGAGCAAGGCACAGGGTATCATTCTCTCCCTGCCTGTGGATGGAATCGTGGGCCTGGAATAGGCATTTTATTACTGCTCCTCGATTTCGTACAGATAATGCTGCCCTTTTTTTCCTGTCCTTATTACAGTCCCCATATAATGCAGGATATTCAGCACAATCTGCGCCAGAGACAGGGGGATATGCGCCGCAGCGGCGAATTCCCTGGAGGTAAAGCCATTTTCCAGCTCAAGGGGCACAAACTGCAGAAAATCCTCCGGGCGCTGGATTTCATACTCCTGCACCAGCTGCGTGGGAATGCGGTCATAACGGCTGGCCCCTTTTTTCCTGTCCCTGCTCCAGCCATTGAGCAGCTTATATTCCTCCATGTCCAGCATTGCGATTCTGATACGCAGATGGGGATCCTTCAGAAACATCTTAATTTTATACAGCTCCGGAAACACAAGATAGGGATTCCCCTTTGCGGGGGACTTCCTTTTTTTACTTAGCTCCCCGCTCTCCTCATCGATCCAGATGATCCATTTTTCCCGGGGAACAGGGTAGACAATGGTCACCGGATACAGGGGCAGAAACGCGGAGAGCTTGGTTCGCATCTTATCGAACTGTCTTGTCTGTATCTCTATGATCTCCCCATGGGCATAAATATCCGCTATATACTTTTCGATAGGGATTTCCTGATGACCCTCATCCGGCTCATAATAATTCTTCAGAATGGCATGAACCGTCTTTTCCGACAGGGTGCCGACGCCCAGGCGCTGCCGGTCAACTCCGATTATTTTTCTTTTGGCGGCTTCGAAGGCTGCATTTTCCGGCATTGTCTTCCCAGGGGCTGCCGGGAAAACTGCCGGCCCCATAATATATGGTTGTGAATCTCAACATATCACAGCATATATTGCAGGTATACAGGCATTTCCGGACAGTCCGTTTCCTTTCTGTTCTTCACTATTTTGATAATTATTATTCGAAATATCGGTATAAATTACTAGTCCGTCTATCGAGGCCAAATACGGCTGACGGTATTGCGCTGCAGCTGGCTGTAAATTTCATTGATATGCAGTATAAACCGGTGATTTCCGGAACAGGCATAAACTCCCCATCCGTAAATTCCACATAAGCAAAAATAAGTATACCACACTTAAAAACCGATTTGAAGAGGCTTGTTGTAATGCCGGATAAAAAAGGGCTGTTTTTACAAGTTGCTGCAAAACAGGCGGAAGGGGGAGGGGGACTTTGTGAGAGCACCTACGGGGTGTCCTTAGCGGAGACGAAATCCACTGGTTATGGAGACTAAGATGCACACTTTGCATCTTAGTCTCCGTTACCAGTTAGTTCGTCGCAGCGTTACCCCGGCCGAGCAAAGTCCCCCTCCCCCTTCCGCCGTCCCATGCCGCCTCCGCCCGTAAAGCCCAGCAATCCCCGTCCCATGCCGCTTCAAACAAAAACTTATCAAAAGGTATTGACAATATACTGATAATGCTGTATATATAACATATAAACAGAAGGAGGTACGGAGTAACATTGAAATTACTGCAGAATTCTGGAGTACCAATATATCAACAGATAGCCGAACAGATGAAAGCAGATATTCTGGTGGGAAAGCTGAAGGAAGGGGAATACCTTCCGTCCATTCGGGGACTGGCAAAGGAACTGAAAATCAGCGTTATCACCACAATGAAGGCATACGAACAGCTGGAGGCGGAAGGGCTTGTGACGGCGGCTCAGGGAAAAGGATTTTATGTGAATGCCCAGGACAGCGAAATGCTCAGGGAACAGCACCTGCGCAAGGTGGAGACAGCTTTAATGGAGGCCATACATGCTGCGCAGATAGCGGGAATGGCGCCTGGGGAATTGGAAATAACGCTGCGGACATTGCTGAAAATGGAAGAGGAGGCATGACAAATGGGAGGAATAGCGATGAAGACGGCAGAAGGCATGGCGGAAACAGCAGAGAAAACGGCGGGAAGAACAGCGGAAACAGAAGAGAAAGCGGCGGGAAGAACAGCGGAAATGGAAGAGAAGACGATAAGAAGAACAGCAGAGATAGAAGAAGTAATAAGCGGGAGGAATCTGTATAAGAAATACAAGGGCTTTGAACTGTCAATTCCAAAGTTTGGCATTCCCAAAGGCTTTGCCACTGCCCTGATTGGAGAAAACGGCGCGGGCAAAACCACTCTGCTGAATATTCTGGCCGGCATACGCCTGGACTTCAAGGGAGAGATTTCCTATTTTGGCTGTGATGGGAAAAAGACAGACAGTAATATACCGGAACGCAATATGCAGGAGCGCAATGCACAGGAGCGCAATGCACAGGAGCGCATTGGCTATACAGGGCCGGGCTGCTACTTTCTCCCCCAGTGGACTATTGGACAGGTGGAGAAAGTGGGAGAGCTCCTGTTTGAGCACTTTGATAAGGACAGATTCCGCGGAATCTGCCGGGAACTGGGGATCGAGGGGAGCCGGAGCAAGGAAGTCAAAAAGCTTTCTGACGGAAACAAAATGAAGCTGATGCTGGCCTCGGTCCTTGCCAGGGAAACGGAACTTTTGATTCTGGATGAACCAGCTTCTCCTCTGGACCCGCTGATGCGGGATAAGCTCTGCGATATGATACGGGATTACCTGGAACAGGGAAACGGGGAGCGCTCCGTCTTTTTTTCCACCCATAACATAGCGGATATGGAAAATGTGACGGATTACGCCATTATCCTGGAACATGGCAATATCGTGGAGGCGGGCTTCGTGGAAAACCTGAAGGAAAAATATCTCCTGGTAAAAGGAGAGACGTCAGACGCGGAAAGGGCCAAGGAAATTCTGTTCTCCATGACCAGAAATGCATATGGATTCGAGGGGATCTGCCTGGCACAAAAGCTGGAACAGCTGGCGGGAATGGATATCGCTGTGGAGGTGCCGACTCTCTCCCAGATCAGTGTGGCGGTTATGAAAGCCAATACGAAGCTGAAGCTTTCGTGAGAGTTTTGCCGAAAGGGTTCAGAGAACATTCTGGGTTTATAATGCAGAATTCCGGTTCGCTTTGTCTGGAACCGGGTCAAGAGAAATGGGGCTTTCCACGCTTTGTTGAAATAACAATATTCCCAATCAGATAAATATGGTATTTCGTGAAATTCTAATCGGGAACGCACTGAATCAGCAAACAATGGAAAGAACCGGGAAGGAATGGCTTTAAATATGAGAAAAATGATAAAAAGCTATCTGGTATTTACCTCCGCTGCATATCGGATAGTCATGTACATCCTGATGCCGGTATCGATGATCGGACTCATTGCATGGATGGGAAGCAATATTAAGGAGGCGGCGATACTATTGGCGGCTGTATTGCTGACCATGGCGGAGATCCTTTCCGATTCCTGGCTGTTTGGTGGGATACAGGCGAGGGATCCTGAGAAAATAGATTACCTCAAAACCTCCGGCAGAGGGATGGGACTTTTGCGGAATGCTCTGATAATGGATCTGGGGAGAAAGTTTCTCTTCAGCCTGCTGATTGCGGGCGCGGGACATTATGTGCTCCGGCTTCGCGGTATTGCCTTTTTAAGCGGGAGGGGGCTTGCGGGGGACGGCGGGGGAGCGGTTCAGACAGGTGTGAAAATCGGCATACTGCTGTGTTTTGCACTGACTTCCTACTTCTTTTCCACAGTCGGGACATTCCTTTCCAGATTCGGAAGCCTGTTCTGGATCAATCTTCTTATCGGTTATCCGTGCATGATACTTACGGCGCTGTGCCCGTACCTGATACTCTCGTCAGGACACAGCATCTGGCTTTTCAATCTGCTGAATATGCTTTTATGCGCCGGAGCCAGCGTTCTGACAGTGTACATCGCTATGAGAAAGTGTAGAGGAGGGTATTATGATAAATAACTGGAAGCTTGGATTTAAGATTTTGCGCCACGGGTACGGCCTGGTGATGAGTATTGTTCAGGGAATTGCTTTTTTCCTGTTTGGAGGCTTATTCCTCTTTTTACAGATTTCCACAAATAACTTCAGAGGAGGCATTCCCGGACAGGTAGTTTTTCTGTGCATCGGCATGCTGCCGGTTCAGATGCTGTATTCTCTCAGCGTATCAAATCTGATATTGACTTCACCAGTCAGAAAGAAGCTGCAGACAAGCGTGCCTGCGGTGCTTGCCTGGAGCTGTGTGACTTTCTTATACCTGGTGGTGGCACTGGTGCGAGCGGTTATGGCCTGGAACCTTCCTGAGATAAGGAGCAGCGTGTGCAGCGAGCTGGTGCTTCTGGGATTGGTGGCAATGGCCATGATGCTGTATCTGGGAAGTGCCTACAAATACTTTGTGCTGTCCTTGCTCTTTCTGTTTCCGATTATCTTCATTTCGGTTAATATGGGAATGCCTGTGGAGTTGAACTGGACTGTCTTCAATCAGGGCAAAGCCTCTCTTATCCTGGCAGCGGCAATCGGCCTGGCCTGCATCGGCGTCGGCGCAATCGGGGAATACCTTATTTCTCTTCTGGTCTATAAGCGCCCCATGTCGAAAATGGCTCAGGCAGCTCCTTTGAGGAAGGAATTGTAGGGGCGGCTTGATAAGAGCGGACGCTCATGGTAAAATAAGATTGTTACACAGATATTCAGGAACCGTTCAGAAACAGCTCTTTCAGAGCTGCTTCTGGTTCCGGCCGTGCGCCGGGGGCAGGGGCCGAATGGAAAATGGAGACGGAATGATGGGCTTGAGACAGAAAATCCACGAGGAGAAGTTTTTGATAAAAATAGTGGAGGCGGCAGCAATTGTCGGTATTATGGTGCTGCTCTCCCTGCTTTTCGATTACCGTTATGCAATGAATGATGATGTTTTTATTGCGTCTATTATTTCGGGAAAATATACAGGTATTCCTGATAACCATAATATTCAAATAATTGTATTATTAAATACGCTATTTTCTGGATTATACCAATTGAATAACGCAATACCTTGGTTTGGATTGTTTTTAGTGACAGTTCAGTTCCTGTCGCTTTACAGTATCCTGATATGTCTGGCAAAGAAACTAAATTTTCATAAAGTGACACGTCTAATACTTTTAATATCTGCAAATATACTTTTGATCAGTATCATGGTATGTGAACTTGTAATGATACAATACACATATGCAGCAGCACTGCTTATGACTTCAGCAACTATGGATTTGTACTGTACAGGGGAAATGAATTTCGCATCAAAAAGGAGTATTTTCTGTTATATAAGAATTTTGTTGCAATATTTGCTTGCTTTTTGCCTGAGAACAGAAATTTTTCTGTTTCTTCTGCCATTTTCTGTGTTGCTGACAATAATCTGCTATTATAGGAATAATAGATTTGCTTTGAAGAGAAAGGAAATAGGGCAATGGAGTGTATTCTGGGGCAGCCTGGTATTGGGTGTGTTTGTTTTATATGGGCTGGATCATGCCGCATATCCTGGTCAGGACTGGCAGGAATATCGAAGGGTGTTTGAGTACAGAACCCAGCTCTATGATTTTCTGGCGCTGCCGTCCTATGAGGATAACCAGGAGTTCTACCGGTCTGCAGGGATTTCAGAGGTTCAGTATGAGCTTCTAAAAAATTATAATCTGTCTCTGGATGAGGAAATTACCAGCGAGACGCTGCGCAGTGTGGTGGATTATGTCAATGACAGTAGAATTTCTGAACATCAGGGAATCAGTAAAGTCTATTATGGCATGTTCCGGCTGCCCCTGAAAGAGGGCGTCTGGTCCTACGCTCACAGAGTGCTCTTTGACCGGAAGCTTGCACAGGAAGATTACCCCTGGAATATTGTATGCATGGCCCTGTACTTTGTATTTTTGCTTCTGACCCTCCTTTCCGGGAGAATTCAGAATATTGTATATATGGTTTTCATGTTTTTCCTGCGCTCGGGGCTGTGGATGTATATTATACTGAAGCAGAGAACTCCGCCCCGGGTAACCCATTCTCTGTTCCTTATGGAAATGGTCTGCCTGCTGGTTCTGATTTTTGAGGAGATGAGCTGGCTGCATCGAAATGGTAGTCTACGGAAAAAGAAGATGGTATTGACTCTTTTTTCCGCATTTTCTCTGGCGGGAGCAGGCGCTGTGGCAGTATATTCCTGCCAGGGGCTTGGGATGACCTATGAGAAAACGGTGGCGTTCAATGAGGAATGGGAGGAATTGCTTGCATATTGCAGGGACAGGGAAGACAATTTTTATTTTATGGATGTATACTCCACGGTAAATTACTCGGAAGCGATTTTCACCGGGAGATATTCCGGGTTGGAGAATTACGATATCTGCGGGGGATGGCTGGCCAAGAGTCCGCTTTGCGGGGAAAAGTACGGTCAGTTTGGCATTGATTCCGTACCGACGGCATTGATTGAGAAGGATAATGTGTATTTTGTGGCGGAAGAAGGAAGCGATCTTGCATGGCTGTCCGCGCTTTATGAGGAGAAGGGAATCGATCTGGAATTGGAATGCCGGGAGAAGGTTGCGGAGCATTTCTGCATTTACCATTTAAAAAGGAAATGAGGGAACGGTAAATATTATGACAGACATATTCGTGGGATAAATGAGTATGGATATTGATTGAAATAGAACAAAAAGGCGCAGGGAATCCTACGCCTTTTTCCGTATCAGCTTTCGAATCCTCTTTACAATGAAAAGGATTAACAGAATGAGAATGACCAGCACCGTCAAAAGAACGCCCAAGATGATCAGCGCATATTTATTGGGATTTTTCAGCAGGTCGCCGATGGAGCGGCTATTCTCAACGATTTTGCGTCCCTGCGCAGAGGCATAGGATTCCGGCACATTGGAGATACCATCCCCATCCGTGTCTTCCATGGAAGCCAGATATTCTGCGATGGCGGCCCAGGCCTTGATTTCCTGCCCGTTAGCTGTGATAATGGCATCTTCAATGTTTTCGATGGGAGTACCGTCCGCAAATTTGGGGCGGACAGACAGTATGCCATAGGATACATCCGTTACGGCTCCAAGCATCTGGCCGCTGTACAGATCGCATACAACGCGGTAAAGCCTGTCATCCTCGATTTCCACCCTGCTGCCCTTTTCGTCGGTCATATAGCAGTCGGTGACCTTATTCAGAATCAGCCGGTGGGGGTTGAAGGAAAAATGAATCCCGCTCAGGTATAGGCGCGCAGAGGGCATAAAATCCGAAACGGAGGCATCGATCTCCGCGCCGGTCTTCAGCTCCGCGCCTGTCAGATAGATGCTGATCAGGGGGTAGCCGGGAATGCCGTCGGCACCGATTCCCAGGGAGTAGGCATTAAAGACATCCTCCACAGTGATATCGCCTGTGGCGAAGGTATCCCGCACGCAGCCGGAAGGTACGATGGCCACGTCCACGGGATGGGTGTCGGAATCACCGGACTGGTTTACGGCGTAGGCAAAGGCATCCGCCAGAAGATTACCCAGGTTGTGTTCGGTGTGAATATTGTACAAGTCATCGGAGGTGGAAAAGGCAACGGTATTCTGTGCCAGTACCTGCTGCCTCGTGTATCCGAACCGGGACAGATATGCGGAATCTACTTTTTCCATGAGAAGGTCGATTTTGGCCTGGGCGGCGGCATCCGACTGAACGGTCTCAGTGACGGGAAGCAATTCATAATGCTCCATATGCCATCGGCCGTCCGGCTGCTGGGACATGGACAGGGAACCCAGGTTCCTTCCATAGGAGCCGCAGGACACAATATAGGTATTGCCATGACAGATGGGGGCGGTTAAGGTGGAATGGGTATGTCCGCTGATAATCAGGTCGATCTCCGGGACTGCCTTGGCAAGAATTTCATCCTCGGACTTGCTTTCCTCTTCATTGGTTCCGCTGTGGGAGAGGCAGACAATCATATCAACCTCTTCCTTCTCTTTGATTTCGGCGACAACGGAGGCCGCTGCTTCCGGGGCATCTTTAAACTGCAGTACGCAGGTGGGGGCGCAGGCAAGGGAATCCTCGCCGAAGATGCCGAATACGGCAATTTTTACATCTCCCTTTGTCAATACAATATAATCCTCCATGCCGTAATTCTCAAAGGCATTTTTCAGAAGCAGCTGGTCCTGTGTCAGACCCTCTGCTTCCATGGCTTCCCAGTCAATATTACATAATACCATGGCAGGAACGGGCTCACCGCTTTCCGCAGCCGCATTCAGCGCACCTGCCAGGCCGGAGGAACGATAGTCAAATTCATGATTGCCCAATGTGGCCGCGTCACACCCCAGGGCTCCCAGCATCTTAAGCTCCGCCGCATCCGTATGATAAATAGTCTGTACCAGGGTTCCCATGGAGAAATCCCCGGCATCCAGCACCAGGGCATCCGGATTGGTTTCCTTCACCTGGTCGATCAGGGTTTTTATTTTTGCGAATCCGCCCAAAACGGTATCCTGGCCATTTTCCACCGTGAGAAAGCTGTTCAGGTGAGAATGGGTGTCATGAAGAAAGAGGATATCCACCTTCCTGCCGGAACTCTCCGCGGATGCGGCGCTTATGGCGGGAAGGAAAAGGGCGAGGGCCAGACAACAGACAGCTAATTTTAAAAGGTATTTTTTCATAAAGAAATCTCCTATATTAAAGCCTATTTTTAATTGACTTGTGAATGCCGCGAGGGTCAAATACCACGTTACTTGCAGCGGAGTATTTGATTTAACCCGGATAACCCGAACATTATGTAATCCGAACAAGCCGGGACCGGGATTTTGCCAAAAAGAGCAGGATTTCATTGTTAAGCACCGGAATTGCAGTGCTTAATCCCCGAACAACTGATCGGCAGCATGAAACCTCTGCTTCTCATTATAATATTTGCTATGCAAAAAGGCAAGGAAATTACGGGAAAGCAATAAACAGTTTTTCCGATTCCCGATTTATCATAAATTCTAATTGCCATTCATCTGGGGCAGTGATAAAATGAGCTATAAAGAAGGAGAGCACGAATATGCTTTTTAATTCCCATGTTTTTTGCTTTTCTGCTCATTGCGCGGACAGGTTATTTAGGCATCAATACTTGCAGTACTTTCAATCTCCTTTTTGATATGTAAAATGTAAATCGGCGGAGGCCGGGAAATGCCGGCGGGAGAGGATAATAATATATGGGCAGTCAGGATAAGAATGAGATGGAGGAAATTCAGCGGGGACTGGAAGCATTCCTGGAAAAAGAGCTGGATGTCATCGGGAGTTCCCGGCGGCCCGGGAGGAGCGATGCGTCAGGGCACCGGTCTGATCGGAGGGAGCAGCTGCTTCGGGAAGAAGAGCATTTTCGGGAGGACTGGCGGTTTCAGGAAGCGGATCCATATCCGGAAGAAGAGCCGGATCCATATCAGAATGAGCCGGGTTTCTATCGGGAGGATTTGAATCTGTATCAGGAGGAAAGGAAAAGAGAAGCTCCCGTGCTTGATATGATAGGGGGCGGCCAGAGTATGGAAAGGCCCCGGAGAGCAGAGTATGAACAGAGGACTGAGGAATCCCGGCGAAACGGATATTCCCGGGAAGGGGAACGTATAAGGCGCGGAGGAGAGCAGGAGACATATGGCCCTGAGAGAGAGAAGCAGGGCAGGACGGAGGCGCAGTATCAGGCGGAGGATTACTCTTATAGACAGACACGGAACCGAAGAGAGGGACGGTATTCGCAGCAGGAGGGGCTTGAGAGGAGAAAACGGCCCCGGGAGAAAGCGCAGCGGGATCAGAAGGAGGAAGCTCCCATGAGGAAGAAAGGACAGGAAATTCAGAAATCCTCCAGGAAAAAGGGGCGCAGAAAGAAGCACAGGCTGAGAAAGTTTCTGATTATAGCGGCATTGATTTTCGGGCTTATTGGATTCGGCTGGTATCAGCTGGTGGGTATGATATATGGGAAAATGATATTTCACCAGATTGATTCCGTTGCGGACGCACCCCTGAAAGAGGAGGGGGTGGTAAATATTCTGCTCATCGGGAATGATTCCCGGTTGAACGGGGAGGACGGGAGGTCGGACGCAATGATCCTTCTGTCCATAAGCAGCCGGACAAAAAAGATCTACATGACCTCCCTGCTGCGGGATATCTATGTGGAGATTCCCGGGTATCAGGGAAACCGGCTGAACGCCGCTTACTCCTTTGGCGGCGCCGAGCTGCTGATGGAAACCATCGAAAAGAATTTTGATATTCCTGTGAACCGCTATATACTGGTGAATTTCGAGGCTTTCGCCAATCTGGTGGATGCGGTGGACGGCATAGAGCTGGAGCTGTCCACGGAGGAAATAGAGTATGTGAACGGCTATCTGATGGAGTATAATGCGCTTACGGGCAGGCCCCAGGGCACGGATGATATGGATCCTTCGCAACCCGGCCTGGTGCATCTGAACGGTCCGCAGGCCCTTGCATACTGCAGGAACCGTTATCTGGGCACGGATTTCGGCAGAACCGAAAGGCAGAGAAAGGTGCTGACAGCGGTGATAGGCAAACTGCCCTCCAATATCCTTACAGGAGCAGGAGACCTGATAAACGGACTCATGCCGAATCTGACCACCAATCTGACCCGCAATGAATGCTTTCGGTTAAGCCTGATGGCGGGTAAGCTTTTTACCTATGAAATGGTGCCGGACAGCATTCCCCAGCCGGGAACCTACTGGAATGAGGATATCCGCGGCATGCAGGTGCTGGGAGTGGATTTTGACAGCAATATACGATATCTGAAAGAAAAATTATACGGAGAATAGGAGAGAAGATGGATATAATCATATTTTTATTTGTAGGCGCGATCTGCTTTCCTGCAGGAATTAAGATATTGACCAGTGAGGAGCGGAACAAGGTATTTAACAAATACCATATTGAAGTGGAGGATGTGAAAAAATACAATAAGGTCTGCGGATGGCTGGTGATAGGCTTTGGCGTGGCTGCGGAGCTGACATTGTATCTGGGAAGTATCATTCAGGGCTGGTACAGCATTCTTCTCACATTGGGCCTGATCCTGGAGGCAGTAATTGTCATGAAAATCTATGGGATAATAGAGAAGAAAATGATAAAAAAGGAAGATAAAAAAATATAAGAAAACGATATGAAAGGACAGTATCATACAACCAAAAGCTGATGGGAAGAAGCCGGCGCAAACAATAAAAAGCCGGCGCAAAAGGCTGGAGGAAACCAGGCAGACAGAATCAGGCTTGTGCCGATTCACGGGTCGGAACCAGTGAAAAAGGCTTCCGGAAAGCGGAAGAAAGATTCCGAGAGTATATGAGTCACGATAAGGAGGACACGAAAATGGAAAAAAGAAAAATGGAAAATCTGGGTATTGAGACTTCCCTGCTGGGATTTGGCTGTATGCGCTTCCCTGTTACGGCGGAGGGCAAAATCGATGAGCCGCTGGCGGAGCAGATGATGGACAAAGCCATTGCGGCCGGGGTAAACTATATCGATACCGCATATCCGTATCACGGAGGGGAGAGCGAGACCTTTGTGGGAAAGGTATTGAGCAAGTATGACAGAAGCTCTTTTTACCTGGCTACAAAGCTGCCCTGCTGGAATGTGAAGGAAAAAGAGGATGTGATGAAGCTGTTTGAAGAGCAGCTGGGGAAGCTGCAAACGGATTACATAGATTTCTATCTGATGCATGCATTGAACAAAGACAGCTTTCATAGAATGGCGGAGATGGGAGTTGTGGAGATCCTGGAAGGGTTAAAGGCGGAAGGTCGGATAAGATATCTGGGATTCTCCTTTCATGACGGCTATGAAGCATTTGAGGAGATCCTGAATTACCGGGACTGGGATTTCTGCCAGATCCAGTTAAACTATATGGATGCGGAGAGTCAGGCAGGGCTTAAGGGATACAGGCTTACAGAGGAAAAAAAGATTCCGCTGGTAATTATGGAACCGGTGAAGGGAGGCTCCCTGGCAGCCTTCGCGGATGATATTACGGAGAAGTTCCGTTCCCTGGATCCGGAGGCTTCTGCCGCTTCCTTTGCCCTGCGGTGGGTGGGGAGCCTGCCCAATGTGAAGGTGATATTAAGTGGTATGTCCACCATGGAGCAGGTGGAGGACAATCTGAAGACTTTTTCGGAGTTTAAGCCCCTCTCTGAGGAGGAGAAAGAGACCATAGACGGAATCGTGGCGCTGATCAACAGCCGTGTGCAAAACGGCTGCACGGGATGCGGCTATTGCATGCCCTGTCCTGCGGGAGTGGATATTCCGGGGAACTTCAGGGTGTGGAATACCTATCATATGTACCAGAATTATAACATGGTCAAGGGCAGCTGGGAGAGAAACCTGGGGGATGCAAAGCAGGCGAAGAACTGCGTCAAATGCGGTAAATGCGAGAAGGCCTGCCCTCAGAAGCTGCATATCCGGGAGGATCTGGCGAAGGTGCAGGCGGATCTGGAGAAGAAGGAGTTTGTCATTTAAGTGAGAAAGAGAAATGGAGAGCTTTTCCGGACGGGGGTGACACCCGCCAGGGAAGGTCTTCCTCCCGGCAGGAGCCATAGATGGCCTCCCGGAATCTTGGAAGGGAGAATCAGGCTTGTGCCGAATCATGGGTCGGAGGTGTGGGGGAATCTGTGGAAATCATTTCCGGGAAGCTCCGCAGAAACCGGAAAGGAGACTCCGGGAGTATATAGGAAAAAAGGAGTTAACCTCTTGTATGGAGAAAGCGTTTAAGCTGGATTTTGAAAATGACAGGATGGGGAGCCTGTACGTAAACTGCTGCGGCTGCTCCCGGACGGAGAGCCTTCACAGCTTCGGGCCGGCCTCCAAGCCCCACTACCTGATTCACTATGTGCTGGACGGCAGGGGGCTGTTCCGCTTTCATGACAAGGAATACCGTCTGGAGGCGGGATACGGCTTCCTGATACAGCCCAATGAGCTGGCATTCTATCAGGCGGACGAAAAGGAACCCTGGACCTACCTGTGGGTGGGCTTCGGCGGCAGCAGGGCCGGGGAATACTTAAGCGCCATGGGATTGTCGGCAAGGCATCCCATATTTTCCTGCGACAAGGATCAGGAGCTTTATTCCATCGTCCGGGACATGATGGAGCACAATACCTTCGGCATTGCCAATGACCTGCGCCGGAACGGGCAGCTGGGCGTCTTTCTGTCCGTTCTGGCACAGAGCGCCGGCGTGGTGGCCGGGGAAGAGGAGGATAAGGGGAACCAGTATGTGCGGCGGGCCGTGACCTTTATCCAGAGCAATTATTGTAATCCCATCAAGGTTACGGACGTGGCGGATTATGTATGTGTCAACAGAAGTTATCTATACACACTGTTCCGGAACTATCTGGGCATGTCTCCTCAAAAATTTCTCACCACATTCCGTATTTCCAAGGCCGGGGAGCTTCTGGACTCTACTTCCTACCCCATAGAGAGCATCGCATTGTCCTGCGGCTACAGCGACGCCCTGGTTTTCACCAAGGCTTTCCGGGCCATGAAGGGGATGTCCCCCACTCAGTACCGCAGGCAGAGCCACAGGGAGAATTCCCGCGGACAGCTCCAGGAGGTGGAGCAGCTGATTGCGCAGCTGTTGAAAGCGGGGGAAAAGCAATAAGGTAAACGGTTGCGGAATGCTGCCGTGATTACGATTTTGAGTCATTAAGGGTATATTTCCCGATGCTTGCATCGCGCAAACCGGCACCGAGCGTAGCGAGGCTGGGGCGAATACCCCGCTCCTGCGAAGCAGGAGGCAAACACCCCTGTGGTGTTTGAGTGCTTGCACCGGGGAAGTTTATTATACTGCATATCGCTGCCTAATGTATTCATGCGATGGAACCAGTCAGCGTTATGCAGTCTGGTTTCGCGGCAAGTGAAATTGTTAAGCAGTATAAAATACAGGAAAGGCAGAAAGAGAATGAGGATTTTACTTTTGTTAAGGGGCTCCGCAAGCTGCGGGAAATCCACCTGGATTCGGCAGCACGGATTGCAGCCCTATACTTTGTCCGCGGATGATATCAGGCTGCTCTGCCAGAGTCCCGTGATGCTGACGGACGGCACGTATGGAATCAGCCAGGCCAACGACGGCGTGGTATGGAAGACGCTGTTCGGGATTCTGGAGATCCGAATGCAGAGGGGCGATTTTACGGTGATCGATGCCACCAATTCCAAGACCAGCGAGATGAACCGGTACAGGGAGATGTGCGAAACCTACAGGTATCGGATTTACTGTGTGGACTTCACGGATATTCCCATAGAGGAGGTGAAGCGCAGGAACGCGGGCAGGGAGCCCTTCAAGAAGGTGCCGGAGGCGGTCATCGACAATATGTATTCCCGGTTCCGGACCCAGAAGATTCCCTCGGGCATCAAGGTGATCAGGCCGGATGAGCTTGACGCCATCTGGACCAGGATGTTTGACATGTCCGCCTATAAAAAGGTGCATCATATCGGGGATATCCACGGCTGCAATACGGTCCTGCAGAAATATCTGGAGGACAACGGCGGCATAAAGGACGACGAGATGTACATTTTCGTGGGGGACTATATCGACAGGGGCGTGGAAAACGCGGAGGTGGTGAAGTTCCTGATTTCCATTATGCACAGGAAGAACGTGCTGATGCTGGAGGGCAATCACGAGAGATGGCTGTGGCTGTGGGCAAACGACTGCGTGGGCCGTTCGAAAGAATTTGAGCTGATCACGAAGCCCGCCCTGGAGGCCGCAAGGCTCAGCAGGAAGGATGTGCGCCAGCTCTACAGAAAGTTCGGCCAGTGCGCTTATTATAAATACGGGGAGAAGGTCTTCCTGGTCACCCATGCGGGCCTGAGCACCGTGCCGGAAAATCTGTCCTTCACAGCCACGGAGCAGATGATCAAGGGAGTGGGCGATTACAATGACTTCGAGAAAATCGCGGAGACCTTTTTTGACACCACGCCGAATAATTTTTATCAGATTCACGGCCACCGGAATACCAAGGAGCTTCCGACCATGGTCAACGACAGGGTGTTCAACCTGGAGGGACAGGTGGAATACGGCGGGTGCCTGCGCTGCGTTCAGGTGGACGGTGAGGGAATTCACTGCATCGAGACAGAGAATACGGTGTACAAAACCCCCGAAATGCAGCAGGAGCAGACGGTGGCCGAAAGCTCCGTGGCGGACACCATTATTGCGCTGCGGGCAAACAGGTATATTATGGAGAAGAAATTCGGCAGTATCTCCTCCTTCAATTATACGGATAAGGCCTTCTATGACAGAGTCTGGGACGCCCAGACCACGAAAGCCAGGGGACTGTATCTGGATACTCAGAAGGGAAAGGTGGCGGCCAGGGCCTACGACAAATTTTTCAATATCAACGAGCGCCCGGAGACAAAATTCGACATGCTTCAGCACAGGCTCCGGTTCCCGGTGACTGCCTATGTGAAGGAGAACGGGTTCCTGGGGATCGTGAGCTATCATGAGTACGAGGACGACCTTCTGGTGGCCAGCAAATCCGTCATAGACGGGCAGTATGCCCAGTGGCTGAAGGCCATGCTTCTGGAAATGCTCTCCCCGGAAAAGCTGGAGGAGCTGAAGGCGTATCTCAGGGAGAAGGAGGTATCCTTTGTGTTCGAATGCGTGGATATGGAGCATGATCCCCATATCATTGAGTATCCGGGAAACCGTTTGTTCCTGCTGGATATCGTGAAAAACAGCATGGAATTTGCCCGGTATACCTATGAGGATATGTGCCATGTGGCGGGTATGTTCGGCCTGGAGACGAAGGAGAAGGCTTATGAGATCGCAAGCTGGCAGGAATTCTTCGACTGGTATTATGAGGTTCTGGAAGAGGATTATGAGTATATGGGCCGCAGGGTGGAGGGCTTTGTCATCGAGGACAGCGCGGGCTATATGACCAAGCTGAAGCTGAGCTATTATAATTTCTGGAAATTCTTACGGGGCGTATCCCATGAGGCAATCCGGAAGGGGTATATTACCAGGACTTCCGCCCTGACCACACCCCTTGCCAACGAATATTACGCCTGGGTCAAAAAGCTGCATGACGCGGAGGATACGGAGAACCTCCCCAAGGACATCATTACCCTGCGAAACTGGTTCTACCGGGAGAAGGGAAGCTTATAACAGCGATACTTATAAGGAGCCTTCCAGTCCCACCAGGATGCCGCCTCTCTCCGCATAAAAGCTGCAGAGCGCGCGGGCTGCGCCTACCCGGATATCGGAGGAGGGGAAAAGCTTTTTAATCTGGGCGGCCAGCTCTGCGGCGGAGGATTCATTGCCGTTATGGGAGATGCGGACCTTGCCGCCCTGGTAGCCCATCCGCTGCATATGCCGCAGGATGCTGGAAAGGACGCATTGCTTTCCCCGGCATTTGTTCAGCATCTGCAGCTCTCCCTTAGGGCTGGCCTGCCCCACCAGGCGGATGCCCAGTATGCCTGCCAGCTTCGCCACCGCAGGGCTGATCCGCCCGTTGTTTGCCAGGTTGGTCAGGGTTTCAAGAGAGAATAAGAGACGGGTATGGCGCATGTAGTCCGTAATTTCACTGCTGATTTCCTCCGGTTCTCTGCCGGCCACAATCAGTTCCTGAAGCTTTTCTATAATCAGCTGCATTTCCGGGCCCGTGGACAGGGAGTCGATTACATGGACATATCGGCCCGGGAACTGCTCTTCGTATTCCTTTTTCGCCGACACGGCAGAATTGTAGCTGCCGGAAAGGGCGCTTGTGATGGTCACACAGAATACCGCCTCCGCATCTCCGAATGCCTCCAGCCAGTCGTTCACGCCGGGACATGCCGTGCCGGAACGGCCCTTGTGGGAGGCGAGCACCTCATCCATCTCCGCCAGATCCACGTTGGCATCGTCAATAAATTCGTGGGAGCCCACAATGATATGCAGGGGAACGGAAGCAAAGGGAGCCTGCTCCAGATGCAGCAAATCGGATGAGGAATCGGATACAATTTTATATTTCATGGGAGTACCTCCAAAGGAATTATTATAGTGTAAAAAGACATAACAACGGTTTTTCAAAAACCTGTCATACCATAGTTATATCAGTTTTTCAAAAACCTGTCAAGTGGCTTTGGATTCTTTTCGCTGTTCTTCCTGTCGTAGTTCGCTGGCTTCAACTTTACTGATTTAAAAGCATTTCCGAATCAAAATATCCTGAAATGCTGTGCTTGTCAAATTGAAAATACTGTCATTTCGACAAAGCATGGAAAGAACCCGGTTTACATGATATGATTGACGATTATAAAAAACGGAGATATAATACATGAAGCATAGGGACGGATGTGCCGGCGGACAGCATGTGTGATTTCAGAGAAGTGACGGTGGATGGAAAGAAAAGCCGGGGGAAAGCATTCCGGGAGGGAGCGGCATGAGTATTAATATTGAGGAATTCCATATGCCCCGGTATCGGGAGCTACCGGATATGGGGCTTTATCTGGAGCAGGTGGTGAAGTATATCAATGGAGTGCTGGGGGGGCTCGGATGTCAGGAGATCACTTCCTCCATGGTCAGCAACTATGTGAAGAAGGGATATATTGCCAATCCGGTGAAAAAGCAATATTACGCGGAACAGATCGCCTATCTGTTCTTCCTGTCCGTGGCCAAGAATGTGCTGCCGATGGATAATATTGAGACGCTTTTTGAAATGCAGAGACGGACCTATGATACCAGTGTAGCATACGATTATTTCTGCCGGGAGCTGGAAAATATGCTGCAGTACATTTTCGGGCTGAAGGACAGGCTGGAGGACGTGGGCCATACCGCAAGCGAGGAGAAAAAGATACTGCGCTGCGCCATTACGGCCATGTCACATATTATTTATCTGGGGTATTGCTTTGAAAAGCTGAAATAAAACGGAAAAGCGCAGGTAAGTTCAGTACAAAAAGCAGCGCCTTGCCTTACCGGAGCGAGGGCGCTGCTTTTTATTCATTATTTCTGTCAAGCACCTGAGATTACTTAGCTTTCCAGGTTCTCAAACGCATTCTCTGTCAAAAGGCTTGTTTCCACATTCAGCTTCCGCAGCTTATGCATCATTTCCTTGGACTCCTCCGATCTGTTGAGAACCTCTGCAGCCATTTTAGACGTATGGGATGCCGTTTCAGCAAAGAAATGGCTGGCTGCACGGATTTGTTCATTGATTTTCTGCACTTCGCCCATTATCTCGCCGCCGTGCTTAAGAACCGTATGGCACTGTACTTGAATATCGTGAATATTCCTCACGATTTCACCGAACAGCCGGTCAGCGTCGATCACCTGCTGCCGTCCGGTTTCTGCCTGCCTCAGACTGACTTCAGATTGCTCAATCATGTCAGAGGTATCCCCTTTCATCCCCTGTAACAAACCCTTAATATCGGAAACAGCTCCCGCTGTTGTTTCCGACAAATCTTTTATTTTGGCGGCCATCACGGACAGCTCTTTGCCAGGGACATCGGTGCATGTCACCTCAATCGAGGCATCGGGCGAAAGAGCAGCCGTCTGCAAGGATATGTCCTCAATGCTTTTTAAGATTCCAATGATCTGCTCACAGCGCAGATTAAGCTGGCTGGCCAGTTCATTATGTTTTTGTGCGGAGAGGAGGGTTTCCTCCATCCCCTGCATCGCCTGCTGCAAGTTTTGCGCACCTGTCATGGACAGTGTGTCCGTTTTTTCCATATTCTGCAGGACGATTTTTATGCCGGTATCTGTGCTGCCCACCAAGGTATCAATGGTCCGCATATATTCGTCACAGGTATGCATCGATTGCACCTGTTGCTGCATCTGAGCAGAGAGCACATTCAAATCTCTGACGACGCTTCCCAGCACGATTGAGAAATCTGTAATCTCCCCATGGATTTCACCCGTGGAACTATGGATTTTCTCAACCACCGTATTCAGTGTATTTTTTAACAGAGCCGTATCGTCGTCCTTCAGGGATTCCTTTTGCATTGCCCGTCTGTCCATCAAACGGATAAATGGCAGATAAATCAGGATGCCTGCCGTAATATTGATCATCTGGAGAATGCTGCCTGACAGATGCCCGCCGGTTGCCAAATATCCGCTGATCAAAGGGGGCATTGCCCAATGCACCTCTGTCACCACTCGCGCAACCAGTCCAAGAGACATGGCGCCCCACGAAATCAGCGTCACCGTCAGCGGCGTAAGCAGGAAAGGGATCAGCAAAATAGGGCTCAGGATTACAGGGAAGCCGAACAACACAATTTCATTCATGTTGAAGAGTGCGAATATACCGCCCATTTTGGCGATGCCGCGCATATACCGGCTCCTGGCAATGATGAATACCGCGATAATAATGCACAGCGATGTCCCCGCTCCTCCCATAAATACAAAAGTATCCAGAAAGCCCTTGCTGATAATGGCAAGCTGCCCGTCGAAGGCATTGTGATGCAAGGCATACTGGTCCATATTATGGATGAGATTCTCGCCGAAAGCGCTGACCATGATGCTGTCCATCACATTTCCGCCGTGAATGCCAAAGAACCAGAAAATATGGATGCCGAATACCAGAAACAAGGTACCGACGAGCCCGCCTCCATCGGCCGATGAAAAAAGAAACGACAGGGCAGTATAAATCCACTCATCAACCCCTTTGCCGGAGGCCGTCAATACGATGCCGTTTGTGAGGGCAATGCAGAAGACGGACAGCATGACGGGGATGAGAGCTGCGAACATTTGCCGCACCTCCTCCGCCGTATCTTCCGAAATATTGATTTTCAGAAAGGAAAAGGCACGGTACAGCTCGGTGGCCAGAATCGCGATCAGAATCGCTCCAAAAAGCCCGCTGGAGCCCAATCGGCTCAGCGAGATGCCGCCATCCGAGGTTGTGACGCAAATGCTCAGATAGGCGGATACACTTGTGAGGGCCGAGAGAGCGCTGTTCAGTTTATAGGTATTACCGAGATAATAGCCCAAAGTCCATGCAATCAAAATCGCCATGACGGCTGTGCTGCCCAGCCAGATCGCGCCGTTTACAGCCCGGATCACCTGTCCGGCCGGAGTGGACAGACCTGCCTGTACTATATTAATGGGCATATTATTCACCAGCGATGCTATCGAGCCCAGGATGATTACAGGAAGCGTGATGGTAAATGCCTTTTTAATGGAAATGATATAACGGTTTTGGAATAGCCTGTCGGCCGTCTGCAAGACGTTTTCCATAATCTTTCCCTCCAAACAGAATTTCATATGCAAAATCTGACGTATTTCTTTGTTTTGGCTTTCATACCTCTCAGAGGAGATGACAGGGCCACAGCTTTTCCGATAACATCAAAAAACATGGACTTCCAAAAAAGCCCATGTTTTCAAGGAAAAATCGGCGTGACAGGATTTGAACCTGCGACTTCTACGTCCCGAACGTAGCGCTCTACCAAGCTGAGCCACACGCCGCTGTGATTCTTTCCCATAAGCTACTGTGAAAGAAGTAAAAAGTATAAAGGCGATACCCAACAGTAAAATAATAAATAAAAATGGATTGATTGTCAAGTGAAAATCGAATATTATAGAAGAAAGTTATAGAAAAGATATAAAAATTCAGGATTATACGTAAAAGTTGGAGGAATCTGTATAACCGGAATCCCAAAAGGCCGGAGAATATGGTGCAGGAATACCGAGAGCACATAAAGAAAAATAACTGTATACCGGGCTTGGCCGGATACAATCGTACCGCGGCGGAAGCGGATAATTCAACAATCAATGGAAAGGATCAAAAGAAATTCGACAGGAGGACAATGATGGCGTATAGAACGATTGTGACATTAAAAAAGGGAGAAGGGCGCACCCTGAAGGCGGGGGGCGCATGGGTTTATGACAACGAAATAGAATCCATCCTGGGAGATTTTGCAAACGGGGATGTGGTGGAACTGCGGGATTTTGACGGGTATCCCATGGGCTGCGGCTATATCAATACAAATTCCAGGATTACGCTGCGTCTTCTGTCGAGGAAAAAGGATGCCGTCATAGACGCGGCTTTTATGGAAAAGCGGGTCAGGGACGCATGGGAATACCGGAAGCAGACCGTGGATACCTCCAGCTGCAGGCTGATCTTCGGTGAGGCGGATTTCCTGCCCGGGATCGTGGTGGATAAGTTTTCCGACGTGCTGGTGGTAGAATCCCTGTCGCTGGGAATCGACAGGTGGAAAACGGTTATTGTGGAGGCGGTGAAAAAGGTGTTGGCGGAGGACGGTATCCGAATCCGCGGCGTCTATGAGCGCAGCGACGCCAGGGTGCGTCTTCAGGAGGGAATGGACCGGAGCAAGGGCTTTATGGGGGAACCCTTTGACACGAAGGTGGAGATTGTGGAGAACGGTGTGAGATATAGGGTTGATGTGGAGGACGGGCAAAAGACAGGATTTTTCCTGGATCAAAAGGGCAACAGGGCTGCCGTTCAGCGCCTCTGCAGAGGGAAAAGGGTGCTGGACTGCTTTACCCACACCGGCTCTTTCGCCCTGAACGCGGGCATTGCGGGAGCGGAAAGTGTACTGGGAGTGGACGCCTCCCGGCTTGCCATTGACCAGGCGGAGGAAAACGCCCGCCTCAACGGCCTGGAGGACAGGGTGCGTTTTCAGTGCGCTGATGTGTTTGAGCTGCTTCCGGAGCTGGAGAAGCGGGGCGAGAAATTCGATGTGGTCATCCTGGATCCTCCGGCGTTCACAAAATCCCGCAATTCCGTCAGGAATGCCGTGAAGGGGTACCGCGAAATCAATCTGCGGGGATGTAAGCTGGTGCGGGACGGAGGATTTCTGGCCACCTGCTCCTGCTCTCACTTTATGGATCCGGAGCTTTTTGCCAAAACCATACGTGAGGCTGCGTCAGGGGCCCACAGGCGGCTGCGTCAGGTGGAATTCCGGACCCAGAGCGCCGACCATCCCATACTCTGGGCGGCGGATCAGTCCTATTATCTGAAATTCTATATTTTTCAGGTATGCACAGACAGGTAGCCTTGCCCTGTTTTCCGCTCTTCGGTCAGAAAATCCGGGAAATCGTACAAGGGATTGCTTTTCAGGGAGTAAAAAGGGGAATAAATCCTTTCGGATTTATTCCCCTTGACACCTTATTCAGTTGTAATTATCGATGCAGGGCTGGAACATATCCTTGCTTACACCGCAGATAGGGCAGCACCAGTCGGCGGGCAGATCTTCAAATGCCGTGCCGGGAGCGATGTTGTGCTCGGGATCTCCTTTTGCCGGATCATATGTATATCCGCAGGGATTACAAAAATATTTCTGCATAATGACTTATCTCCTTCTGCTATAATATAGGCTGTGATATTCCCGCAAGTGACGGGAGGGGCCGCATTTCTATTTATATATTTAATGGGCAAATTGCATGCGGCTTAGCTGAAGTATCTCTTCAGCAGACCTTCGAAAGCCTTGCCGTGTCTCGCCTCATCCCTTGCCATTTCATGCACGGTGTCATGAATAGCGTCAAGTCCCAGCTCTTTCGCTCTCTTAGCCAGGTCGAACTTGCCGGCAGTAGCACCGTTCTCAGCGTCCACTCTCATCTCCAGATTCTTTCTGGTGGAATCGGTGACAACCTCACCCAGCAGCTCCGCAAACTTCGCAGCATGCTCGGCCTCTTCGAAAGCGGCCTTCTCCCAGTACAGGCCGATTTCAGGATAGCCTTCCCTGTGAGCCACTCTTGCCATGGCCAGATACATACCTACCTCGGAGCATTCACCGTTGAAATTGGCGCGCAGATCCTCGATAATATCCTCGCGGACACCCTTGGCAACGCCTACCACATGCTCTGCAGCCCAGGTCTTCCCGCCTGCCTGAACCGCAAACTTTTCAGCGGGCGCATGGCACTGAGGACATTCAGCGGGAGCGGCATCTCCTTCATGAACATAACCACATACCTGACATACATACTTCATAATACTTTATCTCCTTTATATATAATTATTTTGAAAAACCATCAGAAATTCCGGGGGTGCTGCAGGAGGCACAGAATCCGTAAAAGTATGTCTTATGCCCTGCGATATATCCCCTGAAATGGGCGGCTGCTTTGTCTGTGATCGATTCGATGCTGTCCATTTCCAGGTCTAGGACACATCCGCAGCCCGTGCAGACAAAATGATAATGAGGAGTCATATCGGCATCAAAATGATCCGTACCGTCCCCCACGTTCAGCCGGTTGATTTCCCCGTCTTCTGCAAGCCGGGTGAGATTGCGGTATACAGTACCAAGGCTGATATTGGGATTCATCCTGCGAACATTCATATAGACCATATCCGCCGTGGGATGATCTTTTCTGGTCATCAGGAATTCCTTTATCAATTCGCGCTGTCTGCTATATTTTCGTATAGCCATTATCATTCCTTCCAAATCAGTAATCATTACTATTATCAGTATAGCGCTTTTTAGGTTTTTGTCAAGTACTTTTTGGTTTTTCCATGCTTTGTTGAAATGACGGCATTCCGGGATGTTTTTCAACAAATGTATGGAAAGAACTTACTCTTCAGGACCAGATTCTGTTCAGCCTGGGCGCCAGCCCTGTGAGGATTTCGTGGGTGATGGTGCCGCATTGCTCCGCGATCTGGCCTGCGGTGATTTCCAGGGCCCCGGAGCTGCCGATCACCACGGCAGTATCGCCCGCCTGTACATGGGGGATGCTGCTGACATCCACAATGGTCTGATCCATGCAGATTCTGCCCACAATGGGCGCCCTGCGGCCGTGAATCAGAACGCTTCCTCTGCCGCCGGATAATTCTCTGGGCAGACCGTCGCCGTAGCCTATGGTGACGGCGGCGATTTCCATGTCCCTTTCCGCTGTGTAAGTAATGCCGTAACCCACGGGCTCGCCTGCATACAGCGGCCGGACGGAGGCAACCTTCGCTTTCAGAGACAGCACCGGGCGGAGGGAGTCTTTCCACATATCCAGATCCGTCTGACTGCCCAGAACGCCGTAGAGCACGATTCCCGGGCGCACATAATCTGCCGCAAGCCGTTCGCTTTCCTGGCCGTCCGGATTGCCCATGGGGGACACAGGCGTCTTCCTCTGCCTGGAGCTGTCCGGCAGCAGGTTCAGGATACCGTAGCTTGCCAGTATATGCTTTCCATGACAGGGGCATCCCTGCTCCTGCAGAAGATCCGCCATCCGGTAAAAGGCAAGGATCTGGTTTCGGGTGAAGCTCCGGTGGTCGGGGTGGGAAGAATCACTGGCGCACAGATGAGTGAAGATACCGTCCACCGCCAGGTTCTGCATCCGGTAGACGGCGGCAATCTCCTCTGTCCTCTCACATCGTATGCCTACGCGGTGCATTCCGGTATCAACCCCTATGTGTACATGAATGGTTTGCCCGAAATCGTTCAGCTCTCGGGCATAGGGATAATCTATGACTGTCTGGGTCAGCCGGAAGTCCCGCAGCAGGGGGAAATCCTCCGGCGCGGTATAGCCTAATATCAGGATTTCTCCCTGAATGCCGGCCTCCCGCAATTCTATCCCTTCCGAGGCGCAGGCGACGCAGAAGGAATCCACACCCAGCCGGTTCAGCTGCCGGGAGATGAGCACGGCGCCGTGCCCATAGGCCTCCGCCTTCACCGCCGGCATCAGACGGCAGTGTTCGGGAAGCCTGGAGCGAAGAAAAGCCACATTGTGCGCTAAAGCATCCTTATCCAGTTCGATCCATGCTCTGGATCTGGAATCAGGTTCTTTTGGAGCCCTGATATCTTTTTCATTTGTCTGTGACGGATAATCCATTTTCTGCATTGAAAATCTCTGCCTCCCTCTCAGCCTGGTATCTAAGCTTTTTCGTTTTATGCTTTTTCTTCCAGAGCCAGCTCCAGAATTCTTGTGAGGACCTCCCGGAGGGGATGCCCGGCCGCCTTCATCATACCGGGATAACGGCTGTGCTCCGTAAACCCGGGAATGGTATTAATCTCGTTGAATATTACCTGGCCCGCCGGGGTGAGGAACATGTCTACCCGCGTAAAGCCCGTGCAGCCCAGGGCCCTGTATATACATTTTGCGGTTTCCTTGATTTCATCGGATTTGGAGACAGGTATCCTTGCCGGTACATGGATGGAGGAGGTCTTCAGGGTATATTTCTCCGTGAAATCAAAAAGTCCGCCGGCAAGTTCGATTTCGTCCACCTCACCGACCGTCAGCTCCCGGTTGCCCAGCACGGCGCAGCCCACTTCAAAGCCCTCGATATTTTCCTCTACCAGGATCTGGCTGTCATATTGGAAGGCAAGAGAAATGGCATCGGCCAGATCCTGCCTTCTGGCGACCTTGGTAATGCCGAAGGAAGAACCGGCTTTTACCGGCTTCACATAGAGGGGATATCCGATTTCCTCCGCAAAGGCTTCCGCTTTTGTACATAAAACATTCTGCTGTGCCGGAAGGGTCTCTTTCTCCAGAACCAGATGCCGGGGAACCCGCACGCCGGCAAGGCTGACCAGCTTGTGCGCTCTGTCCTTGTCCATGCCCAAGGCGGAGGCAAGAGTTCCGCATCCGGCAATGGGGATACCGGACATCTCCAGCATTCCCTGTATGGTACCGTCTTCCCCGTTGCAGCCATGGAGCACAGGAAATGCGATATCGAAAGGAACGCGGGTAACACTCTCGTTTTTGATCAAAAGCAGGCAGTTTTCCCTGCGGTTTGGCGAAAGCGCTGCGGGTGTACAGTCCTGGGGATTCTGCCAGGTATCGCTGAGCAGCTTGTCCACCGGCCCGGTGTAATAGTACCAATCCCCGTCTCTGGTGATGCCCACCGTCAGGACATCATATTTCTCCGGATCAATATTCATGATAATTCCGGATGCGGACGACAGGGATATGCTGTATTCGGGGGAACACCCTCCAAAGAAGACGACAACTTTTATTTTGTTCATACTATATCCTTTCTTTCCCGTCTATTTTGATTCAGAACCCGCCTGGATTCCCGCAGGTAATGCGCCGGCAGTCATGCCTGCCCGGCAGCTGATGATTTGCTTTGCGGCGGGGAATCAGCTTTTATTATCCTACAACCAAAAATCAAAAAAGTAAATAGCGGGAAGGGCAAAAATTCGAATAATGATTTTTAAGATTTTGTTAATTATATTTTTCTCTAATTTTATATTTTCGGAGAGCAGGTATGATATAATGTCCTTATTCCAGACTTCACTGGTGTGTTTACAGTCTCAATGAGGGAGTTGCTATGAGATTTCGGACAAGACTTCGGGTTACATTCTGCGTCATCATCATCCTGCCGCTGGCCATGACGGCGCTGGCGTTCTGCGGGATCGGATTGTATCTGATGAACGTGCAGCAGGGCTTTCCCATGGAGAAGCTTGATTATACGGCTATAACGGAAAATATGCGCCAGGTGGCGGATATTACGGAGGAGGTATTTGAACGGCTGGCTGAGCAGGTGGAGACGGCTTCCGCCAGGCTTGCGGACAGGGACTATCTGGAGCTGATAAATGCTCAGATCCCCCGAAAGACCACATATATTATCGTGAGAAAAGAGGATGAGCTTTACTATGCCGGCAATCAGGAGGCTGCGGAGGCAATTTTTTCCAAGCTTCCGCCGTATAGAGAGAACGGCATAGCGGACGATTCCGGTTTTTATTTCGATGATCTGGATAAATATGTGAAGCAGGTGGATTTCCTCTTCCCGGACGGCAGCAGGGGAAGCGCCTTTGTAGTTACGAAGGTGAATTCCCTGATCTCCAGAAAGCTTCTGGTAGATATGTTCGTGGCAATTGTGCTGATTCTCATTTTTACCAGCCTGATGCTGACGCTGTGGATCCGGAGAGGGGTGTTCAATCCCGTAAACGAGCTGAATGCGGCCATGCGCAGAATTAAGGAAGGCAATTTTGATTACGCTTTGCAGACGGATATCAAGGGCGAAATCGGAGATCTGTACCGTAACTATGAGGATATGCGCCTGCGCCTGAAGGAGAACACAGAGGAAAACCGGGAGAGCGAGAAGCAGAACAGAGAGCTTGTCAGCAACATTTCCCATGATCTGAAGACTCCCATTACGGCCATCAAGGGGTATGTGGAGGGAATCATGGACGGGGTGGCCGACACGCCCGAGAAGATGGATAAATATATCAAGACCATATATAATAAAGCGAATGAAATGGAGAGGCTGATCAATGAGCTGACATATTACTCCGGAATTGATAACAACAGGATCCCCTATAATTTTCACCGCATCAATGTGGCGGATTATTTCGGAGACTGCGTGGAAGAGGTGGGACTGGATCTGGAGCAGAAAAATATCGAGCTGAATTATTCCAATCTGGCGCAGCCTGACACGATCGTCATAGCGGATCCGGAGCAGATGAAGAAGGTCATCAATAATATTATCAGCAACAGTGTCAAGTATATAGACAAGCCCCATGGGGTGATCGATATCCGGATTCTGGATGAGGCGGATTCCATCCGCATTGAGATCGAAGACAACGGCAAGGGTATCGCACAGAAGGATCTGCCCAAAATCTTCGAGAGGTTCTTCCGCACGGATGCGTCCCGCAATTCCGCCCAGGGAGGCAGCGGGATCGGACTGTCCATTGTGAAAAAGATTATTGAGGATCACGGCGGCTATATCTGGGCCACCAGCAAAGAGAATGAGGGCACCTGTATGCATTTCGTATTACGGAAATACATTGAACTTCAGGAAAAATAACGGCCCGTATCCGGAGGAAAGGATTGCCGGGGAAAGGGTCGTTCTGTATCATGGATTCAGGAACGACAGGAAAACGATTGTCCATACATGGATTGGGGGATAGAAGAAAGGCAGGGTATTGATGTGAGCAGAATTTTGATTATTGAGGACGAGGTAGCAATTGCAGATTTAGAGAAGGATTATCTGGAGCTGAGTGATTTCCAGGTGGATATCTGCAATTCCGGGGATGAAGGGCTGAGCATGGCGCTGAACGGCGATTATAATCTGGTGATTCTGGATTTGATGCTGCCGGGCATGGATGGTTTTGAGGTGTGCAGAAAGATACGGGAGGATAAAAATATTCCTATATTGATGGTTTCGGCCAAGAAGGACGATATTGATAAGATAAGAGGTCTGGGTCTGGGAGCGGATGATTATATGACGAAGCCCTTCAGTCCCAGCGAGCTGGTTGCCCGGGTCAAAGCGCATATGGCCAGATATGAGCGCCTGGTAGGGACGAACCAGAAGCCGCAGAACGATATTGTGGAGATCCGGGGAATCCGCATCGACAAGACGGCCCGCCGTGTCTATGTAAACGATGAAGAGAGGACATTTACCACGAAGGAATTTGACCTGCTTACATTCCTGGCGGAGAACCCCAATCATGTGTTTACCAAGGAGGAGCTGTTCCGTGAGATATGGGATATGGACTCCATCGGGGACATTGCCACAGTCACGGTGCATATCAAAAAGATCCGGGAGAAGATAGAGAAGGATACCGCGAAGCCCCAGTACATTGAGACTATCTGGGGGGTGGGATACCGGTTCAAGGTATAATGCTGACCCGGAATGTATTGGGGCAGCTATTGATTTCATGTGCGCTAAAGCGCGCAAAATTATGGCTTCATGTCCGCCGGAGGAGAGTCTGTTTTGGAGTATTTGGTCTCTGGCGGAATATACGTACATCCTGATTTCCCGGAAAAATATACACTGAAAAATCAAGGTTTTCTAAGATATGGGTATAAAAATTTCGGGATTTTAGGCACTTAACAATGAAATTCTATGATTTATGGCAAAATTTCGGTTCCGGCTTGTCCGGGTTAGGTGTTTAACAACGGAATTCTGCGCATTTTGGCAAGGCCTTTGGTTCCGGCTTTGTCCGGATCAGGGTACAGGAAAGAAAGCCTGGGGGAGGGATACTATGCTGCCGGTGGCATTTATGGAGAGAATGCAGCGTCTGCTGGGAGAAGAATACGGGGCCTTCCTGGAAGCCCTCGGACAGGAACGGCATCGGGCGCTGCGCTTGAATCCTTTGAAACGCGGGACGGACGCAGTGAATGCCGCGGAGAAGCTGAGCACCGGATGGGAGGAAGCCCGGGGGGACAAGCCTGCCTTTGCCCATCTGACAGAGGTGCCCTGGGCGGAAAACGGTTACTATTATCAGGCTGGGGATCAGCCGGGAAAGCATCCCTGGCACCAGGCCGGATTGTACTATATTCAGGAACCCAGCGCTATGGCTCCTGTGGAAGTGTTGGAAATACGGCCGGGGGAGCGGGTGCTTGATTTGTGCGCCGCGCCCGGGGGCAAGACCGCCCAGATTGCCGCAAAGCTGCGGGGGAACGGCCTCCTTGTATGCAATGAGATACACCCTGCAAGAGCGAAAATATTATCGGAAAACGTGGAGAGAATGGGGATCGGCAATGCCTGTGTCCTGAACGAGACTCCGGAGCGCCTGGCTGAGGCTTTTCCGGAGTATTTTGATGCCATACTGGTGGACGCGCCCTGCTCAGGGGAAGGCATGTTTCGGAAGAATGAGGACGCATGCGGGGAATGGAGCCCGGAAAATGTGACGTTGTGCGCCGCAAGGCAGAAGAAGATTCTGGACTGTGCGGCAGGGATGCTCCGGCCGGGTGGGAGACTGGTATACTCCACCTGTACCTTTGCGCCGGAGGAAAATGAGGGAAGCGTCAGCTCTTTTCTGAAAAAACATGGCGAATTCAGGCTTCTTCCTATAAATAAAGAGATACTGAAAAATAAGGAGATGCTGATAAATGAGAAGACACCGACAAATGAGGAAATACCGATAAATGAGGGGATGCTGTTAAATAAGAAGACACTGAATAAGAATTCAGCGGGGGCGGGCGGCTGTGACGGAAGGCCCGAATGGATTGAGGACCCTGTTCCCGGCCTGGAGGGCACGCTGCGGCTCTGGCCCCAGCATGTAAAAGGGGAAGGGCATTTTGCGGCATTGCTGGAAAAGGCAGGTCCAAACCCGGAGTGGCATCTGCTGGAGGATGCAGGCATTTGGGGAAGGATGGGGCAGAGCCCCGGGCGATATGAGGGCAGCGTAGACATAAAGCCGGAGCAGAACTCCAGGCGTTGTGGCGGCGGAGCCATGAAGCCAGGGAAAACGGACAGTGAGTCCGTGAAATTTCTTGATTTTTTCAGGGAAAATCTACATTTTTTCCCGCAGCAGGACGAAGATGCCGGCGAGGCATCGGAGCGGAAATCGGCAGCCGGCGGCGGAAATGCATTGCTGAAGAAGATAGCCGGAGCAGCCGGCCTGGACGGGGAGGCATATTGCAGTATCCGATTCGGGGACAATGTATACCTTGCGCCGGCGGATTTTCCGTCCCTGAAGGGACTTAAGGTACTCCGCCCCGGCCTGCACCTGGGAGAATTCAAAAAAGGGCGTTTCGAGCCTTCCCACGCACTGGCCATGGCGATTGCGCCCGGAAGGGCTGCCCATATATGGAATCTGGATTCCGGCAGTCCATTGGTGAGCGCGTACCTGAACGGGCAGACATTTTCGGCGCAGGGGGAGAAGGGATGGTATCTGGTCTGTGTGGACGGATTTGGCCTGGGATGGGGGAAGCTTGCGGGCAATGTTATGAAGAATCATTATCCGAGAGGATTGAGAAGGTAGGCCGGATTTATGATGACGGAAATAGTGTATGAGGATGCGGATATCCTTGTGGTATATAAGCCCGCCGGGCTTGCGACCCAGACGGCAAAGACGGGACAGAAGGATGTGGTGAGCGAACTGAAGAATTATCTGCAGCGGTCACGGAAAGAACCGGGTGGGGCAAGGGGCGGAAGTGAACCCTATCTGGGGGTGCTTCACCGTCTGGACCAGCCGGTGGAGGGATTGCTGGTATTTGCAAAGAATAAGAAAACGGCGGCGGCCCTGAGCGGCCAGCTGCAGGGCCGGGGGGAAGAGGAAAGCTTCTGTAAGCGGTATTACGCGGTGCTCTGCGGAATCCCTGCACAAAAGGAAGGGGAGATGACGGGCTGGATCTGCAAAGACCGCGGAAACCGGGCGGTTGTGAGGAATTACCCCGGGGAAGGACAGGACGGTGCGAAATTCCGGCGGGCTGTACTGCATTATAAAATTCTGCAGACAAGGGAGGATTATGGCATAGTGCTTGCGGAAATCAGGCTCGAAACAGGCCGTTTTCATCAGATTCGAGCCCAGGCAGCGCATGAGGGATTTCCGTTGCTGGGAGACGGAAAATACGGAACGGAGGAGAAAGGCCGAAAGGCAGAGGAGATGGGCGTTGCCAATGCGGCACTCTGCGCCTGCAGCCTGGAGTTCTTTCACCCTGTTCTCAGGAAGAAAATGCACTTTCAGATCAAACCGAAAAATAAGGCGTTTACTTATTTTTTGCTGTAATAAAATTTGATAAAAAAACCATACTATACTCAGGACCGCCGGAAATGACAAATCTGTCCGGGATGAATGTATCTGGCCGGCGGTCTTAAAGCCGCTATAATGATGGCGGCCTGCCGTCATAGCGATAGTGGTCTGCCGTCATAGTGATAGCGACTTGCCGTTATAATGATGGCGGCCTGCTGCCATGGTGATAGTGACTTGTCGCCATAGAGACGACAAATTGACACTATAGTGATATCGATCTGCCGACATAGTAATACTGCCATAAGGATGGTGGGCTGCCGCCGCAGTAATGGCTGCTTTGCTGTAATTTACAGCAGATTTCATTGGCGTGCAGGGGATATAGAACGGGATTTTCCGGGAAACGGGGTTAGTATGGCTGAGAAAATAAAAGAAAACCGATTGATTACACTGCTTCTCCTGACAGGGGCAGTGTATTTTTTTCTGAAATTTATTGCGCCGCTGACGGCGCCTGTGCTGACGGCGATGCTTTTTGTGACAATCTTTGGCCCCCTGCTCCTGAAGATGCAGAAGAAACTGAAAATACACAGGCAGATTGGGGCAATCCTTTTGCTTCTTCTGGCCTGCGGATTCCTTGCCGTATTGCTATGGGTGCTTTTTTCCTGGATTATCGGCAGCCTGCCCGGCCTGGTGGAGAGCCTGGACAATCTGGAGACGGAATTATACAGCTTTATCCATGAACTCTGTAATGTGGTGGGCCGGTCCCTGAGAATCGATCATCAGTATCTGGAGCAGCTTCTGTCCGCGGGAATTCAGGAGTGTATAGATTATTTTCAGGAAAAGCTCCTGCCCGACATGCTTTCCCAATCCATAAGCTATGCCAGGGGTATGATATCTTTTTTTGGATTCCTGGTTACCTTTTTAATTGCTACAGTGCTTTTGGCAAAGGACTATGATGACATAATGAACCGGCTGCTGGAGCGGGAGGAATGCCATGTCTATCTGGAAATCATATGCGGAATTATACGATATATCGCTACTTTTGTGAAGGCACAGATCATCATTATGAGTATCATCGGCGCCCTGGCCGCGGCGGCCCTGGGCATCAGCGGGATACAGCACGGTATCCTCTGGGGCCTTCTGGCGGGGACGCTGGACGCGCTTCCCTTTATCGGCACCGGGGTTGTGCTGGTGCCTCTGGGCATCCAGCAGATCTTTTACGGCAATTATGTGAGGGCGGGAATCTGCCTTCTGGTGTACGTGGTATGCATTTTTATCAGAGAAATGCTGGAGCCCAGGCTGATAGGCAAGAGAGTGGGAGTCTCCCCCATAGCGATTCTGCTGTCCATTTATGCGGGTATCCGGCTTTTTGGCGTCTGGGGGATTATCGGGGGGCCCTTGGGTTTTATTATTATTTATCAGACTTATTTGAGTTTGGAGAGGAGGAGAGGGAAGACATAACAGTAAGAAATAAACCTTGTTTCTGACATGTTTGCATATTCTTTCTTCCACGCAAAGGATTTTATTTCTGAAATTATTCTGCAAGATATAGGGATTTTTTGTAAAATTCCTTTTCATACCGGTATTCCTGTGGTATATTTTAAACGGGATTGATAAGTCACAAAGGGGCGATATGAGTACGTCGCTTTTGCTGCTCTTGTTATATGGGCAAGTCTATTGTCGGATAGAGATGAAAGAACTAAGGCGTTGGAGGCGTTCTCTGCGGATTTGCGAGCATTTTAGTTGCTCCAGGTTTTATATAATGACATTGTAATGCAGAACCTGAGAGATTAGTGAAACAATCCGCCTGAAAGCAGTATGCGGAAATAGTCTATTCCGCAAAGGAAATGGAGTCCATACATGATCCATTGGAGAGAAAGCTGCCATACAGGTTGCTTTTGCTCAAAGCTTTTACGGGCCAGTACCAGCAGGCTTATGAGATAGAGGAAGAAGAGGCCGTACATATAACCCCAGGAGAAATTAATATGGATGAGCCGATATCCCTTTTCATAGAGGAACATCAGCGTGAGTAACGAAATCAGGAAAAACTGCCAGGCAAACCTTAGTATAGGGGGGAATTCCCGATGCATTATACAAAACAGCAGGACGGTGAGGGGGAAAGCTGTTGCCAGCAGGATAGCCCTGGGGATATTATCGCAGGCGGTGGACCAGGCAGTCAGAAATCCGAAACCAATTCCTTTTTCTACAGCTCCCTGAGACTGGAACACATCCCCAAATTGGTATAAGAGGGCACAGAAGGTAGGGATGAACCAGATACCGCACTGAAAAAAGGCCTTTATGCCATGAAACCGGCTGCGGACCAGCCGATATAGCATAATCAGTCCGGCTGTGGCTGCAAATACCAGAGTAAAGCTGGGTTTGGCCATTGTGGACAGGAAAAGAAAAGTCCCAAGCATCAGATATTTTGGGTGGAACCATTTGTCCTCTTTTTCGTAAAATTCCAGAATCTCCAGAAAGGAAAAGAAAGCAAGGATGCTGAAAGGACGGGCGGCCAGGTAGGTGGCATTATGGTAGGGATTGGGAGTAAATGTGCCCAGGTAGCGGTACAGATAATTTTCACCCAGTTCATTATAGCGGCCCAGATAGGTCAGAGGATAGAGCATGGACACAAAAAGCATCGAAAAAACCGATAGGGAGGATAGAATTCCCTTTTTGCAGGAAACGGCGGCCAGTACGTTCAGAAATTTGTCCAAATAATATTTTAGAACAGGAGCTGTGAGGGCGTTAAGAAACGTAATGGCAAGTGCCATAGCATGGTGAGGCGGGGTGAAGAGCGAAAAAAAGCGCCCTGTCAGAAAAAGTATGGGATAAGGAAAGTCATACCCGCTGTCTATTCCCTGCATTTCCGCAATGTAAGGATGGATATCAGAGGCATATTTCCCGTCATAACTTACGGATTGCCTGTGAAATAAAAAAAGAGTTACCGCCATATAAAGAAGCAGCAGAACAGAACAGAAAAGAACAAATAATTATAGATTAATAATTTCTTTTTGTGTGTCATGGAGTAATCCTTCTTAGCTATTTTATATTAAATGTTTTTATTTTATGATGCTATGGTAAAATTATAACAAAGAAAAGTATTACTGCCAATACGAAATTAAAATTTCAGGGAGATAATATGAAAAATATACTGAATAAAATTGAAAAAGCAATAGGGAAGCTGGACAGGATGCCATTGTGGTGGGTTGGGCTTTTGATGGTGGGAATCGTCTTTATTCCTTTGATGATCTGGGGGGAGGATTGCGTTTTCCCGATTCATGATCAATTGGATGAGACCATCATGAGCTATGTTCTGAGTGCCAAATATCTGGGGACAGGAGCCGAAACATTTCCGGAATTGCTGGGGGGAATCAATGCCAGCGGAATGCAGCCTGCGGCAGTGCTTTTTATTCCACTGTATAAAGTATTTTCACCTTTTACTGCATTTGTGATTCAATATGCAGCAGTATTTAGTGCTGGATTTTTTGGAATGTATTTTGCCGTAAAGAAGTTGACGGAAAGCAGCGTCCTGGCCGTTGCCATGGCAGGGTGCTTTGCCATGCTTCCCCTGCAGCCGGTTTATGGATTGTCAGCCACAGGAATCCCTCTTTTGATCTGGTGTTTTATGAACCTGTGGGAGAAGAAAAAAGTTGCCTTAAGTTTTCTCCTGATTCTGTTTTTTGGACTGACTTCCCATCTTGTGCTGATCGGATATGTGGTGCTGGGGTTTTGGCTTCTGGCGATTCTCTGGTCGTTGATTAAGAAGGACTACAATAAATGGATTTATCTGGGATTTATTTGGCTGACAGGAATCTATGTGATTGTAAACCGAAGACTGTTTCAGGAACTGCTCTTTGGCGGGGGTAGTTATGTAAGCCATCGGGAGGAACTGGTGAATGGGGCGCAGCCGTTTTGGGATACGGTTATGGATACTTTTTTGAGGGGAAATATTCTTCATACGAATTCACTGCATTACCATTTGATTGCGCCAATTATATTATTGCTGGTCTGTGGGGGCATTTTATGCCGGCATATGGATCAAAAGTATAGGAAAAGGTATGTTATGGCAGTCACAGGAATGCTGGTGTTGGTGGGAATCGCTATATTCCACGGCTTGTGCAAATGTCAGCCGGTGGTGGACCTGCGGAATAAGTGCAGCGGTTTTCTGCGGTACTTTCAGCTGGAGCGTTTTTACTGGCTCTATCCGGCAGGATGGTATCTGGAGTTTGGACTTTGCTTTTCGCTGTGGCCGAAGGGGGAAGAAAAAATTACGAAGGACAGGAAAGCTTTCGGCGGATATAGAGTGTTGGGCAGCCCTTTGATTCGGCTGCCGGCATTGCTCCTGATACTTCTTCCAACCCTGCAGGTAATTAAGATAAACTCTTATTTTTATCTGAATGTGAACCAATATAATAATGGTTCTGATATTACGGGGTATATTTCCTGGAAAAGCTTTTACGCAGAAGATCTGATGCGGGAGCTGGACGAGGCGATTGGGAAGGACAAGGCGTCTTACCGGGTTGTACATTTGGGCATGAGTCCGGCTCCGGCTCTGATGTACGGCTTTTATACTGTGGATGGATATTCCAATAATTATCCCTTGGAATATAAGCATAAATTCAGGAAGGTGATTGAAAAAGAGCTGGAAAAGGCTCCGGAGACAGCCGTCTATTATGATACATGGGGAAGCCGGTGCTATATGTTTAATTCCGAGAGCGGTAATGCCTGGATGACTGGTAAAAACCAGAAAACGGTATACCGGAATTTAGAGTTAGACATAACTGCGTTAAGGAATCTGGGATGCAGCTATATTTTTTCCTGCGGAATCATTGAGAATGCAGATGAACTGGGATTGAGTCTGACAGGTTATTACGAGACAGACAGCAGTTATTGGGGAGTCTGGCTGTATCAGCTATGAGGAAAATATCTGCCAAGTGTTTAATGGGAACTGCGATTTTGTTTTACGTATTCTGAAAAATATGGTAAAATGAGGGACGTGAGATAAGGGTTTGTCGGGAAATGGTTATCTTTCTGCAATTTCTGCCGCGGCATGTTGAAACTCACCACTGCATATTGTATGCATGCGGCATTTACCGATACCCCCAATAGAATCCAAGGACGCGATTCTATTGTCAAGAATTTTGATTGTTACGCGCGCCGAAGTGCGCAGGGAGGTGTAAACATGAAAAAGAGAGAGAACGCAAGACGGCCTCGAATTTATGTATGCCATACCTATTACCATGTTTATGTTACTTTCCTGAAAGAACTAAAGCTGCCAAAATCACAACAGGGACAGGCTGTTTTGGTGTTGTCCCGCCTGTCCAATAATTTTGAAAGCCTGAAAGAGAGAGTGGAGAACACTGGATTATTCCGCAATGTGGTGGAATTTGATGAGAAAAGGGAAGATTTTTTCCCGGAGCTTGCAGAGTATCGAAAAGATACGGGCAGTTTTATCGGAAATTTATGCAACCGTATTCGGTTTACCAGAAAATACGCACAGCTGGAAGCTCCTTTTGTACCGGTGGAATTCAGAGAATATCAGGAGATATATGTCTATTGTGACTCGGATCCCATAGGTTATTACTTAAACCAGCAAAAGATTTATTACCATGCGTTGGAGGACGGTCTGAACTGTCTGAAAAATTTTGATGCGGCCAGATATGACAACAGGGGACATTTTAAGCTGAAAGCATTTCTGTCCAGAAAGCTCAATCTGATTTTTGTCCAGAACGGATATGGAAAATATTGTCTGGATATGGAAGTCAACGATATTTCTGCAATCCGCTATCCCTGTCCCAGGTATATCGAGCAGCCGCGGCAGGAGCTTGTGGACAGGCTGACAGAGGAGGACAAGCAGATTATTTTGAAGGCCTTTATCCGCGATAAGGAGGGATTGGAACGCCAGATCGAAGAGAGCGGCAGAATGGGGGACAAGATATTGATTCTCACGGATCCTCTCTGCACTTTGGATGTGAGGGAGAGGATTTTTCGGGATATTATAAAAAGATACGAGCCTGAAGGGACTGTGTTCATAAAGCCCCATCCCAGGGACGCACTGAATTACCGGGAGCTTTTTCCGGAATATCCCCAGTTTGACGCCACGGTTCCCATGGAAATGCTGAATTTCTTTCCCGGGTTACGTTTTAAAAAGGCGGTGGCGGTTCTGACGGAAATAAAGGCGATCCGGTTTGCGGATGAAGTGGTGCGGTTGGGGGAGGATTTCATGGACGCATACGAAGATCCCCTGATTCACAGGCAGAATGAGCAGATATAGCAGAGGAATAAGGAAGAACGGAATGAAACAGATATTAAAGAAGCTGAATTTATTACTGGATAAAAAACAGAAACGTACCATGTGCGGGCTGATCATGCTGATGATTATCGGGGCGATTCTGCAGACAGCCGGAGTGGGTATGCTGGTGCAGACCGTCACGGTGGTCATAGACCCGGCGGCGGTGGAGAAGAGCAGGCTTGTGGGGACGGTCTATGAAGTGCTTGGATTTAAGGATTACGGCTCTTTCTCCATAGCGGTGATGGCTCTGCTTATTGTGGTTTTTGTGGTGAAGAATGTGTTCCTTTTTGTCCAGCAGAAGCTCACCTTTGCCTTTGTATACACCAATCAGTTCCGGACCTCCGAGAGGATGATGCGTAATTACCTGCGCAGGGGCTATGAGTATTTCCTGAATGCGGACACGGCGGTGGTACAGAGGAGTATTACATCGGATGTGAATAATATGTATGCCCTGATTCTGGCGCTGCTGCAGCTGATGTCAGATGGGGCGGTTTCGCTGTTTGTAGTGTGCTACTGCCTTACCCAAAGCGGTGCGATGATGTTACTGCTTGCCGCAGTGCTGGTGATACTGATGATAATCATTAAGAAGGTGCTGAAGCCCATTATGTACCGGGCCGGGAAAGAAAACCAGGATTATTACAGCGGTCTGTTCAAATGGATCTCCCAGACGGTGCATGGGATCAAGGAAGTGAAGGTTGCAGGCAAGGAGCAGTATTTTGTGGGGGAATACCAGAAATGCGGCAGGGGATATGTCAATGCGGTGCAGCGATACAGTCTTTACAATAATATTCCGAAGCTGCTCATCGAGACGGCCTGTGTGGCAGTCATGATGGGCTATATGATTTTCCAGACAGCCGCAGGGAGGTCCACGGGAGACATGCTGGAGACCTTAAGCACCCTGGCGGCGGCAGCTTTTGTGCTGCTTCCCTGCGTGAATCGGATTAACAATCAGATTAATTCCATTGCCTACTTCGAGCCCTTTTTCATGGGAGTCAGCGACAATCTTCAGGATGAGATTTCCGGAGAGAAGGTGGACATGTCCTTTGCGGCGGAGGAAGAGGAGAAGCTGCCGGTGAAAGAGGTCATTGAGCTGAAGGGAATCACCTACGCTTATCCCAATACGGACAAGCTGATTTTCGACCATGCGGATATGAGCATTCCCGTGGGCAGGGCGGTGGGGATTGTAGGAACCTCCGGTGCGGGAAAGAGCACCATGGCGGACATTCTGCTGGGCCTGTTGGAAGTAAGGGAGGGCGCGGTATATGCGGACGGCGTGGATGTGAAACAGCATTACCGGAAATGGATGAAAAATATCGGCTATATCCCCCAGATGATTTTCATGCTGGATGATACTATCCGCCGAAACGTGGCCTTCGGCGTGCCGGAGGACAAAATAGATGAGGAGCGCCTGTGGGAGGTGCTTCGGGAGGCGCAGCTGGATGAATTTGTCAAATCCCTGCCTCAGGGGCTGGATACGGGAATCGGAGAACGTGGCATCCGGCTTTCCGGAGGGCAGAGACAGCGCATCGGCATTGCCAGGGCACTGTACCACGACCCGGAGGTGCTGGTGTTGGACGAGGCCACCTCCGCCCTGGATAACGATACCGAAAAGGCGATTATGGATTCCATCAACAGATTTTACGGGCGGAAAACCCTTATCATCATCGCTCACAGACTGCAGACCATTGAGCAGTGCGACATTGTGTATCGGGTGGAAGAGGGAAAGGTAAAGATTGAGAGAAAAGATTTATGAAGCTGAGTATCATTGTGCCGGTCTATAATATGGCTGGGGACGGAAAATTAAATTTCTGCATGGATTCCCTGGTGAACCAGACGGTTTCGGATTATGAAATCATTGCCGTGGACGATGCCTCCACGGACGATTCCCTGAAAATACTCCGGAAATATGAGAGGGAACATCCCGGCCTGGTAAAGGTAATTACCTATCCTAATAACAGACGCCAGGGCGGGGCAAAAAATGAGGGGCTGAAAGCCGCTGTGGGAGAATGGATCGGTTTTGTCGACAGCGATGACTGGATAGCGCCGGATTTTTATGAAAAGCTTTTGAAGAGGGCGGAAGAGACGGGAGCGGATTTGACAGGCTGTAATTACAGCCTGGTGGAGAAGCATTCTTATGAGATAGGCTGTGTGGTGCAAAATAATACCGCGGAGCAGACCGGTCTTTTGGATGCGGAGAAACATAAGAACCATCTGATGTATTCCGGCAGCATGGTGGTAAAGCTGTACAAAGCTTCTGTTATCCGGGGAAATAATCTGGATTTTCCCCAGGGAATTTTTTACGAGGATAATTGCGCGGGCCCTCTGTGGTCCCTGTATTTTACCCATTTTGAGAGAGTGGAGGAACCCCTGTATTATTATTATCAGCATAACGCCTCCACAGTGCATCATATCAGTGAAGAAAAATGCAGGGATCGGATGAAGGCAGCGGTGCTCTTGTATGAGGAGTGCAAAAAGAGAGGCTTCCTGGAACAATACAGACAGGCATTGGAATACCGCTTCACGGAGCTGTACTATGTGAACACTCTGTTTTCCTATATGCAGGGAGTAATGCATCCCAGATTGTCTTTTGTCAAGGCGCTGCGCAGAGGATTGGAGGAGCGGTTCCCGGAGTTTGAGAGAAATCCCTATTACAGGGCGAATACAGGCAGCGAGGAGCAGAGACTGATTGCTATGCAGGGAAAATCGGATATAAGATTTTTCTGGTATTATCGTTTGAAACTCTTTGTAAGAAAATGCAGGCGAGGGAATGGAGGATCTTAGCGGTTTGTATGTATTTTTCCGGTAAGCCCAAAGCAATTGCCTCCATTGCTTTGCAATTATTGTCTGTATAATGGGGTTAAAACCCTCGCCTTAAGGCGAACCCTCCAGGTTACCCCAATCACTGCAAGTTTAGAAAGAAATGCTAAACTTGAGGTGAAAGATATGGGAAATTACAGGAAATTGTCCCATTGCACATATGATATTAAATACCATCTGGTATGGATAACAAAGTTCGGGAAATGACAGCCCTCCCACAATATATGCTGTGATCTGTGGAAAATCACAACCTAATATTGTATGCGGATAGCATTTCCCGACAATCTCAAGGGAGTATATGTATGAAAAAAATAGCGATAATCACAGCCCGGGGCGGCAGCAAGCGGATTCCCCGGAAGAATATCAGAGAATTCTGCGGAAAGCCCATTCTGGCATATTCTGTTGAGGCAGCGGTAGCTTCCGGACTTTTTGACGAGGTTATGGTCTCCACGGACGACGAAGAGATCGCGCAGATCGGAAGACATTACGGTGCCGGCGTTCCCTTTTATCGGAGTGAATCGACCGCAAATGACTTCGCCACTACCAATGACGTGCTCCTGGAGGTGCTGGAGGAATACGAAAAAAGGGGGGAACGCTTCGATGTGGGCTGCTGCATCTATCCCACGGCCCCCTTTGTGACGGCGGAAAAGCTGAAGAAGGCCATGGATCTGCTGCTTTCCTCGGATGCGGATACATTGATTCCGGTGGTGTCCTTTTCTTATCCGCCTCAAAGGGCCATGATTGTGAGAGAGGGAAGGCTGGTTTTCGAATATCCGCAGTACATCGATTCCCGCTCCCAGGATCTGACGCCCCATTACCATGATGCAGGGCAGTTTTATTGCTTCCGGACCGTTCCCTACCAGGTGAACCGGAAGCTGATGCTGGGCAATATCCTGCCTATGATAGTCTCGGAACTGGAGGTACAGGATATTGACAGCATAACGGATTGGGAGATTGCCGAGATAAAGTACCGCCTTATGAAAGAGGCGGATTCCTAAAAAACATGTTTTCGCCATATAGTGTCAATAAAACTTACGGATGTTCGGAAAACCGTAAATTTCACGGGCGGCTGGCGCTGCGGGGAGAAAACGAGTGGAAGACAGGAGACAGGATTTGCCAAAGATCGCACTTTTATCAAATGTAAACATGAATATGGTAATCCGCATGCTGCAGAAGAGCGCGGAGGTCTGGCAGCCGGAAGGATATGGGAATGAACTGGGAATCCTCATGAATCCGCAGTCCTCTTACCAGTCCTTCGGCGCGGAGTATACCTTTCTTGTTCTGGATTTAATGGAGCTTCTGGAACATGATCTGGATGAAAAAGCGGCGGAACCGAGAATGGGAGCATGGTTTGCCGACCTTGAAAGCGCACTGAAACCGGAGAGAATGTATTATATTTCAGATGCATGCCTCTGGGGTTTTGAGCTTGCAGTTCTCGTGGATCAGGGAAAGAAAGCACTGCTGGAGGGGCTGTGGCAGAAGCAGCTGGAAGCACTGTGCAAGGACCATGGAAATGTGAGAATTCTGCCTTACAGAGGGCTGATTGGGACTCTCGGGGAGGAGAATGCATTTTCCCTGAAAATGTGGTATATGGGGAAGGTACTGCTTAGCAACGAAGCACAAAGACGGCTTGGCAGCCTGATTCTGGACAGGCTGCGGATCGAGATGCGGACGCCTAAGAAGGTGCTGGTGCTTGATCTGGATAATACACTCTGGGGTGGCCTTGCAGGGGAACATGACATCACACCCATTAAGCTTTCCGAGGATCACGGAGGGCTTGCCTATAAGAATCTGCAGCGTGTCATATTGCAAATGCAGAGGCAGGGTGTGCTGCTTGCTATCGTCTCCAAAAATAACGAGCAGGATGCAATGGAAATTCTGGAAGAGCATCCCCATATGGTTCTGAAGCCCGGGGATTTCGCAGCAAAGCGTATCAACTGGAAACCGAAACATGAAAATATCAGGGAAATTGCCGAAGAGCTGAATCTTGGAACGGACTCCTTTGTGTTTTGGGATGATAACCCTTCCGAAAGACAGCTGATAAGGGATATGCTGCCCGAGGTAAGTGTGCCGGAATTCCCGGAAAAGCCGGAGGAGCTGGCACCTGCCATGACCGAAATTTATCGGCAGTTCTTTGCGGCAGCCGCTGTCACGGAGGAGGATGCCGGGAAGACAGCCCAGTATGCGGCCAACGCCGCAAGGAGAGAGCTGGAGCAAATCAGCGGGAGTTTTACGGAATATCTCAAGAGCCTGGAAATTACAATTACCAGGGTACGGCCGGAAAAGCAGGTGGAGCGTCTGACACAGTTGGCAAATAAGACGAATCAGTTTAATTTGACTACGAAGCGTTATACAAGGGGAGAGATGGCGCTGCTATTGAAGGAGCCAGAGAAAAGGGTATATTTGTACCAGGTGACGGACCGGTTTGGAGACAGCGGCATTGTGGCAGCAGCGGTGGTGGACTTGATCGGTTCCGGGGCTGTGATAGAAGAATTTGTGATGAGCTGTCGGGTCATGGGAAAGAATGTGGAATACGGAATAATGGATGATATAGAGGAAGACCTGTATCATGCAGGCTGCGACAGGGTTATAGGGATCTACATTCCTACAGCAAAGAACCGGCCGGTGGAGCAGTTGTATGGGCAGCTGGGCTATCATCCCGTGGAGCTTTCCGAGGAAGAGAAAATGGCTTTCAATATTGGCGGACAGCTGAAGGAGGAGGGTGCGGTATGCTACGGGCTGTCCCTGGCTGAAAGACCCGGGCGGATTTATGAGGCAAGGATGGAGCGTGAAGTGTGAAAATAATGCGCTTCAGGCGAAGACAATGAGACGGTGTGGGTTCTGAAGCACACAGGAGGTATGAAAATGAAGGAAAAGATTATATCTTTAATAGAAGAAGTTTTGAATTTGCCGGCAGGCAGCATTACGGAAGACACCATAATAGCGGATGTGGAGGAGTGGGATTCTCTGGCGCATGTTATGATCATAGGCGAGATGCAGGAAAAACTGGGCATTTCCATTCCGGTAGATGAGGCCGTTGAAGTGACGGGCGTGGCGGAGCTTTTAGAGAAGGCGGGAGCATGAGAAGCCATATGCGGCGCAGCAAATCCATCTCCGGCAGGAATGAGGGGCAAAATGAGTGTGACTTTACGTAAGATTCAGGAAGAGGATCTGGAAGATATTATGCACTGGCGGATGGCGCCGGATATCACAAAATATATGAATACCGACCCAAAGCTGACATTGGAGGGACAGAAAAAATGGCTTTCAGGAATAGAGGCCGATTCCAATGTCAAGTATTGGATCATTCTGGTGGACGGAGCGCCTGCAGGCGTGATAAATCTGACAGGCCTGAATCGCCCGGACGGCGATCTGGGCTGGGCTTATTATATGGGAGAAAAGAGACTGAGAAGCATACAGACGGCTCTTGCTCTGGAAATGAGTATGTATGACTATGTCTTTGATGTGCTGAAAAAGCACGCCGTCTACGGGGATGTTTTCAGCCTGAACAAGGGTGTGATTCAGCTGCATAAGCTCTGCGGCTGTGAAATTGTGGAGGAAAAAAAGAACCATATCTGTAAGAACGGCGTTTACTACGATGTGACTTTCCTGTGCATGACGGCGGAGCGGTGGAATTGCATTCGGACCGGAAAGAAGTATGAGAAGATACAATTTAACAATTCTTTCTGAGGCGCGGAGTAACTGTTGCAGGTATTACAGATCAAAGAAAAGAGTATAATACCGGCTTGCCCGGCCTGGAAATATAGCCGGCGCGTATGGACATGGCAAGGCTTTGCAATGGAAATACCCTGTGCCAGAGGACGCGGAAAAGGCGGTGCTGTTGGGAAGAAAGCATATAATGCGAGGAGATGCGATCATGAATAAACAGATCAGGCTGGGACAGCATATCATCAGTGCGGATTCCCCCACTTTTATTGTGGCTGAGATGTCGGGAAATCACAATATGGACTTTGACAGGGCGGTGGCAATTCTGCAGGCGGCAAAGGAGGCGGGGGCAGATGCCGTGAAGATTCAGACTTACACGGCGGATACCATCACGCTGGACTGCGATGCACCCTGCTTCCAGATCACCCAGGGAACTCTCTGGGACGGAACTACGCTGCATAAGCTCTACGAGAAAGCCTACACCCCCTGGGAGTGGCAGCCGAAGCTGAAGAAAATCGCACAGGATATGGGGCTGGAATTCTTTTCCTCGCCCTTTGATCTGACTGCGGTGGATTATCTGGAGGAGATGGAGGTGCCCGCCTACAAGATCGCCTCCTTTGAAATCACCGACATTCCCATGATCAGGAAGATCGCGCGGCTGAAGAAACCTATCATATTCGCCACGGGGATCGCGCATCTGGCAGATATTGAACTGGCTCTGCAAACCTGCAGGGAGGAGGGAAATGAGGATGTGATTCTTTTAAAATGCACCTCCGCTTATCCGGCACCTTATGAGGATGTGAATCTTAGGACGATTCCTGCCATGGCGGAAACCTTTGACTGCATTGCAGGTCTGTCCGACCATACTTTGGGCTCTGCGGTGCCCGGAGCCGCCGTAGCGCTGGGCGCCAGAATGGTGGAGAAGCACATGACCCTGCGGCGGGCCGACGGGGGCGTGGATTCCGCATTTTCCATGGAACCGGAGGAATTTAAGGAGATGGTTGACAATATCCGCAGGATTGAGCTGGCGCTCGGAAAGGTAACCTATGACCTGAGTCCCGGAGCCGAAAGGGAGAGGGAGCATTCCCGCTCTTTATTTGTGGCGAAGGATATGAGGGCAGGAGAGGTGTTTACGCCGGAAAACCTCCGTTCCGTGCGGCCCGGTTACGGCCTTCACACGAAATATTATGAGGAACTTCTGGGCAGAAGAATTTCCAGGGATGCGAAGCTGGGAACCCCCATGAGCTGGGATCTGGTGGACTTCGGTCATACTGCAGACCGCCGGAATTTACAGTAATTGTTTAGATATCTGTCCATGGATTTTCAAATCGGAGTGACGGGGAAAGAGAGGGCGGCAATGTACATCATCCGCGCGGACGGAAATGCTAAAATCGGTGCAGGGCATCTGATGCGCTGTATGACAATTGCCGGGGAGCTGGCCGAAATAGATGGCGGCAGGGACGGAATTCTGTTCCTGTGTGCCGATGCACAATCCGCGGCTCTGGCGGCAGAGCATGGGTTCCGGGCGGAAGCGCTGGAGAGCGATTACCGGAAAATGGAGTCCGAACTGCCCCTCCTGGAGAAAGGTTTTGGGCGCTGCAATCCAAAGAGCTCCCATATAATCCTTGTGGACAGTTATTATGTGACGGATGCTTATCTGGAGGGCTTGAGGGCCTTTGGCAGGGTGGCGCTGCTGGATGACCTGGGCGAGAGAAGATACCCGGTGGATTGTGTGATTAATTACAACGCCTGCGCAGACGGAAAGCGGTATAAGAGACTCTATGAGGGCAGCGGAACCTGCCTGGCGCTGGGGTGTGGATATGTGCCCGTCAGGGCTCAGTTCCTGAACCGGAAATATCGGGTGAGGGGGGAAGTAAAAAGGGTGCTGATTACCACCGGCGGCGGGGATATTGACAATATTGCCGGGCAGATTCTGGAAAAAATAGAGGATGGGGAGAGGGAATATACCCTTGTTACAGGACAGTTTAATCCTCATTTTAAGGAATTAAAGGAGCTGGAAAGAAGGCGCAGAAATATCCATATCCTGCACAATGTGGCCGATATGGAGAGTCTGATGGAGAAATGCGATCTGGCCGTTACGGCGGGAGGAAGCACCATTTATGAGCTGGCCGCCGTGGGGGTTCCTTTTATATGCTTTTCCTATGCAAAGAATCAGGAAGAGCTGACAAAGTACATCGGAGAAAAAAATATTGCCGGTTACAGCGGCGCCTTTCACATAGACAGGGAGGGCATGCTGGAGCGATTGGAGACACTTTTTGAGAAATTGGCCGGTGACTTTGAGCAGCGGCGGCTTTTCCATGAAAAGGAACAGGGCATGGTTGACGGGGGAGGGGCGCACAGACTTGCACGGATTCTGACGGAACTGTGCGGAGAAGGGAAGGAAACGAAGGAAAATGAATAAACCGGAGAAACCAGTACAAAGAACCCGGATTATCTGGTGGGGCCTGGGAATGGCAGGAGTGTTGCTCACTATAATCCCGTACGTCCTTTTGGGAGAGGACGGAATATACACCTATGCGGATCAGCTGGATGGAGAGCTGATCGCGTATATCCTCCAGGCGAAGCATTTATTTCAGGGGGAGTCCATCCCGGAATTTATGAACGGGGTATCAAAGACGGCTCTGACTTTGCCGGCACCACTGGCAGTGCTTCTGTTCCTGCCGGGAAATTATTGTGCTGCATTGTTTGCCATGGCACTGGGTGGAAAGCTGTGCGGATACATAGGGATGTATCTTTTGGCGAGGGATCTGACGGGAGAGGCCTGGGCGGCCGCAATTCTGGGATTTCTTTACAGCTGCATTCCCTTTCTTCCGGTTTATGGACTGGCACAGTATGGACTTCCCATGCTGTTCTGGTGTGCTCTGCTGATCAGGGAGGGAAAGCACCTGCCCGGGGCATACTGCGGAATTATTATATATGGTCTGTGTTCTTCGCTGATACTCATTGGGTTTGGCGTGCTGGGCATGGGAGCCGTCTGGATTTTGTGGCAGAGCTTGCGGCGGAAAGGGAAGGAAGAGCAGGAGAGATCCTCCGTTTTGCGGCTGTGGGCCGCATTTGCGCTCCTTCTCCTGGGGAAAACTGGAGATTGCTGGGGCAGCTGTTGGGCAGCGGAACGGAATTTGTGTCCCATAAGGCAGATTATGTGCTGGAAGGAAGCCCCTTTCTGGAAACACTTCGGCACAGCTTTTTCTACGGAGAACAGCACAGCGAGGGATATCATCTCCTGCTTTTGGCATATACTCTTTTTGCCGCAGCGCTGGGATGGGCCGGTCTGCGCGGCGAAAAGACCGGGGATTCCGGGAGCTGTCGGAAGATATATTCACTGCTGAGGATTATCGGCTTCTGCTTCGGCTGGAATCTGCTCTTTGCGATCACGGCAGGTATCTGGAGATCAGGATGGGGAGTGGAGCTGCGCTCCCGGCTGTCTTTTCTGGGAGCCTTTCAGCTGGACAGGGTATTGTGGATTGCGCCCTGCCTATGGTACCTGGCAGCAGCCTGTGCGGCGGGAATTGTCTGTACCCTTGGAAGAAGGCGGCATGGATACAGATTTGCGCTGGCACCGATGACGGTGCTGGCCGCATTGACGGCAGTCTGGACACTGTATTCCGGGGATTTCAAGACCAACATGCAAAAGCTGCGGAATCCCGATTACGGGATGCTCAGCTACCGGGACTATTATGCTCTCGGCGTCATGGAACAGGCCAGGGAGTTCCTGGATACTTATTCTCAGAAAAATGCAGAGGAATATCGTGTGGTCAGCCTTGGAATTGACCCGGCCGCAGCGCTGTACCATGGATTCTGCTGCCTGGACGGGTACTCCAATAATTACTCCCTGGAATATAAGAAGAAATTTCGGGAAATTATCGCGCCGGAGCTGGACAGGAACGACTATCTGAAGCAGTATTTTGATAATTGGGGAAACCGCTGCTATCTTTTCAGCTCGGAATGTCCGGGTTACTATACGATAGAGAAAAACGGTTTTTCATTTCAGGATTACCGAATTGATGCGAAAGCCCTGTATGAGCTTGGGGGAAGATATCTCCTTTCGGCGGCATATATACAGAATGCGGAGGAGCAGGGACTTCTGCTGCTGAATGAGACTCCCTTCGAGACACCGGACAGCTATTACCGTATTTTTATCTATGAGGTAGTGCCGGGAAATTGATATCCTGGAAATGAAAATGAATGAAACAACATTTTGACAGGTTAAAAAAACAAATGGACGTGGAAAAGCAGGGGCTTTTCTGATACGATAGAATCGTTCGGACAGTAGGATACCCTTCTGACCAAAAGCAGCGGAGACATCAGGCGGCTGCGCCGCCTGGGAATGGAGGATAGCATGAAGGACATTTTATTAAAAAAATTTGCGGAAGTATTCGGGGACGCGGAGGGGGTAAAGACCTGTTTCGCACCGGGGCGGGTGAATCTGATCGGAGAACATACCGACTATAACGGGGGGCATGTTTTCCCCTGTGCATTGACCATCGGCACCTACGGTGCGGCACGGCCCAGAAAGGATAATAAGCTGAGATTTTTCTCCATGAATTTTGAGAGGCTGGGAGTCATTGAGTCCTCCCTGGAGCAGCTGACGCCCTCCAGAGAGGCGGGTTGGACCAACTATCCCAAGGGGGTCATATGGGCCTTTGGGGAGAAGGGCATGCAGGTGACCGGCGGCATGGATCTGATGTTATATGGGAATATCCCCAATGGTTCCGGCCTGTCTTCCTCCGCGTCCGTGGAGGTGCTGACCGGGTACATCCTGCGGGATTTCTTCGGCTTTGACGTGACGAATCAGGACCTGGCTCTCATCGGGCAGTACGCGGAGAACAATTACAATAAGGTGAATTGCGGCATTATGGATCAGTTTGCCATTGCCATGGGAAAGAAGGACAACGCCATTTTCCTGGATACGGCGGATCTGAGCTTCGAGTATGCGCCCATTGTATTGGAGGGGGCGAAGATTGTCATTGCCAGCAGCAATAAGAAGCGCGGACTGGGAGACTCCAAGTACAATGAGCGCCGCAGCGAGTGCGAGACGGCTCTGGCGGAACTGCAGCAGGTGGTGCAGATTAAAGGCCTGGGTGATCTGGACGAGGAGACGTTTGAAAAATATCAATCCGCCATTAAGGACGATGTGCGCAGGAAGCGGGCGAAGCACGCAGTGTACGAGAACCAGCGCACAATCCGTGCGGTGGCGGCGCTGAAGGCCAACGATGTGGCTCAGTTCGGCCGGCTGATGAACGCCTCCCATGTATCCCTGCGGGATGACTATGAGGTGACGGGCATCGAGCTGGACACCCTGGTGGAAGAGGCCTGGAAAGTGGAGGGTGTCATCGGTTCCAGGATGACCGGCGCAGGCTTCGGCGGCTGCACGGTGAGCATTGTGAAGGACGGAGCCATCGACACATTCATCGAGAAGGTGGGCAGGGCTTATCAGGAGAAGATCGGCTATGCGGCGGATTTCTATGTGGTGGAAGTGGGAAATGGGCCTGTGACACTGTGACAGTGCGGAAAAGGGACAGGAACGGCAGGACTGATGCGGCAGAAACGGAAGCAGCGGGATGCAGGCAGCAGAAATAAGATCAGGAACGGCAGGACTGATGCGGCAGAAACGGAAGCAGCGGGATGCAGGCAGCAGAAATAAGATCAGGAACAGCAGAGACAGAAACGGGGGCGGAAAACAATGACGACGATACAGACAGATATCCGGAGATTGATCGGGTACGGAGTACGGACAGGGCTGGTGCCGGAGGAGGATGTGGTTTATACTGCAAACAGACTTCTGGAGCTTTTTGGTCTGGAGGAGCTGGAGTGTCCAAAGGCTGAATCAGAGACGGAAGGCGCAGAGGGAGGAGACAAAGCGGCCGAACCGTCAGTGGAGGGGGAGCTGGAGGAAATTTTAAACCGCATGTGTGACTATGCATATGAAAAGGGACTTATCGCCGAGAACGGCGTTGTGTATCGGGATTTGTTCGACACCAAAGTCATGAGCATGCTGATGCCCAGGCCCAGCGAGGTCATCCGCAGGTTCCGGGAGCTGTACGAAACAGAATCCCCCAGGGCGGCAACGGATTATTACTACAAGCTCAGCCAGGATTCCGACTATATACGCAGATACCGCATTGCCCGGGACATGAAGTGGATTGCGCCTACCAGGTACGGAGAACTGGACATCACCATCAACCTGTCCAAGCCGGAGAAGGATCCCAAGGCCATTGCCGCAGCCAGGAATGCGAAGCAGTCCGGCTACCCCAAATGCCTGCTGTGCCGGGAGAATGAGGGCTACGCGGGCCGGGTGAACCATCCGGCCAGGCAGAACCACCGCATCATCCCCGTGACCATCAACGGCAGCCAGTGGGGCTTCCAGTATTCGCCCTATGTGTACTACAACGAGCACTGCATCGTGTTCAACTTTCAGCATGTGCCCATGAAGATAGACCATGCAGTGTTCTGCAAGCTGTTCGACTTCGTCAAGCAGTTTCCCCACTATTTCGTGGGCTCCAACGCGGATCTTCCCATTGTGGGCGGCTCCATCTTGAGCCACGACCATTTCCAGGGCGGCCATTACGAGTTCGCCATGGCCAAGGCCCCGGTAGAGAGGAGCTTCACGGTAAAGGGCTTTGAGGACGTGGCCGCGGGTGTGGTGAACTGGCCCATGTCCGTCATCCGCTTAAACGGTCGGGACAGTGACAGAATCATCGCCCTGGCAGACCGGATTCTGGCAAAGTGGAGGGAGTATACGGATGAAGGCGCATTTGTATACGCTTACACGGATGGAGAGCCCCACAATACCATTACGCCCATTGCAAGGAAGCGGGGGGAGAACTTTGAGCTTGACCTGGTGCTGCGCAACAACATCACCACCGAAGAGCATCCCCTGGGAGTCTATCATCCCCACGCGAAGCTCCACCACATCAAGAAGGAGAACATCGGCCTCATTGAGGTGATGGGCCTGGCGGTGCTGCCCGCCCGCCTGAAGGGAGAGATGGCGCAGCTGAAGGAAGCCATCCTCACCGGGGCGGATCTGCGTTCTGACGAAGTGCTGGCCAAGCATGCGGACTGGGTGGAGGAATTCATGCCCAGGTATGAGAAGATAGACGCCTCCAATATTGACGGCATTATCGAGAAGGAGATCGGCCTGGTGTTCATGGAGGTGCTGGAGGACGCCGGGGTATACAAGAGGACGCCGCAGGGGCAGGAAGCGTTTGACAGATTCCTGCAGAGTCTGTAGGAAACGCCTGTGAAAAGGACGGAATTATTCCTTTTCCGGCAGAAATTTGATTTACGCGGGCAATGAGCCAAGCAGACATGCTTGATAACAATGTGCTCAAGGGACGCATTTTGCATGCGGCGGGGCTGCAGACTCCGGCCTGTCAGGGGTCGGGAGATATGAAACAAGGGGCTGTCGGGAAATATCAGCTGCATCCAATATATGACCGTGAATTTTTATACACCATGGCGTATATTGTAAAATGCTCTTATTTCCCGGAAGCTCCTTGTCTGTTTGAAAGGGACATCAAATAGAGCTTCCGCGGCATACCGGAGCTGCATAAGGATATCCGCCAGATCCCGTGGAGCTTCTAAAACGCCGAATGCAGAGAGAGTGGTGGGCCGACCCAGATTCTGGAGACGTAAGCGGTCCGAGGGCTGCCGGATGCGGGCAGAAGGCTTGGAACACGGGCTGTCGGATGCGGGCAGAAGGCTTGGAACACGGGCTGCCGGATGCAGGCAGAAGGCTTGGAACACGGGCTGTCGGATGCGGGCCAGAAGGTGCGGAACACGGGCTGTCGGATGCAGGCCAGAAGGCTTGGAACACGGCTGCCGGATGCAGGCCAGAAGGCTTGGAACACGGGCTGTCGGATGCAGGGCAGAAGGCTTGGAACACGAGCTGCCGGATGCGGGTCAAAAAGCGCAGATCACGGACTGTGGACTGGGCCGGAATACCGAAAAGCGTTGATTAAATGTAGAAATGCTGATACAATAGATTTCAATCAACGGCAGATGCATTCTCAATCTGACAGATACGGCATTCCGGGACATTTTGATTCAGGAACGCAGCGAAATCAGCAAATAATGGAAAAACGGATTATATTTGATACTTTCCGCTCATAAGTCAGGTAACCTGGCAAATTTTAGCAGCTGCCAGTCCAGTATAAATTATGGAGCAGGCAAAGAGGGGAACCGGTAAATAAGGCTTCCGGACAGCTCTGCAGAAAGCGGAAGAGAGATTCCGGGAGACTATATCCGGAAAAGAGAGGAGGGGCAAATGGGACTGTTTGATATATTCAGGAAGAAGGACAGGGATGACGGCACATACCGCCGGGACCGAAGCCGCGATGAGGAATTGTATGGCAGCTTTGAAGGTTATGAGGGAAATGGATTTGGCGCAGAGAAGAATTTCCGTGTTACCGTGGAGGATGTGTTCAGCATCACAGGCCGGGGCACAGTCATCACGGGGCGGGTGGAGTCCGGCTCCGTCACCGTGGGGGATATCGTGCGGCTGAGGCGCAGGGACGGCAGCGCCAGAGAGGTGGCCGTCACGGGGATAGAGATGTTTCGGAAGATGCTGAACACGGCGAAGCAGGGGGACAATGTAGGGCTGCTGCTGAGGGATGTGGAAAGGAACGGCGTGGGCCGGGGAGATGTGCTGGAGAGCGTAGAGAATAGTTAAAAATATAACGATTCATGACGGGAAGCGAAAACCGAGAGAGGAGATTGTCATGCGGGGATTGTATACAGAGAAGGTTGTGTCTGGGAAGATTCCCTTCGGGCAGCTGGTAAGCGAAATCCTGGATGCAGGCACCGGGGAATCCGTCTCGAGCCAGATTCGGGAGACTGCCCAGGGCTCGGAATCGAATGTGCGGGCCGCGGAAGCGTGTGGACAGAGTCCGGAATCGAATGTGCCGGCTGTGGAAGCGCGTGGACAGAGTCCGGAATCGAATGTGCCGGCCGCGGAAGCGTGTGGACAGAGTCCGGAATCGAATGTGCGGGCCGCGGAAGCGTGTGGACAGAGTCCGGAATCGAATGTGCCGGCTGTGGAAGCGCGTGGACAGAGTCCAGAAGTGAATGCCTTGGCTGCTGCGGATGACTTGGAGGCAGAATGTCCGGAGGTCCTGGCGGAGCAGTTCTGCGACGACGGGGAGGGTGAGGTTAATCAATACAACGTATACAAAATAACGATAAGAGAGAAATATTATGTGCTGAAGAAATCCGACCAGGCGGAAATCGGCATATATGAGCATTTCCTGAAGGGTCAGGGGCTTCCGGTCCCGGATTATTTCGGCAGCGCCCGGTGGGGCGGGAAGCAGTGGATCCTGATCGAGTATATCCCGGGGACGGATCTGCGGGAATACAGTTCGGATATGGCGTTTTCCTGCGCCGAAAGCCTCAGCCGGATTGCCAACCGCTACTGGCAGGAGGACGAGGCGGATTTCATTCGCAAGAGACAGGACGACAGATTTGAGCGCTATTGGAAGCGGATTAATAAAAGGGCGGAATGCCTGAAGGAGGAGCCGGTTTTGAAGGCTGCCTACGACATCTTCCTGGAGCGGCAGCTCACCTGCCCCAGGACGCTTTCCAACGGGGACTTCCTGCAGTTCAACGCCATTTTCCGGGACGGGAAGGTGACGCTGGTGGACTGGGCCTTCGGCGGTATCATGCCCTACGCGCTGGACATCGCCAGGATGATTGCCCACGGCACCGAGAACAGGCAGACGTTTCCTTTTTACATGACACGGGCTCATAAGGAGCTGTTCGTGGAAAGGACATATGAGCTGCTGGAGCACAAGCCTTCCTATGAGCGGTATCTGGCGGATATCCGCCTGGCGGTGCTGAACGAGTACATCGAGTTCATCGAGAGCGACCTGCTGGACAGCTCCCAGGTCAGGGACGAGGTGTTCGATTACTACTATGCCCATGCGCTGGCTCTGGCACAGGAATTACGCCTTAAGTGAGAGCATTCTTCCAAGCGCGGTTTTTGCGCTTTGCGCGGTTTTTGCGCTTTGCGCGGTTTTTGCGCTTTGCGCGGTTTTTGCGCTTTGCGCGGTTTTTGCGCTTTGCGCGGTTTTTGCGCTTTGCGCGGTTTTTGCGCTTTGC
>CAJUSI010000025.1 GCA_910589035.1 uncultured Acetatifactor sp. | reverse complement strand
CTTATATGCCCTACAACTACTTCTCTCTTTAATTGCGATGTCCAAATTCATGTCTGTCACCAACCTTTGCTTATTGAAATAAAATACCGTCCAATAATTCTCCCAACCCCCAATAATCGGGAATTATCCTTCATTCACCGAAATCAAATTCCTGGGATGCCTATGAACCAGAATATCTTTCTGCTTTGTATTCGAAACATGTGTATAAATTTCCGTTGTACTGATAGAGCTATGTCCCAGCATTTTTTGGATGTACCGGATATCCACATCCTGTTCCAGCAGCAGGGTGGCAAAGGAGTGTCGGAACATATGCGGGGTAATGTGCTGGCTGATCTTGGCAAGCTTTGCATAGCGGTTGATCATAAAACGGACGGACTGGTCTGAAAGTTTATGCTGCAGCCGGTTTACGAAAAAATATCCGCAGGCCGCAATGTCATCCATAAAAGTACTATAATAAATATTCAGTGCAGAGATAACCTCAGAATTGCCCACTTGCAAAATCCGCTCCTTGGCGCCCTTTCCAAAGATCAGAATATTATTGCTTGTAAGGTCTACATCGGAAGGCTTTAAGGAACACAGCTCAGATATGCGCATTCCGGTAGCAAACAGCAATTCAATTACCGCAATATCCCGGATGCAGCAATGGAGCTGATATTCTGTGCAGGCCTGCTCTTTGCAGGCATACATGGCAGATAGAAACGCATGAATGAAATGCAGAGGAATGGTCTTCGGCAGGAGCTGTGCTTCCCGAAACCGGATGTCAAGCTTGACGAATGGATTCTCCGTAAGCTGCTCCCGGTACTCCATATAGTGAAAAAAGGCCTTTAAACTGGCAATTTTGCGCTTTATGGTTTTTGTTTTATACTGTTTATGCAGCTCTGTGATGAAACTGTCAACAGCGATTCTGGAGGTATAATCGGTGAGGCCGGAGCAAAACAGTTCATATTGATTCAGGTCGATACGGTATGCTTTCAGGGTTTTTGTGTCCAAATGTTTGCGGCATTGGCAGTATGTAAGATATTCGGAAATTTGGCTGTTCAATGTAATCATTATTGTAAGCGCTCCTTTGTTTTTTACCATTATGGAATTTTTTATAGGGGTTGTCCATCTTATTTTATGACCGCAGCTGCAATCTGATCAGCCTTGCGGACAGTGCGGGAATTGTGGTATACTGCTCTTAAATAAATCGGGAGCCAGGAAGGGGGCTAATATGTCTGTTTCGCTATATTACACGGTAATGAGGGAACGCGCAATATCTCAACAGGAGAAGGAAGCCTGCCAGATTAGGAGGCTTATGGTATGTTGAAAGAAATATCCTTCCCTGAACATGAATATGAGTCCATCCAAAATTTTCTAAATAAACTGGGGTATTGTTATACCACCAGGGTATATAAAGAAATCGGCAAATATAAAGCCGGGGAATTATATGCTGCCCCATGGGGTGATGTGTTGAAAATAGACGAAGTGAAAAAATACTGGAAAGTATCAGACCGCCCTTTCTATGACGAAATGAATGATGATGAAAAGACAGAAATCCGTAGATATTCTGAAGATATAGGATTGCCATATGAATTTATAAAATTTTCCAGAAGAACAGTATGATGAAATCTCGGCAGCGAAAAATTCCATGTGAAGAATCCGCTTAATTAAAACGCAGAGAGGAAAAAGGTAAGGACGATATGCAAGAATCTCGAGAAGAACTGCCCGTGTCCTGGAAAAACAAAATAAAGAGCGAAAAACTCAAGAACCTGGCGGCGGATCCGGGAATGTGGCTTGGCCGGCCGGTGCCTTCCAGCAGGGAGGGAAGGAATATACTGAAACTGAATGACCCGCTTTTCCAGTATTGTGAGACATTGGACGATTATGACTACGCCTTTGAACCGGTGATGGGAAATCTGTTTGAGCTTGTGCCGGGGAATGTGCATCGGCAGGGGGCGGGAATCAGTGTGGATCTGCTGCGGAATGCGCTGGAGGTGGATTTGTACTTTTTCCCCTGCGACTATTCGGAGGACAGAAGGAGAGAAATTCCCTTAATGTATATCCGTGTACCCGTTGTGACAGTGTTGGATGTGCGGCTTATCGATAATTTTGTGAGGAAATATTTTACCGGTCATGACAATGGCAGGTCCGCCGCGATTCCGTTTTCGCTGGATTGTGTGGCGGAGCTTCACGGGAATTTCATCGACGAGTATAAGAAGACGGAAAAGATTTGCAGGGACGCTGTCAAGGGTGGTACAGTGCAGGAGAAAAAGAACTGTGACAACTTTCTGGAGTTTATCAGGACAACAGGGATCGAAGGAAAATAAATGCGGGACTTTTGCACTGTGAGGGCAGAGAGGCGGACCGAAGGCCAAGGAACTGCAAATATGCATGAGAAGGCAGGCTTAATCAGCCTACAGGAAGACCTGGGGAAAGGGATGGCCGTATGGCGCAGAGGACGGTTGCTTTATATAAGGATAAATATATAGGGATAGAAACGATCTATACCGTTGTGAACGGACGGCAGATAAATATTCCGGAAAAGCTGAGGGAACTGAGGGCCAGGAGCCGGAATAACGAATTGTTCTGTCCCTGCGGATGCGGCGCAAATCTCATTCTGGTGGCAGGTGACAAGAATCTGCGGGAACAGCATTTCAGGATGAAAGACGGGAGTTCCGACCAGGACTGTCATGTGGTTACGGAGGGAAAGACTTCCGTGGACTCCAAGATTGTTCTCAAGTGCTGGCTGGACGAGAAGCTAAAAGCGGCAGATATGGAATCCAGAGTTCCTATTCATGCGGTTGACGATATTCCAGGAACTACGAATTCTCCTTCTTGTCCCAAAGCAGGAAGACGGCGCTCAGCTATTGCCATGAGAGAGGGAATCTGTCCGAGGAAAAAATGAGTATTCTGGAAAGCAACAGCCGGGGGATTCATATCATCTATATTGTGGATCATAAAAATGGCGGTAGTGAGGGGCAGTACCCGGAAGGACTGATGAAGGTACAGCAGAGGCAGGGATATTGTCTGCTTCTTATCGTGGACGATACGGATTACAATGCGGCTGAAATGGAAGCAGTATTTTATGCACAGGGTATGGACGGGCTGTGGAAGGAGGTAATATTTGCGAAAGGCTTGTTAAGGGATTTCAGCATCGGCACAGACGGACAGATTTTATATGCCAATGAGCCGTTAAACGATAAGCTGTCCCGGGCAAGGAATAATTTCACGGCGGATATAGAACGTGAAAAAGCAAGAAGAGCGGAACAGGAAAAACAATATGAGGAAAAGCTGAAAAGGCTTTTGGCAGCAGAAGAATATAATCGCGAAAAACGCCGGAAGAGGGAGGAAGAAGAGGAACAGGAATATAAGCGCCAGGCGGAGGAAGCGGCAAAACGCAGAGCGGAGCTTCAGGAAAGGCAAAGGCTCGAAAGAGAACGGCAGCAGGAGGAAAAGCGCCGGAGAGAAGATTTCAGACGAAACAGGGAATCAAATTTCACGCAGCAGGAAACGCCGGTCATAGATGCCGACGGCAATCGCTGGATCAAATGCGAGTTTTGCGGTAAGATAGCCACAGAGGGAGCATTTAGCTTCTATGGAGGCAGGGGGCGTATCAACCTCGGAACCTGTAAAGACTGTCTGGCCAATAATCCCGCAACTGTGCAAAAGGTTGAGGAAAAACCCGAAAAAGTACATATGAAATATGAGGCAGATATCTGTCCGGAGTGCGGGGGAAAATTGCGTGATCGGAGCGGACGGTATGGAAAGTTCATGGGATGCAGCAACTATCCGACATGTAGATACAGCCGCAGAATATGACATTTGAAATATGCAGCCCGCAGAAAATGATGACAGGGAGAAAAGCGTATGAAGGTACAGGAACTGCGCAATCTGTTGAAGGACGCAGAGCGTGAGAATCTGGAAAAGGCGTTTGTGGAATGCTACAAACAGCTGCGAAAAGGGCAGAAGGAGGAAGGGGACCCCGTGCTGATCGCGCTGCTGGAGGGAAAGGCGGCCCAGGCAAAGGCGGAGGCGTCCATGGATTTTGAGACATTGGCGCAGCAGATTACGGAGTTTATAGACAATGCCCACGCGGGAAATTATTTTGCGCCGAACCGGATTATTCCGAAAAGCCAGCGCCCCAAGTGGCGGTTCATGGTCAAAAATTTTATCAAGGAGCTGTCGAAGGTTCCGTTGGAGAGCGCGGACTATGAAAGGTCCGTGAAGCTGTTGACTGATTTATATGCCCTCATTTGTGTGGCCTGTAATTACTATCTGTTTTCTACGGAGGACGCCTTCCGCTCCATCGGATGGGGACAGCGGGATTTCTTTACTCTGGTGATGACAAGGACCTTCGCGGACGGATATTCCAGGGAGAAGATAGCAAGGCTGCTGTCTTATGCGGTGTCCGGAGGACTGAGCAGGGAATCCCTCCATGTGGAGCAGGAGATGGCGCTGGTTGGGGGGCTGAAAACAAGCGATGTGAAATATATGGCCATTGAAGAGGCCCAAAAGCAGGTGCAGGAGAAAGAGAACAAGCTGGCGGGACTTAAGAAATACGACAGCAAGAGGTATGAACTGGAGGAGGCGGTGGATGAACTCTGCGGCCTCATTTTTCTGATTACCATTGCGCTGGGGGAGCCGGAAAAAGGGGTCGAATACTATTTTAAACATTCCAAAGAAAGCGATAAAGAGATCACGCTCTACCGGGTGCTCAGACTGGCGGACTGGATGGACGAAGAGGAGCTGTGGTTGGAAGTGTATAAATACGGACTCGCCAAAAAGATTAAGCCCCGTGACAGGCTGCGGGAGGAGTATGAGAGAAGGCTGCGGGAGAGAGGAACTGAGACCGGGAAGTCCATATGACAGATAAAATGGAAGCATTCTGATATGGAAAATATATTGGAAGCGCAGAAAAAACGGACCCGGCCGATACAAATCTGAAAAGAAAAGGATACAAAAAGCAGATAAAATAACCATGGAAATACATGGCTGTAAAAGGGACAGCCTCAGGAAAGTATCGGAGGGCGGGAACCATGGGAAAGACAAAGAAAAGGAAAAGAATTATCGCCGCAGCGTGCATGATAGCGCTGCTCATAACGGGCTGCGGAAAAGGAAATGCGGGCGAAGGAGAGGACGGCCCGCAGAGCCTTACAGCCGTGGAGATAAGCGGCGGCGCGGGCGAAGAGGGCAATGGAGACGGGGAAACCGGAGAAAACGGAGAAAACGGCGAAGGCCGGGGCGGGGACGCCGGGGAGGCATGGGACCTGGAGGACGGCCCCATCACCTGGCAGGCGGCCTGGTTTCCCCTGGAGAATGCTTACAGCCAGGTTTTTTCGGCGGGCGGAAAGTTTTACGGCCTGGCCCGGGAGGGCGGCCCGACCCGGCTGGACATCATCAACAAAGAGAGCCTTACCGTGGAGGGAACGGCGCTTTTAGAGAATGCCGCCCCGGACTCCGGCATAGGGGCGGATAAGGACGGGAATCTGTATGTTCCGGCCCGGGGGGAGGAAACCGGCCTCTGGAAGATCGACCTGAAAGGGGATTCCCCGAACTATGAAAAGATCGAGCTGGAAGACTGCTCCGACAGGAACGATCCGTTTTTGAAGGGCGTTGAGACGGATTCGGAGGGATATACCTATATCTGGTGCGGTATGAGCGTCCCGAAGACGGAGAAAGTCGACGGCATGGAACGGGAAGTATGGTATATGGCGGACCGGGTCTATGTGAAGGACGGGCAGATGAAAACCGTTTTTTATCACGAAATCCTCGATGCCTCGGGAGTGGATGTGCTGTGCTTTCAGATCGACGGGGAGGGCAGGCCCTGCGTTCTCATGAAGGATCAGAAGGATATCATGCTGCAGGAAATCGATGTGGCAGCGCAGAAAGGGAAGGAGCCGGTGAAGCTGGGGACGGCCTTTGACTGCTTCGGCATGGAGGACGCAAACATTCCGGAGCACCTGAACTTCACCGGCAGAGGCTGGCTGTACTGCAGGGAGAACAAACTCTACGAATTCCAATACGATACCTGTAAAAAGGCGGATATTCTGGATCTGGCGTCCTACGGGCTGTTGTCCTCGGATATCCTGTTCCTGGGGAAGGGGCGGGACAGGATGGAAATCATCAACCGGGACGTCCAGTCCGGCTCCCTGGAGCTTGCGGTGTTGACGCCGGGCAGCTCGGATAAAACCACAGTGACCCTGGGGGTCGTTATGGCGGCGCAGGATCTGGAGGCGGCGGTGGCGCAGTTTAACAGGGACAGCGCGAAATACCGTGTGGAAATAGTGGATTATCTGGCCCGGGAGGGAAATTATGAGGATGCGGGCGAGAAGCTGAAATTGGACGTGGTCACCGGAAAAGCGCCGGACGTTATCGCCACATCGGCAGTGGATTACCGGATTTTTTCCGGAAAGGGCGTGCTGGCGGATCTGTACGGCTTTATGGAGAGGGACGGGGAGATTTCAAGAGACATGCTGGTGCAGTCCGTGATGAAAGCCTTTGAGGAACAGGGCTGCCTGTACAGCATCGCCCCCTCCTTCCAGCTCCATACCATGTGGGGGTACGCGGATGTGACGAAGGGAAAGAGCGGCGTCACCTTCTCGGAACTGCTCCGGCTCCTGGACGATGCCGGGAAGGATCTGAATGCCATAGGCGGTTTCGCCGCGGACGAACCCGTGCTCACCAGGCTCTGCTGTGCCACTGTGGATGAATTTGTGGACTGGGAGACGGGAACCTGCGAATTTGACGGGGCGTATTTTAGAGAAGTGCTTTCCTTTGCCAAAAACTATCATCCTGCGCCCTGGGAAGGAGGGTATTTCCAGGGAATCCGGGAGAGGAAGCAGGTGCTCACCGTGGGCATGATTTCCAGCGTGGCGGACTATCAGCTGGAGAAGGAGGTTTATGGCGGAAATCTTGCCTTTATCGGGTATCCTGCGGCGGAGGGCAGCGGCACGGCAGTGAACTTCCGCGGCAGCGCCGTGGCAGTCAACGCGAGAAGCGGGGATCAGGCGGGGGCATGGGAGTTCGTGAAATACTACCTGCTGCAGGGCTATGACGGGCAGGGCTTTCCGATCGTGCAAAAGCAATTTGATGAGGCGATGGAGGCCGCCATGGAGGACGATTACACCGAAGCTGCGGACAGCGGGAGGCGGGAAAGGCTTCCCAAGGGCACTTATACGACAGGGGACGATCACATTTTAGTCTATGCCGCCTCCCGGCAGGAGGTGGATGCGGTTCTGGAGCTGGTGAAGAGCGCCCGAAACCGGTTTGATCTTCATCCGGTGATCCAGGATATCATAGATGAGGAGGTGGAAGGGTACTTGTCCGGGCAGGTGGACCTGGACAGAACCGTGGACAAGATCCAGAACCGGGTAAGCCTCCTGCTGCAGGAGTCCCGGTAGGGCGGCAGAGAACGGAAGCGGCAGACAGTCTGAAATTCGCCGGGAACAGCGGGATAGTATACGATCGAATCAAAAAGGAGGCATCCTCCGCAAATGGAATTGTGAAACAGGGAAAGATAAGGTATAATGTCTGTAAGGGGCAAGTGATCCTGTCCGGTACCTGAGGCAGGGGCGATTGGCCGATTGACCGATGGGCCCATGGGCTGAAAGCGGTATTGAGGATGCAATATTTCGTCCATGCAGCGGAGAGCAGGGCAAGGATGGCGCGATGCCTGAAATATGCAGGGGAGTCGTTTTGGGAAGGGTAAGAGACAGACGGAAAATAGAGAGCATGTGGAGGTGGAGGAATGAAGAAGGCGTTACCGATTGGCGTAGACAATTTTGAAAAGATGATACGGGAAGATTACTTCTATATTGACAAGACTTTGCTGATTCGGGAGTTGCTGGATTTAAAGGGGGAAGTGAATCTGTTCACCCGTTCCAGACGCTTCGGCAAGACGCTGAACATGAGCATGCTGCGGTATTTTTTCGAGGATACCGGAGATGCGGAAAAGAATGCCGGGAACCGGGAGCTTTTCCGGGGGCTGAAAATTATGGAGGCCGGGGACGCGTATGTGCAGCAGATGGGAATGTACCCGGTGATCAACTTGACGCTGAAATCGGCGAAGCAGAACAGTTATGAAACTGCTTATTATATGATAAAGGCTGAAATCGCGTCTGAATTTGACAGGCATAGAGATATCGTAGAGCGGGGAAAAGAGCAGCTCACCTTAAAGGAGTATGAACAATATCTGGAGATTGCGGATGAGAAGGCAGATGAAAAGCTGGTGCGGGGGGCATTAAAGCTTTTCTGCAGGTGCATGTTCAGGATTATGGGGAAGAAGACGGTTATCTTGATAGATGAGTATGATGTGCCGTTGGAGAATGCGTATTTCAGGGGTTTTTATGGGGAGATGGTGGATTTTATCCGTGCGCTGTTTGAGTCCGGGCTTAAGACCAATGAGTATCTGCAGTTTGCGGTAATTACAGGATGTCTTCGTATTTCAAGAGAGAGCATTTTTACGGGGTTGAACCATCTGAATATTATTTCGGTATTGGATAAGAGATACAGTGAGCATTTTGGCTTTACCGAAGCGGAAGTGCGGGAGATGATGATATATTATGAGGTGGAGAACTGCTTTCCGATGATGAAGGAATGGTATGACGGATACACCTTCGGGAATACGGAGGTTTACAATCCCTGGAGCGTTATTAACTATATGTACGCCCTGGCTGCCGACAGCAAGGCCTTCCCCCGCCCCTACTGGATCAACACCAGTTCCAATGACATCATAAAGGATATGATAACCGGGGCCGACCGGGAGACGAAGATGCAGATTGAGATGCTGCTAAGCGGCGGGACGATCGACATTCCCGTGCATGAGGAGGTCACTTATGAGGACATGCGGGGCAGGGGGGAGAACCTGTGGAATTTCCTCTATTTTACCGGATACTTGACGAAAAAGAGCGAATATTTCAAGGAATCCACCATTTACCTGCAGGCCAGGATTCCCAATACGGAGGTAAAAACCATCTACCAGAATACCATTCTGGGGTGGTTTAAGCAGAAAATAGCGAAGCAGGATTTCCGGGATTTATACCGCGCCATGGAGGAGGGGGATGCGGATAAGATGACGGAGATCCTGAACGGGCAGCTTTTCTCCACCATCAGCTTCTATGACAGCGCGGAGAATTTCTATCACGGCTTTCTCACCGGGATTTTGAGCCAGAGCCAGGATTATATCGTGAAGTCCAACCGGGAGTCCGGAAACGGCCGGGGAGACATTTGTGTGAAGAGTCCTTCCCTGCGGGGGAGATCGTTTATCCTGGAGTTGAAGGTTTCAAAAGATATCGATGACCTGGAAGCCGACGCGGAGAAGGCATTGCGGCAGATTTACGATAAAAAGTACATGGATGAACTGCGCACGGAAGGCTATAAAAAGATTGACTGTTATGGGATTTCCTTCTACCGAAAGGACTGCGAGGTGCGGTTTGGAAGGGGAGTATGAAATACAGTATAAATTTCTACGGGGGGCAGCATAACTGTGCCGGGAATGAGACAGTGGCTAACAGGAGAGCTTTATGATTATTGATGCACATATTGTAGAGGATTATATAGAAGGTAAGGATCTGAGCCAGTATAAAGATGACTGGATATATTATTGCATTAGTGAGGAGTCGGTATTTGAGATGCCTGATCCTGAGAACAGGGTATGGGTTTCTAAATTGTATCAAAAAATCAGAGATCAAATTGAGAACTTTACTCCGTGTAATGGGAAAGCTATCAGACGGCTGTTTCCTCAATTTGACCGTATTTCCAATGACTACATGATTCGGTTGGTGGTTGGGTTTCCCGATCCATATGATGCCATGGTCTTAGAGCATGATGGAAAAGCATGTCTGGTATTTGACTTGATTCAATTTCAGGAGGATTCGCTGAGAGAAGATTATAGCTGTCATCGGGTGCTGACGCATGAACTAATCCATCTCTGCCTGCGGGAAGATTACCCGGAACCGGACGAAATGTCATACGGGGAAGCTTTGAATTATATTGCTTTTAATGAGGGATTTGCGCATGCATTGCCTTATCCGGAGGATCTCCAGGACTTTGTGTTTGACGAAATTTTAGAGAAAAAGTTTGAGGCGGCAAGGGAAAAATTGCGGACAGCACTGGCGGAAACTGACGAAAACAGGCAGAAGATCTATAGAAGAATGGCAAATACCGGCAATTATTGGGATAAGTTTGCCGCTATAGCCGGAAAGTTATATTTACTTCGGCATATTGATGAACTTGAGGGAATTTACAAGCAGGGATGGCGCGATTTTACTGCTCGGATATTGGAGGAATAAGAGCAGACAGGTATAATGTAAATCGAAAAAACAGAGTATGCGGAGGTGAGGGAATGAAGAAAGCGTTGCCGATTGGCGTAGATAATTTTGAAGAGATCATACAGGAAGGTTACTGCTATGTGGATAAGACTTTGATGATTCGGGAATTGCTGGACTTAAAGGGGAAAGTGAATCTGTTCACCCGTCCCAGGCGCTTCGGCAAGACATTGAATATGAGCATGCTGCGGTACTTTTTCGAGGATTCCGGAGATGCGGAAAAGAATGCCGGGAACCGGGAGCTTTTCCGGGGGTTGAAAATTATGGAGGCCGGGGATGCATATGTGGGGCAGATAGGAATGTACCCGGTGATCAACTTGACGCTGAAATCGGCGAAGCAGCCGACTTTTGAGTCTGCGTTCCGTAAGATAAAAGATGAGATTGCAGACGAATATAAAAGACACAGGTACGTGCTGGAGAGCAATGAAATAGATGGCGATAGTAAAGCCCTTTTTCAGAAAATTGCGGACAGAAAAGGGGAATATGACGATTATTCCGGGGCGCTTAAGTTTTTGAGCAGGTGCCTTTATCAGGCTACGGGGAAGAAGACGGTCGTCTTGATCGACGAGTATGATGTGCCGTTGGAGAATGCATATTTCAGGGGCTTTTATGGGGAGATGGTGGATTTTATCCGTGCACTGTTTGAGTCCGGGCTTAAGACCAATGAGTATCTGCAGTTTGCGGTAATTACAGGATGTCTTCGTATCTCAAGAGAGAGTATTTTTACGGGGCTGAATCATCTGCGGATTATTTCGGTGCTGGATGAGCGGTACAGTGAACATTTTGGGTTTACCGAGGCGGAAGTGCGGGAGATGATGACGTATTATGAGGTGGAAAACTGTTTCCCGGCCATGAAGGAATGGTATGACGGATATACTTTTGGGGTGACGGAGGTTTACAATCCATGGAGCGTCATTAACTATATGTATGACTTGTCCGCTAATAGCAAGGCCTTCCCCCGCCCCTACTGGATCAACACCAGCTCCAACGATATCATCAAGGATATGATAGCCGGGGCCGACCGGGAGACGAAGATGCAGATTGAGATGCTGCTAAGCGGCGGGACGATCGACATTCCCGTGCATGAGGAGGTCACTTATGAGGACATGCGGGGCAGGGGGGAGAATCTGTGGAATTTCCTCTATTTTACCGGATATTTGACGAAGAAGAGTGAATATTTCAAGGAATCCACCGTTTACCTGCAGGCCAGGATTCCCAATACGGAGGTAAAGACCATCTACCAGAATACCATTCTGGGGTGGTTTAAGCAGAAAATTGCGAAGCAGGATTTCCGGGATTTATACCGCGCCATGGAGGAAGGGGATGCGGAGAAGATGGGAGAGATTTTGAACGGGCAGCTTTTCTCCACCATCAGCTTTTATGACAGCGAGGAGAATTTCTACCACGGCTTTCTCACCGGGATTTTGAGTCAGAGCCAGGATTATATCGTGAAGTCCAACCGGGAGTTCGGAAACGGCCGGGGAGACATTTGTGTGAAGAGTCCTTCCCTGCGGGGGAGATCGTTTATCTTGGAGTTGAAGGTTTCGGAGGATATCGATGCTCTGGAAGCCGACGCGGAGAAGGCGTTGCAGCAGATTTACGATAAAAAGTACATGGATGAACTGCGCGTGGAAGGGTATAAAAAGATTGACTGTTACGGGATTTCCTTCTACCGAAAGGACTGCGAGGTGCGGTTTGGGAAGGTAGAGGGAAGGTAGAGGGAAGGCAGGGGGCGATATAATGATAGCAGATGAAATAAGGAGAATATCGTGTGAATATTCATAAAATATCTGAGGCTGAAAAGGCGGTATTATATACAGCGGCTGCTGAATATCAGGCCGACGGTGTAATAAAACAAATTTGTCCGCGATGTGGCGGAAGGCTGCAGTATATTGGAAACAGGTCATCCTATCGTATATATTGCGAAAAGGAATGTGGAATTCTATTTCATGTTAGGGGCATCTAGCGGTTTGTAGACGGGGTGTAGACAGCCACAATCCGGACAGGCCGGAACCATGTTGCCCGGAATTTTGCCTTCTTGCGTGGGGCTTTGCCGCCAGGCGGCCGACTCCGGACAGCCGAAATCCGTATTTTGCTGCCAGGCACCGGACTCAGAATTTCGCTGCCGGACGGCCGGAATCACAGGGTAAATAATGCCTTTTCATAATCCCTCACATAATACCGGATATTTGTCCTGCCCTTTTGGATGACGGTATGCCCTTCCTTTTCCAGCATTTCTTTCTGCGCCTCCACCCCGCCGGGATATTTGGCGTTCAGCTCGCCGTTTGCCTTCAGCGTCCGCCAGTAGGGCGTCTCGTCCCCGGAGCGCTGATAGCTTGCCCAGGCCGCGATGGAGACGAAAATCCCGGCGGTTATGGGGTCGGTGAAATCCGCGTCGTTCTCCCTTGCCAGATGCTCCCGGAGAGCGCCCACGGTTATGACCTTTCCCCGGGGAATTCTTTTCATGAGCGCATCGTAGGCCGCGGGCGGGGCGAAGTACATTCTCTCTCCGCCGTATTTTCGGATGGAAGCCTCGTCTGTGAGAATCTGAATCTTCGGCATGTCCTTGGCGTCGCGCAGCATTGCGTTAAAATCTTTTTTCTCCTCATTTGCCATTCTTCTGTCACCTCCTGCCGTAATGATAGCAGAGAACAGGAGGGCATGCAATGAGACAGTTTGAAAAATTTGTTTCTTATTTATGCCGTGGATATTCGGGCATCAAATCGATCAATCTTGCCGTCCGCCCTTCTTTATCCAATAGTATTTCAATATTTTCCACATCTCCGCTCAAATGCATCATAAATTCTCTGCAGATACCACAGGAGGGAATGATATTTCCGTCTTTATATACGGAAACCACCTTTGTAATTTCACTTTCGCCATATGTAAGCATGGTTGATAAAGCGTTTCTCTCCGCGCACATCCCGATAGAGCCGTCCGTATCAATGCATATCCCCTTATAAATATTCCCTTTTTTCGTGAGTACGGCAGATGCCACACTCCCAACCCACATTTTATCTGAAACATCACGGGGATTCAAAACGCTCATTGCTTCTTCATATAACCTTTTCCATTCTTTGTTCAATGTTTTGTCCTCCTCAATGAATTCCGATTTCTCGATGGCTTTATTATAGCGCTTCAATCTCCAAAGTGAAATAGATTTCTTTGCAATTGATAAAACAAAATTGGATGGATATGCCAGTGGGATTCCACAAACAATGAAAAAATATTTTGTGGTTGACAAATCTGCACACAACGTATATACTGTACTTATCGAACAAGTACGTACAGGACAAAAAGTGCATAGAGCAGGAAACACATTTGAGATAACAGATAAATCCCATCGCCCTCCTGGCCGGGCATCGGAAGCCCTGTGATGCGGTCTTAGACGTATTTTGCGGGAACCGTCGTCCATGGAGATGACTGGCAGACTGCCGCCCGGGAGGAGAATGGAAAATGATATAACATGCATAGGCTCTCGGAATCCTTCGGCAGAAAATAGCAGTTCCTGATTTTGATTTTCCGTAAAAGGCGGAGAAATCAGTAAAATTGGAATCTTAAAAGGCCTGAAAAATGCGGCTTGGAGATTCCGAGAGCATATATACACGGAAAGGAGGCGTATATGGAGATATTGATCAGCAACAGCAGCGACAAACCCATCTATGAACAGATATGCATCCAGATAAAAAGCCAGATCATGAACGGCACCCTGGCGGCGGGGGAAGCGCTGCCGTCCATGAGGGCCTTGGCAAAGGATCTGCATCTGAGCGTCATCACGGTCCAGAGGGCGTACGAAGACTTGACCCGGGACGGCTTTATCGAGACCGTATCCGGCAAGGGCAGCTTTGTGGCCCCCCAGAATCGGGAATTCATCCAGGAGGAGCAGCTGCGTAGGGCGGAGGAACTGCTGCAGAAGGCGGCGGAGATCGGCAGGACGCACGGAATTCCCTATGAACAGATGGCGGGTATCCTGAAATTATTTTACGAGGAAATATGAAGAACAGGCTTCCCAAATCCCGGCATGGAAAATCAGGCAAGGTGTTTTGAACCGTGAGTATACATTAGACGCTTGACAGCGAAATCCTGTGCAAAATGACAAAATTTTGGTTCCGGCTTGTCCGGGCCAGGGGGCGGAAATGGGGAAACCGATAAAGATGGTTTTTCGGAAAATTCCGCAGAAGACGGGAGGCAGCTTCCGTGAATGTTGAATGCGGATGTAGGATGCGGATGTAGGATGCAGAATGCAGGATGAAGGATAGGGAAAGAGAGGGAAGCAAAAATGGAAGACGAGGAGGCAAAAGTGATGGCAAAAGAGACGATAAAAGAGACGACAGAAGTGACGACAAAAGAGACGACAAAAGAGACGGAAACAAACAATATATCCGTGAAAAATCTGAGCAAAAAATTCGCGGATTTTACCCTGGACCAGGTGTCCTTCCAGGTGCCGAAGGGCAGGATCGTGGGATTCATAGGCGAGAACGGCGCCGGGAAGAGCACCACCATCCGGCTGATTTTAAACGAGCTGAAAAAGGACGGCGGGGAGATCGAAATCTTCGGCAGGGATTACAGGGAAGTGGCCCTGAAAGAAGACATAGGCGTGGTGTTCGACGAGTGCAATTTCCATGACGTATTCACGGCGGCCAACCTGGAGAAGATACTTTCGGGCATCTACAAATCCTGGGACAGCGGGCTGTACCGCCGGTATCTGGAGCGCTTTCAGCTGCCGGGGAGCAAGCCCATAGGCTCCTTCTCCAAGGGGATGAAGAGCAAGCTCTCCATCGTCTGCGCCCTGGCCCACAGACCAAGGCTCCTGATCCTGGACGAGGCCACCACAGGGCTGGATCCCGTGGTGCGGGACGAGATTCTGGACTTGTTTCTGGAGTTTATCCAGGACGAGGAGCATTCCGTTTTCTTCTCCTCCCACATCATTTCGGACATCCAGAAGATTGCGGATTACGTCATTCTGATACACCGGGGAAAGATCATTTTCCAGGAGCAGAAGGACGATCTGGTGTACCGGTACGGCATTCTGAAATGCGGCAGGGAGAGGTTCGCCGCCGTCTCCTCCGGGGACTATATCATCCGCCGGGAGACGGCCATGGGGGTGGAATGCCTGGTTCCGGACAAGGAGGAGGCCAGACGAAGATACCGGGATTGTATCGTGGACAATGCCACATTGGAGGACATTATGCTTTTCTACATCAAAGGAGGCGCGGCATGAGAGGACTGATTTACAAGGAATTTTCTGTTTTTTATAAATGTATTGACCGGAAACTGATTTTCATCGTCATTGGGTTTACGGCGCTGCTGATCTGCACCGCAGGCAGCTACGGGGGACTGATGGCTTCCATCCTGTTCGCCATGACCATCGGCATGCAGAATGTCATGAGCTTTACCAGCGATGAGAAGGCAAACTGGAAGAAGTACCAGATGGCCATGCCCCTGAGCAATTTCGCGGTGGTGGCAGGCAAGTACATCTCCGTGATCTGCACATTGGGCATCAGCCTTCTGGGGAGCCTGGCGTTCATGGCGCTGGCCGGCATGGTCTACGGCGGAGTCGGCGCGGGAGTCTGGAAGCTGGCCTTTTTTGCGGCGGTTCTGATTCCGCTGCTCTGGACGGGGATTTGCCTGCCGTTGACATACTGGTTCGGCGTTCAGCCCGCCCAGGCCATGGGAATGCTCATTATAGTTCCCGTAACCTACCTGATAAAATATTTCGAGGACGGCTCCGGCCTGGGGGAGATGACGGTATTTCTGTCTTCCCATCTGGCGCTGGCGATTCCTGTGACGCTTGTCCTCTTTGCCCTGTCCATGGCCGTGAGCGCCGCAGGGTATGGGCGGAAGCGGTAACAAGAAAATATGCGTTGCTTGCGGCAATGGGCGGTTTTTCGTACAATAGTGGCAGCGATTGAAAGAAGGAGCTTACACTGATGTTACACGAAAACATAAAAGCGATCAGAAAATCAAAAGGGCTTTCGCAGCAGGAACTGGCTGCCAGATTGAACGTGGTGCGGCAGACAATCTCAAAATGGGAGCAGGAGCTTCTGCTCCCGGCCTATTCTCCCACAACGGAAATCCGCTGCTGAATATGGTTCCCCTCCAGCGCCTCGTCCACCATGGCCACTGCATAATCCGCGTAACTGATGACGCTTTCGCCTCTGGCGCGAAGCTCATCAAGCGCCTTTCCCATGTGGGTGGCAAGGGGCCTGAACATTTCCGGAAAGTCCGCTCCGTCCATGACCTGTGCCGTATGTTCCGGGTTCACATACAGGCTGCCTGCACCGCCTACCACGAGAAGCCTGGTTTCCCTGCCGCTTACCAGGTCACACAGATGCTTCAGGGAGGTGCTGTGCTGGGGCAGGGCCTCCGGAACCCATGCGCCGAAAGCGTCGATTACCGTGTAGCTTCTTTTACAATCAGCTTCCCTTCTTTTCCATTAGCACATATAACTGCGATTTTCATGACTTTTCCTCCTTGTTTTTTGGTAAGTTCATCATATATCCCCAGGGAGAAAACGTAAAGTACGCACATTATTGTGCTGTAGTTACCTGAAGGTAAGAATTGTGTGGTTTCGGGCAGTTTCGGCATCATTTTTTTATCAGATGTGCTTGAAAAGGATATTGTCCTTCAGGAAAAAATATGCTATATTGGCGATATGGTAAAGCTATAAAGCCAAAGGCATAGAGTCGAGGATTTATTCCCCCCGTTTTTAGGGAGGATACAACAGCTCTCCAGACGATAGAAAGGAGGGCTGCACGGAGGTTACATATGGAAAAAGCTCTGCCTGTCTGTCCGGTGGAGACGACATTAATGCTCATCAGCGACCGTTGGAAGGTGCTGATTATCCGGGATTTACTGGAGGGGACAAAGCGCTTTGGGGAATTGAAGAGATCCGTGGGCAATGTCTCCCAGAAGGTTTTGACCGCGAATCTGCGCTCCATGGAGGCGAGCGGCCTGCTCACCCGGAAGGTATATGCGGAGGTGCCTCCCCGGGTGGAATATACTTTAACGGAGACAGGATACAGCCTGAAACCGATTTTAGACGCCATGGTGGCCTGGGGGGTGGAATACAAAGCATAGCATTCCGGAAAGAGGGACTGAGAAGGCAGAAAAAAGCGGGAGAGGAATGACAGGCTTATGGGAAGTTCGGCCGTTTCAACAGGGAAAAGGGGATGAAGAGAGGGCGGTTGCTAAGAAACGAGGGGATTGTATGCAGAATCAGGACATCAGGGAATATTTTTCCCGCATAGGCATCCAAAAGATTACCAAGCTGGACACGGCATTGCTGGAGGCCTTCGGGAAGGAAGAGGGTGAGAGGCATATAGAGCGTCTGGACGAACTGTTTGGACGCTCCGAAGAGAGGCTGCTTTGCGGGACGGGCGGTACGGTGTACCTCCACCGCCAGGAGGAGCTTGTGGCGTATATGAACCAGAGCCTGAAGATGAGCCTTCTGGCGGCTTCCTTTTATGACCGGGTGTTTTTCAAGAGAGCCGCGGAGTTTCTGCTGGAATATGCGTCCTGCTTTGCAGAGGATATTTTCGACATGGGCTGCGGGAATGGGATTCTCACTTGCTTCCTTGCCCTGCAGCATCCGGATTCCCATGTGACGGGGCTGGATTTATCCAAAGAGGCGGTCTGCGTGGCAGGTGAGCTGGCGGGGAAGCTGAGGCTGCAGAATGTGTATTTTATGCGCAATGTGCAGGAAATGAAGAAAGTACAAGAAGCGCAGAAAGTACAGGAATGCGGCACACTGCTTTCCTGCCGCACGGCGCACGAAAATGTGGCGTGGAGGCCTCTCTGTGAGGAAAATGCGGCTGCGGCCCTGACGGCGGAGGAGCAGGAGCAGAGACACCGGCAGTATGCGGGTGTGCTTTCGGCGCTGATAAAGCCCCGGGGGTATCTGGTCAGCGTGGAGCGCTATGATGACGATAGAGCATATGCAGGACTGGTCCGCGCGCTGGAGCGGCAGGGGCTTTTGCAGGTTAAGGGGACGCATATGCAGTTTTCCTGCAAATGCGGGGATGGGACAGGTACCTTTCAGACAGGGATTTTTCAAAAAACCGGATAAAAGTTAATCGAAAACGGTTTTCCAGTTATCAGACAGACAGGCGTCAAAGCACATGTCTATCTGTTCCTCATTATTCTTCTCCGTGGCAAGGGCGGGCAGCCTTCCCCTCTCAAAGTAATCGCTGGAGACGGTTTCTATATTGGCTTTAAATCCGCCCCCAATTACTGTGCAGAGCACAAAAATCTTGCACACCTTGTAGGCATAAACGGGTAAATTGTGCTTTTCCCTGTCCTGTACCGCGATGACCATATCGGCTGTCACATCCAGTCCGGCTTCTTCCTTTACCTCTTTTATCACGTTCTCCTTCACGGAGACATTGACATCGACCCATCCACCGGGCAGCGACCAGGAGCCGTTTTTCTCCTGTACCAGCAGAATTTTGCCATCCTGGAAAATTGCGGCACGGCAGTCTATTTTGGGGGTCTGGTATCCGATTTCGCTGCAGAATAAATTTCTGACTTTATCCATTGGAATCGCCGATTTGAAGGAAATCATTTCCGCAGCGATTTCACGGATCCTCTCATAGCGCTCTCTGTCAAACTCGTCCCTTCCATAGAAAATTCCTGCCTGTGCCAGGCTCTGTAGCTCTACGGCCCACTGCAGCCATTTTTCATTCTGCTCCATACATTCTTCCTGCTCTATACATTTATTTTAATCCATGGATTTATACTGTTCCATGCACTTCTTCCGTTCCAAATGTTCATTTTGCCTCGTGTGCTCTTCCTGTTCCATCGTTTTCCTGTCGGTTTCTCCGGTACTCCAGGGGAGTACAGCGCATGTATCAGCCTTTTGCTTAGTCTATTGGATGGAGCAGCTGAACAAAACCGGAGGCAGGCAATTCTCCGGCCGCACGAATACAAAGTCCGCTCTGCTTTGCCCCCGGGCGGTAATCCGGACTTCTGCTTCCTCTGCGGAAGGGTTTATGCTTATTTTGACATTCAAAATTTCACCTTTCCGTATGCTTCCTGCTTTGTATTCAAATGGAGAAAGCCATTCCTGCCTTTTTAGGGCCCGCGCAAGAATGTATAAGGAATTCGCTATTCCAAACTACAGGGATGAGGAATAACAGTTATACAGAATTTCTCCGGAATCCTTTGTCAGATCCTTCACCAGATAACCGCAGGTAAAGGGAAAGAAGTCGAATTTCTCAGTGCCGGTATGGAGAAAGCCATAAGCTTCATACCACTTTCGCAACACCTGGTTTTCCTCTACAATGCCTATGCGCATTCTGGTACAATTCATAGACCGGGCCTTTTCAAACGCATTTTTCAGCAGCCGGCCTCCGATTTTCTTGTGCCTGTAATCCGGAAGAACACACAAATTATTCAGTTCGCATTCCTGGTTGTCCAGGAGCAGCAGAGAGTAATATCCCACAACTTTTCCGGCTTCAAAATACCCGTACATAGGACGATGTTCTACATTCAGATGCCAGAGTAGTCTTTCCTCATTCGTTGCGGACGCAGTAAATCTCGGGGCATTTTCCTCCGTAATTCCAAATTCTGCCGCCACTGTTCCAAAGCTTTCTTTCATCACCATTACACATTGCGGGATATCTGCCTGGCAGATTTTTCTTATCATGACTTTACCTCTGCATATTATTTATGCGCTCTTACTATACATTTCCGCTGCTCCGAAACCTTCTGCCTTTGGTTCGCAGCATTCGCTTTTCACGCCTATTCTAACACATTTCCGGGTTTTCCGCAATCCAGGTTAATTTTGCTATAACATCATCTTTCCTCTTTTTCCAAATCATGATACGATAGAACCTGGATCATAAAAAATGCGAAGCGCTATGGCCTGTTGTCTGTCATTAGTCCTGGGCTGCTCTGTGCCGCCTGCGGCCGCCTGAAAGAGGATGGCCTGGCGCCCGTGTATGGGCGCCGGACGGAAGCGGTGTAACGGAAACCGGCACCGCTTCCGAAGGCAGTCTGTGGGCGGAAAACAACACATAAGGGAAAGCTGACATATCTGTCAGGCGAAACGCAAAACGGCATTTATGCAGGACAGACAAAAAACAAAAAAATTTAAAAAGACTGAAAGGATTGCAAAGTCCGCACCGTATTATTATTGAAACCCGAAAACAAGCAGCGTATTTTGCTGGCTCAATTTATGGCCTGCGGCCGCAATTACTGTTAGGTCCTGTTCCTGCCATTGCCCGACGGCGGCATGGAAGCGGGGACGGGAAAAGAGGAATGACCGGGCCCGCAGGCCGCGGAAAGGTATGGTGAAGGAAATGAAAAGGATGAAGAAGGTTGTATTGGTTCTCGCGGCGGTACTGGTTTTGGGGCAGACAATGTCCATGACCGCCATGGCGCACGGGCATGGCAGAGGCCATCACAGGACGAGGGTTGTTTACAGCCAGTGCAATGTGGATGGCTGCAATGTGACTGCGGTGCATGAGCATGACGGCGTCTACTGTTACGGACATACCCTTTGGGACGGGCATGATTATCATCAGGTCTGCGACGTGGAGGGATGTACGGAGATAACTGAGCACGAGCATGACGGCGTGTACTGTCTGCCGCATTGCAGCAATGACGGCCACAGCTATCATGATTCCGGACATTGCGGGGGACATCGCAGGTGCAGATAAGAGTTTGACTGAGGTGACAATGAGAAGCGAAGCTGAGGCCAGCCGGGCGGTTGATCTGTATGCGGATACCGTCCGGCGCATCTGTTTTATGCATTTGAAAAACTATGCCGACGTGGAGGACGTATTCCAGGAGGTGTTTCTGAAATACATCCTCCATGACAGGGAGTTTGAGAGCGATGCCCATGAAAAGGCATGGCTTATTCGTGTTGCGATCAATGCCTGTAGAGATCTGCTGCGGAGTCCGTTCCGCAGAAGGGTGTGTTCTATCGAGGAGGTAAATACCGAGCCGTTCTATATACAGAAAACAGAGGGGGAGCTGTTGAATTATATTCTGGGCATGCCGTCGAAGTACAGGGATGTCCTTTATTTGTTTTATTACGAGGGATATACTGCCGTTGAGATTGCCGGGATCATGGGCCGAAAGGAAAATACGATTTATACATGGCTGGACCGCGCAAGGAAGGCTTTGAGGGAACAATTGGGAGGTGAGCCAATTGGAGAATAAATTATTCGGGATTTTTGATAAAATTCATGCCGAGGAGGAACTGAAGAAAAGGACTACCGATTACCTGTTCGTGCAGATCGGGAGGAGACAGCACAGGAAAATGAGGTATGCTATGGCCCTGGCGTCCCTCATGCTGTTTCTGGTATGCGGAGGTCTGTCCTGGAAGATATATTTTACGCCGGTTGCATATATAGATATAGACGTGAATCCGTCTATTGAACTTACCTTGAACCGTTTTGGAAAGGTGATCCAATCAGATGCTTACAATGAGGACGGCACAAGGCTTTTGAGCGGGATAAACCTGCGGCATGCCGATTACAGCGAGGCCTTTGAGAGACTGCTGATGGCGATGAACGGGGAAGGCTACTTTGCCGGGCAGGACAGCCTGCTGTGCGTGACCGTGCAGACAAACGGAAAAAACCGGGAAAACCGTATACAGGAGGGCCTGCGGAGAGCGGTAGCCCTCATCAGCCAGAGCCAGCATTGCGATATCTCCACAGAGATTTTCAGCGTCTCGGAGGAGGTGAAGCACTGCGCCGACGAGAATCATATCAGTCCGGCCAAATATCTTGCCATCCAGGAGCTGATGGAAGTGGATCCCGAGACGGACTTCGAGAAGTGCAGGGAGCGATCCGTCCATGAACTGCGGCAGCAGACGGAGGAGCACTGCAGGAGCCACCACGGGGAGGAGAACGGGAAGCAGGGAAACGGGGTGACGGAAAGCGGAACGCAAGGGAATGAGGCCCAGGAGAACGGAACACAGAGCAGTGAGGCACAGGAAAACGGAACACAGGGCGGCGGGAATCATTCCCATGGCCATGGCCCCGGCGGGCAGCATCGCTGAAGTGTCTTGTACACTTTCTCATAGGGCTGGGAGAGCATATACGCAATCTGAAGGCCGTCTGTAAAATCACCGCACTCATGGTCAGCTGTGTGCAGGGAATCTTCGCCATACCCCTGCGGCCTGCGGGATAACGACCTCTGCATTATCCTGTCCAATGCCCTGGACAATGCCATTCATGCCTGCCGGGAAATAGGGGGCATGGCGGAGCGGTATATCCGGGTGTCGAGGCGCATTCAGGGGGATTTCCTTCTGATAGAAATAGAGAACAGGTTTCATGTGGAGAACAGCTCCCGGGGGGAGGAGAGCTTCCGATATTCGGAGGGTGTCCTTCCATATTTTTCCCGGAATGCCCGGGTAAAATAGGAGTGGTTCCGAAAACCGCAGTTTTCCGCGATATCAATCACCTTCAGACGTGTATCCGATAACTGCCGGGCAGCCAGCTCCAGACGGTAATTGATCAGATAGGCGTTAAAGCTCGTTCCGGTCAGCTCCCGAAATAATTTCATAAAGTGACTCTCCGATAAGCCGCATTGCAGTGCGGCTTTTTGTACGGTAACCTTCTGATCGTAAAAGTGCTGTACATAGTAAAGAGCATTTTTCAGCTGGCTGCAGGACAGATGCAACAACCGGTGATCGCTGGAGGAAGCCGCGTATTGGTTCATGCAGTGCAGGAGCAGGAACAGCTGGGATTTCATCAGCAGCTCGTGGGTGGAGTAGCCGTCCCTGCGATGCTCCAGTATGGACAGGAGGCAGGGGGCTACGGCCCGGTTGAAAGAGGAGTCTGCCGGATGAAAGCATTCCATGGATTTTTTGCCGTTCAGAAAGGGCAGGACATATTTGGTATAACAGGGATCGTCCCCCGCTCCTTTGAAAAGAGAGGGGTGGAACATGATGTTATAGTATTCCCCGGTCTCTCCGCCGGATTGGTCGATGGAATGCACTCCGCGGGGGAGGACCACCACCAGATCCCCGGCGCAGAGCCTGTAAGCCTGCCCCCATACCGTGACCAGAACCTGCCCCCGGATACCGTAAATCAGCTCAAAATCGTCATGCCAGTGCAGGGGGAAGGAAGGGATGAGTTCGGGGATAATGCTGTGGTAGACGGTATACGGAAGGGCGGCGGTTCCGTGGGTTTTGGTTTCATGTACGGGCATGCTCTCCATATTGTTCATATTCTCCTTGGTTTTGATTCAGGGTGTTGATAAGATCAATTTACCCTTTATCCGTCATTTCAGCAAATTCAAATTTGATGCTATAACTGAATCCAATAACGCTGTTCCATATGTCCGTCTTCTTCTACTTCATTTTCCAACACGCCCCCGTTTTTGATGATTGATTTCGCCGAACCAATGTTATCCTTGTCGCAGGTTATCAATACATTTTCTATACCGAGTTTTCTGCATTCTTCCAATGCTAGGCCGATCATTGCCGTCGCATACCCTTTTCTTCTCTCACTGGGCCTGATGCCGGCGCCTATGTGACCGCCGGTTTTCAGCAGTTCTTCATTCAGATGGTGGCGAATGTTAACAGCCCCTACAAAGATATTTCTATCTTTTTCAAGGCAGAATAAAGTGGTGTCAGGAACCGGGCCATTTTCAGTTTTTTTCATGGAATGTTCTTCTATGGAATGATTTTCCTCCATGGAATGATTTTCCTCCATGGAATGATTTTCCTCCATAGGATGCCATCCCTCCATTGTATCAAGGCATTTCACGTAATGATCAAAATCATGAAAATCGGTTACCCATATTTTTCTTGGAGATACATTTGTGTGATTTACTATAATGTCGTTCTTCCACTCTGTCAGCATTTCAATCAGCTGTTCCATATAATCATTAGTTGCTCTTACAAGCTCAATATTCATTTTTTTCTCCGTACTTTAATCCCAAAGAGGGTTTACGCTTTTCCTCAATGTAATTGAATTGCTGCAGAATAAACTCGCCCAATTCCTTTGCGGAAACGGAGGCGCTTATGGCAATATCATTTTTTCCCGATTTCTGCTGTATCCATGGGATAATCGTAAATAACGGCTGCCTCAGAAATATTTTTAATTTGCAGGACAGGGACAAATAAAATCTGTTTTTTATTTATCAGATCTACGCTCAAGCCATGACGGCAGACCCCGGTTATATCGTACAAGCTATCATCGAACATTATCATTCCTCCAAATCCTGATTATAATTAGATGATTTTTAAGGAAAAAGCATTGCGAACCCTGATAAGGGAAATGAGGGAAATAAAATCACATAAAATATTATAACATAAAATATACCGAAATTGGCAAAATGATTGAAATGTTTTCAAAAAAACAAAACATCTGAATCCTGAAAAGGGCAAAGTGACAGAGAGCAATACCTTCTGCCGCCTGCGATGCAAATACAGGTTCGTTTTCGGGGGAAAGAAAATAGGATTATGTTAATATTTAAGGACTATACTGCAAGAATTATATAAAATATAATAGTATAATGCCAGTATAGTCGACCGGGAGGGCGAAGAAATAAGACAGATATAAGGCTGATAAGTATCAGCAAAACGCCGCAGGATGCGGTCCTTTGGCGCTGGCACCGGAGAAAATATCTGCCCCTGCCGGAAAAGGAGGCAACAAAATATGGAATATGCAGCAATCAGACATTTTGCGGATAAGAGATATTGTTACGCCATGGCGAAAGGGCATTTCCTGATCAGGCTTGAAGTAAAAAAGGGCGATGCGGCGAAGGTCATTCTCCACACCCAGGACAAGTACCTGCCCATCCGCTACATGGACACAAGGAAGGCGCAGCCCATGGAAATCGCCTGCTCCGATAATTACCTGGATTATTACGAAGCGGAAGTGGAGATAGACATGGTCTGTCTGAGGTACTTTTTCGAGATAGAGGATCACGAAGGAAAGACCGTATACTACGGAAACCATAATTTCTATGACCAGTGTATCACATCCATAGACCGTATGTACGACTGCCCCCAGACGCTTCGGGAGGAAGAGCGTTTTGAACTGCCCGCCTGGGCGGAGAACAAGGTGATCTACCAGATTTTCCCCTCCCGATTTGCCGCGGATGAGGATGTGCCGGAGGAAACCTGGTATCAGGCGCCCATCGACAGCAAAGCGGATCTGAAGGGGTCTCTGAGGGGCATCATCCGGCATTTTGACCACATCCGAAACCTGGGAGTGGACATCCTGTATATGACGCCCATTTTCCGCTCCGACTCCGTCCATAAGTACAATATCCACGACTATTACCAGATTGATCCCGCTTTCGGGGACAGGGAGGATTTGAAGGAACTGGTGAAACTGGCCCATGAAAATGGGATGTATGTGATCCTGGACGGCGTGTTCAACCATACGGGAATCGACTTTTTCGCTTTCCGGGATATCCGGGAGAAGCAGGAGAAGTCCGCGTACCTGGATTGGTACTATATCCAAAGCTTTCCCCTGGTGATGGAATGGGGGAAGCGTCCCAGTTACAAGACCTTCAGCTATGCCGGGTACATGCCCAAGGTGAACCTGGACAACCCGGAGACGGCGGACTATTTTATCAACGTGGGGGCATACTGGATTCGGGAATGCGATATTGACGGCTGGCGCCTGGACGTGGCGGATGAGATCGGCCACCGCTTCTGGAAGCGCTTCCGCAGGGAGATGAAGGCGGTGAAAAAGGATGTCCTGGTGGTGGGGGAGATCTGGCACTATGCCGGAGACTTCCTGGAGGGAGACGAGTGGGACAGCGTGATGAATTATCCCTTTTACGATTCTGTGGTGGACCTGGTGGCGAGAGAAGAGACATTTCCCTCCGATTTCCTGGGCAGCCGGAATTTCGTAAAGGGAAATCTGAACAAGGGCCTGGAGGGGTATCTGTGGAACTTTATCGACAGTCATGACACGGCCAGGTTTCTCCACAGCGCCGGAAACGATATACGGAAGCAGAAGCTGGCGGCGGCAATGCAGCTCCTGCTTCCCGGCATGCCCATGATCTATTACGGCGACGAGGTGGGCATGGAGGGAGGCCCGGATCCGGACTGCAGACGGGGCATGCTGTGGGAGGAGAGCCGGCAGAACCGGGAATGCCTGGAGTATTACAGGCGGCTCATCCGAATCCGGCATGACTATCCCGGGCTCACAAAGGGAAAGCTGGTAAAAGAATATGCGGACGACGGCAGGGGCATTTTGTATATGGAAAGAGGATGGGAAGGCGGGAGCCTGATTTTGATTTTCCATGTGCGGGAGGAGGAGATTGTCCTGCCGGGGCTGGAGGGGCGGCAAAACCTTGTGACAGGGCAGGGCTTTTCGGGCACACTGGGGGATTATGAAGCGGCGGTGCTTGCGGATTTTTAGATAAAATTTTGTTCAGGCTGTCCTGGGCAGACTTTTATTAACGAAATCCGGTGCTTTCTGGCAGAATCCTGGTTTCAGCTTGTCCGATTTAGGGCGGCTGTAGGAGAACGAATAGGGAACCATATGTCCCTCATACGACTGTTATTAAAATACATTTAAATAACTCCTAAAATATTATCAAAGTATAATTACACAATTACTAAAATCTTATGAAAGTATAGTGCTATAAAAGGGAAGCCGGCTGCAGAGTCTCTTTCCCTCCCGGCGGTTCATAACAGAATCCTGCTGAGGCCTGTGCCAGCTCATAGTTCGGACGCGCAGGGGAATCTGCGAAAATAATTTCCGGGAAGTTTCATAGAAACGGGAAAGAAAATTCCGAGAGGCAATGTAACAGGAAAATGAGGATGGGCATGTATTGCAGACATAAGCGCAGTCAAAACGGGTATAACAGGAACGAAATTACATGCACGCGGGCAGGGAGAAAACGAGGGAATCCATATGGAGCGGATAATGACCGTAAACGATAAGGAATACGAAATCAGGAAGCTTCTTGGCAGGGGAAAAGGCGGCTATTCCTACTTGGCGTGGGACGGGGCAAGGGAATACGTTCTGAAGCAGATTCACCATGAGCCCTGCGACTATTACCAGTTCGGAAATAAGCTTGAGGCGGAGGTAAACGATTACCGCCGCCTTCTGCATCTGGGCATAAAAATGCCGGCCCTCATCGACGTGGACCGGGAAAGGGAGCGCATCCTGAAGGAATACATTGCGGGAAATACGGTGGATGAACTGGTCCGGCAGGACCGGGTGCCGCCCGAATGCCTGGAACAGCTCCGGGATATGTGCAGGGTGCTGTACGCCGCTCATCTGAACATAGACTATTATCCGACGAATTTTGTGGTTCGCGAAGGACAGCTTTATTACATTGATTTTGAATGCAACGAATATATGGAAGAGTGGAATTTCGAGAATTGGGGCGTGAAATACTGGTCGAAGACCCTGTAAGGTACAGAAGTGCGCAGTTGATCCTCCGCTATGAGGAACCTCTTGCTTTTTGATCGGACTGTTGTTAAAATATACTTTAATAACTCCGTATATAATATGAATATATATTATAATATAATACGGGAAATGATGAAAGTATGGAGGTGCATTATGGCGATTGTAAGAGATGAACAGGTGATTAAAGTGATGAGGCAGTATAATCCCTGGTGGCGCGGTATGTCCGCGGATATAGCGGAAAGCAAACCACAGAAGCGGCTTGCCTTCTACGAAGCGTTGAAAATAATCAAGCATAAAACGCTGCGGCGGTTTGCGGTGCTGTCCGGCGCAAGGCGCGTGGGCAAGACCACCATCATGTACCAGATGATAGATAATCTGTTAAGCGATGGCGTTGGCCCCAAAAACATTCTGTATGTGTCCTTTGACAATCCGATGTTGAAGCTTGTAAGCATAGAGACGGTGCTTTCCATCTATGAAACTCTCTATCCCATTCAGGGGACGCGCTATATTTTCCTTGATGAAATCCAATATACAGAGAATTCGGAATTATGGATGAAAGTCATATATGACAGCAGAAAGGATATCCGCCTTATCGCAACAGGCTCGACAATTCCTGGTCTGGAAAGAGACCCGGCGGACAGCGGCACGGGCAGATGGAGCATTCTAAAGATACCGACCATGTCGTTCTACGAGTATTGCTGCCTGCTTCAGCTGGAAGAGCCCGTCCTGCCCCACCGGTTAAGGCTTACAGGGCTTGCGGAAATGAGCAGGGCGGAGTTTGGGAACCTGATGGACAGCTTTGCCTTTTTGGAAGGGCATTTCAACCGCTATTTGACAATCGGCGGTTTCCCGGAGCTTGTATTGTCCGATGATGATATCTATGCCCAGCGGATGCTGCGGGAGGATGTGGTGGACAAGGTTATTAATCGGGATGTGCTTACCCTGTTCAATATCCGCAGCCCGCTTCTCATGGAAAAGCTGTTCTTATATCTGAGCATCAATTCTGCGGAGATTTTCAGCATAACTACTGCGGCCAGGGAGCTGGAGAACACTTCCGTGGCCACCATCGAGAGCTATATCGAAGCCCTGGAAATGTCCAATCTGATCTACCTGGCAAAGCCCATGGATGTGGGAAGTAAGGGCGCGCTGAAGGGAAGACCGAAAATCTTTATCGCCGATGCGGCCATGCGCAATGCTGTATTGATGATCGAAGATGTATTGTCCGACGAGAAGGAGCTGGGAGTGATGGTGGAAACTGCAGTGTATAAGCATATTGTGTCGTTCTACCAGGGAACTGCGGCGCAGCTGGGCTATTTCAGGAAGGCAAAGGACAATCAGAAGGAGGTTGACGTGGTAATAGAGCTGCCCCGCGAGAAAATCCTCTGCGAGGTAAAATACAGCAACAATTCCCATATTTCCGCCGCCGATGCAATTGTGGAGCTGTGCAGGGACGAGAAATCAAAAGTGACGAATGCCTTCCTTATCACAAAGCGGCTGGATGATTTCGGTATTGCAAAGCACGAGACCAAAGTGCCCATAGTGAGGATACCCGCCATAGCCTTTCTCTATCTGCTGGGCAGGGCAGAGGCGGACGGACAAAGCGGGAAAATGTGATAAATGAGACCCTGCTGGTATTACCGGTTCGGAAATAAGCTTGGGGCTGTCGGGAAATGACGGTCCTCCCACAATATATTCTGTGACATACTGTAGCTTACAACCATATATTGTATGTTAGCAGCATTTCCCGACAACCCACGGCAGCTGGAGAATGGACAATCCCGCCGCAGGCATTATCAGAGCCGCTTTGTCTAATAATTATAGACAAACTGAAGGGCGTGCAGTCCGTCCGGCCGCAGCTCCAGCACCCGGTTGCAGACCTCCCGGATATATTTCCTGTCATGGGAGACGCTGATAATGGCCCCGGGAAAGTCACGCAGCAGCTCCCGGATCACCGGGCACGACAGGGGCGAGAAATTCCGGGTGGGCTCATCCAGAATCAATACGTTCCGGTGCTCCATGCTCATTTTCAGCAGAAGGAGCTTGGCCTTCTGGCCGCCGGACAGGTCCCGGATGCTATGATCCATCTCCTGTACCGTGTATTTCATGCTGCCCAGGTAGGTGCGGACCCGGGTAAGCTCCTCCTTGGACAGGCACCTTGTCTGTGCTTCAGGAGTCCTCTTTGCCGGGGAAGTCTCCGCGCTGCCCTCCAGGGCCCTGGCCAGATATTCTGCGGGGGTGAGCTCCGGATCCAGCAGTTCCTCGTAATTCTGGGGCATGTAAGCGGCGCGGATATCGCTCCGGCCGAGGAGCTGCCCGGCAATCAGCCGCAGGAGAGTGGTCTTGCCTGCTCCGTTTCTCCCCACGATGCAGAGCTTCTCCGGCCCCCGGACCTGCAGGCGGATCTCCCGGGCCAGCTCCTTCTCCCCGGCCTTCAGCAGCGGCAGCGTATAGTCGATGACCCATTTCCCGGAGGGAATCCCCTCTCCCTGGGCGAAACGGAAAAAGATTGCCTCCTCCGTGTCCGGCCTCTGCGTCATATTTTCCGCCTGGCGCTCAAATCGCCGCTCCATGGATTTCACCGCGTGCATTTTCTTCTTCAGAAGCCGTCCCCCGGCAGGGTTCTGCCTGGAAATGGCGGCCTGGTCGCGCTCTACCTTATCGTGGATTTTCCTGAATTTCTCCTGCTGCTTCTCGTAGGCGGCCTTCTCCTCCTGGGCCAGCCGGGTCTGGCGTTCCAGGCTGTTCTGCCGAAGCTGCCTATATTCTGCATAGCCCGTCCGGAACACGGTGCACCGGCTTTCCGTTTTGCGGTGAATCTGCTCCATGTGCAGAATCATGTTGGCGGTGTGCTCCAGCAGTGTTTCGTCGTGGGAAATGTAGAGCACGGGCGAGGTGCAGGAGTTTATGAAATCTTCCAGCCACTCCAGAGTCTCTATATCGATATCGTTGGAAGGCTCGTCCAACAGCAGCAGATCCGGATGCATACACAGAATCCGAACCAGCTGTATCTTGATTTTCTCCCCTCCGGAGAACTGCCCCATTTTCGTGTCGTCGTAGAGCAGGTCGGCGGACAGACCCAGCCTGCCGCATATGGAAGCCAGCTCCCGGTAATCCGCCTCCAGGAAGGCGGGCTCTTCGCTGAGGAAAGCGTAGATGCTCTTTTCCGCATGGGCCGGGGCCAGCTCCTGGGGCAGGTAGCCGCAGACTTTATGGTTTTTCAGGATTTCACCCTGGTATTCCGCATAATCCTCCGCCAGGGACGGATCGCAGAGGAGCTTCAGCAGGGTGGACTTTCCGTTTCCCTCCTCGCCGATGATGGCGGCTTTGTCCCCGTCGTTTAAGGTGAAGGACAGATCCGTGACCAGCGGGCGCAGATCTTTTTTATGATAGACATTTAAATTTTTTACCTGTAACATGGCAGCCTCCTGTTCCGGCGCCGCCCGGGGCGGCGCCCTGATTCGAAATTTCGGATTTTGTGAATGTGCCGGTCTTATGCTTTTTGCTTTTGTGGTATGCCGTTCCCCATCTGCCTGAATTCGGGCCGGCATGGCAGCGAACTCTATGCAGCATCCTGGATTCAGGCAGACAGGGGGACTCTCCGATAAAACAAAAAGCTTCCGGCCGCAGGTGCAGCCGAAAGCAGAATCTCGCGCATACGCTATGTCGCAGGTACGAAAATACCCTCTCATAGGATAATGAAAAATGCGGATATCTATCAATGGCCACACAAAGAATACGGCAGTAAACCACACGCCGTGTAACAAAGCTCTGTGTAAATTCATAAATAGATTATTTCCGCATTGCAGCCTCCCATGACTTTTTTCTTCTATTACTCTAACACATAGTGTCCTCATTTTCCAGTGTTTTTTTAAATTCAATGGACATTATTGCAATACTCAGGAATCAGCTGTATGATGTCCAGTGTTCCTGTAAAGATAATATCAAAAATTGTGAGGAAAACGCAATATGGCAGAATTATCAAAAGAAGAAAAGAAAGCATTGATGAAAAAATGGAAAGCTGCTCAAAATAAAAAATATATTCTGAGCAAAACCAAAATACAAAAGCTGTTTTGCTATTTGGAAGCACAATTAGAGCATACCCCATGTAATCACACATTGCGCTATACGGAACAATGGCTTAAAGATAATCTGCCCCGGGAAAAGGTATGTGGTGTAATTGCAGAAATAAAAGAAATGGGGGGATACTGCGATTGTGAAGTTCTAATGAACTGCTATGAGAAATATGACATAAATTGAGGAAATACCATTTTGCCTATTCTAAAACGAAACAATTGCTATGAACCAAACAGCGGAAAACGTATCGCATACGGCTTTGCCGCTGTTTTTTACCCTAAAACAGAAAAATAAGGCCATATGCAGAAAACAGACGACACTACCGCCAGCAACCCGCAGCGGATAAGAAAGACTATAGGCAAAGTTTCATTGCATTTCAGCAAGGCAAGCATCGAGAGCGCATATGACAGGCTGAAACGGATTATCATTACCAGTGCATTAATTCCCGATTGGCTTGAGCATAAAGCCATGTTCCGCGGCAAAGCCGATTTCCGCCCGGCTTTATGGAGGCCGCGAAAGTCATCATGTGTTAAAGCGCATGGCGATAAAATATATGCTTTTTCCGTCTCGCCTTTTATAGATTCTGATTCCTGCTGGAAAGCCCGGCACCGATAAGCGGCCGGGGCAGAAGACAAATCCGCCGGTTTCGGCGGATTTGTCTCTTCGTCAGCGGCGCGTAGTGCCCCCGTAGGCGTAATGAACCGGAAGGCATACCAGCGAGGCCAGCCGGGAGGGCTGTTCCTGCAGAACTATGCTGACGCAGGTCTCCGCAATGTCTTCCAGAGGCTGGACGATGGTGGAACAGTAATATTCCAGATCCCCGAAATACTGCGCGCCGTCAAAGCCAATAATCTGTACATCCTCCGGCACACGGATCCCCATATTTTTCAGGGAATTGATAATCTGATGGGCCAGGGAATCGGTGACGCAGAAGATGCCGTCAAACGCCAGCTTCCCCTCCGACATATGCTCCTGGAGGAACTGCTCAAAAGCGGAATAGGGCGATCCGTCCTCTACGATTTTTAATGTATAAGGGATATTCATGGCTTCGCAGGCGTTGACGAAGCCATCTTTTCTTTTATTGGGCTCGTTTGTAAGCCTGGAACCGATCCGCATAAAGGCCAGATTCCGGCAGCCGTTCTCCACAAGCTTCTCCGCAGCCAGGCGTCCACCGCTGTAGTTATCCGAGGCCACGCAGGGGATTTGGGCGCCGAAATACCGGTCGATGGAAACCAGGGGCACATTTTCGGAAACCTTCAGGTCCGGATTGTAGGAGAGACAGATGATTCCCTCCACCTTCTGCTGCTCCGCCAGGATGACCAGCTCCTGCTCCTGCAGGGGATCGTAGTCTGTGGCGTAGAAGAGCATGCGGTATTTACGTTTTGTGAGCGCCCGGTTGATATAGTCCACGAGCCTGGAAAAAAGGGGCTTATCAGGTTGGGAACCATGACAGCGACGATATAGGTCTGGTTGCTTTTGAGGCCCTTGGCGTAGTTGTTGACCTTACCATTACCTCCTATGTGGCCAACAGGGTGGTGGACTGCGGAAAGGTGGATGTGACCGCGTTCCTGGAAGAGGCGGCCGTTTCCTTCGGCGGAGAAGAGGTGAAGGATTTCGCGGTGTCAAAGGTGGTATCGGAGAGCGGGGAGCTCACGGAGGGCTTTGATGCAGTGGATATGAGCGTTCCGGGATATTACCATGTAACCTACAGGGCAAGCCATGAGGACGCCGTGGCAGAGGCCGTGTTCACCGTAGTCGCCACGGCGGATCACAACTCGGTTGCCAACGGAGATTTTGAAGCCGGCAATCTTGCGGGCTGGACGGTTCTCACCGAGGGGTGGAGTGTGGTGGACGGACAGGCGGCGGGTGTGATTTCCGCCGGAAGCTACTGGAATGAGGCGCTGCCCTATAACCAGGCGGGCGATTATCATCTGGACGGCTGGAACAACGGCCTGGACGAGGGAGCCACCTGGGCGGTGCAATCTTCGAACTTTACGCTGGCAGGCTCAGGCTATATCTCCCTGCGCATGGGCGGACATGCCGCGGCGGTGCATGTATATCTTGCCGACGGCACGGAAATCGGATATTATAAGCAGAACCGCTTCAATGATGCCGACTTCCACAGCGTGGGCGCAGGAGGCTCCTGGGCCGATATGGGGACTTATGTGATGGATCTGAGCGCCTATCTGGGACAGGAGATGTACCTTGTCCTTGCCGATGAGCAGGCGGAGGGCTGGGCTCACGCCTTCTTTGACGAAGTGGTGACTTATTACGAGACGGCTCCGGATTATGAGAACAATGCGGATGAGGTTCCCGACGGCGGCACCGGTGACCCTGTGAAGATTCCCTGGCAGCTGGCGGAAAACAGCCTTTGAATTCATATCAAAATCAGAGGTGACAAAATGAAGAAAAGGAAAGGAATGATAGCGGCGTTGATCCTTACCCTGCTGCTGGCGGCAATGTCCGCCGGCTGCGGGGACGCCAACAGCAAGGATCTGATGCTGTATCTGAAATTTGACGAGGGCAGTGGTCTCCTGGTAAAGGATGCATCGGGGCACCTGCCGGATACGGAGATGACTTACGGATTTGCCCACGCGGCCTACATGGAGAATCAGGATCCCCAGTGGAGGGATGAGGGCATTCAGAACGGCTGTCTGCTTTTTGACGGCAGCAATACCTATATCAATTATAACGGAAAAGATATCACGGTATCCGGAAGCGCTTTGACGATCAGCGTCTGGATTGCGCCAAGGACCTTTGAATGGGACGACCCCTACGCGGCCGACAACGGGACGGATTCCCCCACCGGCATTATCAGCCAGTCCGACAAGGCGGCAAACAAGGGCTTCCTGCTGGGCTATGAGCGGTTCGGGCGTCTCACCTTTCAGGTGGGCACAGGGGATGAATGGCTGACCGTGTGGACCAACGGCGATAATCTGCGCAAATATGAGTGGAACCATGTGGCCGCAACCTTTGACTCCGAAGCCGGCGATATGTGTCTTTACCTGAACGGCCAGCTGGCGGCTTCCCGCTCCGTACCTCAGGGAGCTCAGATAGAGGGGGCTGCCGGCAAGGGGCTGGCTGTGGGCAGAAATATGGAGGCGGAACGCCTGACCGCGGGATTTTTGAATGTAGCCAGCGGATATATGGACGAACTGAAGGTGTACAGCCAGGCTTTCACGGCGGAGGAGATTGCCGGGGAATACCAGGCGGTGAAAGTGCCGGAAATAGAATTCTCCAGGATCTGGCTGCAGAATCTCCTGGCCGGAGACTACACCAGACCTCAGTTCCACGGGGGGCCTTACCAGTTCCGGATGAATGAGCCCCACGCTCCCGTATACTACAATGGTATGTATCATCTGTTTTACCAGGCCAATATGACGGGCTCCTACTTCTGCATCTGGAGAGGAGCTCTGGCATTTTATTTTTTCAGATCGGACTCAGGCATGCTAAGGGTTTATTGTAAAAGTCTTCAAATTTGACTCTGTGGTGCCGCGAGGCGTTTCGTGCTCTCTTGCACGAAATCCCGAGACCGCTGTGCGCCAAACCGCATGCTCTTGCGGTTTGTATGCATCTTCACAGTAAAGCCCCAGGCAATTCTCTTTATTGCCTTGCTTTCATGCATGGTGGTGCGGCGGGATGCATGGAGGTTTACTGTGACAGGCCTGATCTGACCAGACTTTCATGCAAGGTAGTGCAGCTGCTGAATGGGAGTCTGACAACGAAATCCGGCGTGTTGTGGAAAGGTTCTGATTTCGGCTTATTCTGGTTTGGAAAAGATAAATTACAGGTATTTCAGGTTTTGATATGCCGGAAATGAAAATGTTATGGCTTTTTCCGGCCATATGAGGTATACTGTATGCGGATATCATATCGGGAGGAAGGCATTCCGGAACGAAGGAACTCCGGAACGATACAAAAGTAAAGAGGGTATTATGAAAGCATATGAGATGGATCTCTGCGAGGGATCCCTGTGGAAGAAAATTTTTATCTATAGCATACCGCTGATGCTTTCCAATGTTCTGCAGGTTCTGTTCAATATGTCGGATGTGGCTGTGGTGGGGAAGTTTGCGGGTCCGATTGCGCTGGGAGCGGTGGGGTCCACCAGTATTCTGGTTACGCTGTTCACAGGAATGCTCATAGGCCTCGCCAGCGGCGTCAACGCGCTTACCGCCCTGCATATCGGGTCGAAAAACAAGAAGGAGCTTCAGGAAACGGTACATACCTCCTTTTTCATCTGCCTTGCCGCGGGAATCCTGATTATGGTATTGGGAATCTCCTTTTCCGATGCTATCCTTGCTGCGATGCGTACCAAGGACGAGCTGATCTCCGATGCGGTGCTCTATCTGCGCATTTATCTGCTGGGGATGCCGGCCCTTGGGCTGTACAATTTCGGAAGCTCTGTTTTAAGCGCTGCCGGCGACACCAGGCGGCCTCTGTATTATCTCCTCTTTTCAGGCGTGATCAATGTGATACTGAATCTGTTTTTCGTCATTGTATGCAAATGGGATGTGGCGGGGGTGGCTGCGGCCAGCATTCTCTCCCAGTATCTATCCGCCTTTCTGATCCTCAGGGTGCTGATCAGAAGCCGGGAAGGATTTGCGCTCCGGCTGCGGGGGCTTGGGGTGGACAGGGAGAAAATGAGGCGAATTCTGAGGATTGGCATTCCCGCCGCGTTCCAGAACGGCCTTTTTGCCATCGCTAATCTTTTTGTGCAGACCAGCGTGAATTCCTTTGACCATGTGATGGTGGAGGGAAATTCGGCGGCGGCCAATGCAGACCCTCTGGTCTATGATATGATGGCTGCCTTTTACACGGCCTGCTCCAGTTTTATTGCGCAGAATTTCGGGGCAGAGAAACGGGAGCGAATACTGAAAAGCTTCCTGGTCTGTCTGCTTTATTCGTTTTTGACCGGACTGGTCATCGGTGTAGGGTTCTATGTGTTCCGCTATCCCTTCCTTGGGCTCTTTACCAATGACAGCGCTGTCAAAGAAGCGGGAATATACCGTCTGTCGGTTATGGCGCTGTCCTATTCCGTCTCCGCTTTTATGGATTGCTCCATTGCGGCTTCCCGGGGGCTGGGAAAGAGTATCCTGCCTACAATCATTGTCATTATGGGCTCCTGCGTGTTCCGGATTGCCTGGATTTATACGATTTTTGCCTATTTCGGGACGATACAGTCGCTGTACCTGCTGTATGTATTTTCCTGGACCTTCACGGCTGTGGCGGAGACGGCCTATTTCATTGTGTCTTACAGAAAAATTTCCGCGAAGGCCTCAGGTGCTTGACAATGAAGTCTTATGCAAAATGGCAGAATTTTGGTTCCGGCTTGTCCGGGTTAGACGTTTAAGTAAGAGATTCTGCCCTTTTAGGCAAAATTGGTTCCGGATGGAACAGTCCGGGCATCTGGCGGCGAGACCAGGCGTGCTCTTCTGCACTGCAGTCATGTAAAAGAGACTGCAGAAAGAAGGGTTTTTTTCACAGCTCCTGCTAAAATGACGAAATTGAGTGCAACTTTCATATGATTTATGGTATTACTCGAGATAACCGCACAAAATAACAGCTTTATTGGGGTGCGGACACCGCCTGCGGTATGATATTACTCAAAATCATTGCACAAAAACAATTTTTTATTTAGGCTGCGGCATAGCCTGCAGTATGCAGTAAGGTTATACAATAAGGATTATATGCCAAACTCAGATCCTGCTTACGGGCGCCTTTGGACTGCACCGGCAAATGTGCCGGCAATGGCTTTCTGTTAATTAATACATCTCTGTAAAGAAGCCCACAAGGAGCCGGCTGAGCATTATATACAGTATTTACCATAAAACAAAGTCAGTTCAAAAGAGGAGAGCCAGGAAAGATGCAAATGGAAGCGATAAAAAACGAGACAGCGAAAATACGGTTTTTCTTTACCGAGAAAGGGTTTCGGCCGGACAGCGCGGAAGAGATTCCCGTAAAGGGTACTCTTGTAAAAGAAACCCCTGTGAAGGACATCCCTGCAAAGAATGCGGGGCCGGAAGAGAGCCGTGCAGGGGGGATGGCAGGGGCCTTGGGGCCGGAAGAGATTTTCCGCTGGCGGGAAGCCTTTGAAAAGGAGCCTTATCGTGCGCTGTATGAGCTGGGCTTTCAGGAAAAGCCGGACTGGCTGGACGCGGCGGGGCGGTATCTGTATCATCTGGCGGATTATTTCCTTCAGACCATAACCCATCAGCCGGATATTGAGCTTCTGCGGGATAAGGCCGCGGTGACGCCGGACCGGGACGAGATGGAGGGGCTGCTGAATGCAGCGCCTTTCAACCTGGGATCCGAGTATGTGAATGAGAAGTGGATCCTGGAGATTTTCAGGCAGCTAAAGAATCTCTACGCCCAGGAGATCCGGCAGTACGACGGCACGGTGGCCTTATATCTGGCGGAAAAGAGCCAGCATTTGAAAGTTCCGGAGAGAATTTTCTTCCATCTGGTGGAAAGCAGGGGAGAGGATTATCCTTTTGCTTTTCTGGCTACTTACGCTACAAAGGGGGAACGGGGAAAGATACAGCATGTGCCCCTGCGATATGCGCTCACCGAGTATAAGACCGAGCGGGAGAAGCTGCTGGATTTGCTGTCCTGCCTGAACAAGGCGGCCGATGTGTCGGAACTCATCGGGGAATTCGTGGAGAACGGGGAAATCTTCCATCCCCTTCAGCTTTCCGACCAGGAGGCGTACTGTCTGTTGAAAGACATTCCCGCCATCGAGCAGGCGGGGATCGTGTGCCGGATTCCCAACTGGTGGAAGAGGAACGCCTGCAATGTGTCCATGTCCGTGAGCCTCGGGGAGGAGAAGCCCCATATGCTCGGGATGGATACCATCCTGCAGATGGTGCCCCAGCTGACGGTGGACGGTGTCCCCTTAAGCCGGGAAGAAGTGGAGGCGCTTTTGGCCCGGACGGAGGGGCTGGCATTCCTGAAGGGAAAATGGATTGAGGTGGATCACCAGCGGCTGGAAAAGCTGCTTGCGGAGGTGGAGAATTACGAGGGCAGCCTGACCTTTATGCAGGCGCTGCGCATGGGGCTGGATATGGGCCGGAGCGGGGAAGAGGCCGACGTGGGGCCCATCGTGACAAACGGCGCGTGGCTGTCCGGGCTGCTGAAGGAGATGCGTACTCCGAAGAGCATCCGGACGGCGGTTCTGCCGAAGAGCTTCCAGGCAAAGCTGCGCCCTTACCAGAAGACGGGATTTACCTGGCTTAACTATATGGATCATCTGGGCTTCGGCGCCTGCCTGGCGGACGACATGGGCCTGGGCAAGACCGTGCAGGTGCTGGCTTACCTGGAGAAGCTGCGCAGGACGAAACCGGATGCCAGGGTGCTGCTGGTGGTGCCGGCCTCCCTGCTTGGAAACTGGGAGAAGGAGGCGGCGAAATTTGTGCCGGATATGCCGGTGGCCATTCTTCACGACGGCGGGGCGAAGAAGCTGGGAGAATTTGTCCGCGCGGATAAGAGCTTCCTCACCGTCACCACCTACGGGATGGCCGTGCGCATCGGGGAACTGGAAGAGATTTGCTGGGACTGCCTGATTCTGGACGAGGCCCAGGCCATCAAGAATCCTACCACAAAGCAGACCAGGCAGGTGAAGAAGCTGAAAAGCGCCATGCGGATCGCCATGACGGGCACGCCCATCGAAAATGACCTGACCAATCTCTGGTCCCTCTTCGACTTCCTGAACAAGGGGCTGCTGGGCAGTTCCCAGGAATTTCGCGACTACTGCGGGAATCTGGAGCAGTATCCTGAAGGTTATGCCAGACTGAAGGCCATGATAGCGCCCTTTATGCTGCGCCGGCTGAAGACCGACAAGGCCATTATCTCCGATCTGCCGGATAAAATGGAGCAGGTGGACTATGTGGGGCTGTCCAAAAAGCAGACGGTGCTGTACCGCAAGTATGTGGCGGATCTGGCGGAGCGGCTGGCCGAAGCGGAGGGCATGGAAAGGCGGGGGCTGGTGCTGGCCTCCCTGACAAAGCTGAAACAGATCTGCAATCATCCGGACCAGTATCTGGGGCAGCGGGCTTTTGAAGAGAATGACAGCGGGAAATTTGCCATGCTGAAGGAATTGTGCGAGACCATTTATGAGAAGCGGGAGAGGGTTCTGGTATTTACCCAGTTTAAGGAGATTATCCCCTATCTGGACGAATTCCTGGCGGAGATTTTCCGCCGGCGCGGATATGTGCTGCACGGGGGAACTCCCGTGGCGGAGCGGAATAAAATCGTGGAGGGCTTTCAGGGGGAGAAATATATCCCCTATCTGGTGCTGTCCGTGAAGGCGGGCGGAACGGGACTGAACCTCACCAAAGCCAGCCATGTGATCCATTTCGACCGCTGGTGGAATCCGGCGGTGGAAAACCAGGCCACGGACCGGGCTTACCGCATCGGGCAGAAAAAGAATGTCATGGTCCACAAACTGGTGTGCCGGGGAACCATAGAGGAGAAGATCGACCAGCTGCTGGAGAGCAAGAAAAGCCTGGCGGAGAACGTGATCGGCTCCGGCGGGGAGAACTGGATCACCGAGATGAACAATGAGGAGCTTATGTCTCTCTTTAAACTGGAGATATGAGCCTGCGGGGAACCGGGCCGGGGATAGATGTATTTGGAATGGAAAAATTAAGCGGAAGATCCGGGAGGAGAACGCATAGATGAGTAGAAATTATTGGGATACCGACAGGGATTACAAACAGCCGGACAGCGCACAGCTGCGGAAAAACGCCAGCCTGACGGAAAAGAAGGAGAAGCAGAAGGGCAGGAAGCTGGAGCCAGTCATTATTGAGGGAAGAAAGATCGTCACCACATGGTGGGGGCAGGCGTGGTGCGACAACCTGGAAAAATACGCCGATTACGAGAGCCGGCTGGAGAGAGGCACGCGCTATGTCCGAACGGGCGCGGTTATTGACCTGAAAATCCAGAAGGGAAGGGTGCAGGCCAGGGTACAGGGACGGCGGAAGGCCCCCTATAAGGTGGAAATCCGCATAAGCCCCCTGTCGGAGGAGCGCTGCCAGGCGGCCATCGAAAAATGCGCCAATAAGATCGAGAATCTGGACCGGCTGATGAAGGGGGATTTTCCGGAGGAACTGAAGGAACTCTTTACCGGGGAATCGGGTCTTTTCCCCAGGCCTCAGGAGATCAGCTTTCAGTGCAGCTGTCCCGACTGGGCGCTGATGTGCAAGCATGTGGCGGCGGTGCTGTACGGAATCGGGCACCGCTTTGACGAGGATCCCCGGCTGTTCTTCGAACTGCGGGGCATCGATGTGGGCCGGTTCGTGGATATCACCATGGAGAACCGCATTGAGACCATGCTTGCCAATGTGGACAGGCCCAGCAGCCGCATCATCAGGAGCGGCAACTGGGAGGAGCTGTTCGGAGTGTTCGGGTAGGAGCTTTGACGGAACTTACGGAAAAATGCTATGAGGCAGTGAAACAGGTTTTGGATTAGGGTGTTTGGCTTTTTTTAAAATTTGGGAATATTTCCTGCAAAGACTTGTCTTTATAGATAAAGGCAGGTCTTTTGTCTTCCTTACAGGAAGGTCCGTCGCCGGACGGGCATTTCGCTACTCAATTGGAAAAATGCGCCGCCGGATGGATATGGAATAGACGGGCGGCGATGACATGTTAATACGGACAGGGAATTGTGGCTTTGACTTCGCGGTATTTCGCGTATTTTTGACTCCGGACTGTCCGGAGCAGGAACGGAGGCGGCAGCATGGAGGATTCACGGATTATTGAGTTATATTTTCAGCGGGACGAGGCCGCCATCTCAGAGACGGCGGCCAAATACGGAACCTACTGTCACAGGCTGGCGTGGAATATCCTGTCAGTGGAGGAGGACGCCCAGGAGTGTGTCAACGATACTTGGCTGCAGGCCTGGAACGCCATTCCGCCGGGACGTCCGGACAGGCTGGGCGCATGGCTGGGCAGGGTGGTGCGCAATATTGCTTTCAACCTGTGGAACAAAAATCACCGGAAGAAGCGCTATGCTGGCATGGAGCAGCTTTTGACCGAGCTGGAGGAGTGCATTCCGTCGCCGGAGAGCGTGGAACAGAAGCTGGAGGCAAAAGAATTGACCAAAGCGGTCGACGCCTGGCTGGGGGAGCTTTCCCAGGAAGACAGAGTCCTTTTCCTGCGTCGATACTGGTATGGGGAAGCGGTGAAGGAGCTTGCGGAGGAGGCGGGCATGCCGCCGGGAAGGCTTGCGAAACGGATGTATGGGCTTCGGCAGAGCCTGAAAGGCAGACTGGAAGAGGAGGGGTATCGGATATGAGGCAGGCGGAAAAGCTGTATGACAGTATCACGAATGTAAGGGAAGAATATCTGGAGGAGGCCCGGAAACCGGAGTATGCAGAAATTACAAAGGATGTCGGGAGGATAGAAGATAGCGGAGCAAAAGAGCCTGGGAGGAAGCTGCCTGCGGGAAGGAAACGCAGGCGGCTTGCGTGGTGCATACCGGCGGCCTGCCTGTGCGCCGCGGTGGGAATCGGAATCGGGATGCGGCAGAAGTGGGACGATCTGGGCGGCGGAGGACAGGACGGCGGTCTTTGGGGCGACAGAGGCAATTCCGACGGCTTCTGGGGCGACGGGGACTGTACTCTTCTGGAAGCCCGACGGGAGGATTTTACGCCGGGACTTACGCCGGAGGCGGAGGCGGCCTTCGCCGATCCGGCTTTTGCCGACGCGCCGGGGGTGATGAAGATCTACCGGACGCTTTACAACGAATGGTTTCTGGCGGACGATATAAAGGATTTCAGCCAGGTCCTCATAGCAGATCCACTCTATATCGTCCACGGCGCCGTGAACTATAAAATGAGCGGGAGCGACAGGGAGACCGGGGAGGCCGCCTACGGCGTCTACACGCTGGATGAGACCGGCAGAGTCCGGTGGGGGATGGGAACCTCCGGACCGGGGTGGACCAATAAGGAAGTCCCCTATGGATTGTGCCGCCTTACCTGTGAGATTATTGAGAAGGATCTGGAGGGAGTCGATTATGAGGATTACATCATCACCAAGAGTGAGCCGCTGTATACGGTGATCGTCTGGGCCAGATGTGCCGGTGGGGAGGATATGTTTGTGACTTACCCTACATGTCCGGAATTTATAGGGGTGGAGAACCATGGACTTTATACCCTGGAGGAACTGACGGGAGCATTTCGGGAGGCGTATCTGGTACACTGATGCATAAATCCTTGAGCAATCAGCACTCGCTGTCCACCCCAGTACTGCGTTGTCGCCAGTCGACGATGCCTTGTGCTCGCCTCCTTCCTCCTCCTTGTTCTGGCATGGACATCAAGCACTGATTACTCGGGAATTCATGCACCGGTGTACCAGAGGATCGTTAGGTTTCGGACCGCAATCGCATTGCATTGCATATCGGCTCGTTCCTTTGGGGTGAAAGAAATCTCAGTTGATGAAGCAAAGCAAAAAGCAGCCTGACTTTGGACGGAGGGGCTGCTTTTTGTATGAAAGGAAGAGAGCGCTTGAATTTTCAAACGATATGATTGTGATTTAGACAGGCATCTGCTATAATTTATCCTGTCACTGATTTTAATTGTATCAACAAGACTGCGGAGAAGGATATATGGTAAATGAGAGAACAAATGTCAATTACAAACCATTATGGAAAATACTGATTGACAGGGGTATATCAAAGGCCTGTATGGCTCCTGGCTGCGGAATGGATGACATAGTGGAAACTGGAAGGTGATAACAGGGAGGGGTTAAGATGGCGGAACTGGAAAGCAGCAGGGATTTGATCAGTGTACTGTGGAGCGGTGCGGATATTTTGCGTTCCAAAATGGATGCAAATGAATATAAGGATTATTTGCTGGGGATTGTATTTTACAAATACCTGTCGGATTCTTTTCTGATCAAGGCGTATGATTTGATTTATGATGAAAAGCCGCAAAACCTAAAGGCGGCACTGGAGGCATACAGAGAAGCGCTGGAGGATGAGAGTGCGGAAGAACTGAAAGAACAGGTCCGGGAGGAATGTCATTATGTCATTGAGCCGGATCTGACCTACACCTGTTTTGCGGATGCGGCAAGGAATAACGCATTCAGCCGTGAGCAGCTTCAGAAAGCCTTTAACAACATCGAGCAAAGTGACCCTCTGTTTGCGGATTTGTTTACCGATATTGACCTGTATTCCAACCGTCTTGGGACAGGGGATCAGAAACAGAGCGATACCATGTCGAGCCTGATCAGGGAAATTGACAGGGCCGACCTTCTGAATACGGATTCGGACATCCTCGGAAATGCCTACGAATATTTAATCGGACAGTTTGCTTCCGAAACGGGCAAGAAGGCGGGGGAATTTTATACGCCTCAGGCAGTGTCAAAAATTCTGACAAGGATTGCGATTGCGGGGCAGGAGGGAAAACGGGGGCTGTCGGTGTATGACCCCTGCATGGGTTCCGGATCCCTTCTGCTGAATGCGAAAAAATATGCCGCAGAGCCGGACTACATTAAATATTATGGGCAGGAACTGATGACATCTACCTATAACCTTGCGAGAATGAATATGTTCCTGCACGGTATCGTGCCGGAGAACCAGAAGCTCCGCAACGGCGATACCCTTGATGAGGACTGGCCTACGGATGAGGAAACCGATTTTAACATGGTGCTTATGAATCCGCCGTATTCGGCAAACTGGAGCGCAGCCGCCGGATTTCTGCAGGATGAAAGATTCAGCGATTACGGCGTGCTGGCGCCAAAGTCGAAAGCCGATTATGCGTTTCTTCTGCATGGCCTGTACCACCTGAAAAGCGGCGGGACAATGGCGATCGTACTGCCCCACGGGGTTTTGTTTCGGGGGGCAGCGGAGGGGAAGATAAGGGAAAAGCTGCTCCGGGCCGGAAATATCTATGCCGTGATCGGGCTTCCGGCCAATTTATTCTACAATACGTCCATTCCCACCTGTATTATCGTGCTGAAAAAACACAGGGACGGACGGGATGTATTGTTCATAGACGCATCCCGGAAATTCGAAAAAGGAAAAAAGCAGAATGCAATGACGGACGAGCATATCGATTCTGTCATAGACCTGTACAACAGACGGGAAACAGTGGAAAAGGAGTCCTTCCTTGCGGAATTTGCGGATATTGAAAAGAATGATTTTAACCTGAACATTCCCAGGTATGTGGACAATTTTGAGCAAGAGGAAGAAATAGACATGAAAGCCCTTCTGAACGATATGAAGCAGACGGAGGAAGAAATCAACCGGACGCAGGGGGAATTTGTATCCCTGATGAAAGACCTGGTTACTTCTGATGAAAGGATCAATCAAACATTAAATGATCTGATTAAGATGATTGAGAGGTGATGGATGTGGATAAACCGAGGATCAGGTTCAAAGGGTACACGGATGCTTGGGAACAGTGTAAGTTGGGGGAGATTGCAGAAATTGTAGGAGGTGGAACACCAAATACAAATGTGGATGCATATTGGGACGGAGATATTGATTGGTACGCGCCAGCAGAAATCGGAGAGCAAATTTATCTTAAATCTAGTCAAAGAAAAATTACAAAAGAAGGATTGAATAAAAGTTCTGCTAAGATACTTCCTATTGGAGCTGTTTTGTTTACATCTCGTGCAGGAATTGGAAAAACCGCTATTTTAACACATGAAGGCTGTACTAATCAAGGATTTCAATCTATTGTTCCGCAGAAAGATAAGTTGGATTCATACTTTATTTTTTCGAGAAGTGAAGAACTGAAACGATATGGTGAAACAGTCGGAGCAGGCTCTACATTTGTTGAGGTATCTGGAAAGCAGATGGCGAATATGTATCTGATGATGCCAAAAACTATGGAAGAACAACAGATTATAGGAGCTTATTTTGCCCGACTCGACCACCTCATCACCCTTCACCAGCGTAAGTGTGATGAAACTAAAAAACTAAAAAAATACATGTTGCAAAAAATGTTCCCACAAAATGGAGCCAATGTTCCGGAAATTCGATTTGATGGTTTTACAGACGCTTGGGAACAGCGTAAGTTAAATGATATATCCGAGATAGTAACTGGTACAACACCACCAACAAAAGAAAAAAATAATTATGGAGGTGTAAAATTATTTGTTAGTCCAGCAGATATTCAAAGTAACAGATATGTTAATAATACAATTACTACATTGACTGATAAAGGTTTTGATTTAGGAAGAAAATTAAGACCAGGAACCTCGCTGTTTGTTAGTATTGGTTCAACTATTGGTAAGGTAGCGCAAATAAAGGATTTTGCTACTACAAATCAGCAAATAAATGCAGTTATCCCGTTTGAGTTTATGGATGATGATTATATTTTTTCAATGCTCGAAAAAGAGGCAACTACAATAAAAAGATTGTCAGCTCAGCAGGCTGTTCCAATCATAAATAAAAGAACTTTTGGGGAAATAGAAATAATGTATCCTAGCAAAGAAGAACAGAAGAAAATAGGAAGATATTTTACAGAACTTGACCACCTTATCACCCTTCACCAGCGGAAGTGCAATGGATTGAAGAAAATCAGGAAATTCATGCTCCAGAATATGTTTGTTTAGCAGATATGATATCAACGGAAACTTTAAAAGGATTATGGGAAAGGTTACTGCCGATGATAAACTGAAAATAATCATTTTTGAAACCACAAATTTTCACTTCTTAGGAGATTAACGAGTGGGAGAAGCGGTTATGGCAATAAAAAAGTTACTTGGACTTCGGTATATGCGGACGCTTTAAAAAGAATGGGAACTCTTGGATTCTGTTGAACAGCACGAAAAGATTGCAGAAAATGTGTCAGGCAATTTGGAATTGATGAATTCTGAAATAGGAAAAATGTAATTAAACCAATTTGGAAATTGCAAGTTTCAAATCGCCGGGATTTTCCGAAAGATGCATTTTTACATATAGGGTTTACTCACCATAGGGTAATTCTAGACTTTGCATTTATTCATAATCAGTATCACTTGGATGTCTTTGGAGAGGAGCAGTATATCCATCTTTTATTCTTTAATTGGGAGCTAAAATGCTTTGTTGCTGTAGAATTAAAAAGAGGGAAATTCAAAACATCCTATCTGGGGTAGTTACAGAGATATTTGAGTGTCCTTGACGGATTTGAGCGTAAGCCTCATGAAAATCCTGCGATAGGAATTATCAAAGGATATGTCTGAAGAGTTGCGGTAAGCACTGCCGGATATTGAAGATCGGAAAAATTGTTGGATACAGAGGAAGATGCTTCATATTAATGGCAAATCTTGAATTTTTATTGGCCGATAATAGCGAATGTTTTTGGAGATAGCCTGTAAATACGTTTTGGCGTTGTAAAGGGAGAAAGTAATATGTTAAACATCTTTTTTGGTGACATGAAGGACGTGATTTTTAATACATCAGTGTATTTTAAAAACGTGTATCATGACGAGTGGATAACAGCGCCGCTATCGGTGGAGATGATTGCAGAGGTGGATAAGTCAAAGGTAATTGATAGCGGTGTGATAGACAGTCCGGTATTGGGAAAAATACCGCCCACAGGTTTATCCGGCGGGGTGAAGACTCTGATGCTGATTGAGAACAGGCCGGACAAGGTATTTAATGCCACAAATTGTGGTGACAATTGTGCAAAGTGGCTTTTGAAGATAGCGGAGAAAAAAGACGTGACGATTAATCTTAGATATATGATGGATTTTGGAAAGGGAAATTTTGATATCAGGGTCTTAAATAATGACAGGGTTGTTCACTGTATGGAGGAACTGGTTGAGGCGGCGATTCAGTATGTGTAGGTGGGAAAACGACGCTAGAGCGTGTTTGAAAATTCATTCCCGCCATCTGCCGCGGTAACCGCGTCCCCACATTTGCGGTATCTTTGGGTCAAATTCAGGTTACATAGCCCGCTATGCGCCCTTCATTTGACCCAAATCTCCCACAAATTGTGACGCACATCTGGCAGAAAGCAATTTTCAAACACGCTCTAGTAGACATGATAAGGGAACATCAAAACCTTGGAGTGGAAAGCGGGGTTGAATTGTTTTGCGAGAAAGAGTGTACTGTGGTTGAGGGAAATGGCTGGGAGAAGCAGTTGTCTGACGTAAGGCAGAGCATTGTATTTGTGGATGAGGGAAATCGCTTTGTGTCATCCGTGGAGTTTGCGCGTTTCATCCAGGGGACGGACAATTATTATGTATTGGTCACCCGAGAGAGGCTTTCAACGTTGCCGTACAGCGTGGAAGAGATTTATGGGATTCGTTCGTCGGGGAAATATGGCGGATTAAAGCCCTTATATCATGAAATGTACCAGCTGTATGCGGATAAGGTGGACACAAGTGAACTGAGACCAAAGAAAGTTGTTACAGAAGATTCGAACGCAGGATATCAATTTTTTGCGAGTGTGTGCAGTGAAACAGGAATAGAATGTGTTTCGGCGGCTGGAAAGAAACGTAGAAAATGATAAGAAAACGGTTTTCCGAATCAGAAAGGATGATTATACATTTTGTTAAAGTAATTGCAGAACAAGAAGGGAAAGGCAAAAGCTTGTATTAAAAAATCCCTGAATTACAAGGGAATCGAAATCATCATCACAAAGGAGACGATAAAAATGCCGAAATCAGAATCAATAATTGAAAAGCAGTTGATAGAACAGCTCGTCTACGGAGATTCCCAGTGGGTATACAGGGAGGATCTGAAAACGGAAAATGATTTATGGGCAAATTTTAGATATATTCTTGAGCAGAACAATAAGGACAGGCTGAATGGGGAAGCTCTTACGGAAAGCGAGTTTGCGCAGGTGAAGAACCAGCTTCACTTTTCGTCCTTTTACAGGGCGGGCGAGTGGCTGGTAGGAGAGAACGGAAAAGTCCAGGTGCATGTGCAGAGGGATACGGAGCGCCTCCACCTCGTTGTGATGAATCATGAGCATATTGCGGGCGGGAGCAGCGTCTATGAGGTCATCAATCAGTACAGCGCATTGAAGACGGACGAGGACAGCAAGGTTCCCGCACGGGACAGGCGGTTTGACGTGACGCTTATGATCAACGGACTCCCCATGATACATATTGAATTGAAAAACAAACAGCATTCGTATATGGACGGATTCTGGCAGATTAAGAAATATATCGGCGAAGGAAAATTTACGGGCATTTTTTCGGCAGTACAGATGTTTGTCATCAGCAACGGCGTAAACACGAAATATTTTTCCGCTGCGGGCGATACGGAACTGAACCCCAGATTTATCAGCGGCTGGCTGGATAAAAACAATAATCCGGTAACGGACTGCATGGATTTTGCGAAAAGCGTTCTTTGCATCCCGGAGGCCCACGAGATGATTGCCAGATATACCGTACTGGATGAAGACGCAAAGAAGCTGATCCTGCTGCGGCCGTATCAGATTCATGCCATTGAGGCAATCCGTGAAGCGTCCAAAACAGGCAGATCAGGCTATGTGTGGCACACGACAGGTTCCGGGAAAACGCTGACCTCGTACAAGGCTACAAGGAATCTGCTGATGGACATACCGGTCATTGACAAGGCTTTATTTCTGATTGACCGCAAAGATTTGGACGCCCAGACCACAATGGCATTTCAGGCCTATGCAAATAACGATCTGGTGGATGTAGACGAAACGGATAATGTAAACGACCTGAAGAAAAAACTGAAATCAGGCGACAGGCAGGTAATCGTGACGACCATCCAGAAGCTGCAGAGGCTGATCACAAAGAGGCTTCAGGAAGACACGCCGGAATACCGGAAAATAAGGAATCTTAAAATCGCATTTGTGGTGGATGAGTGCCACAGGGCGGTCACGCCGGGCATGAAAAGGGAGCTGGAACGGTTTTTTGGAAATTCCCTGTGGTTCGGCTTCACCGGAACGCCCAGATTTGCAGAGAACCCATATCCGCAGATGGGGGATTTGCCCAGGACTACAGAGGAGCTGTATGGGGAAAGGCTGCATAAGTATACGATTCAGAACGCGATCCATGACAATGCCGTTCTCGGATTCCAGGTGGAACACAACGGGCCAAAGGATATAGCAGATGAGACGGATAAGAGCGCATATGACAATGAGGCGCACATGCTGAAAGTGCTGGATGTGATCCTGAACAGGTCTTATCATAAATTAGGGTTTCAAAACGGCAGGGGAATGACATATGAGGGACTTCTTACAACAAGTTCCATCCAGCTAGCGCAGAAATATTATGAATTGCTGGCAAAGGTAAAGAAGGGGGAGACCTCCCTGGTGATAGATGAGAGAATAAAGCAGGTGCTTCCGGATTTCCCCAAATTTGCCATAACCTATTCCGTTTCCGAGAATGAGGAAGGCTCCCAGGTGAACCAGCAGAAAATGCAGGCTTCCCTTGATGACTATAATGAAATGTTCGGGACGAAATTTGACCTTTCCCAGATTCAGACTTACAATGGAAACCTGAATAAAAGGCTTGCGCGGAAAGAAACCAAATTCCAGAGCAGGAGCGAGCAGCTTGATATCGTGATTGTTGTGGACCGGCTCCTTACGGGCTTTGACGCTCCGTGCATGTCCGCTATTTTTATGGACAGACAGCCCATGGGACCCCATGACCTGATACAGGCTTTTTCCAGGACGAACCGTATTTACGACAAAAATAAAGCATACGGGCAGATTGTGACCTTCCAGGCTCCCGTATTATTCAAAAAGTGTGTGGATGAGGCGGTGAAGCTGTACTCTGCGGGAGGGACGAAGGAAGCGTTGATAGCGGAATGGGACGAAATAGAGCCGGCGTTTCGGAAAGCGCTCTCGGCGCTGCGTGTTTCGGCGGGGACACCCTCAGAGATTCCCGGGATGTCCATGAAAGAGAAAGAAGTATTTGCCAGAATGTTCCAGAATTTTGACAGGTTATTTGCCCAGATGAAGTCATTTACGGATTATGAGGACGGAATGCTGGCAGGTTATGGCATCACCCAGGAGGAATATGACGACTATGCGGGGCATTACTTTAATGTGCTGGAAGAAATCAGGGAGAGTAAGCCGGATAAGGGAGCGGATGGCGATGAAGCTGTGCAGCCGGATACCGATTATGAGCTGATGGCGTACAGCAGCACGAAGATAGATTATGAGTATATTATTAACCTGATCCAGAATATTGTCACGCCGGACGACAGGGAAGAGGATGTCACACCCGAAGAACGGCAGAAGAAGATCGGCGAGATAAGGCAGTATGTGGAGGAACTTCGCAGGGATAATCCGAAGATTGCGGATATCATGTCCGGGCTGATCGATGAGATTGAAATTGATGCGGAAAAATATAAAGGAAAATCCATCTTAAATATCATGGAGAATATGAAGCAGGACTCCATAGACCGGGTAATCACGGATTTCTGCCTGATATGGTATGCGTCGAAGGATGATGTCATGTATGCGGCAGATCATTACAGGGACGGGGAGATACCAAACGAGAGCAGGATAAAGGCGACAGCAGATTTTACCGGTTATAAGGCAGCGGAAGAGAAAGCCCTTCCCAAGTTCAGATATTATGCACAGATGATGGCGGAACTTAAGAAAACGCTGGATGAGGAGATAAGACCGCTCACCGGCCGTTGAACATGATGTGGAAACCGTTATAAAGTGATCGAAAGGTACAATATGCATGAAGAATGTTAACTTCCCGCTTGACAGGTGGTCAGGCATAGATGAATTAAATAACCTGCTTCAGGATATGATGGAATCAGGCGGAAATTATATCAATTATATGATGAAAATTCAGGACAGTAAAAAGCTGACGCCGGATTTTGGAGGAAAGGCTCCGGATACATATGGGTGTGAACGCCTTTTTATCTATTTTTTTATAAATGATGAGATGGGGGAGGACTTTCCGCTGATTGCGAGGGATTTTTATGCCCATGAATTTGCAGACATTCCAAATCACCAGGATGTAGAGTATTTTGATATTCAGTCCGGTGAAGACTGGCCGGAACAGATGTTCAACAGATTTACACTTGATCTGATGATGAACGCGGTGAAAAGCGGAAGTGAATATACGAAAGCATTGCTGATGTACCTGCACAAAACATATTACAAAAAGGAATACCGCACACTCAAAAGATTCAGTACGATGTCATTCAGTGAACTGCTGGCATTGGCAAAGCCGGAGGGAATAACACAGCATTACTATATAAATCTGTCGAGAATTCTGTGCTTGGCGCCAATATATGGCATCAGGATCAGCGGGGAATGTAATCTTATATACGATATCTTGAATGAGTTCAGCAATAAACTTGATTCAGGCGATGAATATTCGTTTGATGAAGCTGTGGGTGACTGCCTTAAGGATTGCCGGAAGGAAATAGAGGAGCGTTTTGACCGGAAGAAATTATATTCTCTTGATGCAAGGATGTCGAAATTTCTTGGAAATGTATTCCAATGGCTGGGATACAGCCCGGAATATGCAGATTGGTGTGATGAAAACGACAGGGGAGTGGAAGAACGCCTTGCCCTTGCTCTGGCTATATTGAAGAAGACTTTCCCCAGAAGTAACAGAGAATATTCCGCAGAGGAGCTTACGCTTTATGGAATGGTCCTTCATTGTGCAGGCGCAGTGGCCTGCAATTCCTCATGGCTGGCTGAAACGCTCAGGACATTGGCTTATGGAGAAGACGGAACATTTTATTATGACGAATTTCCGCCGATGTTTCATCCGGAGGACGTGCAGGTCAAGACCGGCAAACCCGAGAATGGTAAGACAGTAAGACAGGTAAAGGATTCTGCGGAATATGCCGGAACAGATGCAGACAGGCATGACGAGTCTGTGCTCATTGAGGAAGTGGATAAACTGCGCCGTAAAGTCCGCAGGCTGGAATCAGATAACGGCAGCCTGCGTGCCGGACTGGCTGAGAAGAGAAGGCTTGAAGAGGAAGCAAAAGATATCAGAGAACAGCTGGAGGCGTCGAACCGTGAACTGGCGGCGCTTAGAGATTATGTGTATAAACTGACGGAAGACGATCATCCGGTAACCGATAAGACGATTAAAAGCATGAAGGAAACGATTGCCGGCTACCGGATTGTTATAGTGGGCGGACATTCAAATTGGCTGTCTAAGATGAAGAAAGAATTTCCGGACTGGATATTTGCCGATCCAAAGGCCGGTGGATCGACAGACGTTTCGATTGTTGACAAAGCGGATTATGTCTATTTCTTTACGGATACTATCAGCCATTCAAAATACTATCAATTCATGAATATAATACGAGAGCGGAAAATAAACTTCGGCTATATTCATGGAGTAAACATAGAAAAGAATATCCGGGATATTTATCTGGATTTGGAAGAGGATTAGCCCGCAATACTATCATTAAATTTTATGTGTAAACGCTGTATACCTTGCCGTTTCAGGCGGTTTATGGTATGTTTATACCAAAGAAAAGGATGGAAGATGACAGGAAGCTTGAACGGGAGGTGCCATTTCTATGGGAGTCTATCTGAATCCGGGCAACAGCGGGTTTAAAAAAATAAGAAACAGTCTCTATGTGGATAAGACAGGGCTGATCGGCATGATTAACCGAACGATAGATACAGCACAGAAACTGACCTGCATCAGCAGGCCGCGCCGCTTTGGAAAGTCTTTTGCGGCACAGATGCTTTGCGCTTATTATGGCAAATCCTGTGACTGCGCCGCTTTATTTGATGACCTTGAAATAGCCCGCAGCCACGATTATCGGAAATACCTGAATCAATTTGATGTGATTTACCTGGACATGACAAATATCCTGAGTGAGGCCGGAAACAAAGAGATTGTGCCATATATGAAAAGAAAAGTGACGCAGGAGCTGACAGATGCTTATCCGGGGCTTAAGACAGATTCGGAATCCTTTACGTCCACATTGGCGAATGCGGTAGAGCTGACCGGCAATAAAATGGCGGCTATCATAGACGAGTGGGACGCGCCTGTCAGAGAGGCTCCTGAGATTCAGAAGGAGTACCTGGAATTCCTGCGTTCCCTGTTTAAGAACAGCGGGGCGACGGACAAAATATTTTCACTTGCATATTTGACGGGTATCCTCCCCATCAAGAAGGACGGTTCTCAGTCGGCCATATCGGATTTTGAGGAATTCACTATGGTCAAACCCAGAAAATTTGGCGTATATGTGGGATTTTTGGAGGATGAGGTCAAAACGCTGTGCAAGGACTACGAGATCGATTTTCATAAAATGAAATGCTGGTATGACGGTTACTCGTTTCGCGGTGTAGACTCCGTCTATAATCCCAATTCCGTCATGAAAGCCATCCGCAACGATGATTTTGACTCCTACTGGACGGAGACCTCTGCGGCGGTGAGCCTGATGGGATATATCAGTCTCGACTTTGATGGCCTGTCGAAAACCATTGCGGAGCTTATCGGGGGCATAGAGGTAAAAGTCGACACCGGCGGTTTTTCAAATGATCTTGTGACATTCCGGAATCGGGACGATGTTCTGACCCTGCTGATTCATCTGGGGTATCTTGCATATGACGAGGCGACGGGGAAGGTGCGTATTCCAAACGAGGAAATCCGCAGGGAATTTGCAAGGACAATCCGGAATGTGAAGCGCGATGAAACCATTCGGCGCGTGCGGGAAAGCGACCAGCTCATCTATGACACGGTCCATCAGAGGGCGGATGCAGTGGCCGCCCAGGTTGAGAAGATTCACGCTGAGGAGACGGCAGTCCTTTTCTACAGCGATGAGCAGGCGCTGCGCAGCGTGATAAAGCTGGCGTATTTCAGTTATAAAGATCATTATCTGAAATTTGAGGAGCTTCCCGCCGGGGACGGGTATGCGGATATCGTGTATCTGCCAAAGAAGGATTTGCCGCTGCCCGCTCTTGTGGTTGAGCTGAAATGGAATAAGACGGCAGAGGGGGCCATTGAGCAGATCAAGGCGAAGCGCTATCCGGAGGCAATCAGAGATTATGGCGGCGAGCTTCTGCTGGTGGGAATCAACTATAATAAGGACGGGCCGGAGGGGAAGCGGAGGCATACCTGCGTGATTGAGAAAATTGCCGTCCTTTAGGCGCTTATTGTATAAGTCTCATGCCTGTGCACAAATCACCGGTTGTCACGGAAATAAATTTTATGAAGTCCTGCTGCATGATACCATGCCGGAAGGCCCTGATCGAAGCGGACGGAAGAATTCCTGTATATAAATGTATTGAAGACAATGAGGAATTTGTGCAGCTGTTAAAATGTAAATTGCAGGAGGAGGTTGCCGAATTTCTTGAATCAAATGAAGCAGCCGAATTATGTGATGTGGTTGAGGTTGTTTACGCATTGTTAAAAGCGCAGGGAATGTCTTTAGAAGAATTTGAGAGACTTCGGCTTGAAAAGGCTTCCGTAAACGGCGGGTTTGATAAACGAATATTATTAAATGATATAATTGATTAGAGTCGTTTGGAAATAACCCTTAAAGAGTTAAAAATATTTTTAATAATTCCTCAGGAGCGCAAAAAACATGGACAAAAACAGGGACAAAAACAGGGACAAAAACAGGGACAGACATTCGTAAACCTTGCAGGGCGGCATATTTTATGCTACCATAATAGGAGAAGTCAGGTGCTTCAGGGGTTTAGAACAGCGGAAAGCGGGGCGGCAGATATATGGGCAGGACTATTTCCATCGGAGCGCAGTTGCCGGGGGAAATTGTTATGCTTGAGTGCAAGGAACATGGGAGAATCAAAAAGATTTTTAATTTAAAATGCTAAATTATGGTGAATTAATGGCAATTTGACGATATAAATATTGAAGAGTATCTTTAAAGACAATTTTATGGGAAGTCAATAAATGATAAAAGGAGTGAGCGGTTATATGGGTATCAATATTGATGTGGGAAATAAGGGGCCGGATTATTCATATCTCTTTCAGAATCTTTCGGCTTCGGGCGGCAGCCTGGGCAATCTGAATTTCCTGTCGGATTATGCCAGCATCAAGAACGGCAGCTATGGTAAGCTGATGAAAGCCTATTACGGGATGGGGCAGAGTACAAGTACAGGCACGGCATCCACCGGCAAGAGGAGCAGTTCGAAAAACATTCTTGAAAAGCTGGAGGAAGAGAAGAGGCATCCGAAGGTTTCCAAAGAGGTACAGAAGGCCAACACGAATCTCAGTGCGGGGCTGTCCGGCCTGAGCAGTTCCGTTTCGGCACTGCGGAATGAAAATACTTATACGGACTCCGAGGACGGCCAGAGCGCGGCGGACAAAGTTGTCTCCGCCATGAAAGCTTATGTGACGAATTACAATAATGTAGTATCTGCAGCAAAGGATTCCACACTGACCGGCAAGACGGCATATGTGGCGAACATGATGAGCAGCACGGCGGCGAACTCCGATAAGCTTTCGGAGCTTGGCGTCACGATCAAGGCCGACGGGACGCTTATGCTCGATGAGGGGAAGTTAAAGGATGCGGACATCTCAAGGGTACAGGATTTGTTCTCAGGCGATAACATTTTGAGTTATGGTTCTGTGGTTTCCTCCCGTCTCCAGTTTGCAGGCTCTGTCTCCGGCACCGGCAGCACGGACAAGACCGGCACAGACGACAAGACCTCTTCCGGCGCCTCCTCACTCAAGGCGGACAGCCAGACCCTTGCCTCCGATGAATTGTATCAAAAAGTAAAAGACAAGGACGGCAGCGAGACGGACGAGTACGATATCAGGAAGATTTTCGCTGCGGCAAAGAGCTTTGTGAGCAATTACAACAAGATGTTCGACAAGGCAGAATCCAGCGCAAATTCCGGCGTAGTGGCAAACCTGTCCTATATCAGGGAGAAGACGGCACGCAATGAAAATGCGCTGAAAAGCTTTGGGATCAGCGTGGACGGGAAGGGCAGGATGAAGATTGATGAGGACACATTCAAGAAATCGGATATGTCCAGGGTACAGGAATTCTTCAAGGACTATGGTTCTTCCATCGCTGCCAATGCGTCTCTGGTAGAGTATTATCTGACTACGCAGGCTAATGCCGCCAATGGTTACACGGCCGGCGGAACCTATCAGGTACAGGGAAGCTCCCGTTATACCGGGACCGTATAGGCTGCTTACGGAAACAAAAGAAAACCGGGACTTTATATGATAGATAATTCTTCGCAAAAGTAACGAGTGCCGCTCACTTGCGGCACTTTTGATTTCTCATTCCGACGCTCAGGCGTTTAATAACGAAATCCTGCGCATTCTGGCGAAATTTTGGTTCCGGCCTGTCCGGGGCAGGTTTACACATTAAGAAGGAGGATAAAAATTATGTGGATAATGAAAAACGGTCTGATTCATGACGGCATTCACCGGGACGCCTTTCAGGGGGACATCCTGGTAAGGGAGGGAAAGATCAGCGCTATCGGAGAGAATCTGGAGATCCCGGAGGGAGCCAGAGTGATAGACGCGGAGGGGCTAAGGGTGTATCCGGGCTTTGTGGAGGCTCACGGACATATCGGCCTGGACGGCTATGGTATCGGTTATGAGGGAATGGACTACAACGAACTGAACGATATTCTCAGCCCGCAGATGCGGGGTATAGACGGGGTGAAGCCCTTTGACCCGGCGTTTCGTATGGCTGCGGCGGCAGGGGTTACCTCCGTCTGCGTGGGGCCGGGAAGCGCCAATGTGCTGGGCGGTACCTTCACCACCCTGAAGACCGTGGGAAAAAGGGCGGAGGATATGGTGATCCGGGACGGCGTGGCCATGAAATGCGCCTTCGGCGAGAATCCCAAGAGAGTGTACCGGGATAAGAAGGACTCCAGCCGCATGACCACGGCGGCGTTGCTGCGGGAGATCCTGTTCAAGGCAGGGGAATATATGGAGAAGAAGGAGGCGGCAGGGGAGGACCTGTCCAAGAGGCCTGCCTTCGACATGAAGCTGGAGGCGCTGATTCCCGTGCTGAAAAAGGAGATCCCCTTGAAGGCCCATGCCCATGCCACGGAGGATATCTTTACCGCCCTGCGCATTGCCAGGGAGTTTGACCTGAAGATCACCCTGGAGCATGTGACGGAGGGGCATCTGATCGTGGAGGAGCTGGCGAAGGAGAATGTGCCCATGGCGGTGGGTCCCACCCTCACCGGCGCGTCCAAGTTCGAACTGCGCAATAAGAGCTGGACGACCCCGGGGCTGTTGGCCGCGGCGGGCTGCCAGGTTTCCATCATCACGGATTCCCCGGTGATTCCCCAGGAATACCTCCCTCTCTGCGCGGGACTGGCGGTACAGGCGGGAATGGATCCCTTCGCGGCGCTGCAGGCCATCACCATCAACCCGGCAAAGCATGCGGGCATCGCGGACAGGGTGGGCTCCCTGGAGACAGGAAAGGACGCGGATCTGGTGATTACGGACGGCTGCCCCTTCGAAGTATCCACCCGGGTAAAGCATGTATTCATCGACGGAATCAGAGTGGAAGAGTGAACGGCTTTCGGATTGCGCCCGGAGAAGCGGGCGGGGAGCATAATTTATGAGTAAAAATATGGAAAAGACAGCACAGATAACCTTTACGGGCGCCCTTACCGCATTGCTTGTGGTACTCCAGGCGGCTACGGCGCCCATGGGGAACACCCTGGTTACGGGAACCCTGGTCAACGCGCTGCTCATTGTCACGGTCAGAAGCTGCGGCCTCTGGCCGGGAGTTTTTGTGTCCGTACTTTCGCCCGTGATGGCGAAGCTAGTGGGAATAGGGCCGCTTTGGAGCCTGATTCCTTTTATTGCCCTGGGAAATACCACGCTGGTCCTGGTATGGCATTTCCCGGGGAAGGCACTGCTGGGACGGAAAAAACTGGCCGCAGCGATATCCCTGACTGCGGGAGCCCTGGCAAAAGCCGCGGTGCTGTATTTGGGCATTGTAAAGCTGGCGGTTCCGATGCTGGAGCTTCCGCAGCCCCAGGCCGCGGTGATATCCGGCATGTTTTCCCTGCCCCAGCTGATCACCGCCCTTCTGGGAGGAATCGTGGCACTGCCCATATGCGCAGTGCTGAAAAAGCGGCGCTGAGCGGCGCGGCCCCTGGCAAAATATTGCTTCCGGCTCGTCCGGGTCTGGAAAAGAGGCATTAAGTTTGCATTGTAAAACGCAGACAATTATCTTATAATCAAATACAAACGAATATGCGGGGAGGCAGCCATTTGCTGTTTCACACTTCCCGTCATGCCGCCTGCGGCGGCACAAACAATCCGTGAGAAGAATCGCTTCCCCTGCGATTCTTCAGTGTGCAACTTAGAAGTTTTTTACACACTTTTCTTCCCGGGAAGAACGGAGAAGCTTGTCCGGGCAGGGGCATAGGGGGCTTCCGTTTGCGGAAGACAGAATCTGTAGAGGGCAGAGATTATCGGCTCCGCCTGCCGCCTGCGAAGAACGCAGAGAAGTGTCGGAACTTTGTGAAAGAAGGAGGGAAATCACATGGTTAAAATTATTGCGGACAGTACCTGCGATCTGTCAAAGGATCTGCTGGAGAAATACGAGATAACCATCCTGCCCCTGCATATCCTGCTGGGCGAGGCGGAATATCTGGACGGTGTCAACATAACACCCCGGGAGATCTATGAGTGGTCGGATGCCCACGGAGCCACGCCCAAGACCTCGGCACCCTCTCAGGACGCGGCCATGGAGCTCCTTAAGCCCTATGCGGAGGCGGGGCGGGAGGTGGTCTGCTTTTCCATATCGTCGGAAATGTCCACTTCCGGTAATGTGATGAGAATAGCGGCGGAGGAGCTGGGATGCTCCCGCCTTATCAAAGTGGTGGACTCCGCGAATCTCTCCACCGGTATCGGGCATCTGGTGGTGGAGGCGGCGATTATGGCCAGGGCCGGAGCGGATGCGCAGACCATCGTAAAGCGGATGGAGGAGCTGAAGCCCCTGGTGCGGGCCAGCTTTGTGGTGGATACGCTGGTCTATCTCCATCGTGGAGGAAGATGCAGCGGTCTGGCGGCCATGGCGGGAGGGGTGCTGAAGCTTCATCCCAGGATCGTGGTGGAGGAAGGGAAAATGAGGCCCGGCAGAAAGTACCGGGGACAGCCGGACAAGGTGGTTATGTCCTATGTGAAGGATATGGAGGAGGAATTGAAGCGGGCGAAAAAGGACCGGGTCTTTATCACCCATTCCGGCTGTGACCGAGAGCTGGTGGAAGCGGTGCGGACTTATCTGACTTCGCTGAACCGCTTTGACGAGATTCTGGAGACCGTGGCGGGCGGCGTGATTTCCAGCCACTGCGGACCGGGCACCCTGGGGGTCCTGTTCATTTCCGGGGACGGCGGGCAGGGATGAAGAATCTAATAGGCAGAGTATGGCAGACCGCAGAAAGGCCCGGCTCCGGCTTGACCGGGCAGGAAGAAGGATAGAAGCAGGAAGAAGGATGGAGACATGAAGACAAGTGTCGTTCAGGTAGACGGGGAATGCCCGGCAGGGCAGGCGGAGGAGGCGCTGCGGCAGGCCGGGGAGATCATAAAAGGCGGCGGGCTGGTGGCTTTTCCCACAGAGACGGTATACGGACTGGGGGGAGACGCCCTGAATCCGGAGTCCGCCAGGAAAATATACGCCGCCAAGGGCAGACCATCGGACAATCCGCTGATTATTCACATCTGCCGATTTGAGGATATTCGGAAAATCGTGAAGGAGCTTCCCGGGAAGGCAGTCAGGACAGCGGATGCCTTCTGGCCGGGGCCGCTGACCATGATCCTGCATAAGGCGGACTGTGTGCCCTATGAGACGACGGGAGGTCTGGACACGGTGGCGGTGCGTTTTCCCTCTCACCCGGCGGCCAGGAAGCTGATCGAATACGGGGGAGGATACATTGCCGCGCCTAGCGCCAACGCCTCCGGCAGGCCAAGCCCCACCCGGGCCGGATATGTGACGGAGGATATGGACGGGAAGATCGAGATGATCCTGGACGGGGGAGATGTGGGCATCGGACTGGAGTCCACCATTCTAGACCTGACCGCGGAACCGCCCAGGATTCTGCGCCCGGGATATATCACGCAGGAGATGTTGGAAGAAGTACTGGGAAAGGTAGAGATGGATGCAGGCTTAGCGGGAGACGGCAGCGGCCAGGCCCCCAAAGCTCCCGGAATGAAATACCGGCATTACGCCCCAAAGGGAAATCTGCTCGTGGTGGAGGGCCCGCCGGAGCAGGTGATCGCCTATATAAACCGGCAGACGGCCAGAGATGGGGAAACCGGAGAAAAAACTGGAGTGCTTGCCACATCAGAACTACTTGAACAATACCATGCAGATGTGGTACAATGTGTGGGGAGCCGCGGGGATGAGGAGGAGATTGCCAGAAATCTCTTTTCGGCTCTGAGAGCCTTTGACGACCGGGGAGTAACCAGAATTTATTCGGAAAGCTTTCCGGACCAGGGGCTGGGACAGGCCATTATGAACCGGCTGCTGAAGGCGGCGGGGCATCATGTGGTAAATGTTAGAAAAGCAGGAATGGACGCGGAAAAGGAGGCAGGCAGTATGGTGGCGATTGGAAGCGATCATGGCGGGTTCGCCCTGAAGCAGAGAGTGATTCACTATCTGGAGGAAAGGAAGATTTCCTATGAGGATCTGGGCTGCTACAGCGAGGAGAGCTGCGACTATCCCGTATTCGGACATGCCGTTGCGGAGGCGGTGGCATCAGGGAAATGTGAGCAGGGCATTGTCATCTGCACCACGGGTATCGGCATCAGCATTTCTGCCAACAAAGTGCCGGGCATCCGCTGCGCGCTGTGCGGGGATCCCCTTTCCGCAAAGCTGACCAGGCTTCACAATGACGCCAATATGCTGGCTCTGGGGGCGGGGATTGTGGGCGGAAATCTGGCGCTGGAGATTGTGGAGACCTTCTTAAATACACCTTTCTCCGGCGAGGAACGCCATCGGCGCAGAGTGAACCTGATTGAGAAGTAAGGGCCGGGAATTCATTGAAATTCTGTGCTTGGTTAAATATCAGCAATTCGCAGGAATCGTTCACTGGCTATACATTCAGATTTGTAATTGTTTTCGGCCAGGAGTATATATTATAACGATTTCCTGGTTCCGGCATGTCCGGGTTAGACGCTTAACAACGAAATCCTGCGCAAAATGGAAAAATTTTGCTTCCGGTTTATCCGGGTTAGGAGGAAAAATGGCAAATGTAATTATTATGGATCATCCGCTGATTCAGCACAAGATCGGGCTTATCCGCAGGAAGGAGACGGGAACCAAGGATTTCCGCCAGACCATCGGCGAGATTGCCATGCTGATCTGCTATGAAGCCACCAGGGATTTAAAGCTGGATCCGGTGGAGATTGAGACGCCCATCTGCAGGACGACGGTCAGGGAGCTGAGAGGCAAAAAGATGGCGATCGTCCCCATTCTCCGGGCGGGCCTGGGAATGGTGGACGGCATGCTGACCCTGATTCCTGCGGCCAGGGTGGGGCATATCGGCCTGTACAGGGATCCGGAAACCTTAAAGCCCGTGGAATATTACTGCAAGCTTCCGGCGGACTGCGCGGAGCGGGAAGTGTTTGTGGTGGATCCCATGCTGGCAACCGGAGGTTCCTCCATTGCGGCCATACAGATGCTGAAGGACAAGGGCTGCAAAAACATTCATTTCATGTGCATCATTGCGGCGCCGGAAGGAGTGGAGGCCATGAGTGCCGCTCATCCGGATGTGGATCTGTATGTGGGAGCGCTGGATGAAAAGCTGAATGACCATGGCTATATTGTGCCGGGCCTCGGGGATGCTGGCGACCGGATTTTCGGCACAAAATGATCTGAGAAAAGGTGCGGGAGAGGAGCCGTGAAAAAGTACAGTAAATATGCGATTATCTTAACAGGGGCACTTCTGGCAGGCACATCGGTCTTCGGGGCCGGTTCCTTTGTGGTGTCTGCAACTTCCAAGACTCAGGAGGAGATCGATCAGGCGGAAGATGAGAGGGACAGACTGGAAGAGGAGCTGGACAAGACCCAGGAGAATCTGGATGCCATGGAAGGGAAAAGGGATAATCTGAAAAAGGAACTGGATTATCTGAATACCCAGATGGCTTCGGTGGTGTCAAACCTGGAGGAGCTGGAAGAGCAGATACATATCAAGGAGCAGGAGATTTCCGATACGCAGGCTGCGCTGGAGGAGGCGAAGGCGAAGGAAGAATGGCAGTATGCCAGCATGACGGCCATTATGCGCCGCCTGTATGAGCAGCAGGAGGACAGCTATCTGACCACCCTTCTGGCCACAGGGAGCCTGGGGGATTTCCTGAATATGGCAGACCGCATTGAAAAGGTGGCGGCCTATGATCAGAAGATGCTGCAGGAATTTAAGGACAACAGGATCCTCATAGAGGAAAATGAGGCAAGGCTTCAAAAGGAGAGAACGGAGCTGGAAGGCCTGCAGACCCGGGCGGAAGAGGAGAGGGACAAGGTCTCCGGCCTGATCAGCCAGACCTCCGGCGCCATCGCCCAGTATGGGGATCAGATATCCGTCGCCGAGCAGAGAGCATTGGAATACGAGGCGGAGATTAAGAAGAAGGAGGAGGATCTGGAATACCTGAGGCAGAAGCTTGCCCAGGAAATTGCCATGTCCCAGGCGGCGGCCAACGGGACCTGGAGGGATATCTCCGAGGTGAGCTTTGCGGAGGGTGACAGATACCTTCTGGCCAATCTGATTTACTGCGAGGCTGGGGGCGAACCCTATGAAGGCAAGGTGGCGGTGGGAAGCGTGGTGATGAACCGGGTGCTGAGCGGGGAATTCCCGGACACGGTGGTGGGCGTTATTTACCAGAGCCGGCAGTTCTCGCCTGTGGGAAGCGGCCGCCTGGATCTGGCCCTGGCTACCGGCATGGCAAACGACGATTGCTACAGGGCGGCCGATGCGGCCATGTCGGGCATTACCAATGTAGGCAACTGTGTGTTTTTCAGAACTCCCATCGAAGGATTGAGCGGTATCAATATCGGCGGGCATGTATTTTATTGAGGACGGAATACCCCGGCAGCGCAAAAGGCTGCCGGACACCGGAATGCGGCAGAGAGGCAGGTGATCCTGCCGGTGTCAGAGCCCCAGATTATCCAGCCGGGACTGCAGTCTGTCAAATTTGTCCCTGTCGATCAGGGAGAGCAGGTGATTGAGGCTGCGAAGGCAGGAGATCGTCTGCTCCTTTGTTATGAGTCCGCGCTCCATGGCCTCGGACAGCTCGTCCAGATCCATCACCTTTACGCGGCCGTCCGGGTATACGACTACATCGGCCAGGAGATCCGTGAAGGTCATGGATTCCTGCGCCGGGTCGAAGGAATACTCCACAATGTCACAATACCAGTAAAGCAGAGTGTCGTCGCTGCGGTATATTTTGCTCACCTTGATTCCCTCCGACAGGAAGAAACAGGAACAGCCGCGGCAGAAGCTGGTCTTGGGATTTAAGGTATTCCATCTGGTAATGACCACCTCGTCATCCTGGACCACGATAATGTCATCCTTCAAGAGAATACACTCCGGGGGAATGATACGTTTGCGGTACAATCGGGAAATGTTCATGGCAGACTCCTTGTGGATATGTATTTTCACAGCAGCATCCCGGGCCTCTGAAGAAATGCGGCATGCATAAGCTGCGGTATTTTTTCAATCATACAGCCCCGGAAGGCTTAAGTCAATCATTTTAAACTCTTTTTCTTTCAAAACCTTTAGAATAGCCTAGACATTTTGCTTCAAAGTGGGTATAATATGCGGTGGTGGAAAGAATTAGCAGGCGGTCTGGCCGGCGGGACGGTGGTAATGTATGGGACGGTATCAAAAGGATGACAGGGCCGTATATCGGTCACTTGCCATGGTCATGCAGTTTGGCCTGAATATGATCGTGCCGATTTGCGCGATGTCCGCGCTGGGCGTATGGCTTGACAGAAAGCTGGGTACTTCCTTTCTCACAATTATTCTGTTTGCGGCGGGAGCCGCGGCGGGAGGACAAAATGTATACCGCATGGCGAAACGCATGTGTGAAAGGGAAGAACAGGAGGAACAGGGGGCTTCCGATGAGAGTGATCGAGGCTTTGAGAAAGAGGAATAGGACGCTTCTGGAGATGCAGGCAGGCATTCTCTTTTTCGGACTGGTCTGCCAGCTTATCGGTTCTTTGATTGTGAGGGAGCAGATGCCCTATGCGGTCAGTCTGTGGTTTGGACTGGCGTTTGCCTTTGCGGCCAGCATCCATATGTACCGGACCCTGGACAGGGCGCTCTGGTGCGGGAAGGATGCATCCGCAATCGTGGTGAGAGGGTACTTATTTCGGTATGTAATGGTTGCGGCGGTTGCGATTATCCTCTCCCTGACGGAGGTGCTGAACCCGCTGGTCTTCTTCCTGGGGTATATGAGCCTGAAAGTAACGGCGTATCTTCAGCCGATTACCCATAAACTGTGCAACAGACTGTTCCATGAGACGGATCCGGTTCCGGAAGCGATACCGGAGGAGTCCGGGGCACAGGGGGAGGAAATCCCCGCTGAATAAGGAAATGAAAAAATCTGAAAGGAGGAGGTGAGAGTATGGGACATGGAATCTTGTTGTCCGGCGGAGCCGAGGTTGACTTTAATATCCATGGGGTGTTTCAGTATTCTTTCTTTGGACATACGGTATGGATTACCACATCGCATATCTGCATTCTGATCGTTATGCTGCTGCTGGTGGCCTTTGCCATTGCAGCCAACAGATGTATGGCGAAAGCGTCGGAAGTGCCGGGCGGTTTCCAGAATGTGGTGGAGCTGATGGTGGAAAAGCTGGACAACATGGTGGGCGGTTCTATGGGGCAGGCGGCTCCCAGATTTCAGAATTATATCGGGACCATATTTATTTTTATACTGGTCAGCAATATATCGGGATTGCTGGGCATGCGTCCCCCCACCGCGGATTACGGCGTTACGCTGCCGCTGGCTTTGATCACATTTACATTGATCCATTTCAATAAATGGAAATATCAGAAGCCGAAGACGATCTGGGCAGACCTGTGTTCGCCGCTGCCGCCCTGGCTGCCGATCTGGATGCCCATCAATGTGATCAGCAACCTTGCGGTGCCGGTATCTCTGTCGTTGCGTCTGTTCGCGAACATTTTATCCGGTACGGCCATGATGGCATTGCTTTATGGTCTGCTTGGCTGGATTGCCACTGCATGGCCCGCGGTGCTGCATGTGTATTTTGATTTGTTCTCCGGAGCAATTCAGACTTATGTATTCTGTATGCTGACCATGACTTATATTTCAAACGAAATTGGCGACGGCACAAGAAGGTAAGAGAAAAAGGTATTTTTAAAACTTATTTTTATCAAGATTCAGGAGGAAAAAAGAATGGATTTCAATGAAAACTTTATCTTAGGATGTTCCGCAATTGGCGCAGGTCTGGCAGTGATCGCCGGTATCGGACCTGGTGTCGGACAGGGTATCGCGGCAGGACATGCGGCGGCGGCCGTGGGACGCAATCCCGGCGCACAGTCCAAGGTTATGACCACCATGCTTCTCGGCCAGGCAGTGGCGGAGACCACCGGTCTGTACGGCCTGTTGGTAGCAATTCTGTTATTGTTCGTAAAACCCCTTCTGCCGTAAGAGTGTGTGGAGACGAAAGCATTTTTAGAAGGCAGAAAGGAGGCTAAGAATGATACTTTTAACAGAGGGCGAGTCCATGTCAAGACTGTTTGATCTGGACTGGCAGCTGCTGGCTGATTCCACTCTGATGATCATTGCCATTTTTGTCCTGTTCCTTATTATGAGCTATTTCCTGTTCAACCCCGCGAGGAAGATGCTGAACGGCCGCAGGGAAAAGATTCAAAAGGAGCTCTCGACTGCGAAAACTGCCATGGAGAATGCGCAGGGCCTGAAGAAGGAATATGAGGATAAGCTTAAGAACGCCGACAAAGAGGCGGAGAATATCTTAAGCGAAGCCAGAAGGAAAGCGCTGGCCAATGAGAACCAGATTGTTGCACAGGCCAAGGAAGAGGCTGCCCGGATACTGGAGAGAGCCCATGTGGAAGCAGAACTTGAGAAACAGAAAATGTCCGATGACATAAAGCGGGAAATCATCTTTGTCGCATCTCTTATGGCCGGCAAGGTTGTGGCCGCTTCCGTGGATACCAGCCTGCAGAATCAGCTGATCGACGAGACCATAAAGGAAATGGGTGATAAGACATGGCTAAATTAGTATCCAAAACATACGGCGAAGCCCTGTATGAGCTGGCCATGGAATCGGGTGAGGACAGGGCTTTGGCGCTGATGGATGAAATCCGCTGTGTGGAAGAGATACTGGAGAGCAATCCTCAGTTTGATGTATTTTTAAAGCATCCGGGGATTCCCAAGCAGGATAAGCTGGAAGTCGTGGAAAATGTCTTCAAGGGGCATGTAAGCGACGAGCTGGCGGGTCTGCTGGAGATCGTGGTGTCCAAGGAGCGCTATGGAGATCTGCAGTCCATCTTTGCGTACTTTACCGACAGGGTGAAGGAGCAGCAGAAGATCGGGGTGGCATATGTGACCACTGCGGTGGAGCTCGACGGGGCACAGAAGAAGGCCGTGGAGGGCAAGCTTCTGGAGACCAGCGGGTACAGGAAGATGGAAATGCACTACAGAGTGGATGCTTCCATAATAGGCGGAATGGTAATCCGCATTAATAACAGAGTGGTGGATAGCAGTATCCGCACAAAACTGGACGGTATGACAAAACAATTATTACAAATTCAGCTGGGATAATCGGCTGGAAGAAAGGTGCGACAGATCCATGAATTTAAGACCGGAAGAAATAAGTTCAGTGATCAAGGATCAGATTAAGAGATATGCGTCCACGCTGGATGTCTCCGATGTGGGTACGGTCATTCAGGTTGCGGACGGGATTGCCCGTGTACATGGACTGGAAAATGCCATGCAGGGTGAATTGCTGGAATTCCCCGGCGAAGTATACGGCATGGTATTGAATCTGGAAGAGGATAACGTGGGCGTGGTGCTTCTCGGCAGCGCCAGGAATATCAACGAGGGCGATACGGTCAAGACTACCGGGCGCGTTGTAGAGGTTCCGGTGGGAGATGCCATGACCGGGCGCGTTGTCAACGCTCTGGGGCAGCCCATCGACGGCAAGGGACCCATCCAGACGGACAAATACCGCAAGATCGAACGCGTGGCAAGCGGCGTAATCACCAGGAAGAGCGTGGATACACCCCTTCAGACAGGTATCAAGGCAATCGACGCCATGGTTCCCATCGGAAGGGGACAGCGCGAACTGATTATCGGCGACCGTCAGACAGGTAAGACGGCCATTGCCATTGACACGATTATCAACCAGAAGGGCCAGAATGTAAAATGTATTTATGTGGCAATCGGCCAGAAGGCCTCTACGATTGCAAATATTGTTAAGACTCTGGAGGAGTACGGCGCTATGGCGTATACCACTGTGGTGGTATCTACAGCAAGCGATCTGGCTCCCCTGCAGTATATTGCTCCCTATTCCGGGTGCGCCATCGGTGAGGAGTGGATGGATAATGGCCAGGATGTGCTGGTGGTGTACGACGACCTGAGCAAACATGCTACGGCATACCGTACACTCTCCCTGCTGCTTCGTCGTCCCCCCGGGCGTGAGGCATATCCCGGCGATGTGTTCTATCTGCATTCCAGACTGCTGGAGCGTGCAGCCAGGATGAATGAGGAATACGGCGGAGGTTCTCTGACAGCGCTTCCCATTATTGAGACCCAGGCGGGCGACGTATCGGCCTACATTCCCACGAATGTAATCTCCATCACTGACGGACAGATTTATCTGGAGACGGAAATGTTCAATTCCGGTTTCCGTCCTGCCATCAACGCGGGACTTTCCGTATCCCGTGTGGGCGGCGCAGCGCAGATCAAGGCCATGAAAAAGATTGCGGCTCCCATCCGTACGGAGCTGGCACAGTACAGAGAGCTGGCAAGCTTTGCCCAGTTCGGTTCCGAGCTGGACGACAATACCAAGGAGACGCTGGCACAGGGCGAACGCATCAGGGAGGTCTTAAAGCAGCCCCAGTACGCGCCCATGCCGGTTCAGTATCAGGTTATCATCATCTATGCGGTAACCCGTAAGTATCTGCTGGATGTGCCCACGGCGGATATCACCAGGTTTGAGAAGGAGTTCTTCGAGTTCCTTGACACCAAATATCCCGAGGTGCCGGGCAATATTGCGGCCGAAAAGGTGATCTCCGACGAGACGGAAGAGATTTTGAAGAAGGCGATTCAGGAATTCAAGAAGCAGTTTGAGTAGAAAGAGGATATAGAATATGGCATCAATGCGTGATATAAAGCGCCGCAGAAGCAGTATTCAGGGGACTCAGCAGATTACAAAGGCCATGAAGCTGGTCTCCACCGTAAAGCTGCAGCGTGCCAGAGCAAGCGCGGAGCGATCCAAGGATTACTTTACCTGTATGTATGACACGGTGAATAATATCTTACAGCGCGTGGGGCATGTGGAGCATAAATATCTGACTGCGGGCGCTTCCCGGAAAAAAGCCGTAATCGTTATCACTTCTAACAGAGGACTGGCCGGCGGATACAACTCTAACGTGACAAAGCTGGTGACCAGGCATCCCCGGTGGAATAAAGAGGATGTGGATGTCTACTGTCTGGGAAATAAAGGACGGGAGGCGTTTTTGAGGTATGGTTACAGGGTAAAGGAAAGCGACAATGAGATTGTGGAAAGCCCCACTTACAAGGATGCGGCTGCGCTGTCCGAAAAACTGCTCGCCGCCTTTGCCGAAGGTGAGATAGGGGAGATTTACCTGGCCTATACCAGGTTCAAGAATACGGTGAGTCATATTCCCACTCTGCTGAAGCTTCTTCCGGTGGAGGTTCCCGGTGAGGAGGCTGCCGGAGAAAAGGAAGCCTCTGCAATCATGAATTTTGAGCCGGAGGACACGGAAGCTCTGGATTTGCTGATCCCCAAATATGTTACCAGTCTGATTTACGGTGCGCTGAGGGAGGCGGTAGCCAGCGAGAACGGCGCGCGTATGCAGGCTATGGACAATGCGACCAGCAACGCGGAAGAAATGATAAGCGATTTGACGCTGAAGTATAACAGGGCCCGTCAGGGTTCCATCACACAGGAACTGACAGAGATTATTGCCGGTGCGGAAGCCCTTGGCTAAATGCAATGTGCAAAGATTTTCTAAGTGTGTAAAGTACACACACTAAGAAAATCTAAGTTGCGCATGGAAGAATCCGCAGGGCGGATTCTTCCGGACTTGCAGCGGCCGAGAGAGATTTGGTTTTGCAGCCGGATTTTTGGGATTTGCAGCAGCTGAGGGAGATTTGGCTTTGTGGCCGGGTTCGGGTGATTAGCAGACAGATTTTTGAGGCTTGCAGTGGCTGAGAGAGGTTCGGTTTTGGTTCCGGGGAGCTGGCAGTTAAACAGCGGGTTTTCCTGTGTGTGAGTTTTAAGAAATACAAGTTCGAAACAAGATTATGTCCGCGCAGGCGGGCAGGAAAGAGGTAGAAATGGCAGGAGAAAACAAAGGCAGAATTACCCAGGTCATTGGAGCGGTGCTGGATATCCGCTTCGGTGAGGGAAGTCTGCCTGAGATTAACGAAGCAATTCGCATTCCTACCACAGACGGCGGTGAACTGACGGTGGAGGTTTCCCAGCATCTGGGAGACGATACCGTCAGGTGTATTGCCATGGGAAGCACCGACGGTCTGGTAAGGGGAATGGATGCGATTGCCACAGGCGCTCCTATTTCCGTTCCGGTGGGGGAGAAGACTCTGGGACGGATCTTCAATGTTCTGGGCCAGCCCATCGACAATAAGCCGGCTCCGGAAGGCGTATCCTATGAGCCTATCCACAGACCGGCGCCGAAGTTCGAGGAGCAGGCCACGGAGAAGGAGCTGCTGGAGACAGGCATCAAGGTAGTTGATCTGCTCTGTCCCTATCAGAAGGGCGGTAAGATCGGCCTGTTCGGCGGAGCGGGCGTGGGCAAGACGGTTCTGATTCAGGAGCTGATCCGCAACATCGCCACGGAGCATGGAGGATATTCCGTATTCACCGGCGTGGGAGAGCGTACCCGTGAGGGAAATGACCTTTATCATGAGATGACGGAGTCCGGTGTTATCGATAAGACCACCATGGTGTTCGGTCAGATGAATGAGCCCCCCGGGGCGAGAATGCGCGTGGGACTGTCCGGCCTGACCATGGCGGAGTATTTCCGCGATAAAGGCGGTAAGGATGTGCTGCTGTTCATAGACAATATTTTCCGTTTTACACAGGCAGGCAGCGAGGTGTCAGCTCTGCTGGGACGTATGCCTTCGGCAGTTGGATACCAGCCCACATTGCAGACGGAGATGGGTGCTCTTCAGGAGAGAATTACTTCCACCAAGAACGGCTCCATCACCTCCGTACAGGCTGTCTACGTACCTGCGGATGACTTGACCGACCCTGCGCCGGCCACCACATTTGCACATCTGGATGCCACCACCGTATTGTCCCGCGCCATTGTGGAGCTGGGTATCTATCCGGCAGTGGATCCTCTGGAGTCTACTTCACGTATTCTGGATCCCAGGATTGTGGGAGAGGAGCATTATGAGACGGCCCGCGGCGTGCAGGAGATTCTGCAGCGCTATAAGGAACTGCAGGATATTATTGCAATCCTTGGTATGGATGAGCTTTCCGAGGAGGATAAGCTGGTGGTATCCCGTGCCCGTAAGGTGCAGAGATTCCTGTCCCAGCCTTTCTTTGTTGCCGGACAGTTTACCGGCCTGGAAGGAAAATATGTGCCCATCAATGAGACCATCCGCGGTTTCCGGGAAATCCTGGAAGGCAAGCATGACGATATTCCCGAAAGCTATTTCCTGAATGCGGGCAGTATCGACGATGTTCTGGCGAAAGTATAAGGATGGAGGAAAGCTATGGCAGATAAGAACGACTTCCTTCTGCGCATTATTTCTCCTGACAGAGTTTTTTACGAGAATCAGGTGGATATGGTGGAATTTAATACCACAGAGGGCGAGATTGGCGTGCTGCCGGGCCATTATCCGATGACGGTGATCGTCAAGCCGGGGATTCTGTATATCACGGAATCCAAGGGAGAAAAGAAGGCGGCCCTGCATGCAGGGTTTGCGGAAATTCTGCCGGAAGGCGTGACAATTCTGGCCGAGATCATTGAGTGGCCCGAAGAAATCGACGAGGAACGTGCAAAATCCGCCAGAGAAAGAGCGGAAAAGCGGCTGCAGGGCAAGGCTCCCAATACGGATGTCGCCAAGGCAGAGACGGCCCTGCAGAGGGCTATCGCGCGTATACAGGTGCTGAAGTAGAGGAGTATTCTCACAGAGGAAGGGAAACAAAAGCAGCTGCATAATGGCGGCTTCTCGTAAGGTGAAGGGAACTGCCGGGAACCCCCTGGCAGTTCTCTGTAACAATTGGATGAAAATACGCATATGCTGTTAAAAAGTCTTAAGAGGAATGTATATGGAATTTCATTCTAAACTATTACAGCCGATGCAGGAAAGCAATGTAAGGGGCTGGAACGGGCCCCTTCCTTTTTATATGACGTACCCCGGCTGCCGGGTTTTAAATCAGGAGGCCATGCTGTTACAGGATCTGGAATATCTGCAGCAGACCTGGCCGGACCAGGTGAGACGCTGCCAGAAGAGGATAGCACAGATCCTGGATAAAGCGGATTATGAGGGCAGCATGATCTACGATGAATATCCGGACCGTTACAGCCTGCAGGCATTGGCGAAGTCCATGCAGAAGGTGCTGGAGACGGAAGAGGAGAACGCTCCCGGGGAGGATATGATACAGGTTCTCCTGTGCGGAGAGATCTATAAACGCCGGCACGGGGGACGCAGGGGAAGCATAAGCTTCTGAAGCATATCCGGAAACATGACGGTTTGCCCGCAACGCCGGAGGAGTATTCGGAATTAACATTTTGAGACGGAAAGTATGGAAGAACTGAGAGAAATTTTTCAGCGGATGCTGAATCAGGATTTAATCGGAATTACCCTCAGCAATACAAGGGATGCTGAGCGGGCGGCAAAGGTGAAAATCAGACCTGTGCGGATGAAAGGAGGTCTCTTTTTTCAGGAGACGCTCTACAGAGGCGTCCAGGTATTTCACTCGAACCATACGAAGGAGGAGATGCAGGAACGGCTGTCAGGCTATCTGTCGGATTGCTTCCGCCAGGCACAGATGCGCAATGCCGGGGAGGAGATCACGGTGCTGGTCAGCAAAAGGGGCAGACTGTCCATAAAAAGCAGGCAGTGCAGGGAAAAGCAGACGGAAGAGCAGAAGGCAGCGGATTTAAGCCACGATCGTTCCAGAAAATACATTCTTCAGGAAGGAGAGCCGGTGGATTTCCTGGTGGAGCTGGGGGTTCAGTCCCCGGACGGACGGATTCTGAAGGCTAAATATGACAAATTCCGCCAGATTAATCGATATCTGGAGTTTATCAGAGATATACTGGATAAGCTTCCGGCAGACCGGACCATCCGCATTGTGGATTTCGGCTGCGGGAAGTCTTATCTGACCTTTGCAATGTATTATTATCTTCATCAATTAGAGCACAGGGATGTGAGAGTGACAGGGCTGGATCTGAAGACGGAAGTGATCAAGAATTGCGGCCGGCTGGCGAAGAGGCTGCAGTATGAGAAGCTCGACTTCCGGGAAGGGGATATCAGCAGCTTTCAGGATGACGGAAAAGTGGACATGGTGGTATCCCTTCACGCCTGCGACAGGGCTACGGATTATGCGCTGGAGAAGGCGGTTAAGTGGGGAGCGGAGGTGATTCTGGCAGTGCCCTGCTGCCAGCACGAACTGAACGGACAGATTCGATGCGACCTGCTGCAGCCCATATTCAAATACGGTCTTATAAAGGAACGCATGGCGGCGCTGATCACGGATGCTCTGCGGGCCGATCTTCTGGAAAAGAAAGGTTATGATACACAGATTCTGGAGTTTATCGACATGGAGCATACCCCAAAGAATCTATTAATCCGGGCAGTGAAGAGAAGGGGGATGCGCCCCAAAGGAGGGATATTATCTGAAGAGAAGTCCGGCGCCCTTGATCTTGCAATGGAATTTCTGCAGGTGAATCCCACTCTGAAGGAGCTGCTATGAAAAGAAGCCTGATAAAGTTTTTGATTTTTTTCGTCGTATTCCTGCTTGCTCTGATTATTATCAGCAGGATTATGAACAGAGGACATGATAATCTGACCATGGAGATGGCGCCGGCCACCCTTCCGATTGTGACCATGGTCATGGGTGGGACGGAATGCAACCAGCTTCACGGGTATACCCAGGACATGGAAACCGCCTTCCAGCGGGATACGGTGACGGTACTGGGGGGGAGCAGGGAAAGCGGATTTGTGGTGGATACTTACGGACGGAACGTGACGGGAATCCATATGGAAGTGCGCAGTGCCGACGGCTCCAGGCTGATCGAGAGTACGGAAATTACGGACTATTATAAGGAGGAAGACAGGATCAGGGGCAGCCTTGCACTGAAGGATCTGATCGACCGGGACAGAGAATATGCTCTGACTATTTTGCTGGAGCTGGATGAGAGCAGAACGGTTTCGTATTATACCAGAGTGATCTGGAGCGATGGGCTTCATGAGGCGGAGAAAATAGAGTTCTGCATTAATTTTCATGAAAAATTATACAACAGGGACGCGGCAAGGGAACTGGCGGTATATCTGGAACCGGACGCAAGGCTGGAGGACAATACTTCCTTTCACAAGGTAAATATTCACAGCAGCTTCCGACAGATTACCTGGGGAAATCTGGGGGTGGAGGAAATCACCGCACCGGTGGTGCAGCTGAAAGAGATTGCCCCTCAGACGGCATCCCTGGTGATGCATTATATCGTGTCCACTGCGGAGGGAGACTACAGGACATATTATGGGGTGCAGGAATACTACCGTGTACGGTACACTGCGGATGAAATCTATCTGTTGGATTATGAACGCAGCATGACGCAGATCCCCCAGGCGGATCAAATGTGCATAAATGATAAAATTCTGCTGGGCATCACGGAGACAGATGTGGATATGATGGAAAGCGAGGACGGCAACGTAGTAATCTTTGAGGTGGCAAACCGTCTGTTCAGCTATGATCTGACCGCCAATAAGCTGACGGTTCTGTTCAGCTTCTACGATGAGGAAAATGGGGACGCCCGGACCATGTATGACCAGCACGGCATCAAGATACTGAATGTGAACGAAGGAGGAAATGCACAGTTTGCCGTATACGGCTATATGAACCGGGGAAGACATGAGGGGGAAGTGGGAATTGCGCTTTATACGCATAACAGCGAGCAGAATACCGTTGAAGAGCTGCTCTACATTCCGTATGAGAGAAGCTTTTCCGCCCTGAAGGCGGAAATGGAGCAGCTCTTGTACCTGAACAGGGACCAGAATCTGTATCTGGTGCTGCATAACACCGTGTACGGAGTTGACCTGGAGGGAAAAAAATACACGAAATTGCTGGAGATCGTCCAGGATGGGGAATTGCATGTCTCCGGAAATCATAAGATTATTGTGTGGTCTCAGGGAGAAGATATCTACCAGAGCGGCGCACTGAATATCAGGAACCTGGGAACTGATACGCAGATCACCATATCTGCCGGGGCCGGGGAGGTGATACGTCCCCTGGGACTGATGGAGGAGGATATTATATACGGCGTGGCTTATGCGGCGGACGTGAGGCAGGAGAGCTCCGGCAGGATTTTCTATCCCATGTATAAGATCTGCATCGGTACCTCTTCCGGGGAGCTGCTAAAGGAGTATTACCAACAGAATATCTATGTGACGGACAGCAGCATTTCTGAAAATCAGATTACACTGGAACGGGTGAGACGGCTGGAAAGCGGCCAATATCAGGAGATCGAGCAGGATCATGTAATGGACAATACGGAAGTCAACCCGGGCAAGAACGTAATTGTGACAGTCAATACCGATAGATACCAGCGCTATGTGGAAATCCAGACAAGGATCAATATAGACAGTAAATCCATCAAGATCCTGACCCCCAAGGAAGTGGTCTATGAGGGAGGAAGGCTGCTTCAGCTTCCGGAGCAGGAGCGGGAAAAACGATACTATGTGTACGGGCCCTACGGCGTGGAGGGAAGCTTTGCCTCGCCTGCAGGTGCCGTGAGCCTGGCCAATTCCGTGTCCGGCGTAGTGGTGGATGTGAGCGGAAGGCAAATCTGGATGCGGGGAAACCGCGCGGCAAAGAATCAGATTATGGCGATCAAAGAGGCGGAGGTCTCCGGGGACAGGAGCGAATTGGCCCTGTGCCTTGACACCCTGCTGGCTTATGAGGGCATCAGCAGGAGCACCCAGCGGCTTTTGGACAGAGGGGAAAATGTCATTCAGATTCTGGAGGACAGTCTGCACGGGACGATTCTGAATTTATCAGGCTGCAGCCTGGAAGCGGCGCTTTACTATGTCAATCTGGATATTCCGGTACTTGCGCTGATGGAGGACGGCTCCGCCGTGCTGCTGGTGGGCTTTAATGAATATAATCTGGGATTTCTGAATCCGCTGACCGGAGAGATTCAAATGATGGGAATGGACGATGCCGTACAATGGCTCGAGAGAAATGGAAACCAGTTCATCACATATCTGCGTGAGGATTGAGAATAATATACATGAGAACCAGGAGGGAAAGAACATGAAGGCAGAAAAAATACCCGTATTGATAGGGATGGTGCTGATCGTCCTGTTGGCTTTTCTGATTATATGGAAGGCTGACATACTGGGCGTATCGGAGAGCAGACTGGAGCAGGATGCACGGGAGAACCAGGGAATCGAGAGCGATTGGGAGGTGGCCCGGGATATCAATGAGGACATCTGCGCCATGCTTTTCTATGACGAGGACAGGGACGAGTGCGCATACTCCATCTATCTAAGCCGGGAAGGACTGTCATACGGCTACTTTTTCAGACAGGGGGGAAACGATCCCTATATGACAGAGGGCGTCCGGGGAGTGGTGTTCGAGGATAAGGGAATCGCGCTGATGTCTCTGAATGAAGACGGAGTGAGCAGGATTGTAGTGGAGAGCGCGGGCAGTGAAAGGGTCATCCAGGTTGACCCCGGCGAGCCTTTCACCGTTGTGCTTCCCGTGGACTGCGGGGCGATCACAATGTACGATGCCCAGGATAATATCGTGACGCTCTATGACAAATATACCGGTGCATAAGCGGCTGACAACGGAGACCTGCATATTCCGGCAAGAACCGGATTGCGGCTTATGCGTGCCAGGGGACTGAGGAGGGAATCCGGCGCGTTTTTTGCAAAAACCGGATTGCGGCATGTGCGTGTCAGGGGACTGAGGAAGGAATCCGGCGCGTTTCTGCAAAAACCGGATTGCAGCTTATGCGTGCCAGACGGCTGACAATGAAATCAGCCGTCTGGCACGCATAGCAGTGAGGACTGCCCGGTCAGGACAGGAGCAGCCCTGCCTTATGCAGCCGCCTTCGCAGCTGTCTTCCGATAGTCACAGCGACCACCATTTTGATCAGGTCTGCAGGAATGAAAGGAAGGACGCCTGCCGCCAACGCCTGCGGAAAAGTGTAAGAGCCCTGATAGGCCAGCCACACGGTTCCGAAGAGATAACAGACCGCCGAGCCAAGAATCATACCTGCAAAGCTCAGAAGAAGCTTATCTCCCCATTTGTCTATAAAAAATCCGCAGATGGGCGCCATGAAGAGATAGCCGATGATGTAGCCTCCCGTGGGTCCGAAGAGCTTTCCGGGACCGCCGGTGAAGCCTGTGAACACGGGGAGGCCTGCCAGACCCAGCAGAATATAGATGACTACGCTCAGGGTTCCCAGCTTCATTCCCAGGACGGATACCGCAAAATAGATTGCCAGAAAGCCCAGGGAAACAGGCACCGGGCTGACCGGGATCTGTAGTGACAGGGGGGCAAGGATACAGATAACTGCCGTCATAAGCCCGGCCAGAGTGAGTTGGCGAACTTGGAAGAAGGGTTTTGCTGCTGCATTGGATTTGCTCATTTTCTAAAAGTCCTTTCTTTTTTGCTTGTCTAATGTTATCTTCTTTTTGAAATGGGTTACAATTAAGGATTATAAAGCAAAAGAATAAGAATGTCAACCAATATATGTTATGGTTTACAATCGCGCTGAGAACTATTATTTGGAGGGAATGTATGGAATACAAATTTCTTTTGAAAACCATCTTTTCGGGGCAGTGGAAACAGGCGTCTATGCGGCATTTGATGGACAACGGATAGTCGGCATCTGCTATGTCTACAAGAGAATGACAGAGTATGAAGGCGAGGAATTATACATAGGCGGAATAGGGGGACTGGCAGTGGCCCCTGAATACAGAGGAAGAGGCTGCGCCAGAAAGCTGGTGGAATGTGCGCTGCAAAAGTCCTATGAAATCGGAGTCGATGTAGCCTGCCTGTTTACTGAGAAAACCGAAACAGTGTATAAACTGTATGAAAAATTTGGTTATGCTTACCTGAACAGGGATGCCTGTTATGTCGACTCCCTGGGAAAAGAAAGAACCCGGGACGATGTTATGATACTGGGCTTGAGGAATAAGAGTCTGGCAGAAAAAATTCTTACTACAGACGGCAGATTCTCCTATGGAAAGGAAGAGGGCTGCTGGTGAAGGCTTAAGGAGAGTCTGAAAACTGCGGGAGGCCAGTCATTTCCCGGCCGCCCCATGGCTGCAATCTGCACATACCGGGGCCGGGGGGTAAAGACAGACGCGCCGCCGGCCGATATTATATTTACAGCAACAGTCACCCGTGAGCCGGGTGGCCTGGCAGATCTCAGTAACCGCCAGTATAAATTACGGAGAAAGGACTATAAGGAGGAGAGAGATGAACGATATGACGCAGCTACTGCATTCCATGGAAAATACAATGAAGCTTCAGAACCGCGCCGCCGCGGAGCGCAGGGCCAGAAAGGCCGAGCGGGAGAAGAAGGAATTTCAGGAAAAGCTGCAGCGGGCCGCTGCAGGCAAAATAGAGCTGGAGGCTGTGGCGTCGAAGGCCAAAGGTGCAGACGATGCCGTACAGCGGGACCAGCTGGTGGGCATGATGATGGCGGGGACAGTGCTGTAGGAAAGCCCCGGTTGAAAACGGCCAGCTTTCAAAGCTGACCGTTTTTATATCGTGCTACAACATTCTGGATCTTCGTATTAGGATTCAGCAGATCGCTGATGGAAGAATCATGATTCAGGGTATCGATGAGATAAGCCACATATTTACTCATATCGCAGTTGATATACCACTCCCTCTGCAGCAGCTCCGGGGTCTGGTAAATCAGGTTGGTGGTGAGCACCCGGTCCAGAAGCCCGCTCTCAAAAGCCCGGTCAAATTTCTCCAGTCCGTTGGTGAACAGGCCGAAGGTGGAGAAAATGAAAATCTTACGGGCTTTGCGCTCCTTCAGGGCTGCGGCAACCTCCAGCACGCTGTCCCCGGAGGAAATCATATCGTCGATAATGATCATATCCTTGCCTTCCACACTGGTCCCCAGGAATTCATGGGCGATAATGGGATTGCGCCCGTTTACCACTCTCGTGTAGTCCCGCCTTTTATAGAACATTCCCATATCCAGCCCCAGCACATTGGCGATATAGATCGCCCGGGTCATGCCGCCCTCATCGGGGCTGATGATCATCATATGATCGGAATCCAGACTCAGATCCTTCACATGGCGCAGCAGGCCCTTGATAAACTGGTAAGCGGGCTGCACCGTTTCAAAGCCATGAAGGGGAATGGCGTTCTGCACTCTCGGATCATGGGCGTCAAAGGTAATGATATTGTCCACACCCATCTGCACCAGCTCCTGCAGGGCAAGGGCGCAGTCCAGGGACTCCCTGGCAGTGCGCTTATGCTGGCGGCTCTCATAGAGGAAGGGCATGATGACGGTGATCCTGCGCGCCTTGCCGCCCACAGCGGCGATAATGCGCTTTAGATCCTGATAATGGTCGTCGGGGGACATATGATTCTCATGCCCGCATAGGGGATAGGTCAGCGAATAATTGCAGACATCCACCAGCAGGTACAGATCGCAGCCCCGGACAGATTCCAGGATGGTTCCCTTGGCTTCCCCGGAACCGAAGCGGGGGACTTTGGCCTTTAACAGGTAGGAGTCTCTCTGGTAGCCGGAAAACGCCAGGGATTCCTTGTGCTCGCTCTCCCGCTCTGCCCTCCATTTCACCAGATAGCCGTCGATCTTCTCCCCCAGCGCCCGGCAGCCCTCCAGTGCAATAATTCCCAGAGAACCTACGGGAATGGTTTCCAGATTCCGTTTTTCTTCTTGATTGCCCATGCGTATATCCTTTCTGTTTTATGAGACTGATGCGTTTGCCAGTCGTTTCTTGAGAATACGAATATCGGGTCCCGTAAGCTTGCATAAGGTAAAGCAGCTGGTGATCCGGGAGAAAATCCGGTCCGAATACCGGTCCCGAAGCTCCTCCAGACTGATATTGGTGGAAATCAGAGTGGATCTGCTCCGCAGAAAACGTTCATTCAGACAGGAAAACAACTGGGAAGTCACGAAATTATTGGTAATTTCCGTTCCCAGATCATCTATAATCAGGAGCTCGCAATTATATAAATCTTCATAGAAATCCTGCAGGCTTTCCTTTGCCCTGATATCAAAGGAATAGCGTGCCAGAGTATCGAACAGTCCCGACGCGCTGAAATAAATGACGGAACGGCCCTGCTGCAGAAGTTCTCCGGCGATACAGCCGGACAGAAAGCTCTTTCCCGTACCCACCGTACCGTAAAAGAAGAGATTGGCGGAGCTTTCCGGGAAATCCCGGATAAATTTCCGGCTGATCTCCACGGCCGCCTGGAAATGATGCAAATCCTCTCCCTGGTAAAACGAATAGGAAAGCGTGGAAAAATTCTCCCTTGCAATCATGTCCTGAATATTGGACTGGGCATAGAGGAGAGAGATCTCCTGCTGCCGGAAGCAGGAACATTTTTCCTTCAGGCCTTCGGGTGTGGTGACATAGCCGGTATCGCGGCAGGCGCTGCAGCGGTATGAAGGCTCCAGATAGCCGGCGGGAAACCCATGCTCCTCCAGGAGCTTCTTCTGATTCGCAGCGATCTCCTCCAGCCTGCGGTGGAGCTCCGCAAGGGCGCCCTCGTCTCCGTCAAGCATCCGGCGCGCACATGCCGCGGAGAGAGTGCAGACGGAGTCCGACAGCCTGCGGTATTCGGGAATGCTGCGAAAGACCTCTTCTCTTCTGGACTCCTCCAACGCTCTGTTGGCATCCCTGATGCGCTCATATCCTTTTATAATGGATTCATATTGGGAATTGCTCAGTGCCACTTGGATTCTCCTTCTAATTGCTGATCAGCTCCTGCTCCAGCGCATCGAAATCATAATTATTCTGTGCAAAGCGGTTGAAGCGATTGGCGGGCTGTCTGGCCTGGGGAGCGCCGGAGGGAGTATTCTTCCTGCGCTGTTTATACATATCGTCGATTTTGACGATATCCGATTTGTGGTGCACATTCTGCTGCTTCCAGCTGTTGAGAATGCCCTCGGCATATTCAAAACGATGCTTGTCCGTAGCCAGCACGGTGCGCTCGCAGGCTTCCAGGATAATATCCGTGGTGAAACCGTAATCCTTAAGCCACCGGGTAATGAACTCCGCCTCCTTCACGGTGGGCGTGCTGTTCTTTCCAAGGCCGTTCATGATGGTATAGACATTCTTATCGTAGCGGGAAGAGGTATTCTGCGCCTGCCGGGGCGTGGTGATTCCCTCCTCCGCCCAGTTTACGGCAACCTTCTCTATGTACTTGAAATCCTTTTTCCCCCTGTCCACGCAGTACTGAATCAGGTAATCGATCAGATCGTCTGAAAAATGCAGCACATCCGTGAAATACAGGATGGTTTTGATCTCCGAGGGCGTAAGAGGCTTTCCGATATAGGACTCCGCGATGAATAAAAGCTGGGAGGTATCCTGTCTGTTCTTAAATTCCCGCAGCTGATCGGCACTGTAGGCGGGCTTCGCATAGGGGGCAGGAGCCTTCCCGGAGGGCATGCCCCCGGCTTCCCCTTCCTCCTCCCGGGGTTGTCCGGGAGATGCGGCCGCAGGCGAGGGCGTGGGAACGAATGCGGCTGCCGTCCGGGAATTGCAGCCGGGCCGGCCGGCCGGAGTCTCACTGCACTCACGGATATGGATTCCCACCAGATTTTTGCTCTCGTCATACTCCAGATCGAGAAGCTGCTGCTTCTCCCAGAACCTGAGCGCCCGCAGGACTTCCTTCTCCGTATGATTAAACTTGTCCGCAATATCGGACACACTGGTAGCCAGCCTTGCATTCATCATGCGAAGCAGGTAAAGATAGACCTTCAGCTGGGCATCATTGGCATCCTTCATATATTCGTCAATAAACAGATTGGAAACGACGGTGGAATCCACCTGGTCATCCTTATAAATTGTCAAATGCGGCATAGAAAGCACCCCTCTTTTCCTGGCGGCTGGCTGTCATCTCTGCAGGCCGAACCTGCATGGTAGAAAAAGTATATCACAAGGTTTTTAAAATGAAAATAGTCAATTTTCCGAAAACATAAAGACCATAAAAAACCGAGAAAAATGTGGAAAATGTGGAAAAAGTGGATAACTTTGGAAAGGGCCTTGCCTGCGCGCTGCTTATTTCAAAAATATCCACATCCCGAATGGGCTGAAATCCCGCCTTAGAATGTGGATAATGTGAATAATGTGGATAATTAATTTTTCAGCAGATTTTCTCCGATTTTATACACGTCTCCCGCACCCATAGTTATCAACATATCACCGTTTATGCAATTTTCCAGTAGAAATTTTTCGGTTTCCTCAAAGGAGGCAAAATAATGGCATTCCCGTCCCAGAGCCTGTATTTCATGCCGGAGCGTTTCGGAGCTTATGCCCAGGCAGTCGGTCTCCCTGGCGGCATAGATATCCGTCAGCACTATCCGGTCGGCCAGGGCCAGCGCCCGGGCGAACTCTTTCAGAAAGGCCTTCGTGCGGGAAAAGGTATGGGGCTGGAAAACGCACCAGAGCCGTTTGTGTGGGTAATTGCCCGCGGCCTTTAAGGTGGCCTTGATTTCCGTGGGGTGATGGGCATAGTCGTCGATAACCGTTACGCCTTCAAAGCTCCCCTTATATTCAAACCGCCGGTCAGTCCCTCTGTAAGCATGGAGCGCTTTGGCGGTGAGAGCGCTGTCGACGGAGAGCACATCCGCCAGTGCAATGGCCGCCATGGCATTATAAATATTGTGATCTCCTGGTACCTGGAGGGTAAAGCGCCGTTCCCGGCCGCCGCGTCCGCAGAGGGTAAAGGAGGGACATCCCGTTTCGTCGTAGCTGATATGGGCGGGATAATAGTCCGAATCCGGACCGCTGCCGAAGCTGATAACCCGGCAGGCCAGATCACCGGTGATTTCCGTAAGGTTCTCAATGTCACCGTTAATGATCAGGCAGCCGTCTTCAGGAAGCAGTCCAGCAAAGCGATGAAAAGAATTCCTGATATCCGCCAGATCGTGAAAGAAATCCAGGTGATCTTCCTCTATATTTAAGATGAGCCCGATTCCGGGCGCAAAATCCAGGAAGGTATTGGTATATTCGCAGGCCTCCGTCACGAAATATTCCCGCCCTCCGATTCGCATATTCCCCCCGATATCCTTCAGCATACCGCCCACGGCCAGGGTGGGGTCAGTATCCGCCGCCAGCAGGATTTCGCTCACCATGGAGGTAGTGGTAGTCTTGCCGTGGGTGCCGCTGACCGCGATGGGAATCCGGTAGTTCTTCATGACCTGTCCCAGAAGCTGGCCCCTGGTAAGACTGGGAATGGATTTCTCATGGACGGCGATATATTCGGGATTATCGGGTTGGATGGCGGCAGTGAAGACTGCGCAGTCGATGGAATCGGTAATATTCCCGGCCCTTTGTCCGTAATATACCCTGATCCCCCTTGCCTCCAGCATTTCGGTTACGGCGCTGGGGCTGCGGTCCGAGCCGGAGACCCGGAAACCGGCGTCCGCCAGGAGCTCTGCCAGGCCGCTCATACTGATGCCGCCGATGCCCACAAAATACACATGGCAGGGATGACTGAAATCAATCTGATACATAATAAAGTACACCTCCTCATAGATAGTATCGGCTGTTTGTTTTGTTTTATATAAAGATTCAAGAATTAAAAAGCTATTGCCTGCAGTATCTTCGAACCACACCGATCATGGAAGCAATAAGGTGCCGAGAAGGTACTATTATACCTTATAGAAAAGTCCGCTGCCAGACGGACAAGGAATCAGTAAGGTGCCGAAGGCACTTTTATACCTTATAGAAAAGTCCGTTGCCAGACGGACAAGGAATCAGTAAGGTGCCGAAGGCACTTTTTTATTATAAGCTTTATTGCCGCAAAAAACAAATAGAAAATGATACTTTCGGAAAAAGTACGGATGTGCATTTGTCTTAAGAATGATAGAACAAATATACAAATATTTTATTGAATAAATAAAATATGTATAAATTATCAATACAAAGGTGGCCGCAAAAACAAATTTTATGACATTAAATATTCCATTTCCCTGAGAAGTATGGTATAATGTCCATAATAACCCTATCTGACACATTGAATGGAACCGGATACAGGAGCGGCTGCGGCAAGTCTGTGATATAGTATGCGAAAAAGGGAGGATTGGTGCCGGGAAGTTTCATGTGAAGGATATGATTATAGCCTGGCTGCAAGGGCTGAACAGAGGTGATGACATGATTAAGAAAGAGATGATTGCCATGTTATTGGCGGGCGGACAGGGCAGTCGGCTGGGTGTGCTGACATCCAAGGTAGCCAAGCCCGCCGTCGCGTTCGGAGCGAAATACCGTATCATTGACTTTCCGCTTTCCAACTGCATCAATTCCGGGGTGGATACGGTGGGGGTACTGACCCAGTACCAGCCGCTTCGGCTGAACAGCCATATCGGAATCGGCATTCCCTGGGATCTGGACCGCAATATCGGCGGCGTTACCGTACTGCCGCCCTACGAGAAGCTTTCCAACAGCGAGTGGTATACCGGCACGGCGAACGCCATATACCAGAATCTGGAATACATGGAGAGCTATCATCCCGAATATGTGCTGATTCTCTCGGGAGACCATATCTACAAGATGGATTACGAGATTATGCTGGATTCCCACAAGGCAAACAACGCGGATGTGACGATCGCCGTTATGCCCGTTCCCATGGAGGAAGCGCACCGGTTCGGCATCATGACCACGGACGACAGGGGAAGAATTGTAAAATTCGAAGAAAAGCCGGAGAATCCGAAGAGCAATCTGGCCAGTATGGGGATCTATATTTTTAACTGGAAGACATTGAAAAAGGCATTGATCGATATGGCCGAGCAGCCGGCGCTGGATTTCGGAAAGCATGTGATTCCATACTGCCACAGGAAAGGAAGCTCCATGTTCGCCTATGAATTCAACGGCTACTGGAAGGATGTGGGGACCCTGAACTCCTATTGGGAGGCCAATATGGAGCTGATCGATATCGTACCCGAGTTCAATCTCTACGAGGAATACTGGAAGATATATACCAAGAGCGAGATTCAGCCGCCCCAGTATTTTTCCTCCGACAGTGTGGTGGAGCGCAGCATCATCGGAGAGGGAACGGATATCTACGGAAAGGTATATAATTCCGTGATCGGCTGCGGCGTCACCATAGGAAGGGATACGGTAATCAGGGATTCCATCATCATGAATCAGACTCGGATCGGAGATTACTGTGAGATAAATAAGGCGATTGTGGCCGAGGAAGTCCGCATCGGCAATCATGTGCGCCTGGGCGTGGGACAGGAGGTTGAAAACGATACGGCGCCCCATATTTATAATCACGGAATCGTCACGGTGGGAGAGAGGAGCGTGATTCCCAACGATATCACTGTGGGAAAGAATTCGGTTATCTTCGGCATTACCACCAGTGTGGACTACGAACAGGGCTGTCTTCCCGGCGGCAAATCTTTGATTAAGGCAGGTGAGCGGCAATGAGGGCGATCGGAATTGTTTTGGCGGGAGGGAATAACCGCAGAATGCGGGAGCTCTCCCAGAGAAGGGCCGTCTGTGCGATGCCCATTGCGGGAAGCTACCGCAGCATTGATTTTACCCTGAGCAATATGTCCAATTCCCATATTCAGAAGGTGGCGGTGCTGACCCAGTACAACGCGGGCAGCCTGAACGAACATTTAAGCTCCTCCAAATGGTGGGATTTCGGGCGCAAGCAGGGCGGGCTCTATGTGTTTACTCCTGTGGCGACTGCGGAGAACAGCACCTGGTACAGGGGAACGGCGGATGCCATTTTCCAGAACCTGGACTTTCTCAAGAACAGTCACGAACCCTATGTGGTGGTTGCCTCAGGGGACTGTGTGTACAAGATGGATTTCAACAAAGTGTTGGAATATCATATCTCCAAGGGCGCGGATATCACGGTGGTGTGCAGGGATATGGGAGAGGGGGTGAATCTGGAGCGGTTCGGCACTGTCCGGATGAATGAAGAGAGCCGCATAGAGGAATTTGAGGAGAAACCCCTCCATGCGAAATCCAGGGTGATCTCCTGCGGTATCTACATCCTGCGGCGGAGGCATCTCATTGAGATGATAGAGAAATGTGCGGAAGAGGACAGGTACGATTTTGTGCGGGACATTCTCATACGCTATAAGGATGTAAAGAAGATTTTCGGCTATAAGATACGGGACTACTGGAGGAACATAGCTTCCGTGGAGGACTACTACGGAACAAATATGGATTTTCTGAGACCGGAGGTGAGAGGCTACTTTTTCAGACAATACCCGGATATCTATTCCAGAGTGGATGACCTGGCGCCGGCAAAGTACAATGTGGGAGCCAGCGTGAGGAACAGCCTGATATCCAGCGGGTGTATTGTAAACGGAGTGGTGGAGAATTCCGTCATATTCAAAGAAAGTTATATAGGAAATAATTGTGTCATTAAAAATTCAATCATATTAAATGATGTCTATATCGGCGATAATACTTACATTGAAAATTGCATCGTGGAAAGCCGGGGAACCATTCGAGCGAATTCCCGCTATGTGGGTGAGAATGGTCAGATCCGCATTGTAGTAGAGCGGAATGAGAGATATACAATGTAACGAAAGGTGAACTTGGTTGTCAGATCAAGGGGGTTTTGCAGATGCAGGTTACAGATGTTCGCGTACGTAAGATTTCAAAGGAAGGCAGGATGAAAGCGGTCGTCTCCATCACCCTGGACGGAGAATTTGTAGTGCATGACATTAAGATTATCGAAGGAGACAAAGGACTGTTCATCGCAATGCCCAGCAAGAGGACGGCGGATGGAGAATATAAGGACATTGCCCATCCCATCAATTCGTCAACCAGAGACGCAATCCAGAATGTGATTCTGGACTGTTACCAAATGGCTCTGTTGGAGCCGGATGGGGAGTAAACGTGACAACAATGGAATAGACAGATAAATCCCCCGACAGCATGGCTGAAAAGCCATGCTGTTTTACTGTGCAGACAGCGGGGGTGCTGACTGCACAGCGCGGAGCCAGTAAGTCCTGTATAAATCATTTTCCGGGGTTCATGCCGATCTTTAAACGGTAGTATATCGCAAGCTATGTCTGTAACCTGATAAATAAACTCCTGCTCCTGTCAAGATTATGCTGATTTTTCCGCTTGTGTGGCTACAATGCAGGCAATCGTATTGATGGAAATTATCTGTAACGAATTGTCCTCAGAAGGGATTAAGAGGTAAGGGCCGGGCATTCAGGTCTACAGATGCAGTAATTGTCCGCCAAAAGAATATGCGCATAGCAGACAAAACGCAAAATTGTCATTGACAGCAATCAGAACAGGAGGAACTGGTATGATGGACAAGGAATATCCCAAAGGAACAGAGTACAGGAAATGGCGGAGGCCGTGTGGCGCGGGAACCGTGCTTTTGTGCATGGCGCTACTGCTTATGCTGTCCGGCTGCGGCAGGGGAAAAGAGGAGGACGCTGCGCCGGAGGGAATCTATGTTCCGGAATTTATCCCTATCGAAGGAGAGTATGTGGATTACGACGGAGCAAGAGTCGCCGGAAATCATCTCTGTTATCTCTCCTTTTCATGGAATGAAGAGATACAATATTACACCCAGGTCATAAACAGACTGTCTCTGGAGGAGCGCACTCTTTCCTCCTTTCCCCTGGCCTGGCCGGAGGGGCCTCAGGCCCAGGCGGCGATAGAATATACCTTTGGAGCGGACGGCTGCCTGTATGTGATAGCGCAGACCTTTCCCGGGGAGGGGGAGGGTTCCGAACTGCTTCTGTGCAAATTTCAACCGGAGGGTACACAGGATTTCTCCCGGAGGATCACGGAACAGCTCAGGAAAAACCCGGAGGAGGGGCTGAGCATCGAAGACATGGAAATTGATGGGCAGGACCGGATTTATATCGCCGGCAAGAGGGAGGTTTGCCTGTATGACGGACAGGGGCAGTATCAGGGGGCGGTATCCCCGGAAGACGCAGCCACCGGCCAGTCCTCTTCGAACCAATCCACTTCGGATCAGACCGGCTCGGACCAGACTGCTTCAGATCAGTCCACTTCAGATCAATCAGCCTCGGACCAGTCCGTTTCCGAAAAGCGCGTTTTGGGGCAGGCTTCCATTGCCAATCCGGCCATCGACGGATTATACCGGGACGGGAACGGTAAGGTATATATGAGTTACGGAGAAGAGGGGCAGAGCGGATCCGGCGGCATCCTGGCCGAAATCAATTATGAAGACAAAAACCTCACCATAGTCTGCACAGATTATCCGGGAGGCAGCCTCATTTCTCCCCAACCGGGCGAAAGCTTCCTGTTGCAGGATCGTACGTGCGTTCGGATATATGACCCGGCCGCCGTGGAAGAGGGAGAAATCCTCTTTGCATGGATGGACTGTGACATCGCCGGGAGCAGCGTCCTGAGCTTCGGACAGACCCAGGACGGCCGCATTGCCGCTGTGCTGCAGACTCAGGACGGACACGGAGAGCTCGCCCTGCTCACGAAGGTGAGCCCGGACCAGGCGGCCCAAAAGGAGACTCTTGTCCTGGGTGTACTCACCGGCGGCTACAATTACGAGCCTGCGGTGGTGAGATTTAACAGGAGCAATGAGAAATACCGCGTTGTTCTGAAAGAATATTATAAAAGCCTTTCACAGGGAGGATTTCCTGGAGGAAGTCCTGGAGGCCTATACCTTCGACGGCACGCTGGCGACCATTCCCTACGCCGTATTTCTGGAGACGGTGATGGGACATGAGGGGCAGACGGGGCAGAGAGCCGGATGGACGCCGGAGCAGGTCATCGCGCTGGCGGAGGCGAATCCGGAGGCAGAGCTTTTTGACGGGGCGGACAGAAGCGACGCGATGAATTTCCTCATGGAATACGGGGAGGATGCGTTCGTGGACTGGAATACCGGGGAGTGCGGCTTTGACACCGAACAGTTCAAAAATCTACTGCAGTTCGTGAGAGGCTTTCCGGAAACCGTGGACTACGATCCGGACCGGCCCTCCGTCCCTGCCAGAGTCCAGGCGGGGGAGGTTCTGCTGAAAACCGTGGATTTGTATAATTTCAACACCATACAGATCGATCTGGAGACCTTCGGCGGGGATGCGGTCTGCATCGGCTATCCTGCCGGGGACGGGGGCAGGCATGCCATGACAGCCATCTTCTCCTATGCCATCACCTCCAAATCAAAACAAAAGGAAGGCGCGTGGGCCTTTATGGAATACATTCTGGGGGAGGAGGGAGGCAGCAACGGCATGGGCTTTCCCACCTTAAGGCGCAGGCTGGAGGAGAGCATGGAGGAAGCCATTGCCGTAAAATACGTGCTGGATGAGAAGGGCGAAATCTACCTGGACGAAAACGGCGAGCCCGTGGTCCTGGGGAATACTTCCAGCGTCCAATACGGGGACGGCTGGAGCTATACCTATCACACTCCCACCAGGCAGGAGGCGGAGCTGATTCTCTCTCTGCTTAAGGACGCCCACCCGGTTTTTGCAGACAGCGGAAACGAAATCCGCAATATCATCGTTCAGGAGGCGGAGGCCTTCTTCCAGGGACAGAAGAGCGTGGAAGAAGTATCGAAGATTATCCAGAACCGCGTAAAGCTCTATGTGGATGAAAACTGGTGAGATTTTTCCGCTTCCCTGCGCAGGCTTTGATTCAGCGCCATGTAATATTCCACTACTTTTTCGGGGGCGGCTTTCATGGCGCTGCCTGCCCACCATTTTACCGCTTCCGCAAAACCGCTCACATAATGATTTATGACAAAGTCTTCGGGGATGGAAACAAAAGCTGCCGCTCCGGGTGCGGCGTATATTTCACATGCCGCATAGTCTGTAAAAAGCTGTTCCAGATAAGCCTTGAAATACCGCATGAAAAGATCGCTGCTCTCGCCGGACAGCACAGGGATGATGTCCTTCTTCTGCTCCTTCAAATGGCAGAGCAAATTTGAAATTTGTTGCAATTATACAAAGCCCATGCTATTCTGAAATCAGACAAAGAGTGCAGGACAAATGATTATAGTAATGTGGAGCAAGCTTTATTTGACACGGGTATGGGAAAGGAGAGCGGGATGAAGGCGATAATTATTTATGAATCCACCCATCACGGGAATACCAGAAAGCTGGTGGACGCGGTGGCAGGAAAATACGGCATCGAGACGGCGGCGGTGGAGGAGGTATCCGGCACGGATCTGAGCGACTATGACCTGATCGGCGTTGCAAGCGGCGTGGCTTTCGGGAAATTTTATGAGGCTTCGGAGCGCTTTGTGGAGGAAAGCCTGCCGGAGGGGAAAACGGTATTTTTCCTGTATACCTGCGGAAACGATACCGGAAAATACGCGAATTCCGTCCGGGCCAGGGCGGAGGCAAAAGGCTGCAGGGTGGCCGGAACCTACGGATGCCGCGGTTTCGATACCTTTGGACCGTTCAGGCTCATAGGAGGGATTGCAAAAGGACACCCTACCCAGGAGGAGATTGACGGCGCAGTGCGTTTTTACGGAAGCCTTATCGCGTCTATATCACAATGAAGAGGAAATGAATTTTCCGGCGCATGCTCATCGCTGCTTTGCCCCTCACAGCCTACATACCAGATTCAGGGCGTCGGGCACATCCGGATCTATGTAGCCGGAATCGGCAAAGCCCGCCTTCGTATAAACCCGCAGGGCGGGAAGAGCAGCCCGTTTGACACATACCTCCACCGTGGGCCATCGCCCCTCAGCTCGCAGACGATCCAGAATCAGTGCCAGGGCGGCGGTGCCCACGCCCCTGTTTTGCTCCCGCCGGTCGATGAGGAATTGCTGAAGCTCGTAGCCCAGAGGTTCCTCGTCAAACTCCCGGACCAGGGCAAGGCCCACCACCCGTCCGTCTTCTTCCACCGTCCACACCCGTGCCCGGCAGTCCCGGTAGACATATCCCCGGGCCAAAATTCCAACCGGGCCGGCCACAAAAGCCGACTGTTCTCCGGTCAACTGCAGATGAGCCGCCTCCAGCCAGTTTTCCGGCGTAATCTCGCCTAAGCTTACCATACCATTCCTCCTTCAACAAACGCTTTCTCAAATCTCCGTTTTTTCTCATACACAATTCAGAACCCGTTCAGGAATAACTCTCCAGGAGTCATTTTCCGATAGCTCATTACTGCCTTCCACTCCCGATTTATCTATTTGATCTGCAACACTTTTTGTCAGGTATGCTATTGCAAAATTCAGTAGTATGAAATCTTTAATTTTACGGTACTTTGCAGCTTATGGCATACCTAATTTGAATTCGTTACAGTTTGATTATACAATGGAATCCAAGATAGGATTCTATTATCAGAATTACACATCAGAATCTGAGATAGGATTCCATTGTCGAAATTATACAATAATTAGCCAATCAAAGGGTACTTTTTGCTAATATTGTGCGAAGTGTATGAAAAATACGTTCAATATCATTATTCTCCAAACATGAATTTAAAGCCAGTTTATGTAAAATTCAGGGACAATTAATACAATTTGAGTGTTAAATACCTTTTGACGCTTGTATTATATAATATATGCCATATACATGCAAGGCAAATTTATAACGCCATTATACTACGCATCATTATCATTGTGTACAATACGTTAATAATGAAGAGAAGCGATAAATTTATTTTTCACAAATTGCGAAAACCATTCTGCGAAAATCGTATAATAATTCTGCCCAAATTGCGGAAATACAGGCGGAAGGGGGCGGGGGGACTTTACGAGAGCACCTACGGGGTGCCCTTAGCGGAGGCGAAATCCACTGGTTACGGAGAATTAGATGCGTCCTTTGCACCTTAGTCTCCGTTACCAGTTAGTTCGTCGCAGCGTTACCCCGGCCGAGCAAAGTCCCCCCGCCCCCTTCCGCCGTCACTTGCCGGCATCCCCGTACAATGCTTCCACCTAACCCGGAAAAGCCGGAACCAGAATCTTACCACTCTGCGCAAGATTTCGTTGTTAAGTGCCTAACATAACGGCATAACGACATTATCCTGCTCCAACAATATGAATTTATACTGGTCATTTTCTGCCAAGGAGGTTATAATAGACCTTGGATCATAGAATCCCGCCCCTGGATTCTACGATAGACCTTGGATCATAGACCATAGAAACTGAGCGAAAGCAGTGCCATCAGGCAGGAGAATAAAATGTATATTATTGTAGGACTTGGAAATCCCGGAAGGGAATATGTTAATACAAGGCATAACATCGGATTTCAGGTGTTGGAGAAGCTGGCGGAGCAGGAGGGAATTTCCGTCCTGGAGAAAAAGCACAAAGCCGTCATCGGCAGGGGAATCGTGGCAGGACAGAAATGCATTCTTGCCAGGCCCTTAACTTTTATGAACCTGAGCGGGGAGAGCGTCCGGGAGATGGTGGACTATTACAAGGCGGACGAGACGTCTGAGCTGATCATTGTCTCGGACGATATCAGCCTGGATGTGGGACAGATCCGCATCCGCAAGAAGGGAAGCGCCGGGGGACATAACGGCTTGAAGAGCATTATTGCCCATCTGGGACATGACAGCTTCATCCGAATCAAAATGGGTGTCGGGGGAAAGCCGGAGGGCTGGGATCTGGCGGACTATGTATTGGGACATGTTTCGCTGAAGGAGCGGGAAGTGCTGGACGAGGCGGCGGGGCAGGCGGCGGATGCCATCCGCATGATCCTGACCCAGGGCGCGGATGCAGCCATGAACCGCTATAATACCGTCAAGCACAAAAATACGGAGAAAACTACAGCAAAACCGAATCCGGAAGCCGGAACCGGAGAGAAAACTGCTGCAAGGCCGAATCCGGAAGCCGGAACCGGAGAGAAAACTGCTGCAAAACCGAATCCGGAAGCCGGAACCAAAGAGAAAAACACCGCAGAAAAGATATTCGCAGAGTGTCCGGGCGACAGGGATGCCGGGAAGGGCTGAGAGGGAACCGGGAGAAGCCCCGGCGTAAAGAGGAACCCCGACCGGGCAGATGGAGAGACACAGCTCTGCCCGGCGTAGGAACTGATACAAAATCTGCACAGTTCCTAAGGGACGATAAGGGAAACGGTTCCGGATGAAAAGGTATCCGGACTTTATCAGGAGGCAGAAGATGCAGGCATTACTGGCGCCGCTCAAAGAGCTGGCGGAATATGGCAATATCAGGGACGCCGTCAGGAAGAGGACGGCAGGGCCGGGAGCGGTGGCAGCGCTCACCGGCTGCGTGGATTCCCAGAAGCTGCATATGATCTACGGACTGGGCGATGGCTTTCGTATCAAAGTCATCGTTACTTACAGTGACCTGAAAGCAAAGGAAATCTATGAGGAATTTAAATTTTATGACAGGAATGTCATGCTGTATCCGGCCAAGGACCTGATTTTCTTCCAGGCGGATATCCACGGCAACCAGCTTGTGAAGGAGCGGGTGAAGGTACTGCGCAGGCTCATGGAGAAAAAGCCCTTAACCATCGTGACCACCTATGCGGCCCTGATGACGCCCCAGGTAATGTGGGACAGGGAGCGGGATGTAATCGATGTGGAAAAAGGGGGGATTCTGGAGGAAAATACACTCTGCGAACGCCTTGTGGCCATGGGATATGAGAAAAGCTATCAGGTGGAAAGCCAGGGACAATTTTCCGTAAGGGGCGGTATCATAGACATTTTCGACCTGACGGAGGAGAATCCCTACCGCATCGAACTGTGGGGGGACGAGGTGGAATCCATCCGCAGCTTTGACATTCTAAGCCAGCGCTCCATTGAGAATCTGGAGAGCATATCCATATTTCCCGCAACGGAATTCGTGCTGGAGGAAGAGCGCATCCGGAAGGGGTTAAAGAAGCTGGAGGCGGACGGCGCAAAGCAGGAAAAGCTGTTCAGAGAGTCCTTCCGCACCGAGGAAGCGCACAGAATCAAGACCCAGGTAAAGGAATTGCAGGAACAGCTTCTGGAATTCAAGGCAAAGGTGAATCTGGAGGGATATATCCGGTATTTTTATGAAGATACCATGACGCTGCCCCAGCTTCTGGTGCGGATTACGGAGGGCAGACAGGAGACGGGCAGGACGGGGAATTCCCTGCCTCTGTTTTTCGTGGAAGAACCCAATCGGGTAAAGGAACAGGCGGATGCGGTGGAGCTGGAGTTCCGGGAGAGCATGGCTCAGCGCGCGGAGAAGGGCTATGTACTGCCCGGTCAGATGGACATTCTCTACAGCGGGGAGCAGGTGGCTGCCGCCATGCTCACCGGCTGTGTGATCACCGTCTCCACCATGGAGACAAAAGGCTATTTTAAGGCGGATCTGAGGACGGATGTAGCCGCCAGGAATGTAGCGCCTTATAACAACAGCTTCGAGGCGTTGGTAAAGGATCTGAAGAATTTCAAGAGGAACGGCTACAGGGTGCTTCTGCTGTCCGGCTCCAGAACCCGTGCCAGGCGTCTGGCGGAGGATTTGCGGGATCAGGAGATTGCGGCGGTGTACACGGAGGATCCTCTGCGGGAGGCAATTCCGGGGGAGGTGCTCACCTATTACGGGCATGTGAATAAGGGCTTCGAATACCCCATGCTGAAATTCGTGGTTCTCTCGGAGACGGATATTTTCGGTGCGGAGAAAAAGAGGAAAAAGGCGAAAAAGCTCTACCAGGGCCAGAAAATCAAGGATTTCAATGAGCTGAGAGTGGGGGATTACGTGGTGCATGAAAGCCACGGCTTAGGGATCTACCGGGGAATCGAAAAGGTTCAGATGGAGGGCGTGGTCAAGGACTATATCAAGATAGAGTACCGGGACGGAGGGAATCTGTATGTATTGGCCACCGGACTGGATGTGATACAGAAATATGCCTCCGCCGATGCCAGGAAGCCGAAGCTGAATAAGCTGGGATCGAAGGAATGGGAGAAGACCAAGACAAAGGTCCGCAGCGCCGTAAACGAGGTGGCAAGAGATCTGGTGGAGCTGTACGCACTGCGCCAGCAGAGCCAGGGACATCCTTACGAGAAGGACACGGTATGGCAGCGGGAGTTTGAAGAGATGTTTCCGTTTGAGGAGACGGAGGATCAGATTGCTGCCATCGAGGAAACCAAGGCGGATATGGAGAGCACGAAGATTATGGATCGCCTGGTCTGCGGGGACGTGGGCTACGGGAAGACGGAGATCGCCATCCGGGCAGCTTTTAAGGCAGTGCAGGAGAACAAGCAGGTGGTGTACCTGGTGCCCACCACCATCCTGGCCCAGCAGCATTATACCACCTTTATCCAGCGGATGAAGGATTTCCCGGTGAGGGTGGATCTGATGAGCCGCTTCCGCACTCCCGGGGAGATGAAGAAAACCATATCGGATCTGCAGAAGGGCCTGGTGGATATCGTCATCGGCACCCACCGGGTACTTTCGGAGGATGTAAAATTCAAGGATCTGGGACTGCTGATCATAGATGAGGAACAGCGCTTCGGCGTTACCCACAAGGAGAAAATCAAGAAGCTGAAGGAAAACGTGGATGTGCTGACACTGACGGCAACCCCCATCCCCAGAACCCTCCATATGAGCCTGATCGGCATCCGGGATATGAGTATTCTGGAGGAGCCCCCGGGAGACAGACAGCCCATTCAGACCTTTGTGTGCGAATACAATGAGGAACTGGTGAGGGAGGCTATCTCCCGGGAGCTGGCAAGGGGCGGCCAGGTTTATTATGTGTATAACAGGGTGAATCATATTGCGGATGTGACCGCCCAGGTGGCGGCGCTGCTGCCGGAGGCGTCGGTATCCTACGCCCATGGGCAGATGAAGGAGCATGAGCTGGAAAAGATTATGTTTGACTTTATTAACAGGGAGATCGATGTGCTGGTATCCACCACCATCATTGAGACGGGGCTGGATATTCCCAATGTAAACACCATGATCATCCATGACTCCGACAATCTGGGGCTGTCCCAGCTCTACCAGCTCAGAGGGCGCGTGGGGCGTTCCAACCGGACGGCCTATGCCTTTCTGATGTACAAGAGGGATAAGATGCTCAAGGAAGTGGCGGAGAAGAGACTGTCTGCCATCCGGGAATTCACGGATCTGGGAAGCGGCTTTAAGATTGCCATGCGGGATCTGGAGATCCGCGGTGCGGGCAATCTCCTGGGGATGCGCCAGCACGGGCATATGGAAGCGGTGGGCTATGATCTGTACTGCAAGATGCTCAACGAGGCCGTGGGGACTTTGAAGGGAGACAAAGAGGTCGAGGATTTTGCAACCATTATCGATCTGGATGTGGATGCCTTTATTCCGCCTGCCTATATTGTCAACGAGGTGCAGAAGCTGGATATCTATAAGCGCATTGCCGGAATTGAGAATGGAAAAGAGCGGGACGACATGAGGGACGAGCTTCTGGACCGCTTTGGGGAGATCCCCAAATCCGTGGACAATCTGCTGCGCATCGCCCTGATCCGTGTGGCGGCCCACCGGCTGTATATGACGGAGGTCAAGGGCAGGCAGGAAAAAATCGCATTCACCTTCTGCATGGATGCCCGGGTGGATCCGCTGAAGATTCCGGAGCTGCTGCGCAAATATGGCCAGAGCATGGCCTTCACGGCCTACGGCCAGCCCTTCCTGACTTATAAATATAAGAAGACCGGACTGGCCGAAAAGGATGCGGAGCTTTTATTGGGCAGGACGGAGGAGCTTTTGGAGGAAATGAGGATTTTACTGCCGGATCCCGAACTTTGAGGGAGTTTTATGGCCCTTAAAAAATGTTATCTTCTATTCAGAACAAAAAATCAGAACAGAAAAACAAACTGATTTATGAAATTTATGAATAGGAGGGAAACGATATGAAGGGCTATCACACGGCGGAGGGTTATATGGGACTGGTGGGGGGAAAATACATCCTGTTTGCCAGCGAGACGGATTACCGGGAGTATCTGGAGGAGTAAGAGGGGCCCCGTTGCTTTGCTCCTGCAGGCGGATTACAGGGAGAATCCGGAGAAGTAAAGGATTCTCATGGCTTTGCTCCTGCAGGAGGACTAAAAGGAGCATCTGGAGGAGAGAATGGGATGACATATAAGATTGCGGTCTGCGACGATTGCGCGGCAGACGCGGAGTATCTATCCGGACTTGTGGAGACTTGGGCGGAAGGGAATGGCGGCAGAGCTTTTGTAAAGACATTTCCCTCCGCCGAGGCCTTTTTGTTTTCCTATGAGGAAGAGAACGATTTCCGGATCCTGCTGCTGGACATAGAGATGGGCGGGTTAAACGGCGTGGAGCTGGCGCGTAAAATCAGGAAGAAGGACGACAGGCTGCAGATCGTATTCGTCACCGGATTTCCGGATTTCATGGCGGAGGGATATGAGGTGGCGGCGCTGCATTATCTGATGAAGCCGGTTTCGGCGCAGAAGCTGGGCGCCGTTCTGGACAGGGCGGCGGCAAACCTGGCAAAGCCGGAGAAACGTCTGAAGGTGAGCTTCGACAGGCAGACCGATTTCGTCCCATTTGATAAAATCCTGTATATAGAAGCCCAGAAGCAGTACGTCCGCATTCACACACAGGAACGGGACTACCGTATGAAGGCCTCCCTGGGGGAGATGGAGGAGGCACTTGACAAGTATTTCTTCAAATGCCAGCGCTCCTTCCTGGTGAACTTAAATCATGTGGCCAGAATCAAAAGCAGCTGCGCCGTGCTGAAGAACGGGGAAGAGCTCCCCATCAGCAGGGGCATGGACGGGAAAATGGGAAGGGCCATTATTGAGCTGTATTAGGGAAGGCTGTCTGGATGGAGGAGGCCGCCTGAGAAACATGCCGCTAAAGATTGGTGCTGTGTGGGGCATGAGAAAATCAAATTCATAAGAGCCGGCGCCCAAAAGCGTGTTATGGAAGGGAGATTGATATTATATGGGGGAAAATCAGAATATAGAATGGAAACAATCCTGGCGGGATGAATATCTGAAGTGGATATGCGGATTTGCCAATGCCGGAGGCGGGAAAATATATATCGGAACAAAGGATGACGGAACGGTTATAGGTGTGAAGGACAGCAAAAAGCTGATGCTTCCTTTTGGATGGACAGCAGAGACTCTTCTGGGCGTGCACACCTCAAAGCCGTATAATCCGGATATTGCCAGGGTGTTCTACCGCGCGGGCTTTATTGAAAGCTGGGGGCGCGGAATTCAGAAGATCTGCGATGCCTGTGAAAAAATAGGAGCTGAGAAACCGGAATATATCGTTCATGGAGAAGATATCATGGTGAAGTTTAAGGCGCTTCAAAGTGCCAAGGTGACTGAAAAGGTGACTGAAAAGGTGACTGAAAAGGTGACTGAAAAGATCTATGAGACATTAACGGTAAGTGAAAAGAAAATTCTTGAAATACTGCGTGATAATCCATCGGCAACATATATGGAGATAGCCGATAACCTGAATGTGAGCAGAAAAACGATTTCCCAGAAAATTAAACTGCTGAGAGAAAAGGGTGTGATTATCAGAAGGGGATCGGCAAAAAAGGGATTTTGGAAAATCATGTAAACGGGAAACAGATGCAGCGAATAGTCGGCACTTTGCCAAGGGGTGTGCATTTGGAGAGCTTATGGGAGCGCTGAAGCATTTGGACGGAGAGGGATATGATTTTTGACCGGCTTATCGAGAAAAGAATAGAGGCGTATCAGACGGATCTGATAAAGAAATACTGCGACGAGGTGGAGAGCATGTACGCGAAAATGCGGGGGTGGCGGCATGACTACCACAATCATATCCAGGCCATGCAGGCCAGCATGGCCCTGGGCAGGTATGAGGAGGTGAGCGGGTATCTGCGCCAGCTCAACGATGATCTGAGCAATGTGGATACCGTAGTGAAGACGGGGCGTGTGATGATCGATGCCATTTTAAACGGGAAGATCTCCATAGCGGCCCGGAATGAAATCCCCGTAAATGCCAGGGCAAAAATTCCGGAAGAGCTGCAGATAAACGATGTGGATTTGTGCGTGATTATCGGGAATCTCCTGGACAATGCCATCGAGGAGAATAAGAAGCTGGAGGCGGAGAAGCGCTTCCTTCGGGTCTATATGGGCGTCAAGAATACGCAGTTTTACATTGCCGTGACCAATGCGGCGGGGAAAAAGCAGAGGAAGACAGGCGCGCTGTTCTCCTCCTCCAAGGGGGCCGAGCATGGCTTCGGGCTCACCAGGGTGAAGGGAATCGTGAAGAAATACGACGGTCTCTTTTCCGCGGACAGCGAGGACGGCGGATTTACGGCGGAGGTGCTGCTGCCTATTCTGTAAACGACTGAAGGATGAAAAACCATCAATTACATTTTGTTCACCGAAAACTGCATTTGGTAGTCTGAATGCAGTTTTTTTCGTAGAGTATGTTATGATGGAGGCAACTCCGGCAGGAAGGAGACGAAGCGACCGGACAGATGCAGACAGAATGCCGGATGCCGCAACTGCGGCAGGCAGGAGACAAAGCAGCCAGGCGGCGTCAGACAGAACGCCAGGTGGCGCGATTCTGGCGGGCAGGAGTCAAAGCAGCCGGATGCCAGGTGTCGCAGTATCGTCAGGCAGGGCATAAAACGTCCGGACAGACCGCGGCAGGGCAGCGCAAGGAATACGGCGTCATCTGCCGGGGAGACTCGTGAGGAAGGGAGAGAGGGACATGGAAGAGAAAAAGAAGGAAGAGGAAAAGGGGCGTTCTAAAAGAAAAGCCCCGAAAAAGGAGCCCAGGCGGAAGCCCAAATACGGAATGCTTTCCTGCGTGGCCTATATGTACCGAATGATGTGGGAGCATGAGAGAGGGCTGGCGTTAATCGGCATCTGCAAGGTGCCGGCGGAGCTTTTTGCTTCGGCGGTGACTCTGTACACACCGCCTCTTATCCTGAGCCTTCTGGAAGGGTCGGATCATTTTTCCACCATAGCGCTTGTCATCACGGGACTGGTGCTGGCGGATCTGTTGTCCCGGCTGGCCGGCAGCCTGATCGAGGGCAAGACGGTATATTCGGAGATGTTCCTTTCAGGCTGGCTGGACTGCCGGCTCCGCGCCCGCTGGCGCGACAGGGATTTCTTCCTGAAATATGATCCGGAAATCAAAAAGCTGGACGAACGAGCCGGCAATGCGGCGGGAAACAATCATGCCCGGGGCGTCCATTTCCTCATGGAATTTCCTCTGATGGTGGCCGTGGTGCTGAAATTCCTGTTCTTCAGCTCCGTTTTGTCCACGCTCAGTCCCTGGATCATCCTGTTGGTGGCGGCGGGAAGCATTGCCAATATCCCCCTTTCCGCATGGGAGAGGAGGCGCAATTATGAGACCCAGGATAAACGCAATGCCATTACAAAAAAGCTTAATTATCTTGCCTTCCGGATAGGGCGGGACTTTAAATACGGAAAGGATATCCGGCTTTACAGTCTGCGGGGGTATCTTGGGCTGCTGGCGAAAAAGCTGACGGGGGAGTACGGCGCAGAGAAGAAAAAGGTGGAGGGCAGAAATTCTTTGGTCCAGTTTGCGGATTTCCTGGTGATATTCTGCAGGGACGCCCTGATCTACGCCTGGCTGATCTCCAGGGCAGTGGCGGGGGAAATCGATGCGGCCGGGTTTGTACTGTATTTTACCGCGGTGACGGAGCTGGCGGAGACTATGGGCGGCATTCGCTGGTGGTGGTCCTGCGTCTGCGAGGGTGCGCTGCAGATTTCCGATTACAGAGAATGCATGGAGATTCCGGACAGGATGAACAGGGGAGAGGGGATCGGGCTGCCGAAGGGCGCTTTCTGCGTGGAATTTAAGGATGTAACCTACCACTATCCCGGAACGGAGGAAAATGTCCTGGAGCATATCAGCTTTACCCTGGAGGCCGGGGAGAAACTGGCGCTGGTGGGAGCAAACGGCGCCGGGAAGACCACACTGATCCGGCTGATGTGCGGACTTCTGCTGCCCACGGAGGGAGAGGTGCTGATCGACGGACACAGGCCTCAGGAATATAACAGGGATGAGCTCTACGGTCTCTTTGGGCTGGTGCCCCAGGACTATCATCTGCTGCCCGTTTCCATTGCCCGGAATGTGGCGTGCATCGATGAGGGGGAGAGTTATGACGGAGAAAAGCTGGAGCGATGCCTTGTCCTGGCGGGGCTTTGGGAGAAGGTGGCGAGCCTGCCCCTGGGGGTGGAGACGCCTCTGAACCGCCAGGTGAATCCGGGCGGTGCGGAATTCTCCGGGGGTGAGACCCAGAAACTGCTCCTGGCCAGACTCCTATATCGCAAGCCCCAGTGCATCATTCTGGATGAGCCCACCGCAGCGCTGGATCCTCTGGCGGAGGACCGTATGTACCGCAGCTATAACGAGATTACCGAAGGCTCCACGGCCGTGTTTATCTCTCATCGGCTGGCATCTACCCGCTTCTGTGACCGGATTTTCCTTCTGGACGGCGCGGGGATCGCGGAGGAGGGCACCCATGAGGAGCTGATGGCGGCGGGGAAAAAGTACCGGGAGATCTTTGACGTGCAGAGCAGGTATTATAGAAGCCCGGGGGCTGAAATGGAGGTCATGAGGCCATGACAGGACCGGAGAAACAGGCCGGAATGCGCAGGGGCGGAGGAATGAAGATGAGCAGAGGAAAAAAATGTTCAAATAAGAATCAAAATAATATTGGAAGAATCAGTACAGAGAAAAACCACACATACAAAGAAAAAGAAGGGGAAAAGCGCACTCTGCGCCAGGAGTGGGGGCTGCTTGTGAGAGGGCTTAAGCTGGCATTGGAGATCTGCCCCAAGTATTTTGTTTTCAATATCCTGTTTCAGATCGGCCAGATTGTGTCGCCGTATTTTTCCCTTTATCTGTCCGCGTTGTTCATCAATGAGCTGGCGGGACAGTGCCGGTGGGAGCGGCTGATGCTGCTGGCGGGAATTACCCTGTCCGGCCAGTATGGAATCAAGGCCGCAAGCCGGCTGGTACAGGCAAGGCGCAATGTCTGGCAGGATGTTTATTTCCATCAGGCGGAGATCTTTATGTTTGACCGGCTCCATGGGCTCCAGTACGAGCACCTGGAGAATCCGGAGGTCACCCTGCTGCGGGAGAAGATCTTTGCCGGCGCCAACGCTGCCGGATTGGGCGTGCTCAAGCTTTTCTGGGCGATGGGGCAACTGATTTCGGATCTTGTGGATATCATTGTCTCGGCATCGCTGACGGTGTCCATCTTCCGTATGACGGCGGAAGGGACTCCGGGGGGCCTGGCCGGATTTATAAATTCCGTTTACGGCGCCGGACTGCTGGCGGTTCTGCTGATCTGGCATGTCTTTCTCACAGTGAAATGCGCCAGGATTCAAATGCGCCAGGAAACGAAGGCCATGTCGGGACTGGCGGAGATGAATACGTTTTTTATGACCACATATGAAATGCAGGGAGAGGATATGGCTGTATTTGGCCTGAATAAGGTTCTGACAAGGGAGTGCGAGAGGAGAATGATTCGACCGGCCTGGCTGATCGAATGGTCGAGAGGCCGTATCCGGAACAACACGCTGAGAGCTGCAGAGGAAGCGCTGGTGAATCTGGCGGTATTCCTTACGGTGGCGGCCAAGGCCTTTCTGGGGGTGTTCGGTATCGGCAATTTCCTCCTATACAGGGGGACGGTGACCCGCTTTGTGAATGCGGTGAGCAATACGCTCTGGGAATTGACGCTGCTCAGGGAGAATAACGAGGCCCTGCTGCTCCTGTACCGCTTCCTGGATCTGCCGGATGAGATGTATCATGGAACCCTGGCGGTGGAAAAGAGGGATGATATCGACTATGAGATCGAGTTCCGCAATGTGAGCTTCCGCTATCCCGGCACGGAGGAGTGGGTGCTTCGGAATGTAAATATGAAATTCAGGATCGGCGACAAGCTGGCCATTGTGGGAGAGAACGGAAGCGGCAAGACCACCTTCATCAAGCTGCTCTGCCGTCTCTACGATCCCACGGAAGGGGTGATTCTGCTAAACGGCATCGACATCACCAGGTACCGCTATGAGGAGTACCTGACACTGTTCTCCGTGGTGTTCCAGGACTATCGGCTCTTCCAGTTCTCCCTGGCCGCCAATGTGGCGGGCGCCTTTGACTATGACCGGGACAGGGTGGAGAAATGCCTGGCCCAGGTCGGATTCGGGGACCGGCTGGCCGGTCTGGAGAAGGGGATCGACACCGTCATGGGGCGGGATTATGAGAACGACGGCATCGACCTTTCCGGCGGAGAGGAGCAGAAGGTGGCGCTGGCCAGGGCCGTTTACAAGGACGCTCCCTTCGTGATTCTGGACGAACCCACCGCGGCCCTGGATCCCATTGCGGAGGCCGCCGTGTACGAGAACTTCCAGAAAATTGTGGAGCACAAGACGGCAGTATTCATCAGCCACCGCCTCTCCAGCTGCCGGTTCTGCGACGATATCATCGTGTTCGACAAGGGACGTCTGGTGCAGCGGGGCGGACACGATATACTGGCCGCGGCGGAGGGCAAGTACCGCCAGCTCTGGAACGCCCAGGCGCAGTATTATAATTAAAAAACCGGAAACCGAGAGGAAGCCTCTTCGCTGCCGCAGCAGGACGCAGGCATCTCAACCAGACAGAAGCTCCTTGCACAGCAGGGAGCTTTTCAGTATAATGAAAATATCCGGCATATGCTGATGATGAGATGGAAAGAGATTTGGGGCGTAGGAAAGGCGTAAGAGGGAAATAGAATATGATAAAAAGACAGAACAGGACATCGGGAGAACCGGGAAAAGAAGCTGAAACAACACAGGCAGGGACAGCCAGGAAAAGCAGCCTGATGCTTTTCCTGGCAGCATTTATCTGGGGAACAGCCTTTGTGGCCCAGAGCGTGGGCATGGATTACCTGGGGCCGCTAAGCTTCAACGGCGCCAGGTTTCTTATGGGAAGCGCAGTGCTTGCACCGCTTGTCTGCTTCAACAGAGTAAAAGGGAAGAGAGAGGGAGGAAAGCCCGCAGACGGCAAAGCTGCGGTCAAGGGAGGCATATGCTGCGGGCTGCTGCTGTGCGGAGCCTCTCTCCTGCAGCAGTATGGTATCCTGCACACATCCGTGGGAAAGGCAGGCTTTATCACCACATTATATATTATCCTCGTTCCCTTTTTCGGACTGTTCCTGAAGAAGAGGATACCGGGAAAATCCTGGGCAGGGGCGGTGATTGCGGCATTTGGCATGTATTTGCTGTGCATGAGCGAAAGCCTGTCCCTGGGCAGAGGGGACAGCCTGGTCTTTCTCTGTGCAGTTCTGTTTTCCGTACATATCCTGGCGGTTGACCATTTTTCGCCCAAAACAGACGGGGTGGAGCTCTCCTGTATTCAGTTTCTGACTGCGGGGGTGGCTGCCGGTATTCTTGCATTTATTTTTGAAAAGCCTGATATACGGGATTTCGCAGATGGGATCATTCCTCTGGCCTATGCGGGAATCCTGTCCTGCGGCGTTGCCTATACGCTTCAGGTACTGGGGCAGAAAGGGACGGATCCCACGATAGCTTCCCTGATCTTAAGCCTGGAATCCACCGTTTCCGTGCTGGCGGGATGGGTGGTCTTGGGACAGGCCCTGACAGGCAGGGAATTGGCGGGATGCGCACTGGTATTCTGTGCTGTCATCCTGGTACAGCTTCCCGGGAGAAAGCAGGGGAAAAATTGAGAAATGCCATTACTTTTTTATGGAAAAAGAGAGGAGGACTGTGTTACAATTATTTCAGGCAAAGGTTTTGCCGAGATTCTTTCGGAAGAATCGTATGCCTGGTTAACAGCATCAAGATATTGCATCCATCCACATGAGAGTAAGCGGAGAGAACAGGGGAATGAAGAGAACCAAAGAACAGGAATTCATACGGGAATACAATAGGGCGTATGGCAAAGCTGTTGGCGCTGAAAGGAAGAAGCGGAAGCTGAGCCTGGAGAACTTATCTTCCGGTATCATGAGCCGAACCAAGATGGAAATGGTAGAAAAGGGGACGGCACAGTGGACAAAGATGGAGGGAGACACCCTGATGCTGCGTATGGGGATCCCGCCGGAGTACTTTGAATCACTGGCATCGGGGGAAGACCTGGAGCGATGGCGGAAGCGGGAGGATATCTGCCTGCTGGTACCGGCACAGCCGGAAGAGGCCGCCGCCGCAATCGGGGACTACAGGAGTAAATACAGAAAGCGGGAGCCCCTGGAGGAACAGTTTCTGCTGAAAGCGGAGGGTATCCTGATGCTGGAACGGCAGAGGACAGCGGGCGGAGAGGCGGAAGATCCGAAGATCATCCTGGATACTGCTATGCAGGCGGTAAAGTGTACCATCCCGGAGGGCTGGGAACAAAACCTGGGGGCGTTCTGTCTTTCGCCCGGTGAGCTGGATGCAGTCCTGCTGGTAAGCGCCGCCCTGTTTGAAAATGGACGGAAGGAGGAAGCATGGCAGCTATGGCAGGCAGTGTGGGATTATCCCGGGCAGCATGGCTGGAGGAAACGTGCAATGACAATGGTACTGCCCCAGGCGGCTGTCCTGGGATTCCGGATGGCAGCTGCGCTGGAAGAGCAGGGGGAGCCAGGCGGCAGGAATACCGCCATGGGAAGTATGGCTGCCGGAGGACGGGAGACAGGGCTTCCAGGGAAGGGATTGAAAGCCCTGAAGCTGCTGCGCGAGAATGGGTGCCACTGCTATGTATTGCCGCTGCTGGACTGCCTGTGCGAATGCGACACTTCTCTATTTGCCGAACCGGAATATCTGGAACAGGTAAAAGCCTTCCGGAAAATGTTCCTGGATATTTATGCATGGTTCGGCTATCCCGGATACCGCATCTGGCAGGGGATCTCTGTGGACAATACCAGGGATGCCGGAATGACGCTGAAGATGCTTCGCAAATTTGATGGGAAATCCCGTGAAAAAGCTGTCTATGACGGCGATGAGCGTGTTATAAGCCCCAGACAGCTGGAAAGAATAGAAAAGGGGCTTCACAAACCCTCCTACGAAAATTATGATAGACTTGTGAAGCAATACGGTAAATTCGGAGGATGGAATATGCCCCTGCTGGAAACAGATTCCCTGGAGGTGCTGGAACAGCGGCAGCTGATCAGTACGCTGATGGAGTATGGCATATGGGATAAGGCAGAATGGGAAATACAGAAGTTCCGAACCAGGGTAAACCCGGCGTTTCCCAAGGTAAGGCAGGAACTTCTGTTCTTCGACGCTGTACTGAAGCAGAAAAAGGGAGGCGATCTGCAGGAATGTCTGGAAATGCTGCTGGAAGCGCTGCGCTGTACCGTGCCTGATTTCGAGGGGAAGGACATGAAATATTGGGTTTACCAGCGGGAGGAGATCATGATTGCAAGCAATATCGGCAGCTTTTACCGCAGGCTTGGCAAGCTGGAGGAGGCGAAGAAATGGTTTGAGGCGGTGCTGTTCTCGGTTGGGCAATTAAGCGAGAGAACAGGTATCTGTAATTATGGTTTTGATGTTGCGGCTGAAAGTTATGATAACTATTTGGGTGATATTTGCGATTTTTCCAAAGCTGTGGAAATAAATGAAGAAGCTGCTCGAAAAGATCTGCTGATTTTCAAAATAAATGGTATTCGAAGATTGTTTTACCGAATTGCCTGGAATATTTACGAAGTAGCTAAGGAAAAGAGAAAACCGGAAGAATATGAATTCTTCCGGCTAAAGTGGAGGATGGCATTCGAGATTAGTAAAACAATGGCAGACTTTATGTATGATTCTAATCTAAAAACCTTCCTTGAAGTAAGAGTTGAGAAGTTTTTATCTTAATCAGCTCACAGTCTCTCTAAAGTTACTGGCTCATCCAAATCCGACAATGGATTGATGCCATCACCCTCATCAGTCTCCGGAATTTCTTCCTCCACAGGAGGAAATTTCGGAGGCGTGGGAATGCCGCCATCTTCTCCTTCTCCTGCCCCGGGAAATACCGGCCCGGCTAATGTAAGCATGAGTGCTAATGTGAATACCAATCCTTTCAAATGACATTTTTGTCGTTTCATAAAGAACCCTCCTTTTAAAAATTTTATAGATTTCTTATTATTGTATAATGCCTCTGGATAAAATACAATATGACAAATTGGTTGAAAATTTCAAGTAATTTGTCGTATTGTGTATTCTGGAAAAGTGAGTTAACATTATAGTATGATTCTAACGTTAAAAGGTATACAAAGATAAAGACAAAAAGACATTGGAAAGATATTTGTCCCCGTTTTTTATTGAAATTTGCTTATAGGGAGGTTGCGATGGGAAAAGGGAGAGTAGAACTGGCAATTAACATTGAAGAAATAGGGTGCGTCACGGAATGTTGGATTTTTAACAGACTGGCAATTCTAAAGACATCAAAATATTATGAGGACTGGATTGCTTCTCATTATCCTCTGTATGCGGATTCAGACCTGAATTTCTTTTTCGGAGAAACATCAATTTTACTGCCGTTTTATCATGATGCAATCCTAGAACGAAAACATATAAATTTATTTGCTTTAAGCCAGGATAAAATAGTTGAAAAAGCAAGAGAGATGCTGGCGGATGGATACTATTTGATAATGACAATTAAAGTACCAGTAGAAATGGAATCTTATCATGAAGTATTGTTGTATGGTTTTGATGATGAAGAGGAATGCTTTTTTACGATAGGTATTCAGGAAAGACTTTTTCGTCGGATTACATATAACTATTCTTATATCAGGAATTCATTCCCAGAAGTTAAACGGTATTATAGGGAGAATGAATGTATGGGAATGGGGAGTGCTATTTATTATCAATTTCCGATTACTGCTATGGGAATAAATAAGAATTATAGCCCTGAAAACTGCCCATTTGAAGCCTATTTTAAATTGGATGATGAATGGCATGGTGTATGTCATATGAAGGGGAGCCTGCAAAATATGGAAGAACAAAATAATTCTGAGTTGATATACAGAGGACTCAGTTGCCTATATGCACTAAAGAAGATGCTGGACAAGGAAATAGCCGGTGAAATGTTTTCCGATTCTTTTAGAGGACTATCAAGTGCAGCTAAAAAAGTAAGCGAGCATCAAAACCTTATATTGATCTCTATGAGATATCTTAGGGAGAAATGGGGTTTAGTCATGAATGGAATGGCAGAATCATGTATTATAGAATATGAGAATTGTACAATAAAAATTAAACGATGGCTGAACATGATATTAAAGTATGAACAGACCAAGACTGTTGAGTTGTTAAAAGAAATTGCATTTGAAATACCTATTGTTTACAGAGACGAATATGATGTCTTGGATCTTTTTTTACATAAGAGCATTAATTGGAATGAATTTAATGAAGTATTCATTTAGTGTAATACACACTAAGTAACAATAGGTTTGTCGCCGCGAATAAAGTAATGAAAGATAGTACTGCAAAACCAAAAGACCGGAACATTTTATATAGTATTGCGTTCCAACGTATCTGAAAAATGGAGTGAAAGGAGAGAGAATGTGTTTGACAATGAGGTAACATATAGGGTTTCAAAATATAATGTGGCAGAACAGACGCCATCGGGCGATTTGTTACTGATGAATATGCGAACAGAGGATTGCATCAAATTAACAGGAGGCTTTGTTTCTTGGTATCTGGAAAGAGTACAGAAAAACAGTTTTCAAATGGATCTTGGAACAATGAGAAATCGTTTAGTGGACGGTGGATTTATTATCTCAGAACAATTCGACGAGGCAAAATGGGTTGAACTTAAGCACCGAGAAACATTATATGGATCGGATGTATTAGCGGTAACATTAATGCCGACTAATGATTGTAATTTTCGTTGCGCATACTGTTATCAAACTCCGACCCCTGTTTATATGGATGAGGCTGTTGAAAAAAGAGTTATTCGTTTTTTTGAAAGGAAAGTTCCGCATTCTAAAAAAGTACGTGTTTCGTGGTTTGGTGGCGAGCCTTTGTTAAATCGAGAACAGACATGCAGAATGGCAAGTGCTATTAATGAGATATGCAAAAAGAATCATGTTCCTTTGATATCGACAATAAATACTAACGGTTATAATTTAGATGTAGACACATTTAAATATTTAGTATCCTGTCGTTTGTTGGAATATGAAGTATGTCTTGACGGACCACCTGATATACATAATAAAATGCGTCCACATAAAGATAACCCCGATTCATTTTCAACTATTTTGAACAATCTAATAAATATTCAACGATATGTAAAAACAAAAACATTTGAAGTGACATTGCGCTGTAATGTGGCTTCTGAGACACCAAATTATTTAGATGAATATCTGTCAATACTTGCAAAATATTTTGCGCATGATTCACGCTTTCGAGTGTATTTTCAAGGGGTGCGTGATTGGGGTGGCAATAGAATTAATCAAAAGGATATTCCTGAAAATGAGAATTCTATTAATGAATTATGGTATGATAAGGCAGTACAATATGGCCTAAAATCAGCAGAAGCTTTTTCGCTGACTCCGTTTGTGGGTTATTGTGAGGCAAACAGAAAGAATGGATATATTATAAATTGCGATGGAACATTACATAAATGTACAATTGCTATGTATAGCAAATATGCAAATTTGGATGCCATTGGACATATAGATGAATATGGGCGAGAAGTCATTGATGAAGGTAAAATTGCACAGTGGATGATTGCGGAAAAACCTCTGCGAGATAAATGCAGGAAATGTAAAATGTTTCCAATATGTGTTGGAAACAGTTGTCCATTTAAAACAAATATAGAAAAGAAATATAAATGCAATAATTTGGAAGAGGTCGCAAAAGCTAAGTTGCGTTGCATGGATTATCTTAATTTGTTTTCGGAAAAGGATGTGATATAAGTGAAGGTTAACGTTGGGATTTCAGAACAAGAAATACAAGAAATTTTAGAAGAAAATGGTGTGTTTTATTTCCCTGATGCAGATGATTCTCCAGTTGAAATGGACTCATTAACGTTTGTTTCATTAATAGTAAGTTTAGAAGAAAGATATAGCGTGGATATATCTTCAGAATATATGATAGAACCGCCAGATACATATAGGAATTTGATTAATTTCCTTATAGAAGCAGTTCATGGGGAAAGCCATAATACTGAAAATCGTAACACACAATTTACTGGAGACAGTAAATATAAAAAATGAAAAGGAGAAAAGGTATGAAAAAATTAAAAAAGCGTCTTTACATGAAAGCAATATTAATGTGTTTTCGAGATGGCAGTGAAACTTGCTGCAATGGAAATAGCAGATGCTGTACAGGTGGTTCTGGCTGACAAGGAGGATGGATGATGAAAAAACTAAAGAAAAAGCTGAAGAAAAGACTTATTTTGATTTGCTTTAGGCATGGTGATGAGGTATGTTGTCATGGAAAAAGTGGTTGCTGTTAAAAGATAATTACTACTAGATCCACCAATCGGCCCATATGGTGTAAACAATCATATGGGCTGACTTTTTCTCTAGGAGGATTTTCAGATGCTGGATTTTGATAAATATAAAAAGTATGACGGAGATAATATAAGAATAGCTGTTTTAGATACAGGCGTAAGTTTGGAAAATACGTATGAACAAGGGATTGGGATATTTGTTTCAGAAGATGGCGTTGTTCATAGAACTTCCAATATTGAAGATGATATTGGGCATGGAACAGCAGTAATCTCCATATTGCATAGATATTTACCTAATGCTATAATAATCCCCATAAAAGTAATTTTTGATGGAATCCTAGCGCATGAAGATGTATTGATTAGTGCGTTGGATTATATTGATCAACATATTGATTGCGATATAATCCACATAAGTATAGGATTACAATGCTGTGACAATATTGAAGCACTGTATTCACAATGTAAAAGATTGTATGTAAAAGGAGTCATTATTGTAGCAGCCTTTGACAATGGGGGGTTAATATCTTATCCCGCAGCCTTTGATTGCGTGATAGGGATAGACAGTGAACGTATGGTTAAAAGGTACGAATATGCTAAAACAAACGAGGACATTGTCAATTACGTAGCAGATAGTCGTGAAGTCCGTGTAAAATGGATTGGAAATACGACCCAAATGGTTTCTGGAAATAGTTTTACCGCGCCGGTATTCTCTGCATATATTGCCAAAGTAATGCAGAGTGGAATAAAAGGATTTGATGAAATAAAAGAGCTTTTGGATGATCAGGCTGCTGCAACAATTAAATACGGAAATATAAATACAATGAAATTTGACTTAGTTATTCAAAAAGCAATTGTGTTCCCGTTTAATAAAGAAATGCATAGTCTGGCACGTTATAGAGATTTGTTGGATTTTAAGATAGTCGGGTTTTATGATTCTAAATATACAGGGAATGTGAGCAAGAATATATGCGATTTGTTAAGGTTGGAAAGTTATCAAGAGGATTTGTTGATACAAGATGTTGCGAAGATAGATTGGACTGCCGATTTTGACACAGTGATATTAGGACATGCTACAATGCTGAGTGAAGCATGTGGACATGATTACATACCTGAGTTTATAGGGTTATGTGAAAAACATAAAAAGCAGTTGTATTCATTAAGTGATGTAAGAAATAATCCAATAATCAGGCAACGAAAAATATCCTATTATGTCCCTTATATTGATGAACCAGATGGTGTTTCTATGCTAAGAAAAACCTATTGTATTGGAAAACCTGTTTTAGGGATTGTTGGTACTGCTTCCAGACAAGGGAAATTTTCTTTGCAAATTAAATTGCGTTCAGAGTTATTTAAAATGGGGTATAAGGTTGGATTTTTGGGGACTGAACCAACAGCACCATTATTTGGAGCAGATGCCGTCTATCCTATAGGATATGAAGGAACTGTTAAAACTAAGGGATTGATGAGTGTATATACTATTAATCAAATACTTGGATTTATTGAGAAAAAACAGCCGGATATTATATTATTTGGATCGCAATCACAAACAATACCAAATGACAGTGGGGGGCTAAAGCAATATCCGGTAGCTCAAAATGAACTGATTTTAGCATGCCAGGCAGATGCATACATATTGTGCGTTTCTTGTGAAGACAGTATCGAATATGTTGAACATACAATTGCATATTTAGAATCAATTTACCCGTCGAAAGTGATCTGTATAGCACTTTCACCCTTAAAAAAATCGTTAAGATGGTCTGTGCTCAGCCATAAGAAAAATATAGTTTCTGAGCAAGAGGAAGAAGCGGCAATAAATCAATTTCAGAGACTCGGACTTCCAATATATATTTGGCGAAAGGAAGAACAATTTTCGAAAATGGTGCAAAGATGTATTGATTATTTTTCCGAAATATAACATCATTGTAATGATTCAAACGTTAAATATTGTGTAAAGGCGGTGTTTTTGTGCGTCAATCGTTACAGATATTGAAAGATAATCTGAAGTATCTGCTGAAACTTGTATGGGGATATGACAAGTCTCTGTTCGCTGTGTTTGTGGCTTTTTCCATATCCGGAGCGACGTTGAGTTATGTTGAAATCTACGTGCCCAAAGTTCTGCTGGGCTGCCTGATTCAGAAATTGGCATTGGACAGGCTGCTTATTCAGGCAGGGCTGCTGGGGCTGGTGATACTTGCCATAACCTTTGTGAATAGTTGGACAGGAAATCGGTATCAGTGCAAATGCGGACTTGTACGGTCAGATTGGTGCCTGAATCTCTTGACAGTTAAGCGGTTTCGAATTCGGTACTGTTATCTGGAGGATCCAAAGACAGCGGACAGCCTGGAAAAGGCGAAGTACATATCGTGGAGTTCCAATGTGGGTATAGAGGCGACGCTTAATAATCTCCAGGCTTTTGCGCGAGGGTTTATTTTGCTGGCCGGAGTCAGCGCAATCTGCGTTACGCTGAATCCGGTCATTCCTTTCGTGCTGATTGTAACAGCTGCAGTCAACCTGCTGTTGGGAAATGCATCCAAGAAGAAGGATGTGCAGATTCGGGAGCAGAACGCTTCCCTTGATCGGGAAATAGAGTATTTGAACAGTAATATGGGAGAACCGGACATGGGCAAGGACGTGCGGGTCTACGGACTGAAAGACTGGTGGCTCAAAAAGTACGCTGTATGTCTGGGCATGAGGCTGGAAAATGAGGCCAATTCCCAGAAAACGCTGACAGGCATGAGGCAGATAGCGACATTGCTTACCATGGCGGCTAATTCCGCTGTATACATATGCCTGATAGGGGATGTGCTTTTCGGGGGAATCAGCGTTGATGATTTCTTGCTCTATCTTGGAGCGGCCGGCACGCTGAGCTTGGCATTTCAAGGGATGATAGACAGCGCCACAAACATTGCGCAATATTCCAAATGCATTTCGGATTTCAGGCAGGTCATGGAGCTGCCTGAGGAATTTGAGGAAGTGGAAGAACATTTCATGGAAGAAGGCTCCGTGGAAGCACATTTTACGGGAAAATCAGCGGGGGCTTTGGAAGAGGACAAAGGGGTGCCCTCAATTCGTTTTGATAGAGTCGGCTATTGCTATCCAGGAAGCGCTGTTCCTGTATTGAGTAATTTGAGCTTCAAAATTCAAAAGGGTCAGCGGGTTGCTCTGATAGGTGTGAATGGCGCGGGGAAGACAACGATTGTAAAGCTGCTGACGGGACTGTTGGAGCCGGATGAGGGTACGATTTTTGTGGATGGCATAGACACCAGGCTTATTTCCAGACAGCAGCTGTATGACCGTTTCTCAGTGGTGTTTCAGGAAATCAACCAATATGCTTTTACAGTATCCCAAAACATATCGTTTCAACAGGAATATGACACAGAGCGGATGTTACGGGCGCTGGAGGAATCCGAAATGCGCGCATTGGTAGACGGATTTCCTAAGGGAATGGATACGATGCTGCGTAAGGATTATGCCGCGGATGGGATTGTGCTGTCCGGAGGGCAGGCACAGGAATTGGCTTTGGCCAGGGCGCTTTACAAAGATAGCCCGTTTTTGATTTTAGACGAGCCCACAGCGGCTCTTGACGCATTGGCAGAAGAGAGGCTTTACCGGCGCTTTGACAGGATTATGGAGGGTAAGACGGTTCTGTTCATTTCACACAGGCTGGCCAGTACGCGTTTTTGTGACCAGATCCTGGTGATTGATGGCGGTACAGTCCGTGAAGAGGGAACTCATGAGGGGCTGCTCCAGGCCGGCGGGCTCTACGCAAGGATGTATGAGAGTCAGTCCGCCAAGTACGCGGAAGAGAAAGGGGAAGAGTCATGAGCGCACCACGGAAACACAGGGAGAATATTGCGTTATTTTTCTTCTTTTTAAAAGAAATTAGACAATATTCCAAATGGTTTGTGCCTGTCGGTACTGCCATTATGGTGATTCAGGCTTTGCGCCCTTTTTTGCTGGCATATTTGCCCAGCCTGTTGATTGATGAGCTGACGCAGAAGAGGCGTATTGCTGTCGTCATAGTGTACACTATTGCTGTGGTAGCCAGTGAGGGAATTTTGGGGCTATTGGCACAGGAATTGCAGAAAAGGCAGAATGTGGAGAGTATGAAAGTAAACCGCCGAATGGAGATGAATGTATCCCGGATGATGGCTGATGTGTCCTATGCCAGGCTGGAGGACAAAGAGTTTCTTGATTTCCGCCAGACCTACCTGAGTGGGCTGAACCGTTCCTCGCAGATTGCATATGTTATGATGACCGCTTTTCATATGGGATCCTGTCTTTTGATGCTTGGGGGATATGCCGTGCTCCTGCTCCGACTTCTTGTAACAGACAGGGCTGGGATTCCTTCCGGTGTGGCGGTTGTTGATTTCCTGGTCTCGAATACCTGGATTTGGCTGTTTGTCATTGCAGGCATGAGTGTCTATTCCTCGTATCTTAAGGTACAGGCAGACAATGTGTATACAAAGATGGTGGAGGAATTTGCGCCCACGGAGCGGGCATATTCCTATTATCAGAAGCTGGGAAAGAATCTGGCGTGCGCAAAGGATGTGAGGCTGTTTCGCTTTTATCCGTTGCTTTCCGTCTATATGGAGGATTACCGGAAAGCGGCAAGGAAGTTGGAAATCAGATTTTCCAATGCCACGCTTCGGAGGGCCGCCCCGGCGGATATCTGCCTGAAGGTGCAAACACTGCTGATTTACATTCTGGTGTCAGCAAAGGTGTATGTAAAAGCAATAACATTTGGACAATTCTATATGTATGCCAATGTTATCCACAATACTATTTCGGCATTATCTGAGATGTTGGACGATATCGCCAGTGTCAGGTATGCCTTTGGATTCCATTATGCGTACCAGGTGCTGATGGAAGAAGGGATGATTGATGGGGAGAGTGTGGAGGAAACAACGGAATGGCCGGAAAAGAGCGGGGAATTGACCGGCATTGTATTTGAAAGCCTTGAGTTTGTGGATGTCTGGTTCCGGTATCCCGGAAGCGAGGCCTGGGTGCTGCAGGGATTTTCCGGGAAGATAGAGTCCGGCCAGAAGGTCAGCATTGTGGGGATGAACGGCGCGGGGAAGACTACCCTGATTAAGCTTCTGCACAGGTTTTATCAGCCACAGAAGGGAGAGATTCTCCTGAACGGAATCAATATTAATCTCTATCCTTGTGAGGTTTGGTGGAAGCTGTTCTCGACTGTATTTCAGGATGTCCATTACTTTGCCTACTCCGCAGGCGAGAATGTGGCTGCATCTGCGGACATGGAGCCTGGGAGGGTTGACGAAGTGCTGAGGAAAGTGGGGCTGACAGAAATGCTTTCCAGGCATAAGCGACAAGGCACGGAGCTGACAAGGAATTTCTCCGAGGAGGGAGTTATCCTGTCCGGCGGAGAGGCCCAGAAACTCGCTGTAGCAAGGGCTTTCTACAGGGACGCCCCTATTTATGTGTTTGATGAACCTACTGCAGCGTTGGATCCGCTGGCGGAGAAAGAGATTGTGGATTGCTTTGACGAATACACACAGGGTAAGACGGTAATCTATATCTCGCATAGGATGGCAAGCTGCCGAAATTCCGATATGATTTTTTTGGTTGACCAGGGGAGACTGGCTGAATGCGGAACACATGAACAACTTGTGGAGGCAAAAGGAATTTATGCGCAGTTGTGGTCTGCGCAGGCGCAGTGGTATAACCATGATAAACAGTTATCCGACAAGTAATATACGTAATAATATAACATGCAGCGTTCTGCTTTCCGGGATAGCAGAATTGTGGAAAGCAGAGTATTCCGGCCTTGCCGATTTATACGAAATAATCTACAATATAATTCAGATATTAGAATCATCTTTTTGATTCTATTATATTCTCAAGAATCTATCATAGAGCGGAGAAACGATATGGAAACAATTCTGGAAACCAAAGATCTGGTGAAGCGGTATCGCAAGGTATGTGCGGTAAACCATGTCTCCCTGTCCATTCATAAGGTAGTGTACTTCAATGCCTATGAAGACGAGGTTATGCAGTTAGCATAATCAACAACATAATTAAATATCAGTAAAACAGCGTAAAGACGCATGGAACAGTGAATTGTGAAAATGCTGTAAAAATTATGAGTGATCAGATAATAAGGAACTGTCACAAAATCAATCCGTCATTCGGCCTTAGAGGAAGACTAAATCAATCAATATCTGTGGACACTATAATATGATCAGTGGTGTTTATGAGGAAAATATAGAACAATGTATGCTGATTGCAAAGAAAATATTGGAGTGATTATTCAGAAAATATAGTAGATATTTTTATAAAGCCATTGACAATGTATATACTATTGTATATACTTAATGCATGGAAGGAGATGATTGTATGCAGGCAACAATTCAGAAATGGGGAAATTCGCAGGGGATAAGAATACCGAAAGCATTTCTTGAAGCATTAGGAATGATGGAAAATCACCGGGTGGAACTTAAATGTGTCGATGATACTATTGTGATTTCAAAAGTCAAAGAAAAGAAGGAATTGACACTGGAAGATATATTCAAAGATTATGACGGAAAATATGTGGCAGAGGAATTTGACTGGGGTTCGCCTGTTGGGAAGGAAGTGTGGTAATGTATAATCCGAAGCAGGGGGATATTGTATTCCTGGATTTTAGCCCGCAATCAGGACATGAACAGGCAGGAAGAAGACCTGGAGTAGTTATCAGTAATGAACAGTTCTTTATGAGGACTAAATTTGCTGTGGTGTGTCCAATTACAAATACAACCAATAAATTTCCGTTGCATATCCCCTTAGATAATAGAACGAAAACGACAGGTGTGATACTAACGGAACATATGAAGTGCCTGGATGTAATTAGCAGGAATATTCAGTTTGTGGAGAAGATGCCAGAAGATTTGCTGGAAAAGACATTGGCATATGTAAAAGCGTTTTTCTGATAGAATGAAATGAAATGGACAGCTCAAAACAGAGGTGGGCTTTCGGCCTGTACAGGCAGTAGTCCCACCTCTGATTTTTTATCATATTTTTATGGAGACCAGAGCTTGCCTGCTGAGCGAAGCAATGGGAAGTGAAATTGCATGTTTTGAGGAAGATGGATTTAAACATAAAATGCATACTTTGCAACAAATATCATCATTTCATAACAAAGATCGGTTCATGTGGTATTCTTTTTAAAAGAGAAAGCCTGGCGTAAGAGAATTCAAGGGGCGCTTGAATTGGAAAAAAGCAATTATTTTCAGGAATTCAAGTATTTCTTTATAGGAAAAAGCAGGGGTTTCGTGCTACAATCATTTTACGAAAAAGCTTTTTCTACACTGCATAACGCCAGAATTTATCGTACTGCATTGACTGAACGTATATGGCTGGCGTTATGCAGTCGGGTTACTCGGAAATTTAAAGCGTTAAGCAGTATAAAATACGGGAAGCCGGAAAACGGCTGGTACGTCAAGGCAAAGGAGAACAAATTATGTTTAATATGAAACAGGTGGGCAGGAAAATTTTGGCATTGAGAAAAGAAAGGAACATGACCCAGACAGAGCTGGCCGACGAGATGGGCGTGAGCTTTCAGGCCGTCTCCAACTGGGAGAGGGGTAACAGCATGCCGGATATTTCAAAGCTGCCCCAGCTAGCGGAGCTGTTCGGCTGTACGGTGGACGAGCTTCTGGACGAGAAATCCGAGCTTCTGCATTCCGCCATGAAGGATGAGCTCCAGGAATATGTGGAGAAGAACGAAGTGTCCCGGGAGGAAGTGGAGGCGGCCGTGCCCGTGCTGAAGCCGGAGCAGGTGGAAGAGATCGCAAACAGCATGCTGCTGAAGAACGGGGACAGCATCGAGGTATTTTATCCGTATCTGGATGAGGATACGCTGCGGGAGGTGGCGGAGCGCCGGATTCAGAGGGGCGAGTCCATAGAGGATATGCTGGACTACCTGGAGGACGAGTACATCGGGGAACTGGTCCTGCAGCAATATGAGCAGGGGAAACCGGTGGAGGTATTCTACGATTATATGGAGGATGACCAGCTTGCAAAGCTGGCCAATCGGAAGCTGGAGAGGGGCGAGTCCATAGAGGATATGCTGGACTACCTGGAGGACGAGTACATCGGGGAACTGGCCCTGCGGCAGTACGAGCAGGGGAAACCGGTGGAGGCATTCTACGATTATATGGAGGATGACCAGCTTGCAAAGCTGGCCAATCGGAAGCTGGAGAGGGGCGAGTCCATAGAAGATATGCTGGACTATCTGGAGGACGAGTATATTGGAAAATTCGTCCTGCAGCAGTATGAGCAGGGAAAGCCGGTGGAGGAATTCTATGATCATATGGAGGATGACCAGCTTGCGGAGCTGGCAAGACGGAAGGTCCGGAACAAGGAATCCATAGCGGATATGCTGGACTATCTGGACAGCGATTTCCTCAAGGTGATTATGCGGGAGCTTTTATCCTGAGCTTTCGATTCGCGATTTCCTCACATGGGTTCTACCCTCTGCCGGAAGCATGAATATTCCATAAAAGAGTAAGGGAGCCCGGATAAGGCTTTCACGGAAACGGACAGGGAGAAGAGGATGAAGTACAAGATTGGAATCTGCGACGACGATGCCGCCCAGAGGGAATATCTGGGAGAACTTGTCCTTGCCTGGGCGAAAAAGATGCGCCATCTCACGGAGCTTAAGCAGTATGCGAAGGCGGAGGATTTCCTCTTCGACTATTCGGAGGAAAAGGATTTCGATATCCTGCTGCTGGACATCGAAATGCCGGGAATCAGCGGCATCGAGCTGGCCAGGAGGGTGCGGCGTGAGAACGGGGCGGTGCAGATCGTATTTATCACAGGGTATTATGAATATTTCAGCGACGGGTTCGATGTATCCGCCCTCCACTACCTGATTAAGCCGGTGGACGGAGGGAAGCTGAATCCGGTGCTGGACAGAGCCGTGGGCAATCTGGCCGGGCGGCAGCGCTGTGTGCTGCTGGCCACGGCGGAGGAAACGGTGAAGGTGCCGCTGGCGGATATTACATACGCGGAGGCGCAAAACGTCTATGTGCATGTCCACACGCTCCGGGAGAGCTTTCGGGTCCGCATGACCCTGGGGAAATTCATGGAGCAGCTGGACGAAACCTTTCTAAAGGTCCACCGCTCCTATGTGGTGGGCCTGAAATATATCAAAAGGGTGTCGCGGACGGGAATCTGCCTGGTGAACGGGGAGAGAATTCCCGTAAGCCGGGGGATGTACGACGCGGTCCACGCCGCGCTGATTAAATATCTGTAAGGGGGTCCGGATGTTCTGGGAGAAGCTGATTGCCAGGCGGGTAGCCGCTTTCGAGGAAGAGATTCTTCAGAAATATTACACGGAGGTGGAGAACATGTACGCCAGGATGAGGGGCTGGCGGCATGACTACCGCCATCATATCCAGGCCATGAAGGTCCACGCGGCAAAGGGGGAATACGCCGAGATTGACAGATACCTGGACATGCTGGACCAGGACCTCACCAATGTGGAGACCGTGGTGAAAACAGGGAACCGCATGGCGGACGCCATATTGAACAGCAAGCTCTCCCTGGCGGAGCAAAAGGAGATCCGAATCAAGGCGGAGGCCAGGATTCCCGTGTCCCTCACCGTATCGGAGCTGGATCTGTGCACCATCATCGGCAACCTCCTGGACAACGCCATGGAGGCCTGCATGGAGCTGCCGCCCCAGGAGAGGCTGATCCGCGTCTATATGGAAATGAAGGGGAATTATCTGTATTTTGCCCTCACCAATACAGCCAAGGGGGAGAAGAAACACAGCTTCCGTTCCACAAAGGGGAAGGGGCACGGCCTGGGGCTGTCCCGGGTGGACGCCGCCGTGAAAAAATACGGGGGCTATGTGACCAGGGCCTCCGAGGACGGGGCGTTTTCCACGGAGATCCTGCTTCCGCAGTAAACGATACATCTCCGAAGGAAACGATACGCTGCCGCGCCCTCCGGCAAAGGACTGCAGAAAGCTTGAACTTCGCGGCAAGAAAAGCAGGTGCCTGCTACAGCAGTAAATAGTACACATTCGTAAGAGCTACGGATTCCTGCCTTCCGCAGGAAAGTACAGTGGTATATACGTATCGCTCTGCAGGAGAAAGCGAAGGGAATCGGAAGGCGCAGTCACATAGAAGACGAAAGCAAGGAAGAGAATAGAAAAAGAAAATAGAAGAAGAGAATAGAAGAAAATAGAAAAAAGAGGAATCAAAAAGTGCAGTTGACATCAAAAACAAAGCTTTTGACATCAAACTGCACTTTTTCTTTTTATATCTGTTATTTTACCTTATAGAGTCGTCCGCTGCCACGGATCCGGAATCCGGGGGAGTCGAGGAATGCTGTCATTATGCTATGTGTGGCTGAGAGATCCAACGCGTCAAATATATATTGGGGGAGGACAGAGATATCCTGACGGAGCGAAAACGGACGACGGAAAGGAAGGAAGAACCGTATGAATGAGAGAGCAGAAAAAAGAAACTATTCCAGGATAGCCAATCTGGCCTGGGCCATGAAAAATCTCTGGCGGCTGGATCGGAATTTTGTGTTTTTTGTCATAGCCCTGGTTCCCGTCACGGTGCTGATTCCCCTTGTAAAGGCGCTCTTCTCCAGGGAACTCATAGACGCCATCGGAGCGGGGAGAGCCTTTGGGGAGGCGGGGCTTGTGGCGGCCGGCTTCTGTGCCGGCATCCTGGCATTGAACCTGCTGTCGGAAGCGCTGGAGGACAGATGCGGCGCCAGACAATACTGCCCGTCGGAGGTGTATCAGACGAAAATGGCGGAACAGGTCAATTACGCCACCGATTATGAGAACACGGAAAGACAGGATTATCAGGAAATCGTAGGTTATGCAAACCGGGACGCCAGCTGGGGAGACTGCAGCGTGGAATTCCTGTGGGGGGATCTGATGCTCTTTTTCACACATGGTCTGGGAATCATAACCTATGCCTCTTTGTTGACGGCTTTGAATCCTCTGGTCCTTGCTGCCGTGGCCCTGGTGTCCCTGCTCTCCTATTTTACCACCCGCTGGCAGCCGGCCTATTATGAGAAAAAGAAGAAGGAGTGGGAAAAGGAGGAGAGAAAAAAGGGCTATATCCAGGGACTGTCGGATGATTTTGCCAGGGCAAAGGATATCAGGCTCTATGGCCTGGAGCCCTGGCTGGACAGGATGCTGCGGGATTATCAGGCCTATATCCTTCTGTGGGAGAAGCGCTGCAGCCTTCGGGGGCTGTGGGGCAGCCTGCTGGCCGGGTTTCTGGCGCTGTTCCAGAACGGGATTGCCTATCTGGTGCTGATAGCACAGCTCCTGGAGGGCGGCATTACCGTGGGAGAATTTGTATTCTATTTCGGACTGATGGAGAGCATATCCTCTTTTCTCCAGGAAATCGTGGGAGATGTGGCAAAGCTGAACACCCGCGGGGATAAGATTGCCTGCTATCGGAATTTGTTTGACTACCCCTGCAGGTTTCATCGCGGGAAGGGCTGCCCGCTGCCCGCCGCACCCGTGAAAATAGAGCTGAGGGATGTGTGGTATCGCTACGACGGCGCGGAGGAGGATACCTTAAAGGGAATTACCCTCACCATTGAGGGCGGAGAGAGCCTGGCTCTGGTAGGGGTAAACGGTGCGGGCAAAACCACCCTGATCAAGCTGATATGCGGCCTGTATACGCCCACGAAGGGAGAGATTCTGGTGGGCGGGCGCAGAATTCAGGAATACAATATCGAGGAATATTATTCCCTGATCTCCGCGGTGTTCCAGGAGATCCGCGCAGTGGCATTCACGGTATTCGAGTTTGTGGCAAGCGCGGGGATGGACAGGCCGGACGCAAGGATACATCAGTCACCGGCTTTCCTCCTGCCGGTTCTGTGACAGGATCCTGGTTTTCGATCAGGGGGAAATCGTCCAGGCGGGGACCCATGAGGAGCTGCTTGCGGATACAGGGGGAAAATATTATGAGCTCTGGCATGCCCAGGCGCAGTATTATACGGAGCAGGAACAAATTTCTTGTCAATCCCTTCAAAGAGTGGTACTCTGATAATAGAGAGAAACCCGGACAGGGAGACAGCAGAATTCAAAAAGGCAGGCAGATGCGGAAGAGAGGAAAAGACCGCCGGGGACGGCAGAACACAAAAAGGTCCGCAGAAAAAGGCAGTCCGGAGCAGGAGAGGGTGAAAGAACGCCATGGACGGCAGCGAGCGAAATGGCCCGCCGGAAGCGGCAGCAGACACGGATAGACATAAGAAGGGTGGAATCGGATCGGTGAAAGAATTTGATTTGGCTAAAAGGCTGGCGGAAAATATCAACAGGGTCTTTGTGGGCAAGGCGGATGCGGTGGAAAAGCTGCTGATCTGCCTCTTTTCCGGGGGACATGTGCTTCTGGAGGATGTGCCGGGGGTGGGCAAGACCACCCTGGCCGCCCTTCTTGCCAGGAGCATGGAATGCAGCTTCGGCCGTATCCAGTTTACGCCGGATACCCTGCCCGGGGATGTGGCGGGGGTGAGCATTTATAATAGGAAGACGGAGGAATTTGAGTACCGTCCGGGGGCGGTGATGAACCAGGTCCTGCTGGCGGACGAGATCAACCGGACTTCTCCCAAAACCCAGGCCAGCCTCCTGGAGGCCATGGCGGAGGGACAGGTTACGGTGGACGGACAGGTGCATAAGCTGCCCCGGCCCTTCCTGGTGATCGCAACCCAGAATCCGGTGGAGTTTCTGGGCACCTATCCTCTGCCGGAGGCCCAGATGGACCGCTTTATGATGCGGATTTCCATCGGATATCCGGAGAGGGAGCAGGAGATTCTGATGGCCTCCATGATGCTGGAAGGCCGGACGCCGGATACGGCGGAGGCAGTGTGCCGGGCGGAGGAGGTGCTGGAAATACAGGACCGGGTCCGGGCGGTTGCGGTGAAGGAATCCCTGCTGGGATACATTGAGGATATGATCACGCTTACCAGGCAGGAGCCCCGCTTTGTATTGGGGGCCAGTCCCAGAGCCCTGCTGGCCCTGGTCCGGGCTTCCCAGGTGAGAGCGTTTTTGCAGGGACGGGATTTCGTCAAGCCGGACGATGTGAAGGCCGTCGCCATGCCCGTGCTGCTGCACAGGCTGGTGCTCTCCCCCGAGGCCAGGATGCAGAAGGCGAACGCGGAGGCTGTCTTAAAGAGCCTGATTCTGAAGGTGAAGGTGCCGGTGTAGGTCACTTTCAGGATTTGCAGCCGCACAGATGACAATTTTGCTGTGGGGAATCGGATTAAGAGAATGCAGCCATACAGGTGGAAGTGTTTTGATTTCGGATTGCAGGAGTGAAAGCATTGGAAGACAGGGGCAATCGGAAAGCCGGAGAATAGGAAGACGGGCAACATCAGAGAGGGCCGGGACAGTATGCCGGACCTCCCGGCGGAAAGTGTGATATTGGCATGAGAAGGCACAGATGGATTTTCTGTATTTTATGGATTTTATCCCTGGCAGGGATCACCTGCTTCGGAGGCGCCGTGAGCTACGGTCTCTTTTTCGGAATCAGCCTGGTGCCGGTGATCTGCCTGATTTATATTGCCTGCGTTTACAGCCGGTTTAAGATCTATCAGGAGACGGGGGGAAGAAGTATGGTGTGCGGAGAGGCCGTGCCATACTTTTTTGTGCTTCAGAATGAGGACCATTTTGCCTACACCGGCATCAGCGTTCGGCTTTTTTCGGATTTTTCCTATGTGGAGGAGCTTCCGGGGGACAGGGAATACGAACTGCTTCCGGGAGAAAAATACACCTTTGAGACCCGGCTGGTGTGCAGATATCGGGGGGAGTATGAGGTGGGGGTCCGGGATGTGACGGTGACGGATTTCTTCCGGCTGTTCCGGGTGAGCTATGCCAATCCCGGCACGGTGAAGGCGCTGGTCCGGCCCAGGATAGTGCGGCTTTCGGAGCTTCGGAGCATCGGGGATTTCCGGCTTCTTCTCCAGAGGGAGGCACCCGCGGAGACAGAGCCGGATGCGGTGGTGCGGGAGTATGTCCAGGGGGATCCGCTCAAGAGGATCCACTGGAAGGCCACGGCCGCCCAGGGCCGGCTGATGACCAGGCTCAGAACCGGGGAGGAGAATCAGGGGATTGCCGTACTGGCCGATATCCGGCGTTTCGGCAGGAGAATGGAGGAATATCTGCCCCTGGAGAACAAGATTCTGGAGGTGCTGCTGGCGCTGGGATTCTTTCTGGCCGGGAGGGATATCGCTTTTTCCTTTGCCTGCGGGCAGAAACATCCGGTGGAGCTGCAGGTGTCCGGCATGCGGGATTTCGACGCCTTCTATCAGAGCGCTGCACAGATCAATTTCGACGGGAGGGAGGACTTTGTCCCGGTTCTGGAGGGGGCTCTGGCGGCGGGCAGATTCTGGGACAGCAAAATGATCTTCCTGGTGCTGCATGAGGTAAACGATCGGATCATGGAGATTACGGGGCGGCTGGCGGCCCAGGGGAGGGCCGTGGTGCTCTATGCGGTCACGGACGACAGTCTGGAAGAATACCTCAGGCAGGACAACGGAAGGAGAAGGCTCATTCCCGTCCCCGTGGAAGGCGGACCGGAGGAAGCAATGTGAGAAAGGCAGGGAAGATCTGGCCTGAGGAAGCCATGGGAGAAAGGAGGGGCAGGAGAACAGGATGAGGGGAAAGGGGCTGTATCTGCATGAAAAGGAAATCTACCGCATTCTCAACGCAGTGCTGCTGTCCTGCGCAGTGCTGTTCGGTGCAGGGCGATTCCTGGGAATCAGCATGCTGGCAGCGCCCCATCTGCTGTGCGCCTTTGGGGTGCTGGCGCTGTTTGCGGCGCTGAGCCTCCTGGCTGCCAGAGGCCGCATTCTGTGTCTGGGGGCGGCAGGAGCGTTTCTGTGTGCCTGGAGCGTTTCGGCGGGGAATGCCGCTCTTTCCTTTCTGGGAGGATATCTTCCCTGGCTGCTGAGGGGCAGTGCGGCGGGGCCGGAGCAGGCTCTGGGCTATGAATTGCTGCAGAGCGCCGTTTTGACGGCGGCATGCTGTCTTTTGCAGTGCCTGTATGAGAAATTTCCCATGAAAATCCTTTCCCGGGGAAGAGTGCTCTTTGGAAAGCTTATGACAGCTCTGTCATTTCTGGGACTGCTTTTATACTGCCTTTTTACCGAGACCAGCATGAGCCATCTGGGGGTGGTGTTTCTCCTGGGATATCTGGCCCTGGTCTGCGTGGAGTGGGTGCAGAGCGGCTGGGAGAAGGTGCGCAGGGGAAGCGCCCGGGCGCATATGCTCCGTATTATGCCCTTTCTGGCGGGATATCTGGCGCTGATGGCTCTGATGCCCGTGCCGGAAGCGCCCTATCAATGGCAGTGGGCCCAGGGGGTTTATCTGAAGCTGAAGGATTCCTTCCTGGAATTCACTCAAAATCTGGCCTGGGGGGACGGGGAAGGCTTTGACATGAGGCTGAGCGGTTTTTCGGAGGACGGAGGACTGCACGGAAGCGTCTCCGATAACGCCCGGGAAATCATGTCCGTACGGATAGAGAACGGCCGCAGGGAGAATCTTTACCTGACAGGAAGAGTGTATGACACCTTCGACGGCAGACAGTGGACCCAGGAATCCCATGACCATGGGCAGTGGGGATATCTGGACGCTATGGAGACCTTTCTGGCAGTACAGTATTACGACGAAGCCCATCGGAGGGAGTATCTGGAGGATTTCCGGCTGAGGATCCGGTATCATGATATCAAGACGGAGTATGTGTTCGCACCTCTGAAGACATATGAGCTGGGAGAGGCGGCGGATTACGGCTTTGACGGCGGAAGCCTGGTCTGGGAGAAGCGCCGGGGTTACGGAACCGAGTACCGGGTAAGGTATTATCAGATGAATGCGGGGGGAGAGGAATTCTACCGTTTCCTGGAATCCGGGCGGAAGGCGGAGGAGGCGCTGAACGAGGAGGCATTGCGGGAGTACAATCGGGGAAGGGAGAGGAAGCTTGGCCTTTCCGATTTGGAGGCATACCGGGAGGAGGTTTACGGGACTTACCTGGGGGAGACGGTCCTGTCTCCGGAGGCGGAACGCCGCCTGGCCGGGATGACCGGTGAGGCGCAGACGGATGCGGAGAAGCTGAGAGCCATCGAGAGGGAGCTGGCTTCCTGGGACTATACCAGGACGCCGGGAAAGCTGCCGGAGGAGATCGGAAGCCCCGGGGAATTCCTGGATTATTTCCTGCTTGAGAATCCCAGGGGGTACTGTACCTATTTTGCCACCGCCTTTGTGTTGCTGGCCCGGGCGGAGGGGATTCCCGCCCGGTATGTCCAGGGCTTCTGTGTTCCCGTGGAGAAGCCGGGGGAGGTTTCGGTCCGTTCCCATATGGCCCACGCCTGGCCGGAAGCTTATATCCGGGGCGTGGGGTGGGTTCCCTTTGAGCCCACGCCGGGGTATGGGGAGCTGCGCTATCGTACCTGGGGGACAGGGCGGAACGATCAGGGCGAGCCCGCAGGGGAGACGCCGGATCCTCCACAGGAGAAGGAAGCGGAGGATCTGGAAGAGACGCCGGAGGAATCAGCGAAATCCGCGGAGAAGGGGAAGCCTGCATGGGCGGAGGCGCTGGAATGGCTGGCGCTCTATTTCCTCCCTGCTGCCATTGTGCTGTCCGGTCTGTTGCTCTGGCTGGAGAACCTGTCCCAGGCCCGGCGGTACAGGAGGATGAGCATGGAAGAAAAATTCCGGACGGAGGTGGGGAGGAATCTGCACATCCTTTCCTGGCTGGGGCTGGAGAGGGAAAAGCAGGAGACGCTGCAGGAATTCCGGGAGAGGGCGCTTTTGCGCTGGGAGCAGTGGGAGGAAGCCCCGGCAGGGGCGGCTCATGGGCCCGGAGAGAAGGATAGGGCAGAAAGCCGGAAGGGAACGGAGGAAGCCGGGGAGGCGCTTTTCCGGTTCCTTACGGATTATGAAGAGCTGGTTTACGGCGGCAAAGAGGCGGGGCAGGAAGCTCTGGAGGGCACGGTCAAAGAGCAGCGCAGGCTGTTGGAGCTTTTGAAGAAAAAGCGGAGGCTGGCCTGGCTTTACTGCAGGATGCGGAATTTTATATTTTAGACAGACGATTTTCCGTCTGCCCAAATTTTTCTTGCCAAATCCTCCGTTCTCTGTTAAACTATCTCTAAAAGCATACATTCTATTGAATTGCAGCAAAATCTGTATTCTATGGGAGTATTTCATTGCATTCTCCCGTCTTGTTTCAATGAATTCTGTGCTTTTTCATTCCACATCATTTAAATTGCATGGGATTTCAGAAGACGGAGATGCTGCCGGTGTTTATGGAATTAACAGAAGTGCCGCGGTTCCTGCAGCTTTGCGGGACAGAGCATATTTACCGCATACCGATTCTGAAGGTGCAGGAGTATAGCCTGGAAAAGATAGAAGAGAAGCATCTGAATATCCTGATCCCGTTTCTTCCGATTCGTTTCCGCAAACAGATAGGCGAAGTTCTGACGGAAGAGAAAAAGGCGGATACGGCAGCCCGGGAAAATGTAAAACGGGATCTGGCAGAGCTCCTCTCAGGATGCCAGGCGGCGCTGGGCCATGAGGGGGAACGCGGAGTCCTGCCGGAAAGTGCCCAGAAGGACATAAGGGAATTTCCCTGGAAGACATGCCGTTATCTTCTGAAGAAGGATATGGATCTGTACGAGGAGGTGAGTGAAGAAGTGGAACCGGCGATCAAACTGTCACGGGAAATTATTGCGGAGCTCAAAGACGACATACAGGAACTCCAGGATGATATACAGGAACTCCAGGACAGCAAAGCTGCGCTTCAACTGCAATTGGAAAATGCCTGCAGGAGAATGATTGACGAGGCAGTAAAAGATGGGAAAGGCACAGAAGAAACAGAAAATATGCTCATGAGTGTATTTTCCATGACGAAAAGAGAAGCGGAAGAGAAGGTAAAAGTATATCGGAAAGAATAAATATATGCTCGCCATAGACAAATCAGAGATTTCAGCGGTCCTGAGTATATAGGATGAAAAGGACGGACGGAAAGGACGGACAGGAAGATAGTATGGGACAAATACGGGAGAAAACACAGAAGAGGCAATCCGCTCACACCAGGGACATGACGCAGGGGAACCCCTATACCCTGATGCTGGGGTTCGCGCTGCCGGTGTTCTTAAGCCAGGTGTTTCAGCAGATGTACAATACGGCGGACGCTTTCATCGTGGGAAAGTGCCTGGGGACCAACGCGCTGGCGGCGGTGACCTCCTCGGGGACTCTGATTTTCCTCATGATCAGCTTCTTTGCGGGGATTGCCATGGGCGCGGGGGTGGTGATCTCCCGGTATTTCGGGGCGGGGGACGAGGCTCAGGTTTCCCGTGCCGTCCACACGGTGCTGGCCTTCGGCATTGTGAGCGGCGTGCTTTTGACCGTGGTAGGGGTGGCCTTTACGCCCACCTTCCTGGTATGGATGCAGACGGACCCGGCGGTACTGCCCGAGGCGGTGGAGTATTTCCGCTATTATTTTCTGGGGTCGCTGGCCCTGGTGCTGTACAATGTGTGCCGCAGCATCATGAACGCTCTGGGGGACAGCCGCCGGCCGCTGCATTATCTGATATTTTCTTCGGTTATGAATGTGGTGCTGGACGTGCTGTTCCTGTATGTGTTCGAGTGGGGCGTCTGGGCTGCGGCCGTGGCGACGGTGATTTCCCAGGCCGCCAGTGTGGCGCTTTGCATGGCGCATCTGCTGCAGAAGGGGAATATCTTTACCGTGGAATGGAAGAAGATCCGCTTTCACAGAGATATGCTCCTGGAGATCATACATAACGGCCTGCCCTCCGGGGTACAGAATTCCGTGATCGCCTTTGCCAATGTGATCGTGCAGTCTCAGATCAATTCCTTTGGCAGGCTGGCCATGGCCGCTTACGGAACGCACGCCAAGATTGAGGGGTTTGCTTTCCTTCCCATTACCAGCTTTAACATGGCCAGCACGACCTTTATCAGCCAGAATCTTGGGGCGAAACAATATGACCGGGCCAAAAAGGGCGCGCGCTTCAGTATTCTGGCGGCGGTGCTTTCGGCGGAAGTCATCGGGGTCTGCTGCTATTTCTGTGCACCCTGGCTGATCGGGATGTTTGACCGGACACCGGGGGTGATTGAACTGGGTGTCCGCCAGGCCCATACGGTGGCGCTTTTCTACTGCCTGCTGGCCTTTTCCCATTCCGTGGCGGCGATCTGCCGGGGAGCCGGAAAGGCTTTCGTCCCCATGTGCGTTATGCTGGCGGTCTGGTGTGCCCTGCGGATTACATACATCGTCATCGTCATGCATCTGACCCATGAGATAGGTTATATTTACTGGGCTTATCCGCTGACCTGGGGCATCAGTTCGGTGATCTACCTGATCTATTATCTGTGCTGTGACTGGGTGCATGGATTTGACCGTGCCGTTAAAGAGTGAGGGGGAAAGGGAAAATGAGAAAGCTGTGGAGAATGCCGGCGGGCGTTGCAGCGGGGGAGAAGCCTCATTTTATATAAATTCCTTTGACGGGTTCCGCAAAATGAGGTATGATGAAGATGGAAATTTCATCGGCCGCGGGCAGGAGACGGCCGTTATACGGGAAAATGGGAATGCATGGGAAAAGGGAATGATTGAGGGTACGATACTATGGAGAAGAGACTGCAGGAAGAATTTATCAGTATTCTGAAAGAGGAACTGGTTCCGGCGTTCGGGTGTACGGAGCCCATTGCCCTGGCCTACGCCTCAGCCAGGGGAAGGGAAGTCCTGGGCTGCGAGCCGGAGAGGATCGTGGCAAAATGCTCGGGGAATATGATTAAAAATGTCCGCTGCGTTACGATTCCGGGATCCGGCGGCATGACGGGAATCGAGACGGCCTGTGCGCTGGGAGCAGTGGCAGGGAACCCTGACGCCGGCATGGAGGTGCTGGAAAAGGTGGATGATGCGGGGCGGGCCAGGGCCCGCGGACTTCTGGACGGGGGGCGCTGCGCGGTGGAGTATCTGGATTCCGAGATTCCCCTGCATTTTATCATTGCGCTTTCCGCGTCGGGACATACCGTGGAGGTTGAGGTGAGGCATACCCACACCAATGTGGTGTCCATTACAAAGGATGGCAGCGTGGTCTTTGAGAAGCAGAAGGAGCTGGCGGAAAAGGGCTATTCCACGGATCGGTCAGGGCTTTCCCTGGAGGCCATCAAAGCCTTCGCCGACGAGGTGGAGCTTGGGCGGATCCGGGAGATATACGAGCGTCAGATACGGTATAATATGGATATTGCCTATGAGGGGATTTCCGGGAATTACGGCATCGGCATCGGCCGTATGATCCGGGAATCCTATGCGGACGGAGTGGTTACCCGCATGAAGGCCTTTGCCGCCGCAGCGTCGGAGGCGCGCATGGGGGGCTGCGACATGCCCGTCATCATCAATTCCGGGAGCGGCAACCAGGGAATCGCCTCCTCGGTGCCGGTGATCGTCTATGCCAGGGAGAAGAATATCCCCACGGAAAAGCTGTACCGCGCCCTGGTATTCTCCAGCCTTCTCACAATATATCAGAAAGAATTTATCGGAAAATTATCCGCATTCTGCGGAGCGGTTTCCGCCGCCTGTGCTTCCGCGGCGGCCATCACCTATATGGCCGGAGGAACCATCGGACAGATCAAGGCCACCATTGACAATACCCTGGCCAATATTCCCGGAATTATCTGCGACGGGGCAAAGATTTCCTGCGCGGCTAAAATCGCCTCCAGCATCGACGCCTCCATGATGGCTCATTATCTGGCCATGCAGAACAGGGAATACGAGGCCTATACCGGGATTCTGAAGGAGGATGCGGGGGAGACCATCAGCTGCGTGGGGTATATCGGAAAGGTGGGAATGCACCAGACGGATAAAGAAATCATCAAGATGATGCTGGAGTAAGAGATGGAAGAGATAATTCGGGAATTTCCTGCGTTGCGGGTGACGATGGAGCGGGACAAACTGGCAAATGATGAGAAAAGCATACAGAAAATACTGGGGATACTGGAAGAAAACGGTATCTCCTACGACTGTATTACCATCCATGTGGATCAGCTTGTGTTTCTGATCAGGGAGGTGGACGCTCCAAGACTTCACCAGTGCATGGCGGAGCTGGGGAATGGGCTGGATCAGATGGAGATTTCCACGGACCGGGATGTGGTCATGCTGTGCATTGAAGGAAAACGGCTTACATGGCGGGGAATCAGCATGATTGTCAACTGCCTTACCATGCAGAATGTAGACGTGAAAATGCAGAGGTATTTTAAATCCAGGGACCGTTTTATACTTGGCATCGCCCTGGAGGAGGCGGAGAAGGCCCGTCAGGTGATTGCGGAAATTGCCGCCGCGGGATTTCAAATTTAGAATCTGCTTTTCAAGGTATAAAATGCCACCGTTTACAGATAATAGTATGGAAATCTACAGTACAAAGATAAATAAACGGAGGCATTTTTATGAAGGCAACAGGAATTGTGAGACGTATAGATGACCTGGGCAGAATTGTCATTCCCAAAGAAATCCGCAGGACCCTGCATATTCGGGAATCGGATCCGCTGGAGATCTTCACGGACAGGGAGGGCCAGGTGATTCTGAAGAAATATTCCCCCATCGGGGAGATGAGCACCTTCGCAAAGCAGTATGCGGAGAGCCTGGCCCAGGTGTCCGGACATGCGGCGCTGATTGCGGACAGGGATCAGTTCATTGCGGCGGCGGGCGGCTACAAACAGATGGTGAACAAATCCGTAAGCAGGCAGATGGATGAGAAAATCCATAACAGGGAGACCATTATGGCTTCCAGGGGGGAGAGAAGCTTTATCTCCGTCTGCGACGAGGGCGGCGAAGATTATCAGCACGAGGCCATTGCGCCCATCCTCTGCGAGGGGGATATCATAGGCAGCGTAGTGCTTCTGCAGAATGACAATAAGACCCGCATGGGTGAGGTGGAACAGAAGCTTCTGATGTCGGCGGCAGGATTCCTGGGAAGACAGATGGAGCAGTAAAACAGGATTTCAACGGAGAGTCATTTGTATGGAAGAAAAGGGGTTGCCGGGAATGCTGCAGATCCGCAATACAGGGTTGTGAATCCCAATGTGTCACAGCATATATTGCAGGCGTACAGGCGTTTCCGGGCAGCCCCTTTATTTTGAACCTGACAGGCCGGAAGCGAAGCGCTGCCCATATCGTGCAGGACAGAAGCGTTAAGCGCCGTCGCATCCCCGCTTTCAGTTCCCGCTCATCTCCTCCAGGAGCCGGATCTTCGTATCATACAGCTTCTGGGAAAGATCCACATATACCTCGTTTGGATTGACCAGGCGCTTTGTCTCGTCCCATAGGGTGTCCAGCTCCCGCCGGCAGTAAGCCCGGATCTCCATGACCTTCGGCGAGGTATAGAGACATTTCCCCTTTTCGAAAATATGCTCCATAAGAGGGCGCAGGCGGTAGGAGCCGCCGGCCAGCCTGGTCTTTTTCCAGGGCTCCTGGGGATCAAAGAGCAGAAGCTCATCCTCTTCCCGGTACTCTTCCTCCGCCAGACAGATCAGATCGGCTTTGACCTTGCCGGTTTCCTTTTCGTAAACCCGGTAAATCTTTTTATTGCCGGGATTGGTGATTTTCTCGCTGTTCTCGGAGAGTTTAATCTTTGGAACGAAATCCCCGTTTTTGTCCTGGATTGCCGCCAGCTTATAGACTCCGCCGAAGGAGGGATTGTCCTTGGAGGTAATCAGGTTGGTGCCCACGCCCCAGGAGGTGATGGCGGCGCCCTGTGCCTTCAGGCTGTCGATGAGGTATTCGTCCAGATCGTTGGAGGCGGAAATCACCGCATCCGGGAAGCCGGCTTCATCCAGCATCTTCCGGGCCTTTTTGGAAAGATATGCCAGGTCTCCGCTGTCCAGGCGGATGCCGTAGAAGCTTAAGGGGACGCCCGCTTCCCGCATTTCCGTGAAGACCCGGATGGCGTTGGGAACGCCGGATTTCAGGGTGTCGTAGGTATCCGCCAGAAGGATGCAGGCGGAAGGATACATATCCGCATAGGTCTTAAACGCGGTGTATTCATCGGGGAAGCTCATGATCCAGCTGTGGGCATGGGTGCCTTTGACGGGTACGTCGAAGAGCTGCCCGCAAAGCACGTTGCTGGTGCCGATGCAGCCGCCGATCATGGCGGCTCTCGCCCCGTAGGTTCCGGCGTCCGGTCCCTGGGCCCGGCGCAGTCCGAACTCCATGATTCCGTCGCCTCTGGCGGCATAACAGACCCTGGCCGCCTTGGTGGCGATGAGACTCTGATGGTTGATGATGTTCAGGATGGCCGTCTCCACCAGCTGGGCCTCCATGATGGGGGCGATCACCTTGATCACCGGTTCTCTGGGAAACATGACGGTGCCCTCCGGGATGGCCCAGATGTCTCCGGAAAAACGGAAGGTGCGCAGGTATTCCAGGAAATCCTTTTCAAAAATATTCAGGGAGGCGAGATAATCGATGTCTTCCCAGTCAAACCGCAGCTCCCGGATATATTGGATGACCTGCTCCAGGCCGGCGGAAATGGCGTATCCGCCGTTACAGGGATTACTGCGGTAAAAGGCGTCGAAGATGACGGTCTCATTGCGGTCCTTATGCCGGAAATAGCCCTGCATCATAGTGAGCTCGTAGAGGTCGGTCATCAGAGTCAGGTTCTGTCTGTCCATAGCTTCCTCTTTTCTGCCGTATCAGGCTTTTTATCTGTTCTTGATTATCATAAACCCATGGGCGCAAAATTGCAAGAAGAGGCCTGCAATTATGGGACATTTCTCAGTTATGAGAAATTTCTCAGTTGTGAGAAATTGTTCACGGCACGGCAGCCGATGCACGGAGAACCGTAAGGCGGGAATTTCATTGACTTTTTCCGCCCTGATATATAAAATAAATGATTATATACAGTGCTCGCCCAGCTCCCTTCCGCCTGCTTTAAGGCGATTAGCCATTATAAAATTTTATTGCCATCGGCAGAATCGCATTTGGTATATAATTTTTTTCAAAGGGACAGGTGTTTGTCCGGCTGCCCTGGTAAGGTATACCTACAGGAAGGCCGGTCGGACAGGAGCGTCGGGGAATTTATCAAAATCATGCCCCGGAAGCCGCATAAAATAAGGCCTGGTGATTCCGGGAGGATGTCGCACCTGTAAAACGGGGGGAGAGGGAATGAGCAGTACGGGGACAAAAAAGAACAGAATGCTGGAGATTTTCTTCAGGGCCATGAGGGGAGAAGGGATTTCCGTCCGGAATCTGGCCCGGGAATACGGCGTGTCCGGCAAAAGCATATCCCGGGATGTGGGGGAGATCAAAAACTTTCTCTGTGAAAACCGGGAGCTGGTGGGCAACACGGAGCTGAAATATGCCCCAAATGCCAGAGCCTATTACCTGGAGCTTGACGGCTTTCTCCTGAGCAAGGAGCTGATTGCCGTCATCAAGATGATGATCGGCTGCAGAGCCTTCAGCAAGGCGGAAATCCTGGAGCTCGTCTCTAAGCTGAAGAAATTTACATCCTGCAATGACAGAGCCATGCTGGAGAAGCTCATCACGAAGGAAATGTACCACTATAACGAGGTCGGCCATGACTGCGAAAGTGTGATTCAGAATCTGTGGCAGCTGATCAGATGCATCCATGAGAGAATTGAGATATCGGTGAGATATTACAAGATCACCAGAGAGCTGGTGGAGAGAAGACTCCGCCCCGCCGCAATCACCTTTTCCGAATTCTATTTTTACCTGATTGCTTACCGCTGTGATGAGGAGGACGGAAAACCCCTGTACTACCGCGCGGACAGAATCATACGGATCGTGGAGCACAGGAAGCGTTTTCAGCCGGACAGAAAATACCAGTTTGACGAGGGAGAGCTGAGAAGCAAAATACAGTTCATGACGCCGGGGGAGTACCGCAAAATCCGCTTTGCATACACCGGCAATTCCGTCCAGTCTATCCTGGACAGAATCCCCACGGCCAGGGTGGTGGACAAGACCGGGGACACGTCCGTCCTGGAGGCGGAGGTGTACGGCGCCGGCGTGAACATGTTCCTCCTGTCCCAGGGCAGCAGGGTGAAAGCCCTGTCCCCGGCAGCCTTTGTGGAGGAGATGCGGGAGGAGATCCGCAGAATGCACGGGCTGTACGCCGACGGACCAGATGTTTCCCCAAAAAGCGGCAAAGAGAAGTTGTCCGGGAGGGGAAAAGCCGCTATAATAGAAGACGGATGACGGAAGAGAAGAGACAGTCCCCGCCATCCGGGGAGAACCGGAATCATTTTAATCAGGAGGAAAACCAATATGGAAAAAGTGACGGAAGCGCTGGCAGTCATCGAGGATATCAACGCCGCGTACGGAATACCCACAAAAGCCCTTGCAGAGCTGCGGGCGGAAATGGCCGACGCAAAGGTATGCACGCCCATCATCGGGAAATTCAGCACGGGGAAGAGCGCCCTGGTGAACACCCTGCTGGGATACAGCAGGAAGCTTCTGAAGGAGGACATCACGCCGGAGACCGCCGTGCCCACGGAGATCCTGTATGCGGAAGAGGAGGACAGCGCCGCAATGCTCCGCAACGACGGGACGCTTCAAAGGCTTTCCCTGGAGGAGTACAGAAGCCTGGAGGCCGATGCGTCCGCCGTAAAGAGCGTCAGACTATGCCTCCGCAACAGCTTCCTGCGGGAAATACCGGACATCATGCTGGTGGACATGCCGGGCTTCGAATCCGGATTTGAGATCCACAATAAGGCCATAGACAATTACCTGCCCCAGAGCCTGGCCTACATAATAGCCTTCCCGGCAGACGACATGATCGTCAGAAACAGCGTGGGCAATATCCTGCGGGAGCTCTGTCTGCACGACATGCCCCTGTGCGTTGTGATCACCAAATATGACAAGAGAAACGACGATTTTGACGGGACCTTCGCCAGGATGAAGGAAAGCCTGAAACGCTTCGTGGGCGAGAGAGAAATCCGGTACTGCCGCACCAGCAGCTTCACCGGGGACGCGGAGGAGCTGGAGGAATATCTGCGGGAGATTCAGCGGCAGTCCAGGGCAATTCTGGCGGAAAAATACAGAAAGCGCCTTCTGCCCATGGCGGAGAACACGGAGAATTACCTGAAGACACTGCTGAAAGGCCAGAGCCTCTCCGAATCCGAGCTGGACGAGCAGGAGGAGAAGCTCCGGAGACAGCTGGACGCCCTGGACCACGGCGTTGCCGGAGAGCAGGGAGAATTCCGGGCAGAGACCGCGGCCTGCGCAGAGGAGATCAGGAACGATGTGCAATGCGCCCTGGAGGCTGAGGAAGCCACCCTGGTGGCCATGGCCCTGAATAACCAGGACATCAGCGAGCATCTGAATCAGGTGGTGAGAAGCGCCGTGACCGTGAGCATGAAGAAGCGCTTCGTCCCCCTTCTGGAGAAATATCTGAAGAAGACCGCAGACCTCATCAACAGCGGGATGGAGGGAGACATCCACATCAGCTTTTCCTATGACTCCAGGAAACTGGGCAGCGGAATGGTCTCGGCGGCCGTGGCCGCGGCGGCGGGCATCCTTCTGAGCGTTCCCATTCTGGGAATCGCGGCCGCCATCTTCATGAAGCTCCGCAGTAATAAAAAGCGCCAGGAGGCGAAACAGGAGATCAGCAGAAAGCTTCGCGGCGAGGTGTTCCCCCAGGTGCTGCGCGAAGTGGGGAGCGGGATCGAGATGACCATTGCCGGACAGACGGCCCAGGTAAACGCCGCCGTGGAAAAGGAGCTGGAAGAACAGAAAAATACCCTGGAAAAGGCCATGGAGGATGTGCGGACCAGAATGAATGAGGAAAAGGACAGAAAGGAAAAGCTGGGGAAGGACCTGAGAGCGGATCTGGATAGAATTGAGGAGATAAAAGATGGCTTACGATGAAGAGGCATACGGACAGCTGGCAGAGCACTTTGAGCTGCTCTGCAATATCATAGGACAGAACAGGAAAGAAAACGGACTGAAAGCCGACCTTTCCCGGCTGGAAGATATGATCGACAGAAAGATACCGGACACCTTAAAACAGAATGCCCCGGAGGATTTCTATGAGCTTTACACAGATTTTAAGGCAGAGTATGGGAAATTCAGGGATTTCATCCTGTACGACAGGCTCATCGGCAGGAACATCGTGGCCCTGGGAGGGGGATTCTCCAGCGGAAAATCCAGCTTCCTGAACGCCCTTCTGGGCAGGAATGTCCTTCCCGCGGATATCGACCCCTCCACATCGGTTCCCACTTACATCGTCAAAGGAGAGAAGCACGAAGTGACGGGAATCAATGTGTTCGACACAAAGGTAAGGATGAAGCCCAGAGATCTCAGGAAAATCGCCCACGGCTTCGGGGAGGTGGAGAGCGAGGACGGAGAAAGGATATCGGAGGCAGTCACCCTGGGACATATCCTGGAGAACCTGTTCTTCTCCACGCCCCTGCAGACCTACGACAATATCGCCTTCCTGGACACGCCGGGATACTCCAGGCCGGATTCGGAAGAATACTCTGCCAGGACGGACGCCCGGATCGCCAGGGGCCAGCTGAACGGAGCCGACTACACCCTCTGGTTTGTGCAGGCGGATGCGGGCACCATCACCGAAGAGGATATCAAATTCCTCAAGACCCTCCGGGAGGAGATCCCCAAGTTTATCATCCTGAGCAAGGCGGACAAGAAGAACCCCGAAGACCTGCGGGCCATCATGGAGAAAATCAGATACACCCTGCACGTCAAGGGAGTGAGGTTTGCGGACATAGCCGCCTTCACCAACCGGCCGGAGCAGGCCGGGGACCCGCAGCTGCGCGGGCTGCTGGAGGAAGAAGCGGAAAAGATCAGGGGACAGCTCGCCCGGTGGGACAGCCGGATATACGAATCCGGTTTCGCGGCAAATTTCAAACGACTCTTTGTCCGCTGCAAGGAATTCTACGAGGAGGAAATTGAGGAGGAGAGCCGGAAGCTCTCCCGGCTGAACACCTCCCTCACGGGACTGGCGGCGGAGGAGATTGACAGTGAAATTCTGGAACCCCTGCAGCTTCTGGCACAGGAGGCCCGCCGCAGGATAGGCAGGCTGAGAGACACGCGGGGAAAGCTGAAGGAGCTGCAGGATGAATTTTTCACGGAGATAAAATTCATCGCCGATACGGTGGGCATCGCCATGCCGGAGCCCTCCGAGATTGACCTGCTGCAGGACCGGACACAGAATCCCCTGAAGATACTGGAGGCATACCGGAAGGAGGCAGGGATTGCCGCGGACGGCTCCATGGCGGCCATGCTCCGGGATATCTTCGGGGGGATTCAGCCTGTGATAGGGCAGAGCGCAGGCGGCAGCGAATACCGGAAGGCGCTGGGAGAGCAGCTGCTGGACATTTTCCGGGGAATCCAGCCCGTGATAGGGCAGAGCGCAGGCGGCAGCGAACACCGGAAGGCGCTGGGAGAGCAGCTGTAGGACATTTTCCGGGGAATCCAGCCCGTGATAGGGCAGAGCACAGGCGGCAGCGAATACCGACAGGAGCCGGGGAAGAAGACGCAGGACATCCTCAGGGGAATCCAGCCTGCGACCCGGCAGAGCGCGGGAGACAGTGAGTACCGGAAGGCTCTGGCAGAAGCCGCAGACCGGGTCTGTAAATTGGCCGGGTACGGAATTCGGCAGGGAGGCTTCACCCGGTAAAACAGAAACGGAAATTTGTCCAAAGGCAGGGAAGGAAACAGGGAAGAAGCAGGAAAGAAACAGGGATGGAAACAGGGATGGAAAAAATAGAGTTGGAAACAGCACAGGGACATAGGGAGGAGCTCCTCCGGGAGATGGAGGAGATCAGGACCGAGAAATATGCGGTGAGAAATCCGGTCACCGTCGGCTTGGACGAATACGTCAAAGGCCTGTACCTGAAAGCGCTGTGCACAGTGGTACAGTACGACAACACCCCCACCGGGATGCAGACGATGTATCTGAAAAGAATCCTGAATGGGATGGATGCGGAGGACACAGAGGAGGAATACCTGCGGAAAGCGCTGGAAATGAACGAGGCGGATATCCGTGAATTTGCAAATGCAATAAAGGACAAGGAGGCAAGGTACTACTTTGCCCTGGAGGGCCTGCTCCTGGCCGGCATGGGAGAACGCAACAGGGAAAACTACGAATATCTGGCGGAGCTGATCGGGATTCTGGGACTCTCCGGGAGAGAACTGGAGTATCTCTGCCAGGTGGCAAAATCAGTGCTTCTGCAGCAGTCCCCCCTTTTCGACGACGCTAAAGACCTGCTCTGTGCCGGGACGAAAGCCCTTGACCTCCTGCCCTATATGTGGGAATACTACTGCGGGGCCGTGGTGGATCTGGATACGAGAAAGAAATACTATGCGCCGGACCCGGAAGCCTCCGGGGAAATGGACCTGCCAAACGAATACCGGAACTGCGAAGTAAGCTTTGAGAATCTGGCCATCGATATGACGAAGGCCGGGTGGCTGTTTACCCACTGCAAAGAGGTACGGTTCCGCAACTGCCGGATAGAGGGCGGCGGGTACGCAATCAGGATGAGCCGGGTCAAAAGGGTGGTGATGGAACACTGCGTCTTCCGGCATTTCACCGACAGAGTGCTGGAGATGGAACAGGGGGAGGAGCTGGAGATTGTGGGTTCGGAGTTCCTCTCCTGCGGATGTACCTTAAAATGGACATCCTCTTGCGACCTGGGCGGAGGCGTCCTGTATCTCGACAATTCCGGTTCAAACTGCAATCTCCTGCGCAGCGTTCTCCTGAGGGATAATAAATTCCGGCGATGCTATGTGGCCTCCCCCCAAATAGAATATGTTGACAAAATGGGAATCATTGCCGCCTATTACGATGGCAGGATGGAAACGGCCAAGGCGGAAAAGCTGACCCTGCTCCGGAATGAGTTCTCCGAATGCGGCTGGTATAACCTCATAGGCTTTAGGGAAATCGGAATGCTCTGCAACCTTCATGCCGCAGAAGAGATCCTGGAAGGAAATATCGGCATGAAAGGCAGCGAAGACATCAGAAAATTTACGGAGGAGGAATTGGGCACATGAAAAGCTTACTGGATATTCAGCAGGAAACCCAGCGCCTGGAGGACGGTATCCGGGAGATTGTCCGGGGGCTGGAGACCCTGCAGGAGGACCTGGAGGAAATGCGAAGCTCCGACCGGGCACCGGAGACGGATTACGAGAGAATAGAGAGGCTGGCCGGGCAGATCAGGCTGGAGGGACACCCACTGGGCGGCTTACAGGACGAGAGAGTGTGCAGGCTGTACCTGGAGATGCTCCTGCAGATCGTCCGCATGGACCCGGAGCAGGAGACGGCCGAGAGGAGACTTGCCTGGATCCAGGGTCTGAATCTGCAGGCCGGGACGGACCGGACCCTGGAAGAAATGCACACCCAAAGCTTTCAGACGGACAGCAGAACCATGGGCGAATTTGCGGAAGCGCTGCCGGAAGCCTGCAGAGAGTGCTTTCTGGTGGACGCCCTGGTGATCGCCAACCTGTGCGGCTGCGCCAACGCAGAGACCCTGGAATACCTGGCGGGACTGGGGGAGATCCTGGAAATTACGGGGGAGAGGCTGAGGGAGCTGTCTCTGTTTGCCAGAACCATGCTGTCCCGGAGTACATCCGGCATGGGTCGGGCGGATCTGGAAGCGCTTCTGGAGGCGGCCTGGCGCTTTGGATATTATCTGGAGGAGGATATCGTCAGACAGGCCGTGGAGGATCTGCGGCATGTGGCGGTGGCGCTGCAGGTTGAGGACACAGAGGACTTTCGTTGGAAAGCCGCGCAGTTGCAGACGGTGGAGCAGGGGGATATTATCGCCGTTTACCGGGCAAAGAAACCGAAGACGTGTACGGACTATTTTCAGCTTTTCAAAATGCAAGAGAAAGAAAATCATCCCGAACAAAGCAGGACGATACTGAGGGCCGACGTATCCGGAACGCTCTATCAGTTCAGACTTGATCACATTATTTACGGCGTCATCGGACACAGGATGGACAGGAAAGAAGCCATCAGAGAATGGGTGAAAGGCGGAAAAAAATAAAATGAAGATATTTGCGGAAAATACAGGAGAATTTCAGCGCTTCACAGACTGCGCGGAAGAGATTGCGGCGCTGCTCGCCGGATATGACAGGGGGGAGGACGCGGAGGGAGTCAGAAGGCTTATAACCAATTTTCAAATGAAAACCGAGGATTTCTGCCGGGAGAACAGGAAACTGAATATCGGCGTGGTGGGACAGGTGAAGGCGGGCAAATCCTCCTTCCTGAACACCCTGCTCTTCGGCGGGCAGGAGATCCTGCCCAAAGCCGCAACCCCCAAGACCGCCACATTGACAAAGATGGAATATTCGGAGGAGAACATAATCCAGGTAGAGTACTATTCCCCGGAGGAATGGGAGATCCTGGAGGACAACGCGGCCGTGGACCTGGAGGATGAGATATACACCTCCGCTCGGGAGATCACGGAGATGGTGAGAAGGAACGGAGTGGACCCCATGCCGTATCTGGAAAAGGGGCAGGAGAGAATCCGCTTTGACACCTATGACGAACTGCTCCGCAGCCTCAACAACTACGTGGGGGAGGACGGAAAATTTACGCCCCTGGTGAAAGCGGTGATCCTGCATCTGAAACGGGAAGAATTCAAGGGCCTGTCCATCGTGGACACCCCGGGCCTGAACGACCCAATCGCCTCCAGAACCATCCGGACCAAAGAATTCATGGAGCTCTGCGACGTGGTGTTCTTCCTGAGCCAGTCCGGCAGCTTCCTGGACAAGAGCGACTGGACTCTCCTCTCCAGCCAGCTCCCCCAGAAGGGCGTCAAAAAACTCATGCTGATCGCCAGCAAATATGACAGTGGTGTCAGAGATGTGCTGCGGGTACAGGACGAGGACGACATCTTCGGCGAGGACGGGAACACCGCGGACAACATCCCCGGGGCATGCAGGATTATCAGGAAAAAGCTCACAAAGCGCGCCCGGAGCAAGGTGGAAGAATTCGTGAAAGACCTGGAGGCCAGAGAGAGCTCTCCCGAACTGATCCGGGTGATCAGACAGTGCGCGGAGCCCTGCCTGGTCTCCTCTCTGGCGTACAACATGACCGGAAAGGAACCCGGCAGCTATACCCCGGAGGAAAAAAATATCTGCGAGGCTCTGAAACCCTTCTCACGGGACATGGAGGAAGACCTGAGACTGCTGGGCAATTTCGACCTGGTGAAGGAACTCTTTGAACAGGCCGCACAGGAGAAGGAGGAGATCTTCGCGGCCAAGGCCGAAAGCTTTGTGCCCAACGCCCTGGAAGAACTCCGGGACCTCCTGAGAGGATACCTGGAGAAGACCCGCAGACGCGTGCAGCTCCTGGAGGGCAGCGACAGGGAAAAGCTGCTGGAACAGAAGAAAGCCGTGGAAGAACAGATAAACGGCATCCGGGCCGATATCGCCGCCCTGTTCGGGGAACTGAACGCCGGACTGGAGACGGAACGGGCGTCCGCGGTCCGGGAGATCCGGGGAGCCGCCGGAGACTACCTGTCCATCAGGGACAGGACGGGGACAAAAGTCGTACACGACACCCGCACCGTATCCGACGCCAGATGGTACAACCCCTTCTCCTGGGGCAGGAAGCACCTGGAGCATTATTCCTACGAGGAACATTATTCCTACTGCATCGCCGCGGACGCCATCGAGAACCTGAAGAAATACGCCCTGGAGGCCACGGGCCAGGTGGAGGAGGTGTTCAGCCAGGCGCTGCAGCTGAAAGCGATCAAGAGAAGACTGCTGAACATAGTGGCCGGCCGTTTTGACCTGGGAAGTGAAAATTATGACTCCTCCCTGTTCCGCATCCTGGTGGAGGAGACGGTGAACAGAATCCAATTTCCGGAATTCCATGTGGATATCACCCAGGCCATGACATCCATCGCCGGCGCATTTAACGGAGAACTCACATCGGCGGGGGAGAAGACGGAGCTTGCGGCAGCACTGTCCAATGCCATATCCCGGATCTTTGAGGAACTCTGTGCCGCGCTGGAGACCAGAGTGACCTCCTTCCGGGAAGAGCTGGGAAACATCGGAAAGAAGACGCAGGAGAGCCTGCTGGAGAACATCACAGTGGAGTTTGAGACACTGCTTTGCCAGTGCCGGGACAGGGACCGGGAGATCGCGGGGCATCGGGAATATGCCGCGGCGCTGGAAAAAGCGCTGGCGGGAGTGGGACAGGAGGAATGAGAGATGGCGGATGAAATCAGCAGAATAAAGAAAGAACAGCAGCTTTCCCTGGAACGCTGCCTGGAGAACGCCGGCGCAATCATCACAAAAGAATACCTGTCCCGGCTGGAGACATACGACATTGCGGAGCCGTCCGAGGAGGATACGGACACGGATATCGCGGAGTGCGGAAGATTCTACAGACTCACCAGGCTTGTCATCGACCGGAAGGAAAGCTTTCTGGACAAATTGACCACCGTCGTGAACGTGGCGTCTGCCATGGACTGCAGCATCGCCACCATCCTCCGCAGCGACGGATCGGAAATCCGCTTCTACTTCGGCATCCTGTCCAGGAACGCCAGAGAGGCAAAAGACGCGGACGCCAGGAGAAGAGAGGCCGACGGAGCGGCCTTTCGGGGCGCCCTGTCCGGCAACCTTACAGGCTCCGGCCTGGAAGAGCTGTCGAAGGAAGAAATCGCCTCCCTCCGGGAGCAGTGCCTGTCCCCGGGCGGGAACTGCTGCGCGGCAGTGTCCGGAATCGCCTCCTTCCGGGACAGGGATGACAGAAGCGTGGAAAGCTACGTCCAGGGAATCGAGAACCTGGCGGACTCCCTGAAAGGCCGGGCCTACACCATTGTGATGCTGGCGGACCCCATGGACACCCCGCGGCTTCAGACCATGAAGCAGGGATACGAAATACTCCACACACAGTTGTCCGTCTTTGCCCGCAGCTCCCTCACATTCAACGAGAGCGACACCCTCTCCCTGTCCGACGCCAGGACGGAGGGGATTTCCGAGGGCATCTCTCAGGGCATTGCCATGACCCAGAGCCGGACGCGGTCAAAGGGAAAATCCTTCGGCGCCAGCGCAAACGCGGCTCTGAAGATTTTAGGGACCGGGGTGGGAGTGAGTGTAAACTCCGGCAGAAACAGCAGCGTATCCGACACATCGGGAAGGACGGACTCCACCACCCGGTCGAACCAGAGCAGCAGATCTCAGACCCGCACGGAATCCGCCTCCGGCACCACCGGTAAAAGCCTCCAGCTGAACTACGAAAACCGGACGATAAAAGCCCTTCTGGACCAGATAGACAGGAACCTGGAGCGCCTGGACGAATGCAGGAGCTTCGGCGCCTTCGACTGCGCGGCGTACGTGATCGCCCAGGACAGAGAAACCGCTCTCGCGGTGGCCGGCAATTACAGCGCCCTGATGCGGGGGCGCAATTCCGCCGCACAGTCCGCCCATATCAATTCCTGGTTCCGCCCGGAGGACACGCGGATCCTGGCCCGCTATATGACCTCCCTGGTCCACCCCAGATTCCGCCAGGACGGACAGGCCGGGATCTGCGTGACCCCGGCCCTGCCCGTGAGCGGCAGTGAACTCGCCATCCAGATGGGACTTCCCAAGAAATCCCTGGCCGGCATTCCGGTGATCCCCATGGCCTCCTTCGGCCGGAACATCCCGGACAGCGCCGGGGAGACCCTGACGCTGGGAAACCTGTACCACATGGGCAGGGAGGAAGCCGGGGACGGAGGAGAGCGCAAAGTGCGACTGGATCTGGAAAGCCTGTCTATGCACACCTTTATCACCGGCTCCACCGGCAAGGGAAAATCCACCACCGTGTATGCCATGCTGGATCAGCTGATGCGGACAGACGTGAAAGGAACCCGGGACAAAATCCGATTTCTGGTGATTGAGCCGGCCAAGGGAGAATACAAGGACCGGTTCGGGAGCTATCCGGACGTGAACGTATACGGAACCAACGACAGGAAGACGCCGCTGCTGCGGATGAACCCCTTTAGCTTTCCGGAGGACATCCATGTGCTGGAGCATATCGACAGACTCATCGAAATCTTCAACGTCTGCTGGCCCATGTACGCGGCCATGCCGGCGGTGCTCAAGGACGCCGTGGAGAGATCCTACGAGACGGCCGGATGGAATCTGGAAATCTCGGAATGCAGATACCGGGACCGGGAGGGAAGACCGCTCTTTCCCACCTTCCAGGACGTGCTCTCCCGAATCCGGGAGGTCATGAACGAATCGGAATACTCCTCGGACAGCAAGGGAGACTACAAGGGGGCCCTGTGCACCCGGCTGAAATCCCTCACAAACGGTCTGTACCGGCAGATATTCACCCCGGACGAGCTGTCGCCGGAGGAACTCTTTGACAGCAACGTGATTGTGGATCTGAGCAGAACCGGCTCCGCAGAGACCAGGGCCCTCATTATGGGACTGCTCGTGATGAAACTCCAGGAGCACCGCATGGCCCGGGCGGTGAGGGGAAACGCGCCCCTGAGACATGTGACCGTGCTGGAGGAGGCCCACCACATCCTGAAACGCACCTCCGGGGAGCAGTCCGAGGGCGCCGGCATGCAGGGCAAATCCGTGGAAATGCTGGCCAATTCCATCGCGGAGATGCGCACCTACGGGGAGGGCTTCCTGATTGCCGACCAGGCTCCCGGCCTGATGGACCTGGCCGCCATCCGCAATACCAACACGAAAATCATCCTGGGGCTCCCGGACCTGGAGGACAGAGAGCTTGTGGGCAGGGCCGCGGGACTGAACGAGGAACAGATACTGGAGCTGTCCCGGCTGAAAGCCTTCGTGGCCGCCGTATACCAGAATAACTGGGAGGAGCCGGTGCTTTGCCGCATCGACGCCGGATTCCGGACATTTCCCCCATATGAATATGACGGAAAAAAGAGGGACGGCAGCACGGCGGACCGGAACAGATTCCTGGAATATCTCCTCCTGCCCCCGCAGAAGAGACAGGAGCTGGACGACAAATATATAGAAGGCCTGGCAGAGGGAATCTACCGACTCCCCATGCCGTCTGAGGCCAGGATCGCTTTCCTGCAATACATGAAATCCAGGGATGCGGAGGAACTCCAGAATCTGAGGGCAAAGGCCCTGTACGGAATGTTTAACGCGGAGACGGCCTTCCGGCACGCCCGGGGGACGGAAGAGCGCATAGAGGACTGGTACGCCCGTGTCCGGGAGGCGCTGGTGCCGGAGATCACCATGCTGCGGGAGAACGACCAGCGGAAAATCATCGTTTCCCTGGCGATGGAGAGAAGCCGGATGGAAGGCGGGAGCTCGGAGGAGCTGTGCGGGAGACTGATAGATTACATATAAGGAGGCCATATGGATTGGAAGGGTATGCTGGAACGGGCGGAGACATCCCAGACATATGAAAAAGGCGGGGCAGAGGGGAGAGAAGAAGTATCCCTCGACCCGGAAAAGCTGGAAAAATACGACAGACTGATGGGAGACGATATCGCCAGAGGAGACGCCGGGGCGGGAAGACAATTCTCCCCCGAACAGACGGGAGAAATCTCCCCCGGCCCGGGCAGACTGAGTCCGGAGGAGAGGAAGAACAAGCTGGAGATGCTCTTTGGGGAGGGAGATTTCTTTGAGAAACCCGCTGAGGGGGAAAGCCCGGACGCGGAGGACAAGAAATCGTCCGTCGAGGGGAAAGCCCCGGAAGGGCGGGATGAGAAGTCGCCTGCGGAAGGGGAAAGCCCGGACGCGGAGGATAGGAAATCATCCGTTGAGGGGAAAGCCCCGGAAGGGCGGGATGAGAAGTCGCCTGCGGAAGGGGAAAATGCCAGGGGAGAGGAGCCGGACAGGGAAGCCGAGGATAACTGCGAGAGGGACGATAACGGAAATATATACAAGAGAGACGGCCGACTGCTCCCGGATTGCAGATATACCATAAACGGAACCACCTATACGACGGATGGCAAGGGCAGAATTATAAGCTGCGATGCCAGTCCGGAATCCAGCCCCGAAGGCTCCAGGGACCTGAAAGAGCAGAGAGAAGCCGGAGGGGAAGACAGACAGGAGGACGACGATGGCGGCCACATCCTCGCCAGAGTGCTGGGAGGAAGCGAAGGTATCGAGAACCTGATTCCCATGAGACGGACTCTCAACAGGGGCGATTACAAAAAGATGGAAAACGAGATCAACAAGGCCCTGGGGGAGGGAAAAGAAGTCACCATGCATGTGGAGGTGGAATATGACGACGACTCCGGGAGACCTTCACGGATCCGCGTAGAATATACCATAGACGGCAAAAAGACAGAGGTGGTGTTCGACAACAAAGAGAATTCCACAAAGCTCATGGACTCCCTGGATCAGAAGCTGGACAACAGAGACTGCGAAAGCCTGAGAGAGGAAATTGCGGACGCCAGGGCGGACGGCAGAGAGATAACCATAACCTCCGTGAAGACAGAATATGACGAGAACGGAAATCCCACCAGAGTCACAGTGAGACTGCTGGACGAATCCACGGGGGAGAAGACGGAGAAAGTATATCAGCCAGGCAGGGAGTAAGTACGCGCGCCAAAGCGCGCAGGGGGTATAAACATGAAAACAGAGACAATGATTTATGACAGAATGAGGGGAATCCTCCCCGCAGACAGTGAAAAGACAATATTATTCGCAGCGGTGGGCCGGAACACCCATGAGCTCTTTTTCTACACTTTTTTCGAGGGCCGCGCAATACAATGCCATGCGCTGGAGGAAGAGGGCCTGCTCGACGGCAATCTGCTGGAGAATACCTTTCAGGAGATTGCGGAGATCATCAGGCAGTCAAAAGCCTATGACGCGGACCGATACAATATTGCCACCGTCACAGTGGATGAGAACGGCATCAGAATGGAGATGGAGCAGTACGCGGAAAATGTCCGCCTGTACGGCATAAAGAAGGGGTGGAAGGAGAAAAATATCGGAAAAAACGCCTTTTAAAGCAGCGCCCAAAGGCTGAGAATATCATGATCTGCCCGCCGGCGACTCCCGCCAAAGCAACTTTTGGCATACGAAACATATCATATACCAGATAACGGAAAATGCTGGAAAGCTCCCCGCGGCTGCGGCAATGCCGGACCTTGCCCGTGACATTGCACCAGGGGATGGCTTGACTTTTCCGCTCCGCGTATGTAAAATATTACCATACTGCAGACGATGCCTGCAGCCCCTCCGGCGTCTTGCCGCGCCGGGTCCGTCCGGCGGCGGTCTTTCTTTTATTCCGCAGGATCAGGGTGTCAAAGGTCTTCCCTGTCATAAGACAATACTGTATATGGAATGAAACTTTCACACTCTAATTCCTCACGGGAAAGTGCGCCCCCAGGCGGACCTGGAACCGGCAGGTGTCGCAGGCCCCTTTGTGTTGCAGACGGCTTTGTGCCGCAGGCATTTTTTGTGCTGCGGACCTCTTTGTGTTGAAGGTCCTTTTGTACCGCAGGCTCTTTTGTGGTGTGGGTCCCTATGTGCCGCAGACGGCATTGCGCTGCAGCCACATTTTGTAATCGTCGTATGGGAAAGGAGATCGGGAGATATGATCATAAAACGGATGCGCCCTCTGTCTGTCCTAGCCGCGGCGGCTCTGCTGCTGTCCGGCTGTGCGTTTTCGGGCGGCAGTTCCCGGGAGAACAGCGATGCGCTTACCTGGGGCACCTGGGGAGGCTGTGGCAGGTATGCCGGTTTCCTGGAGCTTCTGGAGGAGACATACCCTGAGATTGAGCTTGAATTTAATTCTTATATGGGAGGAAACGCCACCGGATACAGTTGGGCGCAGATGCGGGCGGACGATATTCCCGATATCTTCATTACCTCCCAGATTCTGGACGGAGAGCTGGCCAAGGAACGCCTGGCGGATCTGTCGGGATATCCCTTTGTCAACGATCTCTCCACTTCGATTCTGGACCAGGTGTCCATAGACGGGGGAATCTATCTTCTTCCCGCGGGAAATTCCATGTATGGTATATATTATAATAAGACCCTGATGGAGGAGCATCATTGGGAGGTGCCCTCCGATTTCGCGGAACTGGAGTCGCTCTGCGGGGAGATCCGGGAGGCGGGGCTGATTCCGGGAGTGGTGGGGACGCAGCTCACCGGAGGGCCTTTTTCCACGGTGTTCAATCTGGCAAAGACGGACTGGCTTACCACGCCGGAGGGGGTGAAATGGGAGCAGGACTTCCTGGCCGGAAACGCCGCGGCAGAGGGCAGGTGGGAGGAGACCATGGAGTATGTGGGCAGGTATATGGACATAGGCATGTTCCATACGGATCCGGAGGACCGCAACAACCCCCAGATACTTCTGGACTGGCTGGGAAACCGCAGGGCCGTATTCTGTACCATGGTGCAGACTGTCAATATCACAGAGCTGCCAGATACGGGGGATAAGCTGGGCATGATGCCTTTTATCAGCCGGGACGGCAGCAAGAATGTCTACATGTACAGCCCGGCCTTCTATTTCGGTATCAGCAGCAGGCTTACCGAACCGGGGAATGAGGAGAAGCTGGAGAACGCCATAAAGATTATGAGTCTGCTCTGCTCGCCGGAGGGGCAGGCAGCCTTCAGCTCCGAGAGCGCACCCTGCGTCATAAGTGCGCTGAACAGCGCAAACCCTCCCGAGGATTCTCTGATTTACGATGCCGCCGCGGCCATGAAGGAGGGCAGGGCGTTTCAGATGACCTATGCCGGCTGGGAGTATGTGCTGGCGGACATGGGGCAGGCGTACAAGGAGTGGTTCCGGGGGGAAAACGGCATGGACGGGGAGAAATGCATTGCCCGGATGGATGAGCTTCTGCAGCATTGGCTTGACAGTTCCGAAGAATTGTATTTCTGTGAAAGTACGGCAGATTTCACCCTGGAGGAGACGGCGAAGCTTCTGGGGAAGGCGCTGGGCAGCGCTGTGGGAGCGGACGCGGTGATGGTTCCCATAGGTGAATTCCATGAAGGCGGCGTGGAGCTGAGGGGCGGTGTGACCGGAAAGCTCTATGAAGGCAGGATAAATGTGGATGTGGCCGCCGGCATATGCCCCGGTGTGGACGGAGCATATGCCTTGATGAAGATGACCGGCGTCCAGGCCAGGGAACTGGAGAAAGCGGGCTTTGACGCCGCGGGAGACGGAAATCCATTCCCCTACATGCTTGTGACAAAAGGGGACGCAGATCTGGAGGACGATACGATATATACCATTGCCTTCTTCATGGAGGGCTATACGGAAGAAACCGCCGGGAAATACGGGGCGGAAGTATGCACGGGTTCCCTGAGAGATTTCCTTCGGACATGGCTGGAGGAGCAGAAGAAGGTGTCCCCGGAGGGGAACCCCTGGGAATAGCTTCGGACAGGGGAATCTCTGGAAACAACTTCGGACAGGCGACACGGGAACAGCGGGACGAACTGTGCGGAAGGAGGCGGACGGTTTGAATACGGAGAGGAAAAAACATAATATTATACTTCCGGTTCTTTCCGCTGCAGGAATGCTGCTGTTCCTGCTGGCGGGAGGAATTTACTTTGCGGGATATCTGCAGGAGCAGATTTTTGTGGAGCGTACCACGCAGCTGAACGAGATTACTTCTCAGGTACAGGTCAATCTGGAAAATGCACTGGATGCCCATTGGAATTATGTGACTATTGCGGTCAATATCCTGGAAGAGCAGGAGTTCGATACCCTGGAGGATGTGACGGAATGTCTCCGCCGGATGGAGGAACTGATGGAGGCGGAGAGTTACAGCTCAGAGCTGATGCTGCTGGACAGCCAGGGGAACTGCTATGACGCCCGGGGAAAGCACGGCGTGTGGTCCGATATTCAGATGATTTCCGGAGGGGAGGAAAGGTATACCTTTATATCGGACAGCCTGTCCGGACGGGGAAGCTATTGGGCTTTCGTCCGGAAGGCTGTCAGGCCTTTTCAGGCAGAGGCGGAAGGGATCAGCTTTACCCATGTGATACTGCTGAAGGATGTACATGCATTGGCGGAATATTACGACAGCGCCGCCTACGGCAGCCGGAACGAGACCTATATCCTGAAGAGCAACGGCACCCGCATGCACGACGATATCTATCAGGACAAAACCATTCAGGCCTATAATGTGCTCAAGGTGCTGGAGGAGATGGAAGGGCAGGGCTTTCCCGATATCCGGGCGGCTTTAAAGGAGCAGAATACCATCAGCACGAATTTCAGATATAACGGAACGGAATACTATTACTGCCTTACCGCTCTGGAAGAATACGATACGCTGGTGCTGTTCCTGATTCCGGCGGATTACGTGGCGTCCGGCGCCGTGAATATGGTATCGGCGGTTATCCGGATGCTGCTGATCATGGGGCTGGTTCTGCTGGTCATGCTGATAGCGGTGGTGATGTCCATTGCAAGACAGCGCAGCAGCGCCCGGCTGTTCCAGAAGGAGCAGGAAAATCTGCGCCGGCAGGAGGAACTCAACGGGCGGCTGGAGGAATCCAACGCAATGCTGGCCCGTTCCAAGGAGACGGCGGAGCAGGCGTTCCGGATTGCGGAGGAGGCGAACCGGGCCAAGAGCTCCTTCCTCTCCAATATGAGCCACGACATCCGCACGCCCATGAACGCCATTGTGGGCTTTGCCGCGCTTCTGGCCAGGGATGCGGATAATCCGGAGAAGGTGACGGAGTACACGAAGAAGATCACCGCCTCCGGACAGCACCTGCTGGGACTGATCAACGATATTCTGGATATCAGCAAGATCGAGGCCGGCAAGACTACGCTGAACCTGTCGGACGAGAGCATTGTGGATCTGATCGGAAATATCGACGCCATCATCCGGCCCCAGATGAAGGCAAAGAACCATACCTTTGAGGTATACAGCAGGGAGCTGAAGCATGAGCATGTGGTGGTGGATAAGCTGCGGCTGAACCAGATTCTGCTGAACCTTCTGTCCAACGCGGTAAAGTATACACCGGAGGGAGGAAGGGTGAGCCTGACGGTTCAGGAGCTGCCACAGTACACCGGACAGATTGCCCGTTTTCGCTTTGTTGTGGAGGACAACGGCTACGGCATGAGCGAGGAATATCAGAGCAAAATCTTTCACGCGTTCACCAGGGAGGAGGACAGCGTCACTAACAAGATACAGGGGACGGGCCTGGGTATGGCGATCACGAAGAACCTGCTGGATCTCATGGGCGGAAGCATAGCGGTGGCAAGCCAAAAGGGAAAGGGCTCCGTCTTCACGGTGGAGCTGGATCTGCACATCAGTGAACAGGCCGCCGACCGGAGCTTCTGGAATAAGAACGGCATTACCAGGATCCTGGCAGTGGACGATGAGGAGGTAATCTGCCGGAATGTGCAGATATCCATGGAAGGAACGGGAGTCACGGTGGATTATGCCCTGGACGGCCGGACGGCCGTGGAAAGGATAAGGAATTCCGCGCAGGAAGGGAAGCCGTACCATATCGTTCTTCTGGACTGGAGGATGCCGGGAATGAACGGGGTGGAGACGGCGCAATGCATTCGGCGTGAAATTACGGAAAACAGCCCCATTCTGATATTGAACAGCTATGACTGGCCGGAGATCGAGGAGGAGGCAAAGCAGGCGGGAGTGGATGCTTTCCTTTCCAAGCCCTTCTTCCTCACCAGCTTTCGCCAGAAGGTGGACTCCGTGCTGAACCCGGGAGGCGGAGAGACGGAGAGCGGGGAGGCTTCCGACGAGGGCAGTGTGCTCCAGGGAATGAATATCCTGGTGGCGGAGGACAACGAGATCAACTCGGAAATACTCAGCGAACTGCTGGGCGCTTCGGGGGCTTCCTGTGAAATCTGTGAAAACGGACGGTTGGTGACGGAGGCGTTTGAAAAATCCATTCCGGGACAGTATCAGATCATTCTGATGGATGTACAGATGCCGGTGATGAACGGTTATGACGCCGCCAGGGCCATCAGAAATTCGGCTCATCCGCTGGCCGGGACCATTCCGATTATCGCCATGACGGCCAACGCCTTCGCCGAGGACGTCCGTGACGCGCTGGAGGCGGGAATGAACGCCCATGTGGCCAAGCCCATAGACATGACGGTGCTGGAGCAGACGGTGCGGGAGGTGTTGGAGGCGCAGGGGATGTGAGAGACATAGGAGACGTTAGTATAAAAACTTTTCTGATGGCAGAGGCAATATTTCCTGCAGCTAAGTTCCGGACATGAATGCCGGAAGATAATGACGCCTGCGAAAACGGTGGTTTTCCCGCAGGGGCAAAAAACAATAGCGAGGTGATATAGATGAACAAAGATCCGTTTAAGGATTATATCAAAGAGTCTGAACCTGGCAAGCGGGACAAGGGTTATGCATGGCATACGGCCATAGGCATGCAGGCAGTGGATGGGCTGAAGACATCGGATTATCTGGTGCGCACTGCCGTCCGGAATATTGAGGGTGAGATATCTTTTGAAGAAGCAAATGCGCTTTTGCAGGCCTACTACGAGGAACAAATATTCCTGCGCAATCTCCTGCTGAATGAGAACCATCCGCTTCATAACCGGACTATGCATATCAGTGGGGCTTTTAAAGAGAGTGCGGAACTGGACATTAAAACAGAAAATACGGACATTGAGACGGGGAAACCGGACATTGAAATGGAAGAAGCGGATATTGAGACAGTAAACCCGGATATTGGGAAAATAAAAGCGGACATTGAGAAAAAATTTCAACCGAAAACGGCAGGCCATATTTTGAAGCTATGGGAGGCGTTTCCGGGGCAAACAATCTTTGGGCGTTCGGATGTGATGGAAGTAATGGATGTTAAGCCTTCCAGAGCTTCTGAACTTTTAAGGGACATGAAGGAGCAGGGGATTATTGAGCCGGTATCCGGGCATGGAAAAGGAAAGTATCGATTTCGGGAGCGGTTAAAGTGAATTATGGCGAACGCTCCTATCAGGTTCTGATTCAGAGGATTCAGGGCAGAGATAAGTTTGTGAAAAATACATATTCTGTGAAGAAAAGGAGTTTTGAGATTGCTATCAGCCGAACGGATGTGACATGGGAGCTGCTTGACTGCAAAGGCAGTAATATGGAAGAATTTTTCAATGTGATAGATTGGTAAAAAAAGTATTCTGGGGCTTCGTAAACGCCGGAGAATGGAGCGTTTTCGTTTTTGCGGATGATGTGCTGAGCGGCTTTTTCACGGAAGGGAATCGGATTTGGAGATGAGGAGAAAGCTTTGTATCTTGTGTATGTTAAGCATACTTGCGGGTGCGGTGCTCTGCGCCTGCCAGGGGACGGAGGCTGGAAGAGTGCCTGCATCCGAGAATACGGAGCAGCAGAGCGCATGGGCGGAGGCGGAACCGGAAGGCCGGGGGACGGCTTCCTTTCTTGGTGCTTACAATCAGGTCTTTGCCGGGATGCAGGGGGGAAGAGCGGCGCTGATCTACCTGGATGGAGATTGCGTGCCGGAGCTGCTGATTCTGAAGGACGGGGAGTATCAGATGTACTTTTTTGACGGCTCCGGGGCAAAGAGGATTCCGCTGCCGGACGAAGGGATGAGGGCCAATGCCTACGGAAAGAGGTATGCAATCGAGAGCTCGGAAGACAGCGGAACAATATTCTATTGGTTTGAATATGTGCCCGGGAAAGGGCTGGTGCGCGTCCATGGAGGGGATGACGGGGCGCGCCGGGATTATTATCTTGTCTACAGGAACGGGGCGTTTGACATGGAACTGGCGGCAGACGACGAGGGTTATGTATGGAATACCTATGATGCGGAGGGAGATATCGCTAATGAAGCGTTTTCGAACCGCCTGGCAGAGCTTGGATATGACCGCCTGGTCTGCTGTACCTATCTATATGAGGATGTGGAAACGGCATATGAGAACATGGGGCGCATGCCGGACGCGGGCAGGGCGCTGGAGGATTTTGTGAGCGGAAAAGCAGCTGCGGTAGAGTATGTGGAGAGCAGATGCGAGGTGCCGGAGCAGGGCTTTGGGGGAAGGAGTTTTGCGGAGATCAGCGAAGAGCTGACAGCGGGAGAGCCCTGGTGGGAAGGCGTGGAGTATGTGGATTTCGATAACGATGGGGAGGAAGAACTCATCATGCATGGTTATGCAGGAGCACGCCTGTATTTTGATGCAGTGGGAGACAGGGTGGTGAAAGTACTGAGAACGGTTTTCACAACGGAGGTCTCTTATGTGGCGGAAATGGATGAAAAGCGGGTGGTGGTGAAGACAGACTTGATCCATGGCGGAAGAAAATGCTACTGGGTCATGACATATGACGGATGCGGCTGCCTGACGGACTGGTTCAAGCTGAGCGCCGAGTATGAGGGTGCGGAATATGGAGCCGGGGACAGGTATGAATACAGGGGGCGTGCGATATCCATGGAGGAGTTTGAGGCCATACGGGACAGCGTTCAGGGCTTATAGGACGGAACCGAGTTAATGTTTGGTTTTCAGTTCTGAACGTCCGGTTCTGGATATTCGGTTCCGGATGGCAAAGAATAATGGCGGGAGAAGATGGGAGGCCGTATAATTGGCAATAGAGTATACGCTTTTATGTAAAGACAGGAAATTATCGAGAGAAATCCTGGTCAAAAAAATAAAATCGATGGGGTTTTCCTGCAGTAAGATAGAGCAAGGGGCCGAAGGAATATGTATTGATCTAAGTGAAGAAATCGGTTTTTATGTATTTCTGCTTGATGCGGGGAAATATCCGTATAATGCTTGGGAAACAATATTTTTTACAGGGGATTTTACATTTGAAAGGACTTTGCAATTTCGAATGGATAAGGGATATTTCGACTTTGAAAAGCGATATGGTGTCATGTTGAGGATTCTGTTTGATTTAACTGCGGAATTAAACGAAGAGGCGATATTGGTATGGTGCGGGGGAGAAGAAATGTGCTTCTTTAGGGAGGATAAGCCTGCATTGCTTAACAATGAATCCGGAATATGGAGCAGAGATTGCTTTAAGGATGTCATTGCCGAAAGAGAGGTATGTTACAAGGAATACAGCTAATCTTACAGGGTGAAGGTGAGGAAATGAAGTGTAAATTTGAGAGCAAAGGCTGTACATATGATGCGGAAATCTTCCAATGCGGCAGTACAGATATTGTGCGCTTTTACGAAGAACGGAATGAACAGTACGGCGAAGCATTGACCGACTTAGTGATTGCCGCACCGTCCTATGGATTTTTGCTGATACAATATATTGCAGGAGACGCTGTTTTGACCGGCACGCTGGACTCAAAATATTTTCACGAGGAGATGGTGAATGATATGGTAGCTTTTCTGGAAAACAGTCTTCCCTCCTGCAGAAATATTTATTTTCCATACCATATTGATTTTGTTGCAGTATCTTCTTCTGCGGAATATAACGGGGAATATTGACAATTTGACTGTTCTTTGGGACGATTTTTATAAGAGGAAAATGTGAGATGAGAATATATTACAAAGGAGTTTTATGTAATCTTGCTACCTACCGTGTGATGGGCGAAGACAGACCTGCATTGTATCCTGTCGATTTTTCAGAGGAGGAAATATTTTATAGAGAATTTAATGAGGTTCATTATGGTTTGTGGGCTAAAATATTATCAGATGAAGAATATCAGAAAATAGTGGACGTTATTATGAAAAATGAATATGCAGCGGAAAATGTCCCCACTGCTGGGGGGGAAACTTGAAAAGGAAGCGTCCAATGCTGGACTTGACGGTCCGTCATCAAGGGACAAATATTGAATTGGGTATAAATATGAATAGGAAGGCGACGAACGAAAAGATGAACTGTTAGACGATAGCCATATGCCTGTTCTGATGGTTATGAATATGGTCAAAGAAAAAAGATTCCTGGCCGTGCTGGAAGCCCTGAGCAAGGGAAACGGTTTTGGAGAAAACTACGGAGCCTGTACATTGCCGGAGGATTTGGATGATTTTGACAGGGCGAATGGAGAAGAGCTGGATGGGGCAGAGTTTGCCTTGCATAGTGGGGAAGGGGTAGTTATTAACTTTAAAACGTTGTATTATTATCTAAAAATTCTATGTGATAAATATGTAAAGAATCATATAGAACAAGCCGGCATTGTGGATGGATTGTTAGTCGATTTTTCAAATAGGTTTCTATAGCTGATCATAGAGCAGACAGCAGATAACGAGGGCTTTACGATGAAATTTCAGAGAACAGATGGCAAGGATAAAGATTTTATAGAGAACTGCAGGCTTCTTGATATGGATCTGGACAGGCGTGTCGGGAAAAAGATAGAAAGAGACAAATACAGACAATATAACCGGTTGGATGAAATTCAGGAAGCAATCGTTGTGTATGAGGGGCGCCAGGTAATTGGCGGCGGAGCCATCCGAAAATATGATGATGAGACGATAGAATTGAAGCGGGTGTTCGTACATACGGAATATCAGGGACGGGGCATAGGGAGCAGGCTTGTCGCCCTGCTGATGGAATGGGCTGTGGAGCTGGGATATAAGAAGATGGTCCTGGAAACCGGGGAGCTATTGGCTGAATCCTGCGCAGTATATAAAAAGCTGGGTTTTCAGGTGATCCTGAATTATGGCCCGTATGAGGATATGCCGGAATCATTGTGTATGGCAAAGGATTTGAAAAGCGGGAGGCGGACAGATGCAGGAGAAAGATTTTGATATGCTGCTAAAGCGGGCGGAATGTCCGGTGAAGGTGGCGGAGAGTATCTCTGTTACCTGCCCCCTGCGGGATGAACTGTCTGGTCTGTTATAAGCACTGTTATCATAAAAAGCCTTGCGGCGGCTGCCGGAACAGTGATAAAGGGAAACCGGAACATTGCCGTAAGTGCAGGATTAAGGACTGTATCGGGGAAAAAGGGCTGTCACAGGAAGAGGTTGCTGAAAAGCTGGGGATAAGCAGGCAGACTGTTTCAAAGTGGGAGACGGATGAAACGCTCCCGGATATCTGCCAGTCAAAGAGGATGGCGGTTTTGTATGGACTGTCACTGGATGAGCTGGTGGAGTTTGATATTGACATCAAAGAGATACAGGAAGTGATCGACCGGACCAGTGAGGAAGTGTCGGATAAGATTGACTGGACGAAGGCATGGAGCGGGCAATATCCGATTCTGTCCCGGTATCGGGAGGAAGTGGATACGGATCGTTATGCGGCGGAATTGGATAAGCTGTTAAGGGATCTGGAAAAGAAATACGGGTACAATGAACTGGATTCTTTTCTGGTTCTTAAAGATATCCTGGCATTTGTCTGGAAGGGCAGGAAGAAAAGCAGCAGATAGAACGATGTTTCGTGAGTAGTGAAGAGCCTGCTCCTGAGAAGCTGGAGCGGCAAAGAGGATGCTGATGACCAACCGGGATTTTGGGGGAAAATAAATATGAGTGCGCTGGCATTTTATGTATACCCGCTTCCGCAGGGAACTCCATTCACATCGGACGACCTCTCCGTTTCCGATAATGTGGAGAGGCTATTTGACTATATGCAGATTCTATTAGCCGTGGTCTCTAAGGAAGGATGGGATTTTCTGATACAGAAATACGGATATGAGGAGCTTTTCGAGATAAATAACAGATCTGGCTGGATAGATTGTGAAACGATAGAGGAGTTTGTGGAAGCATTAAAATACGAGAAAGAAATATCGCCGGAAAGAGTATAATCATATCGTCTTTGAACGGACGGAATAGAAAGACTGATGATTTGGGATTGCTGAACAGAGCAGATATATGGTATAGAAGAGAGAGGACGTAATGATATTTCAATATGAGGAGCTGAAAGAATACGTAAAAGGAAAAAGGTTTGAACTGCAGTCACATACTCCATAATATGAATCAATTCATGAATGATGAGATGGAAAGTAAGATAATGGCGGAACTTGGGAAGGAAGATTCAAAATTTATTACAGATCTGAGTATGGCCAGAGATAATAAAAGTCACGGATAAAAGTCATATTGGATTTCAAAATGTATATATGCAGAATAAAGGGACAAATATGGATATAACGAAATTAGAGCAAAAGAGTAAATGCATTTTTGCGGTTAAACTGGCTGATAGAGCTCGCTCATATTTATGGGAAAATAATGCAAAGGATTTGATAAAGGAGGCGTTAAAAGTTAGCCGGCAATGGATACGTACAGAAGGAAATGCAGGGGAAGTTCTCTATGATTTCCTGGATAATGAGGAGAATGGATTTACATTGTTTCAGGAATTGGAGGAAGATGAAAAAAAGATACATGCGTGGGACTGTATCATAGATGCTGTCGCATATGTATCAAGGGCGGCATATGAAAGAGAAGGAGCAAAATATTTGCCGGAGCCCATTGAAACAGTGGATGATAGCATTTTTGCACACATGGCGCACAGCTTAATCCTGTGGCGATGCGGAACATGAGTATATTGAAATGATATACCAAAAGTGTCTGGAAAAAACCGAGTATAACCGAGAATAGGGGATTTGTGCGTTTTGCACTGTGCTCATAGCAAAGGCAGATAACCGAAGTTACCTGCCATATAAACTTGAATGTTCATTTGTGTCAAGCTTTTTAGAGTACCTTTTTTACCTTGAATAGCTTCACAAAGAAAATCGAACCATCTTTTGAAAGGGGATTGTGACTTGAAGGAAAATTCTGTTGTAAAAAGTAGATTATTGTCTTATGGGTTAAACCAGATAGGGATAAAAATAGATATGTATCGGCAGGAGCATAGATTTTCTCCTGCCACGTCTTATATTTAGGCGGTTTGACGTTTGGTATGCTGCATATATTCCTGTTCCATTTCCCGCATGTCCTCGTCCGTGGGGATGTCCACAATCCCGACATAGGAATAGTGGATGTCGATTTGCTGTGTCCGTTTCCCGTCTTTT